>NVWX01000051.1 GCA_002746355.1 Dehalococcoidia bacterium | reverse complement strand
GCAATCCTATGGTGGACTCAACATCCTGTCAATCGAAATCATTGCGCGGATAGTTAGCACTTTCGAGAGACGCAGCCATCTTCATCCGCTCATCCTGGGCCTGTCGGAGGACGGTATTGCGCCACAAATACGGTTTACTCGTGAGCGCGGTGGTTCGACGGGCTCACCACGAACGGAACCGGGGAATGCTCACCACGAACGGAACCGGGGAATGCTCACCATGAACAGAACCGGGGAATGCTCACAAACGGGCGACGGGCTCACCACGACCGGACACCAGACTCACCGCGAGCGGACTGCCAGACATCTGGGCTGCATGGATTCAGGCTTTCGCCAGAAAGACGGTGGAAATCGCGAGATAGCCCACACACAGCCGCTCATCTTGAGCATGTCGAAGGACGGTGTTGCGCCACAAACATTGTTTGCCCATGAACGCGGTGGTTCGACGGGCTCACCACGAACGGAGATTGGGCTCACCACGAACGGGGGTGGTAACTCTAATTATTCTAGTCGACTTACTACTAAGCCGAAGAATACCCGCCATCGACAGTCAAAGTAGCCCCAGTCACGTAGTCTGAAGCCGCGCTGGCTAGAAAGACGGCGGCGCCGCCCAGCTCTGATGGTTCGCCCCAGCGGCCGGTGGGGATACGGCGGTTGATGTTGTCGTAGCGGTCAGGGTCGGCCTCGGGGATTCCGCGCGTCAGGTCGGTGACGAACCAGCCGGGAAGGACGGCGTTCACTTGGATGTTGTCCTTGGCCCAGGCCACCGCCAGGCTCTTGGTCAGTTGGACCAAGCCCGCCTTGCTGGCGGCGTAAGGCGCGCCCCAGTCGCTGCCGAAGAGCGAGTACATGGAACCCACGTTGATCACCTTGCCGCCGCCGGCGTTCACCATGTGAGAGTAGACCTCTTTGGATGTCAGAAACGCCGCCCGCAGGTTCACGTCCACCACCGAGTCCCACTGGGCGGCGGTCAGATCTTGGGGCTGGGCCCGGACGGCGATGCCCGAGTTGTTCACCAGGATGTCCAGGCGGCCCATGTGGTCGATGGTGTCGGTGACCATGCGCTGGATCGCCGGCTCCTGGGTGACATCCACGGTGATGCCGTAGGCCTCGACGCCCAGCGCCCGGATGTCTTCCAGCGCCTGGGCAGTCTTTTCAACGCTGCGGGCGGCTACGACGATGTTGGCCCCGGCGCCGGCCAGTCCCATGGCGATGCCCAGTCCGATGCCGCCGTTGCCGCCGGTGACCACGGCGACTTTACCGGTGAGGTCGAATTGGCTGAGGTCAGACACGTCTAGGCGTCCTTGAACTTGGGCAATACCTTCTCACCGAACAGCCGCAGCGATCTTTCCACCTGCTTGGCCGGTATTTGGCCCACGTTGGGGTTGAGCAGCATGTTCCGGACGCCGGTGTCCCGCAGTTCTTCTAATTTGCCCGCCACGGTGGCCGGGGTACCGGCCAAGAAGGCGTGTTCAACGATCTCGCCGGCCGGAGGAGGAGTGCCTGGAGGAGGCGGCGGCGCGCCACCGGGGTTGAACCTCACACGGGCATCCAGCAGATGGGCCTTGTACCGGGACAGGCCAGCTTCGACCACTTCCAAGCCCTCTTGGTCGCTGTCGCAGACGAACAGTCCGCGCTGGGCCCAAGTCTGGTCCAGGGTGCTTTCAACTTGGCTCTCGCTCAGCCCCGAGTTTTCCAGGGCTTCCCGGTAACGGCCGAACCGGTGCCGCAGAGTGTCTAAGGTCTGGATTCCAATCAGCACCGGCCTTCCGGCCTTGCCCATTGCGACCATCGATTCCTCGGAGATGCAGGCCCGCACTATGGGCGGGTGGGGTTTCTGGACGGGCCGGGGCCGGAGCCCCGGGAAGGACAGGTCCCAGTAACGGCCTTTATGGACCACATTATCCTCGGTCCAAGCCTTGATCAGCAGTTCTTCGGCCTCGTCCAGCATCTCCCGCCCATCTTCCAGGGTGATGCCGAAGCCGATGTATTCGTACTCGTTGTAAGCTGAGCCACGGCCGGTGCCCATGATCAGTCTGCCGTTGCTCAGGTTGTCCAACAGCGACGTCTGTACCGCCAGGCGCACCGGGTGGTGCAGCGCCATCTCGACCACCGCGAACCCGATGAGGACACGCTTGGTCCGGACGGCCACGGCAGCGCCGAAGACCACCGGGTCAGCGTACGCCACAGCTCCGTCGAAGTGGTGCTCGGTTAGCCAAACGGCGTCGAACCCAACCTCCTCGGCGATCTCGATCTCCCGGAGGGTTTGTTCGATCACCTGCTGGTCGGCGTTCTGGTCGGCGCTGATCGAAAAGACGAAGCTGCCGAATCGCATTCTTGCTCCTGTTAGCCCTGTTTGATCCAGTCGGCCACGCGCTCGCCGATCATGATGGTCGTGCAGTTGGTGTTGGCCCGGATGCAATCGGGCATGATCGACGCGTCGGCGACCCTCAGTCCCTGCAGTCCTTTGACGTGGCCCTGCTGGTCGACCACCGCCATGGGGTCCGAGTCCGGACCCATCTTGCAGGTGCCGGATATGTGCTGCGTGGTGGTGACGTTCTTTTTCAGCCAGAGGTTCAACGCCTCGTCAGAGGCAAGGTCGGCGGCCTCGGGTTCGATCAGCCTTTTCACGATGGGTTTGTAGTCGTCGTGTTCCAGGATCTGGACGCACTTCCTGACCGCCTCATTCAGCCGCGAGAGGTCTCGGGGGTCGTGCTGAAAGTAGTTGTAGTTAAGTTCGGGCTGAACGTTGGGGTCGGTCGATGTGATCTTCAGGTGGCCGGAACCGTAGGCCAGCTCCAAGATACAGGTGAACCGGATGCCCTCGGCCTCCAAGGGGTCGCCGGAGATCGGCGAGGAGAAGGACGACGCCATTATCTGGATGTCGTTTCTCAAGTCAGACCCCGTGGCGGTGTAGCGCAGGGCAACCTGGGAGCGCGGGTCCTCGGGGTTGAGGGGGAAATCGTCTTGGACTTCGATGGGCACCCGGACGTTGGGGTGRTCCCTCAGATTCTGTCCGACACCGGGCGCCTCATGGATCACTGGGATACCCAGTCCTTTCAAAACATCGGCGGGACCGACTCCGGACAGCATCAACAATTGGGGCGAGCCGATGGCCCCGCAACACAGGATTATCTCTGAGCCTTCCACCTCGAATCGTTCGCCGTCGCTCTCCACATCGACCCCGGTGGCCCGGTTGCCCTCGAAGATAACCCGGTGGGTCGTCACGTTGGGTTTGATCGTGAGATTCAGMCGGTGGCGGCATTCGGCCAGATAGGTCAGGGACGTGCTCATGCGGATGCCGTTGGGGTTGTTCATGGGGATCGGCCCCACTCCGCCCGACTCTGGGTGGTTCATGTCTGGGTCGTCGGGATGGCCATGGTCGCGGACGGCGTGGTAGAACGCGTTCTGGGCGGGCAGCCAGGTCTCTCGTTTGTGCCGGCGTACCGGAATCGGCCCTTCCGAACCATGGAAATCGTCTTGAATGTCTGTGTCGGTCTCGAGCTTTCTCAGGTAGGGCAGYACATCGGTGAAGCCCCATTGGTCGTTGCCCATGGCGGCCCAGGCGTCGTAGTCCTCGGGGATCCCGCGCAGCAGCACCTGGCCGTTGATGGCGCTGGAGCCGCCCACCACCCGGCCTCTGGGGATCGGTATCGGTGTTGGCTGTTCCGGCGTGGTGTTGCCTTGGAAAGACCAGTTATGGGGCGCGTCCACGGCGGATGCTGTTTGGTTGTAGCCGAATTTCAGGTCGTCGGGATAATGCTCAAAGTCGGGGTAGTCGGGCCCGGCTTCCAGCAACAAGACCGACTTGCTGGGGTCGTCCGATAGCCTACTGGCGATGACGCAGCCGGCGGAACCGGCGCCGACGATTATGTAGTCGTATTTCATTTGGGCCTGCTCCTATCTTGGGATGTTAAAAAAACGCGGTCCCACAGGGCCCCTCGTGGGCAGACGGCATTATCGCATATCAGCCCAGCCGCGGCATCCCACGGGCCGTGAGGCCGGGCTTAATCAGGGAGATTGYAGATGAACTTGAGGTTGGACAGGTTGCGTTTTAGCGTGMAATTCCTAGCCCTAAGCTCTGGAATCATGTCGTTGGCTGCTCTGAGAGGGACGTTGTCTCGCGTCTGAGAGGCCAGCAGCTCCAGCGAGAGCCATTCCAGGACACGGCCGAGGYGGTCTKCGGCCTGCTGATGCAGTTCCTGGGCCCGTTCCGGTGGAGATAATAATTGGAGCGCGGCGACCAGTTCTTCAGTGGACTGGACCAGTGCGGCGCGACTGCTGATGGATTCTTGGGCAAACATYGGCGTTGCGATGTTCTCCGCGCGTTGTTCCGAAATGGCTGACTCCGTGGCCAAGATGGCATCCAGTTCGATYACATARTCCGACAATAGGGCCCGTTCCGGGTMTTCCCACCGTGCCAGCCAACGGATGAATCGGGATTCGAAAACTCCGAGATCCAGGCCCGTTACCGTCTCCAACGATCTGGAAATGCTTGTCCCGAGTCCGATCTCCTCGACCAGATCTTTCCCGGCCAGTGGACCGTAGGTCTCGATCAAGAAGCGCACGGCCATGTAAGCCTCGGCGTATTGGAGAGCGAGTTCGTCCTGATCGGTGCGGGAGTTCCAAACGGTCTGGTTGTCCAGAYTCGCCAGACTGAATAACGAGCCAGTTTGGGCCGCCGTGCGCGCCAAGTCGGTCGACGTCAACAGCCGCAGCCGGGTTGCATCGGGCCTTGGCCCCAATAATGCGACGTCGAATTCGTAATACTTGGAGAGCCCCTCAGTGAGCCAGGCCGGCAGTATCTCGTCGTTGGCCAGGCCGTCGAAGAYATGATGGATGTACTCGTGGGTCAACAACCTGCGCACCTCGGTGCCCAGCAGGTCGGTCCGCATGAAGATTCCGGGRAGTTGCCCGCCGGTAATGTAATACCCGTCTTCAAAGCCCAGATCGATGCTCGTTACGATACTGACCAGGCCCATCAATTCGCGGTTGCCAGCCAGGTARATATCCGGTATTGAGCTCGCCTCGGACTGGATGCGTTGCGCCAGAAGCAGGGCGGTATCGGTTATGTGTTCTTGGAGGTCGGCAACCAGGGCCGTCGGGACCAGGTCTGAGTAGTAGAGGTCGAAACCCTGTGCCTCATGCTTCGTGAGCARMGTTCCCAAGGAAACTTTTTCAAAGTCYCTTAGCGTTAGACTTTCCAGCGAATAAGTCGCGGAATGAATGCTGCCGCCTATGTTGATTTCCACMATCCACCCGCCTTCTTGGTCTTGGGCGCCGTACCGAGTCCACTCCAGTTCCCCCAAGGTTGTGGGATACATCTGAATAGTCGTGACCTCCGACCGGTCCAGTTCCAACACGTGCACATCTTCGGCGGTGATCCACGAAGCGGGAACTCCTTGGGGGTTGATGAACGTGAACGAGACCGGCTCCCAGGCCGGCAGTCCCGACAGGGCGAACGAAACGTCGCGGCTCGCGATGGTGACCTCGGGAAAGATGCTYAGGGAGACCCCTTCTCCAAGATCTATCTGGGTGGGGTCCGGGCTGGGCGGCGRCGTTGGGGTGGCAGTGGGTAACGGAGTAGGCGTGGGTTCCGGTATGGGCGTCGCCGTCGGCTGCGGGGTGGCCGTCGGTTGAGGGGTGGCTGTAGGCGGAACAGGCGTGGCTGTCGGAGCTGGAGCGGTCGTCGGCGTCAGCGTGGGCGTTGACGTTGGAGATGGKGCTATCGCGGTCGGCCGGACCGGAACAAGGGACAGGACCGGAGTTGTGGTGGAGACCACCGCAATCGCTGTTGCCGGGATAGACGCKGTTGCCGGAGCTTCCTCTTCGACTGACCCGGTACASGCCACCAACGCCAAAAGGAGCACGGCCGCGGTCGACCAGGCCGTGGTTAGCTTCAAGGGGTAGCCGCCATGCTGCGTCTGGACGGCATCGAAATGACAAGCATCAAATCAGTCTGTCATARGGGGTTTTTAATGGCAARCAGGTCTGCCGGGTAGCCGTATCGCACGAGAGTCCGGGCTCTAAACTTTGGGCTCGTTCACGTGTTAGGATGTCTTTGGTTTTCGAGGCCCGGTGGGCCGTTCGTTTTAGTAACTATTGGACAACGACCATTGGAGGGTGCCATGAACGTCCACGTTTACACGCAACCTGGTTGATTCAGCTGCCGGATACTTGAGGAGTTCCTCAAGTCCAACGGAGTTCAGTATGAACACCACAATGTACTGGAAGACCATCAAGCGATGGAGGACCTGCGCAGCCGGGGCATCAAAGCCCTGCCGGTAACGATCATCGATGAAAAAGAGGTCATCATCGGCTACTTCCCCAAGAAACTGATACCTGCGTTCAAGCTAGACGTGAAGGTCGATCTATCAAGCAAGACCGATTGGCTGGCCGACAAATACGAACAGATACTGAGCGCGGCGTGCCGGGCCACTATTCAGTTCTCCCAGGAGCAACTGGACGCCGACGTGCCGTGGCGTCCGTGGACCGGGCGGAAAACCGTCATGCACATCATGTCGTTCCCCGAAGTTGCCTACCTGAGCCACGAAGTGGGCAGCATGAGCCAAGACGACATGCGGGCCTCGGACGAACGGCTGAAAGACGTTTATACCGCCGCCGAGATCGTCGAGTATGGCGAGAAGGTCCGTCACGACATCATCGTCTTCTTAAATAGCGGCAATACCGAGGCCTTCGACCGGGAGGTGCCCGCCCACTACGGCGGTGAGGTTACGGTCCTGGAGTTGCTGAACATAATATTGAGCCACAGCACCCATCATCTAAAGCAACTCTACCACTATATGGAAAACAACCTTGGCATCACYCCGGAAGCCCCGGCTTCGGACGCCGATCTCGATGGCATCCAAACTCCAGAAGCATTGTTCTAAGGTATCTACCGAACAAGACGGTYAGTCCTTCCGCATGCAGACGATCTGCCGCGGAAGGACTCTATTWTTACCGGAGGGGACATGAAATACGATTAYATAGTTCTGGGCGCCGGCTCGGCCGGRTCSATCGTCGCAACCCGGCTTTCCGAAGACCCCGACAAGAATATCCTCCTGTTGGAGGCGGGGCCGGACTATCCGGACTTCGAGCAACTGCCCGAGGAAGTGAAATTCGGCTATGCGACCGAGATCGACATCATGGTCAGCGACCATAACTGGCAGTTCGTCGGCAAGGCCACGGAGACCTCGCCGGAGATGATGGTCCCCCGGGGCAAGGTGACCGGAGGTTCCAGCGCCATCAATGGCCAGGTTTTCCTCCGTGGCGTGCCTGAGGACTACGATTCCTGGGCGGAGATGGGCAACACCGAATGGAGATTTCAGGACTGCCTGCCCTTTTTCCGGATGATAGAGACCGATACAGACTTTAGCGATGACTTCCACGGCACGGAAGGACCCATCGTGATGCATCGCTTCCCTCGGGACACCTGGCATCCGGCCACCGAGGCCTTCTACCAGGCCTGCCGGGCAGCAGGTTATCCGGACGCTCCAGACCACAACAACCCAGACTCGACGGGCGTTGGGCCAACTCCGCTGAATAACCCCAACGGCATTCGTATGAGCACGGCTTTAGGTTATCTGGACCAGATYAGACACCGTCTCAACGTGACCATCCGCGCGAATTGCCACGTTCAGCGCATCCTGTTCGATGGSAAGCGGGCCACGGGCGTCGAGGTTGAGAGCGGCGGCGAAACATTCACCGTTGAAGGCTCCGAGATCATCTTGAGTTCCGGGGCCATTGGATCACCCCATATCCTGATGCTTTCGGGTGTCGGACCGGCGGCCCAGCTCGAAGAGTTCGGMATACCGGTCGTACACGACGCGCCGGGCGTCGGCCAGAACCTGCGCGACCATCCCTTGGTGTTCGTAACCTGGCGGACCAAGCCGGAAGTCGAGTTGGACGGCAATGCGCCCCGGATGCAGGCGACCCTGCGCTACACCGCCGGCGGCTCCGACCTCCGCAACGACATGAAGGTTTCTATGCAGTCCTTCGCCACCGAGCGTATCAACCGTGGTGGCGACCGCATGGTTCCCCTGGGCATCCGCATGTCCAGTGGTATCCAACTGGCCGCTGGCGCCGGGGAACTACGGCTCCAGTCGGCCGACCCGTCAGTGCAACCGAAACTGGACTACCATTACCTGGAGAAGGAGTTCGACCGGGCGCGGCTGCGGGAGACGGTCCGCATCTGCGTGGCACTGGGCGAGGACCCGGCCTTCAAGGACATCATTCAAGAGCGCATCGARCCGACCGACGCCCAACTGGCCTCTGACGAGGCGTTGGACGAATTCCTGTACCGGGAGGTGACTACCTCCCAGCACGTCTCCTGCACCTGCAAGATGGGCCCGTCCTCAGACCCGATGGCCGTGGTCGATCAGTACGGCAAGGTCCACGGGATGGAGAACCTGCGGGTAGTCGACGCATCGATAATGCCCGACTGCATACGCGCCAACACCAACGTAACCACCATGATGATCGGCGAGCGCGTAGCAGACTGGATCAAGCAAGGGAAGTAGAAGGGTGGCTTCCGCAGGGGAAAAATYCCCTACTGCGCGGAGGAGAGTTAGTGCGCGAGCGGGGCGCGGATCTTCCAAGATTCGTTCTGAGGATTGAGTGATGATCAATGCGGTCATGTTCGACTTGGACGGCACGCTCGTGCAGTCGGAGAAACTGAAARCACTCTCCTACGCCATCGCTGCCCAGCGGMTTCGCAACTTGCCCGAGCTCGATAGCCGCGCGATCGAAGCCTACAGGGAGATTTTGGGGGCYTCCAGGGAAGTGGCCTCCCGCCGAGTCATGGAAACCCTTGAGCTTGCACCTGAGCTACAGCCGCTGACGGCGCAGYATGGCGTCTCAGAGCCGTGGGAAGTCTTGTCCGCCATGCGCAAAGAAATCTATGACGCGATGGTTGCAGACCCCCAGGTCATCCGCGACAACCAGTGGCCGCACACCATCGCATTCTTGCAAGTGGCACGGGAGACCGGTTGCCGCACGGCCCTGGCCACCATGTCTCAGCGCGATGAGGCGCTACACGTTCTACGGTCGCTGGACCTGGAACGATATCTGGATGAGGTCCTGACCCGGGAAGACGTGACCAATCCCAAACCGGACCCCGAGRTATACCTATTAGCTGCTGAGAAGTTGGGCGTCGACCCGGGAGACTGTCTGGTCATAGAGGACTCGCCCAACGGCGCGCGGGCCGGAGTGGCCGCGGGCATGAATGTGATCGCCGTGGCCACGCCTTTCACCGCTTCGGGGMTCCATTCCAGTCAGGTGGTGKARCATACCTGGGTCGTCCACGAGGCGGCCCAACTGGTAGATGTTGTAAGAGAGCGGATCGCCGAGCACAACCGGACCGGTCACTGACCAACGATCTCGAAACCTCGGAGAGAGTTAGGGTGAGGGCTGGCTCTCCGGTATGGGATCAGTCTCTTAAAAAACATTCACCCTCATCTTAACCTTCTCCCTCGAGGGAGAAGGGACAATTGGGTGCACGAGAGRCATGCTAGAAAAAAGGGCTGCGGGTAGGACCCGCAGCCCATCCTCTGTCGCATGCAGTCCCCTGCCGCAACGCAGTTGCCTGCTGCGACGGCGTGGCTTAGAAAATTGCTAGGGGGTTGGTGGGGGAGCCGGTGGCGTTCAAGAACCTGATCGGCGCCACTACGAACATGAACTCGTAGCGGTTCAGACGTTCGCAGACCGCCGCCAGGTCTTCACAGTTGCCGGCGTCGATCAGCCACAGACCCATGCCTACGATCCCAACCTTGTGTACCGGCAGGCCCAGTGCCGGGTATCCACTGGGTTCGGCGTCCTGAGATGCATCGCCGCCGACTACAGAGATACCTCGTTCCTTCAACCAGGGAAGCGTCTCGGCGTGCAGTCCGGGGCGGCCCGATGCGGGTGCGCCCTTCTCCAGCCGCCGCTTGTACCAGCCCAGCCGCAACATCAAGGCATCTCCCTCTTCCAACCGGACTCCCTGGGCCTGCTCAGCGGCTTCCAGGTCTTCGGTGAACACGCCCTCGCCCGCCTCCAGCCAGTCGACGCCGCGCACCTTGGCGATGTCCAGCATCACGCCGCGGGTGATGATGCCGTTCTTGGCCTGGTCGATGTTCAGAACCGTGGCCTTGGACTCGCTGTTGACCAAAGACGGGTCAAAGCCATTGTAGAGCTTGCCGTTCCAGGCCTGGTGACACAGGGCGTCGATGTGGGTGATGGTCAGGCCGTGGTAGGAAAAGCCGATGAAGTCCGAGGTCCCGCCGGCGCCCTCGGCGGGGACCGTGTCTCCGGCYCGGATCATGTAGTGCAGGGGAGGGATGCTGGTGACGTCGGCGGCGATCTCCGGAACCACCACGCGCGAGCAGGTCACGCTGATCCCTTCCTTCACCAGAGCMGCSGCCTGRGCSCKYTTGGCGTCGGTGATYAGGTTCAGRGTGCCCAGTTGGTCGTCSYYGCCCCAGCGTCCCCAGTTGCTGAGCGAGTCCATCCAACCGATAACTTCTGCTTCCGAGGGAATCTGTCTGGTGGCCATGTTTTTCTCCTGGTTTTGATTAGTTTGGATTTTCCGGGGGGTGTTTTCGCTTTCTCAGGATGGGGGGCTGTAAAGCTGAGCCCTCACCCTAACCCTCTCCCGTTGCGACAGGAGGGGGGACAATTGCTTCTCCGCCTTTAATCCGTGACTAGGCCGGCCACGGTGCCGTCTACGTAGAGGATCTCTATGGTGCGGGAGACGGCTTCTTCCAGTTGGGCGTGGGCGGCTTGGTCTAGGTGTTGTCCCATGCCGTCAACGATGTCGGCGACTGATTTCTGGCCGTCGATCTCACCGATTACGGCCGCCACCAGCGGGCTGCACGGAGTGCCCTCCGGCTGAGAGACGGTGTTCAAGACCTGGCCCGGCACGAACTCCCCTTCGGCCAGCACCGGCTTCCGCTGGACCTGTACCCCTTCGGCAAGCCGGGGGACCGCGTTAAGTATCTGGTTGCGCTGGGGGTCGGCGGCCAGGGCGGCCAACCACTGCGTCCGGGCTAGGCGCTCCGTTTCCACGGTTTTGACGCTCTCGATGAACTTTTCGGGCGCTTGGCCSCGTTCCAGCACCACCCGTTCGTAGCCGCGGGGCGGCTGTCCGGCAACCGCCTGGATGAAGCTGTGGCGCGGCGAATATTCGTCGCTGTTTGTGATGCGGCGGGCCTCCCAGAAATAGGACTCGGCGCTGAGGTTGCTGGAGTAGAACAGCCGGGCCATCTCTCGGAATTGGTTGTACTCCTTGAGATASAGCTCCTGGTAGACCTCGCCCGCTTCTTCAGCCATCGACGGCGTATTGAGCGCCGTGGTCACGTAGGCCGCGGCCAGCACGCCGGACATCAATGCCAGATGTACCCCGGATGAGAAAAGCGGGTCGACGAAACAAGCGGCGTCTCCGGCCAGGATGTAGCCCGGCCCGTACATCTTCCCGGCCGTGTAGGACCAGTCCATCACCACCGTCGGCTCGGAGTCCATCATGGCGTTCTCCAGTATGGCGCGGGTGTGGCTGCTCTGGGCCAACTGGGCTTCCAAGAACGCCTTGGCGCCGTTCTGTTGGATGCCTTCCTTTCCGGTATCGGAGTCAACCACTACGCCGACGCTGCTGCGTCCGGTGTGCAGCGGGATGGTCCAGAGCCAGCCGTAGCGGTAGGACTCGATGAAKATGTTGTTCTGATCGGGTTCGGGCAGGGGTTTGGCGCCGGTGAAATAAGCGTAAACCGCCAGGTTCTGAAAGAACGGGTCCCACTCTTTTGATTCAAGGTGTCGCGCGAGCAACGTCGATTGACCGCTGGCGTCTACGATGAACCGCGCCTGCCCCTCTCCGGTCTCGCCGTTGGCGCTGGTGAACTCCACCCCAACGGCTTCACCGCCGTCGAAGATGACTTCGGTGACGTGGTGGCCCTCTAGGACGGTTACGCCCTGGGCTTTGGCGTTGTCCAGCAATATCTGGTCGAACTGGGGACGCCACACTTGATAGGAGTGGGGATAGCGCTGGCTGGTCTCTTTGAAGTACCAACTCCAGGGCGCGTCGCCGCTGCCCCAGACCATGGTGGCCCCGTACTTGGGCAGGAAACCGGCGCTTTCCACGGCGGGTAGGGCGCCCAACTCCTCCAGCACCGGGATGGATGCCGGCAGCAGGGATTCCCCGACGTGGTCTCTGGGGAACTTCTCCCGCTCCAACACCGTTACCTGCCAACCCTTGCGGGCCAGCATGGTGGCCGCGGCGCTGCCGGCGGGTCCGCCGCCGATCACGATCACGTCGGCGTTCAGGTCTAGGTTTGAGTCTGGCTTCGAAGCTGTGCTCATCGCGACATATTATGCGCCGGTGCGCAGGCTTGGGGATAGTGCAAGTAGGGCAATAAAATCCCCCAGGCCACATACGATTTGGCCTGGGGGATTGAAACGCTTGAGTCGGGAGGCTGGCTCTGGCTTAGTCCTCGCCGTGGCCGCCYTCRRTRTCGGCSGTSGCSTCCGGAGTYTSTNGGGNNATCGGCTTGCCAGTAGYCGTATCGACATCGAAGGAACYGGGCAGTTCCARGTCSTYGGCRATCTCMCGSACGGCMGGGATRACCTCTTCGCCCATGAGCCTCAGGCTGCGCATTGCGTCGTCGTGGGTCATAGCGCCGTCTCCGTCCCAGAAGAACACGCTGCCGGGCCGGATGTATTCCAAAACGTGGCGAATCTTGGGGATGACGGTCTTCGGCGTCCCGGTGATGATGGTGTAGTCCTTGATCTGCTGCTCGTAGGGCCGGCCTAGGACACCGCCAGCTCCACCCCGGGCCGTGGTGGCCACTGCCTGGGTTGGCAGCACCCGGCGGCGGGAGGACAATCCTGGCAGTGCGAGAAGGGCTGCGTTGGTGGTCCCTTCATTGCCGGCCAAGAACGGGTTGCTGGGGCCTTGGATGT
This sequence comes from Dehalococcoidia bacterium, assembly GCA_002746355.1. GTDB lineage: Bacteria > Chloroflexota > Dehalococcoidia > Lucifugimonadales > UBA3495 > UBA9611. The sequence goes on along the minus strand of NVWX01000051.1, from coordinate 9,558 downwards.
ACTTCCGGGCGGTCTCCTCGGCCAATTCTTCGGTCTCGTCCACGTGGACCTTCCAGAGATAGCCAAGGTTCTGAGGGCCGGACTCATAACCCTGCTCGGCGGCGGTGTCGTGGTAGAGCTGGAACGCCTGCCTGGTGGGCTCCATCTCGGTTGACAACATGATGTAAGGGATGCGCTGCTCAGCGGCCCACATCAGAGAATCGCGGCTGACCACGCCGGGCAGCCATATTTGGGGATGGGGCTTCTGGTAGGGGCGCACCCAGGGATTAACGTGGCGGTACTGGTAGTGCTTGCCCTCCCAGCGGAAGGGGCCGGGCTCGCTCCAAGCCTTGACGATGAACTCGTGGGCCTCTTTGAACCGCTCCCAGTTGTAGGGCGGCGGTGAGTTGTGGGCCACGCTCTCGCGTCCGGTCCCCCGCACCCAACCTGAGACCAGGCGGCCGCGGGAGATCAAGTCGATCATTGCAAGCTGCTCGACCAGCCAGAGAGGGTCGTCCCAGATGGGGAGGATATTGCCCATGAGGACGATCTTGGCCTTCTTGGTGATSCGCGCCAGGATSGATGCTTCGACGTTCATCGCGCCGCCCATGCAGAACGGYGTGCTGTGGTGCTCGTTCAGCATSAGGCCRTCGAATCCCATCTCCTCAGCGTAGACCTTCTCGTCTAGATASCGRTTGTASAGGYKGGCSCCCAGTTCMGGGTTGTACACGCCGTTACTTAGCGTCAGGTCTTTGATGGGGGTGCCAGTGGCGCCGAAGAATCCTGACTCAGGGTCCTGGTATGGCCTTTCAGTGAAGTAGCCGATAAACATGTGACAGATTCCTCATCGTTGGATGCTATGCTGGATTCGAGTACCGSGAATGACTCATGCCCCGGCTAGTGGCGCATTATTACGGCACGAGCGGTCACGTTGTACCCGAAYGGAGTTGGGCGGTATCAAATCACTAACCAGAACCTGATATTCAGAAAGAGGTCATCAGTGGACCAGTCCCCCAGATTCAACCAACGGCTCTGGTTTAGATCGCCGCTCAAAAACCGTTTGGCCGCGCTCGCGGTTAGCCTGCTGGTCTTGGCGGTGGCTTGCGGTGGGTCTGATCCAACTGTTGCTCCGGCGCAATCGGACGCCGCCACTCAATCCACCAAGGCTGCCAATCCTGAGCCCACGTCCATGGTCCCGGAAGGCTCTTCAGTGGTGCCCAAGTTGGTCCCGGAACTGGATACAAGCATCCACAGCGTGCCCTTGGAAGACATTCTTTTCGACACTTTCGGCACGACCAGCGCCCGGTTCGTGCCCCTGAGCGAGATCTCGCCCGAACTGCAGACGGATCTCAGGGATGCCATCATTCCGGTGGACATCCCGACGTACGGTGGCATCGACGCATTGCCATGGCTGGAAGACGACGACCTGGTSCTGGGGTATGAGTCGGGCGATGAAGCTTACKCTTATCCCATYAACATCCTTAACTTTCATGAGATGGTCACCGACGTGATCGGCGGCGTGCCGGTGCTGATCACCTACTGTCCGCTATGCGTCAGCGGCGTGGTATTCAGCCGGGAAGTCGACGGCGAGATTCTCACTTTCGGGAATACCAGCGCGCTATACCAATCGGACCTGGTGRTGTATGACCACCAGACGGGGTCGTACTGGTTTCAAGTGGCCGGCGAGGCCGTGGTTGGGACCATGACCGGGTCGCACCTCGAGCCGTTGCCATCTGCGACGATGCCCTGGGGCCAGTGGAAAGCCCTCCATCCCAACACCCTGTTACTCTCTGGCGTCGATGGCGTTCAAGACGACCTTTTCGCRGGTTCCGYCTACGGCAACGGGTTTGGCCAAGGATACCAAGACCGCATCGATAACGGGCAGTTCGCCTTCCCAGTGGACCAAGAAAAGCTGGATGAGCGGCTCTCCGCCGGCGAGATCGTGCTGACGGTGGAGGCGGGCGGCGCCGTGACCGCGTTCCCGCTGGGCGTGATCGGCGAAGGCGCGGTTAATGCCGAAGTCGGCGGCGAGGCTGTCGTGGTCTTTACAGAGGCTGGAGGCCTTTCGGTCGCGGCGTTCTCCAGGACATTGGACGGGCAAACTCTGAGCTTCGACTTTCAGGGTGACGGGAGATTCACCGACCGGGAAACCGGAAGCACCTGGGATTTCGCCGGCCGGGCCGAGGATGGTCCGCTAGCGGGCAGCCGCTTGGACCGGGTGAGCACCCGCAGGTCGTTCTGGTTCGCGGTCGCAATCTCATTCCCTGGCGTGGAGCTATACACCCCCTAGAATTCCCGCGATCCATTTCCTAAGGCAAATTTGGCGGGATYTCATTAAACCGGCCTACAAACACTAGACGTGGCACGGCGAGACACGTGCAAATTTATCACACCTGGCGTCGAAATCCGCTTGACACTCCCGTGCCTATATGATAAGTTGCGCACGCCTAAAAACAGGCTGATCAGAAACGAAAATCAAGTARACGAACAGGCCACGCCTGTCCCTTTAAGAGAGTCTCTTCATGGAATCCATTATCGTTGCCCTCGCCGCAGGGTGCGTCGCATTGTTATTCGCTGCTTTTACCGCTATCCGCGTGCTGCGCGCCGATCCTGGAAACCAGCGCATGCGGGCCATTGGAGATTCGATACGAGACGGAGCTAGTACATTCTTGCGCCGGGAGTACATGGTTCTGGCCCCGTTCGTGATCGTCGTGGCGGCAGGACTTTGGGTGTTGATCGATTGGTGGACCCTGGRTAATACGGTCCCCGAAACAGCCATCGCCTATCTGGCGGGCACGATCTGCTCGGCCACCGCCGGATTCATCGGGATGAGCGTCGCGGTTAGGGCCAATGTGCGCACCGCCGCCGCCGCCATGCACGGGTTGAACCCAGCCCTGCGCATCGCCTTCTCCAGCGGAACGGTTATGGGCATCACTGTTGTGGGCATCGGCTTGCTGGGCGTGACCATCCTCTATGTGATCTTCCAAGATATAACCGTGGTTGCCGGGTTCGGCTTCGGCGCCAGCTCCATAGCGCTATTCGCCAGAGTAGGCGGCGGGATCTTCACGAAAGCCGCCGACGTGGGCAGCGACCTGGTTGGCAAGATCGAAGCCGGCATCCCGGAAGACGACCCACGGAACCCCGGAGTCATCGCGGACAACGTGGGCGACAACGTGGGTGACGTGGCGGGGATGGGCGCCGACCTCTTCGAGTCCTATGTAAGTTCAATCATCGCCGCCATAGCATTGGCCACGGTGGGCACGGCCGGGGCCATAGTCGGCTGGGACGACGACAAGGCGGTGTTGCCCCTTATGCTCGCCGGCGCCGGAATCGTGGCTGCGATCCTTGGCACTTTCGTGGTCCGTAGCAGCGAACAGGCCAATTTCGGACAGCTCCTGTGGGCGCTGCGGCGGGGCATCTTCGCCTCGGCGATCTTGCTGGCGGTCTTCGCCCTGGTGGTTGTGCTGGCCTTGGACATGGACATCAAATGGTYCTGGGCGATCATAACGGGCCTTACGGCGGGAATAATAATCGGCCTRTCCACTGAGTACTACACCTCATACGACTACAAACCHACTCAGCAGATAGCCGAGTCGTCGCAGACAGGAGCGGCAACGGTGATGATCAGTGGTATCGCAACGGGCATGATCAGCACCGTGGTCCCGCTTGTGGCGGTGGCATTCACGATCATCATCGCCTTTGAACTTTCCGGTTTCTACGGAGTTGCTCTGGCAGGTGTGGGCCTGTTGTCCACGTTGGGCATCACCCTGGCGACCGACGCCTACGGACCCGTGGCCGACAACGCCGGGGGCATCGCGGAACAAGCCCAACTGGACCCTGAAGTCAGGGAACGAACCGACGCCCTGGACGCCCTGSSMARSRCCMSSGCRGCSRYCGSMMMGRKRYTSRSMATCRRCTMGRSSSYNTTGACTKMRMWGKYKSYSTYKSYSRMMKWSSYRWYYGCMRMMKWSRKCMWRRMMAKCRRCWTSWWKKWWYAYRCGACTATCGTCGGCATCCTATTCGGCGCGATGCTGCCGTTCCTCTTTTCCGCCTTCACCATGAAGGCCGTGGGGCGGGCGGCGATGGACATCGTGGCCGAGGTCCGCCGCCAGTTCCGGGAGATCCCCGGCCTGWTGGAGGGGACGGCYGAGCCCGATTACAATGAGTGTGTGGACATCGCCACCAAAGGCGCCTTGAAAGAGATGATTGTCCCCGGCCTGATGGCGGTGGCGGCCCCCCTGGCAACTGGGTTTGTCTTGGGCGTTGAGGCCCTGGGCGGCATGTTGATAGGAGCGGTGGGCTCCGGCTTCATGCTGGCCATCATGATGGCCACGGCTGGCGGCGCATGGGACAACGCCAAGAAGTACGTGGAACTGGGGCACTACGGCGGCAAGGGCTCCGATGCCCACAAGGCCGCGGTGGAGGGCGACGTCGTTGGAGACCCTTTCAAAGACACCTCTGGCCCGTCCCTGAACATCCTCCTCAAGCTCATGGCCATCGTCTCTCTGGTGTTCGCGCCAGTGTTCCTCGAGGTCACCCCGCTGATCGACGTAATCACTTAGGCACATTTCAGTAATGGAAAAGGGGCCGGTCGATTGACCGGCCCCTTTTTGTGCCCTTGATTKCACACCCCATGTGGCTACACMGCACGGGACTCCCMYTATCCGAGCGCCACCGGAAGCACCCTCATTCGGCTAATCAAACACTGATTTTCAYACGACTTGGCCACGGGTTGCAGATGGACAGGCGGGGTCATCTTCGCTAAGGCGTGCAAGCTGAGTTACCTTGATCAAGCTGATCTTCCTTGATATGGAATGCACTGCCCTGTATGCGAATTCATCTGTTAATCGGCAGACTCGCCGTGTTTGCAATCACCGCCGCCTGCGCCAGGCCGATGGATCAAATCGCCATACCGACAATCAGCACCTTATACGAACTGACGGAAATGACCTTACAGTTTTGAACTGCGCAGTCAGCCGCCTTAGAACACCGTCCTGCCGAAGGGACACCGCTGTGATAGTCGATCGCGTCATCGAAATAAGCGAGCCTTGGGGACTGGTTCCGTCTAGAAAAGCCACGGGCTAGAAAAAGCACACGCCCTCAACAGTGTACGCTGAGGGCGTATTTCATGCTTATTGTGTGGGCCGGGGACGGCGGACGTCCCTGTTTGTTGGCCTAGTAGCGGCCGCCACCACCACCGCCACCGCCCTGACGACTGAAGCAATCGCTGCAGTAGACGGGCCGGTCGCCGCGGGGCAGGAACGGTACTGTKGCCTGATTGCCGCATTCSGCGCAAACCACKSWGTGCRTCTCGCGRGGACCACGGTCGGAACCGAAACCGCCTTCGGTTGACCGGTTTGCGCGCCTTGCCTCACGGCAGGAGGTGCACCGCTTGGGTTCGTTCGTGTATCCCTTTTCGGCATGGTACGACTGATCGTCCGCCGAGAATGTGAACGATTGCCCACACTCCACGCAAGATAGGGTCCTGTCTTGGTAACTCATAATTGACTTCCCTGTATGAAAAAAGTTGGCAAGAGACTGCTCACGGAGACGATAAGAAGCGGAATGCTGTAATGAGACCCGGAGGGGCGTTTAGCCCATGGATACCCGTAGACCGATCTAGGATGCCTGTAGAGAGACTGAAGAATACTGCCACTACCKTAGAGCTTAACATATATAAGGGACGCCCGCAGGCCAATTTTGCCACCAATCGACCCAACGTACCTTCGATTCGCTACTATAGCCGAATTCGGGTTGCACGGTGGACCTCGAAATCACCAATACGACCCCAACCACGCCGAGTGTCGTGCTGGCGCCAGTAAGTAATCAATCGATCCTTGTTGTTTCAATGGTCTATCTCGCCGACCGATTTTTAACAAAGCGGCTAGTTTTTGATAATTTACGGCAAAGGCAAGCTGGGCTCTTTATTAGTATCCAGGGTTATTCTCGTGTTTATTCACTGCTCGCATGTCTGCCCGCCGGTTAGGTAAGCGTAGAACGAACGGCTTTTAACACCCGACCCTCCCCCACAAATCTGATCAGGCCGCGTTTGAAACCCGATTAAGCCAATTGCCCACCCCTAGAAGGACAACCCCTGAAGCCAAAACGAATGTAGGTGACGATCGCTCAACCCAGGATGAGCGATTCCCCACCGTCGTTCCTGCGAAGGCGGGAATCCAGGAAATATYGGGTTTTACCAGTCCGTTCGTGGTGAATCAATCGAACCACTAGCTGGCAATCAACCACGTCTTGTCGAGCATCCCTCAGGTAGCCTCAGGATGAGCGGCTATTGGAGAGTTCTTCCAGATCGACTATCCGGCCCGTAGCCGTTTCCCCATCCACTTCCAGTAGACCGATGGTGCCTAGGGCGCCCTGTTTGTGGCGTTTACCGGGGTAGGTTGGGCTGCCGGGGTTCATGATCAGGACCCCATCCCAGTCCATTACCAGTTCTTCGTGGGTGTCGCCGAACAGGACCACGTCCACCGGCTGTTTGAACTTGCGGGCCATGAACTCCCGTCCGTTGCCTTCGGGCAGCACCAATTCAGAGCCATCGGAGGAAGTAGGAATCTTAGGACCCGGCCATTGGATGTCATGGATCATTCCGATGGACACGCCTTCGATCTTGACCACCCGGGTGGTCATGGCCAGCCGGTCGCCATCTTCCAAGGGGTCCTCGTAGCCCCGAACCGCCAGCAGCGGGGCCACCTCTTCCAGGTAATCCAGAACTCCCAGGCATTCAAGGTCTCCGCAATGGAGGATCATGTCCACCCCGCGCAGGGCGTCCAATATCTTCACCGGCAGGTCTCGTCCGCTGCCCGCCGAGTGCGTGTCGGAGATCACGCCGATCTTGACCGCCACTAAGCGCCTGCCTGAGGTGCGAGGGCTTTGATGGTGCGCTGAATGGCTTCCAGGTCAGTCCCATGGGGGAATGTCGCGATGGGGATGTCTATACCGGCCTGCCGGAATTTGGCCATCTGGTCGCGGCATTGTTGGGCGTCTCCTAGCACCGCAACGCTCTCGACCATCCGGTCGGAGACAGCGGCCGCGGCTTGCTCCCGGTCTCTGGAGTTCCAGGCGTCACGGACCTTCTCGGCTTCCTTGGCGAAGCCGGCGCGGCTGAAACTCTCGAAATAGAAAGTGCCCATGCCGCCGATGTAATACGCCATGTGGGCCTTCAGCAAATGCTCGCCAAGGGCCACGCCTTCCGGTGTGTCACCGGTGTAGCACATCAGGTACGGCGCGACGGTCACATCGGAGATGCTCCGTCCGGACTTGGCCGCTCCCTGGTTGACCTGTTCCAACAGTTCGGGCAGCCGTTCCCGGTTGGCCCAGACGGGCAGCCACCCGTCGGCCACTTCGCCGGTCAGAGCCAGGTTCTTGGGCCCCAAGCTGGCGATGTAGATGGGCAGCCGTTCCTGCACCGGTGGAGAGATCATCCGGAACCTTTCCATCTGGTAGAACTTCCCCTGGTGGTCCACGGGTGCGCCGCTCAGGGCCTTGCGGATGATCTCGATGTACTCACGGGTACGGCCCAGGGGRGAATCGAATGGCACGCCGTGCCAGCCCTCAACCACGACTTTCCCGCTGSTGCCCAACCCCAAGATTGCTCGGCCCTTGGACATGATGTCCAAAGAGGCGATACTCTGGGCGATGAGCGCCGGGGTCCGGCTGAACACATTGACGATGCCAGTGGCCAGTCCGATGTTCTGGGTGTTGCAGGCGATCATGGCCAACACGGTGAAAGCGTCACGTCCCCACGACTCGGCGGCCCAGAAAGAGTGATAGCCTTGCTCATCGGCGAGTTTGGCTATCGTGACTAGTTCTTCGTCGGAGGTTTCGCTCCGGGTGTTGATGGATAGTCCGATCCGGTCCATGGATGGCTCCCTAGGCAAAACTTAACTCAAGCCGCGTGGGGATTATAGGGGAGATGGCGAGTGGCGTGCCAGGAAAGGAGTTTCCAGCCTGGAAGATGCAGGTAAATGAAACGCCCGTAGGGCCCTAGTTGCGGCTTTCCCAGAGGGTGAAATAATCGGGGGAGTCACTCTTGAGGGCGTCCGCCATCTGCTGTTCATTGACCTTCCGCATGATGACGGTTTCTCGTTCGACCAGATCGGCGATGGTCTCCCCCCACCGGTCTAACTCAGGGCCTCTGAAACTGGTGTGGATCAGTTCTTTCAGGCCATCCAGGATCTTTTGGGCGTGGGAGGTCAGAGCGCCTCCGCTAACCACGTAGACAACGACTGACGGAATCTCGTCTTCATTCTCAACCTGCACTCCCAGCCGGTCCAGGATAAATGTCATCGCGATGTCCCGCACCGATTCCTCGACGCTGATAGGCAGGTTCATGAAGTGGGAAAAGAGGAAATCGCTGGACGAACGCAACGTTTCTGAGAACTCGGCTTCGACGGTCCGGTAGAACTCCTCGTCAAATACGTCGTCGGTGTTAAGGAGCAGCACCTGAGGCTCGTCTTCCCGGGAGTCGATGACCAAGAATTCAGCCAGGTGCGGGAAGATACAGAGCTGTATGTCGGGCCGCCCGCCGCCCGTCAGATGTGGGTTGAACAATTCTTCCATCTGGTCTGCTTTCTCCGCGTCCGAAACGTTAAGGAGGGGTGAAGAATATCTAAGTGAGACGGACTGCCGCCGCTCCATTACTTTAACCCCAGCCAGGGCATTAATCCAGCCTCGTGCCGCTCCCGGATTCCCGGTGGCTGGCGGGCTAAGAGATGTTCGAGATATCGTACATTTGCTGGTAGAGCCAGTGATTGATGTCTTCCCGGCAGACCGACTCAAGCATCAGGGCCGCCCGGTCTTTCCGGTCTTTGGCCGACATGGTGATCGCCTGGTGCAACGCCTCCATGGTGCCCTCGATGTCGGTGGGCGAAACGCTGAGGGCGCCGTCGGCGAGCTGTTTGTACACGCCGCTGCTGTGGGACAAGACCAATACGCCGTCGCGGTTGTTGACCACTGGGCCTTCTTTGGCCACCAGGTTCATGCCCTCGATGATCGTGTTCACTAGGAGCACGTCGTACAGTTTCATGCCGGCGATGGCCTGAGTGTAGTTGTTCTCAATGAAGGGCACGATGGGCTGCCAGTCATCTGTCCCGTGGTTATTATTGATCTGCTGTATCACTTGCTGTATCTCGTCCATGTACCTCTGGTACTGGCGTATGTGGGTGCGGGATGGCACCAAGAAGGCTAAGAACTTGACCTTGCCCTTCAACTCAGGGTAGCGCGTCAGCAGTAGTTCATAGGCCCGGAAGCCGCGGACGATGTTCTTGTTGGGCTCGGCGCGGTCGATACGGACGATGGTGACCTCGCCGGTGTCCTCCGCCAGCTTAGTCTCATAGTCCAGGGCCCGCGGGGTGTTGGCGATGCGCTGCACTTCCTCCACGTTGATGGAGATGGGGTAGACCTTGACCGAAGTCGTGTGGCCCTTCAGATCGACGGTATGATCATTTCGGTCCACAGCCGCGCCGGGAACGAACTCACCAACTGTGTCCAGGAAGCACCGGACATCGCCGATGGTCTGGAATCCCAGGAGGTCGGTGGCGCATAGAGACTCGCAGATGCGGCGGG
>NVWX01000050.1 GCA_002746355.1 Dehalococcoidia bacterium | reverse complement strand
GTGAATCAATAGTCAAGGAGTAATAGATGTCAAAAGTTCGCCTCGCTATAATCGGCTGTGGTGGAAACTCATCTGGTCATGCCCGACGGATGAACCAAATGGATGAGGTTCAAATTATTGCCACCTGTGATGTCAATACTGATATTGCCAACAGCTATATCGATCAAAATATACTGGATCTAGTCCCTCGTCCGGGGGCTTTTGATGATGTGAACTCAATGTTGGCTGAAACGCAACCCGATGCAGTGCTAATTTCTACCCCACATACTCTGCATTTTGAACATGGGATGAAAGCCTTAGAAGCAGGTTGCCATGTGCTGATGGAAAAACCGATGACGATTCGAGCGGCTGACGCCAAGGCACTTCTGCAACTGGCCCAGAACAAGAAGCGAATCCTGGATACCCCTTGTGTCCCCCCTTTTCGCAAAAGGGGCTAGGGGGATTTAGTTTGAAGTTCTTAGCGTGGGTCAAGCCTCTCGATCGGTTAGTACCGGTTTGCTGAAGAGGTTACCCTCCTTACACATCCGGCCTATCAAGCAGATAGTCTCTCTGCGATCTTACTCCCGACGCAAATCGGGAAGGGAGGTCTCATCTTGGGGGATGCTTCGCGCTTAGATGCCTTCAGCGCTTATCACTGCCAGACTTGGCTACCCAGCGCTGCYCCTGGCGGAACAACTGGMACACCATAGGTCTGTCCTTCCCGGTCCTCTCGTACTAGGGAAAGGTTCCCTCAARCCTCCTGCGCCCACGGCGGATAGAGACCGAACTGTCTCACGACGTTCTGAACCCAACTCACGTACCCCTTTAACCGGCGAACAGCCGGACCCTTGGGACCGCCTTCAGCCCCAGGATGGGACGAGCCGACATCGAGGTGCCAAACCTCGCCGTCGATGTGAACTCTTGGGCGAGATAAGCCTGTTATCCCCGGGGTAGCTTTTATCCGATAAGCCACGGCCCTTCCACACGGTGCCGTAGGATCACTTTGCCCGACTTTCGTCCCTGCTCGACTTGTAGGTCTTGCAGTCAAGCTCCCTTATGCCAATGCGTTCTAAGGACGATTTCCATCCGTCCTGAGGGAACCTTTGGACGCCTCCGTTACCTTTTCGGAGGCAACCGCCCCAGTTAAACTGCCCGCCAGGCACTGTCCCTCAGTTTTGCTGAGGTTAGAACCAAAAACAGCCAAGGGTGGTATTTCAAGGGCGACTCCATCACGACTGGCGTCGCAACTTCAAAGTCTCCCACCTATCCTACACATGACAGTTCCCAGACCAATACCAGGTTACAGTAAAGCTCCACGGGGTCTTTTTGTCCTGCCGCAGGTCGCCCGCGTCTTCACGGGCACCGTAATTTCACCGAGGCCTTCGTCGAGACAATGGCCAAGTCGTTCAACCATTCATGCGGGTCGGAACTTACCCGACAAGGGACTTCGCTACCTTAGGCATGTTGTTACTCATCAGAGGTCACTCAAGCGCCGAAGCGCTCAGGTAGTTACTGACGGGGCCGGTCATTTCTGCCGGCCTCTATATGTCGCCACATAGATCGGACTATATCTTCCCGCTGGTTCCGTCAGGGGTTTGGCGTATAGTCTCTGAGGATTCCGAGGAGGTCCACTTCGATCCTTGGACGGACCGGRGCTTCTTCTCCAAGGTCTTTCCTGCTGATTGTCCGCACCGGACGCATTGTCACCTTCTGGTTCAGATTAAACCAGCCGGTAGCGCCGGATACTCGGAGTTTCCAGCATATAGCCAAATTTTACAACGGCCTTAAGCCGATCAGCTCAGACCCAGAGGACAAGTCCTCCGGCCCTTGCCGATGCTTGGTAGACCGTTAGAGTTACGGCCGCCGTTCACCGGGGCTTCAGTTCAAAGCTCTCACTCTTCCCCTTAACCTTCCGGCACTGGGCAGGCGTCAGCCTGTATACGTGGGGTTTCCCCTTAGCACAGACCTGTGTTTTTGTTAAACAGTCGCCCGGCCTTCTTTTCTGCGCCCCCAAATTGCTTCACCAGCAAGTGGCTACACATTCCGGGGGGCCCTTTCTCCCGAAGTTACAGGGCTCTTTTGTCTAGTTCCTTAACGAAGGTTCGCTCGAACGCCTTAGGACTTTTATCCTAGCCCACCAGTGGCGGTTTGCGGTACGGTTGCCATATTCCCATAACCACGAAGCTTTTCTTGTCAGTATGGGTTCAATAGAGTTTCGTAAGCCCGAAGGCTTCGATTCCCTCAATCCTCAACTTAACGTCGGAGTGGATTTACCTGCCCCGACTCGTCTACGAAAGAGGACACACCATGTCCAATAGGCATGCTCTACCTACCCTCCTGCATCCCTCCTTGGTTTTAAGCGAAAATACGGCAGTGCAGGAATATTAACCTGCTATCCATCGCCTTCGGCTCTTGCCTACGGCTTAGGACCGACTAACCCTACGCTGACAAACATTGCGTAGGAAACCTTGGGCTTTCGGCGCCAGGGATTTTAACCCTAGTTTACGCTACTCATTCCGGGATTCTCACTTCCCCGCGCTCCAGCTAACCTCACGGTTAACCTTCACCGCCCGAGGAACGCTCCTCTACCACGCATAGGCAGTATTCAAAGGGTCTGGCTYCGCGTCCGCTGGTTTCACCGCAGGCTTCCATTCTCTCCCGAAGGAAAGGATTTCCACCTTTGGGCCCGCCTTGAGTTGCGAAGATTTCTCCCTTGTACCTACACATCCACGGCTTCGGCGATTGACTTAAGCCCCGTTACATTTTCGGCGCCAGAYTCCTCGACCAGTGAGCTATTACGCACTCTTTAAAGGGTGGCTGCTTCTAAGCCAACCTCCTGGTTGTTTGGGGAACCTAACTTCCTTTCCCACTTAGTCAATTCTTGGGGGCCTTAGCCGGTGGTCTGGGCTGTTTCCCTTTCGACCGACGCACTTATCTGTGCCGGTCTCACTCCCGATTAACGGATAAACGGCATTGGTGGTTTGATTGGGTTTGGTAAGCTCACGCCCCCTAGCCCATTCAGTGCCCTACCTCCGTCCACCTATAGATCGAGGCTGCACCTAAATGCATTTCGAGGAGAACTAGCTATTTCCGAGTTCGATTGGCATTTCACCTCTACCCACAGCTCATCYCAAGCTTTTGTACTAGCCACGAGTTCGGTCCTCCAGTCCGTATTACCGGACCTTCAACCTGGCCATGGGTAGCTCACCCGGTTTCGAGTCTACTACATGGAACTTGGCGCCCTATTCAGACTCGCTTTCGCTTCGGCTCCGGAACTACAGTTCCTTAACCTCGCTCCATACAGTAAGTCCCCGGATCATTCTTCAATAGGCACGCCGCCACCCCGACTAAGTCAGGGCTACGACCTTCTGTAGGCTTACGGTTTCAGATCTATTTCACTCCCCGTTAGGGGTTCTTTTCACCTTTCCCTCACGGTACTGGTACGCTATCGGTGACCAAGRGTATTTAGCCTTGGAGGGTGGYCCCCCCAGATTCCCACAAGGTTTCCCGTGCCCCGTGGTACTCAGGTAATACGCCAGGAGTCTTATCCCTTTCGCCTACGGGGCTGTCACCCTCTATGGCGGTCCTTCCCAGGATCCTTCGACTAGAAATAAGATTTGTAACTCCTTTGGGCCTCATAAGGGGGCCCTAGGCAATCCCTGCAACCCCGATAAGACATAGGCCCTTATGCCACTAAGTCTTATTGGTTTAGGCTGATCCCCGTTCGTTCGCCACTACTAGGGGAATCTCGGTTGATTTATTTTCCTCGGGGTACTTAGATGTTTCAGTTCCCCCACTTGCCCTCCTTCCTCGAAAGGAAGGATTATCCGACTCAACACCGGATAAGGTTTCCCCATTCGGGTATCCCCGACTATGCCCGCTAGACGGCTCATCGAGGCTTAACGCAGCCTTGCCGCGCCCTTCATCGGCTCTTGGTCCCAAGGCATCCACCGTAAGCCCTTAATAACTTGACCCACGCAAGGAATTTCAAACCTTTACGTGAATCTTTCTTTCGAGCGTATCTGTACGTTACGTATTTCTACGCAACGTAGTTTTTACGTTGTTACGCAGGACTAATTGCAGTTTCTTATTCTCTTTTTAAGGTGCCTCACACGCGAAACGACGGCCAGGGGTTTCCCCCGAACCGCCGTCCAGGTATCCCATCGATTCAACTTATTTTCAGATAAGAATCATCATCAAGCGAGACGCCACTCTCCTGTGCGAAATTTGATTATATTCGTGGCCACGCGCAGAGTCAATAGTCTCCCGCGCCCAATTTTAGCTTCAGTGAGATTCGCCTTACTGGGGCGGACGGCCCTCAAACTTTCCYAATGCGTGGGACAAGGASCATYATCACACGGATAGAACCAAAGTMCCCTCTCCCACCCATGGGAGAGGGTTAGGGTGAAGGCGCTGTTTCTTCGCCCGCCAAGTTTCACGTCCAGACCAGTCACGAGCCCAACCCCTACCGGCCCTTGAACTGCGTTGGGCGCTTCTCCAAGAAAGCCTGGACGGCTTCTTTGTGGTCTTCGGTCTTCCGGACCTGYTCTTGGGCCACGTGGGCCAGGTCCAACGCTTCCTCGAATTCCATGGACAGGCTCTTGTGCACCAGGTACTTGATCAATGCGTGAGACTGGGTCGCACCCTTTGCTAACCGAGAGGCCAGTTCCAGCGACGCGTCGAACAGCTCGTCGTCCGGCAGTAGTTTGCTGGCGATGCCCAGCCGGTAGGCCTCTGCGCCGTCGATGCGGTCGCCGGTGTATTGGAGGAGCAGGGTGTTGCTCATGCCGATGAGCCRGGGCAGTTGCCAGCAGCTACCGTCGCCGGGTATCAGGCCCATCCGGGCGAACGCTTCGGAGAACACCGCCTTCTCGGAGGTGTACCGAATGTCGCAGGCCAGGGCCACGCCCATACCCACACCGATCGCATGCCCGTTGACCGCCGCGATGGACGGTTTCTGCAGCGTATGTATCCGCAGGGGGATCCGGCTGGCCTGTCCGCCCAGGGCCACCTTCTGGCCACGGGAGGCGTACTGACTCTCCATCTTGCCCCAGGGCAGCGGCTCAACTTCGGTGTCCACCGAACCGGCCTCGCGGTCTTGGATACGCTGGCTGAACCCCCGGACGTTGGCGCCCGAACAGAAAGACGGCTCGGTGCCGGTGAGCAGCAGCACCCGGGAAGCAGGATCGTCTTCAAACGAGTCCAGGCATTCCATCATCTCGTCGGCCATCTGCGGACCCAGGGCGTTCCTCGTGGGAGGGTCATGCATCGTGATGATGAATACTCCCTCTCGGTTTTCGGTCTGGATAAACTCGTAAGCCATGACTATCACCTGCAGGTATCGGCGTTTATTTTCATGCCGAAAACCGGCTTCGGCATAGGCTCAGCACTTGATTAGGGAGGGCCCCATCAGTACACTCCGCGAAGCATAACATACGCACATTTGAGAGTAGCCCACGAGGGTATTGCCATGAAGACTGTCGTCGATGCCGGCCTGCTGGAGCGCCTTCGCCAGATCGGCCCGGTGCTGAAGGCCAACGTGGCGGAAGGCGAGCGGCTCCGGCGTCTACCACAAGAGTCGTTCGACGCCCTCAGCGGCTCCGGCCTACTCACCATGCTGACGCCCAAGTCGATGGGCGGTCTTGAAGTGGACCCGATTTCTTATGCCACAGTGATCGAGGAGGCTGTTAAGTCCGACCCGGCGGCGGCTTGGACGATCACCAACCCACTGCTGTGGGCGTTCTTCTGCTCCCGGCTTCCCGACAAAGGGGCTGCGGAGATGCTGGGCGRCGACCCTCGGGCGTTGTTCGCTGCCTCCATCACTCCGCCGATGAAGGCTGAGCCGGTTGAAGGCGGGTTCCGAATCTCCGGAGACGGTCGTTTCGCCAGCAATTGCCATCACGCCAGATGGATCGCCTCGGTCTGCGTTGTTACTGGAGAAGAAGACTCTCCAGGCCYGCCGATCTGGGCGTACATMKCCAGGGAAGAYTGYCAGATCCTRGACACGTGGGACGTCYTRGGCATGCGSGCCACCGGCAGCGACGACATTCGGGTCGACGGCGCGTTCGTGCCGGCCTACCGCGCGTTTCCTTTCACTCCGGAGTTCACATTGGGTCCGCGATTCCGAGGCCCGCTGTATAGGTTTTCCTTCATTGGAATAGTTGCGGCAGCCCTAACGCCGGTGATGCTGGGCATCGCCCGTGTCGCGGTCGACGAAGCTGCAACTTTGGCCAGGGGCAAAACCGCCACCGGAAGTAGTTCCGAGTTGTGGATGAACCCCTCGGTCCAATCCCAGATCGCCCAAGCGGAGGCGGCTCTCCGGGCAGCCAGGGCGCTGTTCTACCAGACTTTGGACGACATCTGGCGATGGGTCTCGTCCGGAAAAGAAGTGACCACTGCCCAACGGGCTGATATATTGCTGGCCGCGACCAAGGCATCCGAAAGTYCGGTCCGGGTCGTGGAGCGGATGCACACCCTTGCAGGGACCACCGGCATCTACAGCGGAAACCCCATCGAAAGATGTTTCCGGGACATCCAAGTCGCTAGGCAGCACCGCTTTTATACAGAAGGCCGCTACGAGACATTCGGCCGGATGTACTTCGGCTTGGAACCGGATTACGGCATGGTGATGCTGTAGAATAAGGTCAAATTCAAAACTGGTTCTGATCAACCGCGAATTTACCGCCGGCCGGTATTAAGGAGACACAACATCATGCAGCAGGGAAGCATTACCAACCTGCATATCGCCAGGATCAAGGAAACGCCATCTGACCCGGTCCAAGAGGCAACCGCCATCACCGGTATAGGCCTGGAAGGCGACCGCAGCGCTTTCGAAGGCAGCAAACGCCAGGTGCTATTCATGGACAAAGAGACGCTGGACGAATTCGGCCTTACTCCCGGCCAAGTAAAGGAGAACATCACCGTCACCGGCCTGGACCTATCCCAGACCAAGGAAGGCCAGGTCTTCTTCATCGGCAACGATGTGACCATGGAGATCGTGGGTGAATGCGAGCCCTGCGGCAAGATGGACGCCATTCAACCGGGTCTAATGAGCAAGATCGACGGGCGGCGCGGCATGCTGGCCAAGGTCATAAACGGCGGCGCCATCAAGGTCGGCGACTCTGTCAGGGTCGATTAGCAAGCCTCGGCTCTTCTAAGGTAATTGAAATCAATAAAGCCCCCGTTCTCTTTAGGAGAGCGGGGGCTTTTCATTGGCAAATGTGAGCCGAACTTTACGGTGTACGGCCACTGTAAGCAATCAAGCGGTCTTGGATAATTGCGGCTGCCGCTATGGTCACCTCAGGTCCGAAGAAGCCACCTTCCCGTCCCCCAGACAGAGCCCCAGTGAGAGCCATAAGTCCGAGTTCCGCCAAGCCAGCTTCGATGGTCGAATCTTGGCCCGTGGCTTTGCCCAGGTCCCACTTATGGATAGCCATGTCCGTGATGGGAATCATGATGAAATTGCCGCCAGGCATGTCACCGAACAGTGTCGTCACCGTATCTTCCAAGTTCGCGGCCTTCAGCGTCGCTAGGGTTGTGTCGGTGATCGCTTTGAACGCCGCTCCGGCGCCCTCGGACGGCAGGGCATGGTCCACTTGACCCATGGAAGCCATGTCGGGAGTGCCTTTACCCACCACACTGTTGGCGAATGCCTGGACCGCCAGCGCGTGATTGATCAGCGATTGAACGCTCCACTCGGTGCAGGGCGTATCCGAATTGAGCTGCGCCGCTGTGACGCCGTCCATCAAGGGGGCCAACGCTTTAACAGCGCTCTCGTATAGTTCGATCGGGTTAGGTCATTGCGCCATGATGATCCTCCAGTTTTTAAGTGAATCCGGTTCAGGGGTTCGTACGTCGATTTCCCCAAAACAGATCGCACTGGCTGGGCCGTCCGGCCATTTTACCGTGCGAATGTCGGTGGRTTGTATCCGCCTAAAAACAAAGGGTCAACYGGGCAGTGTCCGCGTCAAGTTGACCCTTTGTTAAGCAGACTTGGATTACGACTTCTCGGCYACCAGTGTGCTGCGGATGGCGGTGGCTATGTCGGTCATCTCGGGTATATTCTCCCAGGTCGCGATAGCCTTGGCGGTGCCGTTGGCTGAGAGCACCCTAGAGACGTTCTCTTGGAACTTCTCCTTGATCGCGTCGAAGCCCCAGGGGTTCTTCTGACTGCCCAGGATGTCTTCCCTCGCAGTGATGTGCTCGAAGACCCGGCCGTCTTTCAAGGTAATCTTGACCTTGAGACCGTCGCCGGACTCGGTCAGGAGTTCCTCTGACTTGGCCATGACCCTGGTGCGGACCTTGTCCATGGTGTTCTTATCGTTATGCTCGGCGATCTTCTCGTYGGTGAAAGTGTCTATGCCGATYTCGCCGTCGATCAACGCCGCGGCCACGTTGTATTTGGCGCTGAATTTGCCCTTCAACTCGTCTTCAGGCTCCTGATAAAGCATCACCACCGAGAAGTAGGACTGGTCGATCTCAGCGTCGGCCACGTCGTCGTAAGTGAAATCGTTGTCACGCATCATGCTGAACAGGCTGTCCAGCATGGCGTGGTTGCCGCCGCAGCAGGGGTACTTCTTAATCATCAGTGCGTCCTGGGTGCGAAAGGGCTTCCCCATGTTTTCGGCCATTCGGTCTAGGTCGTAGATGCCCTCGCCCAACACCACGTTGGTAAATCCAAATGGGTGCTCAAGCACCTGGTCTCCGGCGGTCAGACCCATCTGGGCCAACTGCACGGCGGTCACACCATCGCGGCCGACCAGGCCGGCGTGGAGGGGTTTGGTCATGGTCCCGAAGTTGTGGATCAGGCCCCCGGACATAGACCCGGCCATACCCAGCGCCATGATGGTCTGGTGTTCGTCCAATTTCAGCAGCTTGGCGCAGGCGGCCGTGCAGGCCAGACGGCCGATGACCGCAGTGCTGTGGAAGCCCTTGTCCATCTGCTTGTATTTGGTCTCGTGCTGCAAAGCCAGGCCGATCTCGCAGCCCACCACGTAGGCTTCCAGCAGGTCGCGGCCGGTGGCGCCGGTGTGTTCGCCGATGGCCAGCAAGGCCGGGAAGATGGCGACGGTGGGGTGGCCGAAGCCGCCGAAGTCGTCAAAGTCCAACGCGTGGCCCATCGTGCCGTTGGCCAGCGCGGCGTTGGCCTGGGTGCTCTGGAAACCGCCGGCCAAGATCGTTGACTCGGGTGCCGCTCCCTGGCCGCTGGTATACTTCTGGATGATTTCGCCTACAGGCTGCTGCGAGCCTGCCAGAATGACCCCCAAGAGGTCGAAGCAAGACTCGTTGGCGACGCGGATGGCGTCGGGCGGAATGTCCTCATAGTTCGTGTCGACTATCCACTTTGCGATGGTCTCGGTTGCGCCCATGTTGTCCCTCCGTTCTATCGCTCTATTCGTATCAGTCCCGATTTGTGCGGCTCATTATATACCCGTATTGAAGGTGGGCAAACATCGGGGACCATTCCGTAAGATGCACGTTGGGAGAAATCGATATTGATCACGGTCTTTAAACCAATAGCAACACGGCTGGCACTATTCCTAGTCGCTCTGGCGGCACTGGTAGCCTGTGGCGGCGGAGACTCGCAAAAAGCAGCGGAGCATTACTTMGCTGGGACCGAATTTGCCGCAGCCGGAGACTGGCAAAAGGCCATCGCCGAATTCGATGAGTCTATCCGGCTCGACCCCGACGCGGCAGACCCACACGCCACCCGAGGCGCGGTCTACGCCGAACTTGGCCAATTTCAAAAATCGATCGACGACTACAACGAAGCGATCYGSWYCGGCYYGGMRWCNCNGMGGANNCGKCYANCKRSRMCSNGGSCNNGRTCSMRKACGGGGCCCTGGAAAACCCCAGCCAGTCTGCCGAAGACTACACACGGGCCATAGGATTGGACCCAGGAAACGCCGACGCCTTTTTCAATCTAGGGTTCATCCACATTCAACAAAGCCAACCGGAGTTGGCCATAGACGACTTCAGCAATGTGATAACCATCAACCCTGCGGACGTGGAAGCCTACATCAACCGGGGACTCGCCTACCGCGACAACGGCGATTACGAGTTGGCCATCGACGATTTCGACCAGGCGATCTTGTTTAACCCCAGGGATTCTTCGACCTACGTCGACCGGGGGATAACCTACGACAATATGGCCCAGCCGGAAAGGGCGATCGAGGACTTCAACCAGGCCATCGTCTTCGATCCGAGGAATGGCCTCGCCTACGCCAACCGGGCTTTGGTACTGGCCTTTCTCAAGCAAGAGGCGGAAGCTCGTGAGGATGCGGACCGGTCGATAGCTCTGGGAATCGACCGGGAGACCCTCATCACCACATTGGAGCTAAATCTGCTGCATAAGTGAGCCGCCAAGTCGCGTTGCTTCCATGAAACCGTAGCGGCCGATGCGGCTTTACTGAAACCTGTCGCTTGGTGTTTGTTGGTTAATGAACCCGCAACGCAACCAGCGCCGCCTCGGCGTTCCACAAGAGGCAAGCATCATCCATCACCGCATCACGGCTGACCCCGCCCCCCGGATTCCAACGGGGGCTTTTGGTTATCGTTGTCGTCCTGACTCTTGGCCTCGCGGCCTGCTTGGGACTTAGCGACGCGGACAAACGTTACAACAGCGGCGTGATGCTTTTGGAAGAGGACAGGTTTGAAGAGGCGATCGCCGAGTTCGACCTGGCCCTGTTTCTCGACGGTTCCATGGCCGAAGCCTTCCACAACCGCGCCCTTGCCGAACAACGCACAGGCAGGCTGTTCTCGGCGATCAAGGACTACACGSAGGCTATCAAACTCCTGCCGGACCTGGCCCTCGCTTACGCCAACCGAGGCAGCGCTTATATCGAGACCGGAGACCTCCAAAGCGCTCTCGAAGACCTGGAACATTTCCTGGAATTGGATGCCAACTCCGTATCCGCACACACTCAGCTTGGCTTGGTCCTCCTTGACCTGGGTAGGAACCAAGATGCATTGCGTAGCCTGGACCGGGCTATTGAACTGGATCCGGGATATCACCCGGCGTACGGCAACCGCGGCCTCGCCCACAGCAGGACCGGTGAACCCCGGTTGGCTCTGGCGGACTTCGGCAAGGCCATCGARATCAGCCCAGATTACGGCCTGGCTTACAGCAACCGTGCCTCGGTCTACCTACTACAGGGCGACTTGAMGCTGGCCATCGCCGACTTGGACCGCGCCATTGGACTTCACCCCGACAGCGCGACGGGCTACGTGAACCGCGGGGCCGTCCGCGCTGCGGCTGGCGAGCTGGGACTGGCAGTGGAAGACTACGATAGGGCCATCATGGCAGACCCAACATCGCTGAACGCCTACATAAACCGGGCGTCAGCCTACGACGGTATGGGCCGCTACCCAGAGGCGGTCTCCGACTACGGAAACGCTTTGCATCTGGCGCCCGGGACTGCGGCCCTATATACCAACCGGGGCGCCAGTTTCCACGCCCAAAACGACCTGCCAAACGCGCTGGCCGATTTCGAGAAAGCCGTCGCCCTGGAACCCACGTCGGTCCCCGCCTGGTACAACCTGGGCGTGGTCCACGAGGGCCTGGGAGAGCTTGAGATGGCCGTCGCCGCCTATGGTCAAGCAATCTCCTTCGAGCCGGAAAACATCGACGCCTTGATCAACCGGGCCCTCGTTTACTCAACCTTGGGCGAGTACTCGTCGACCATCGCCGACATGGACCATGTAATCGAGGTCGACCCTACCTATGCCAAAGCCTATCTGGTGCGGGCGTCGGCCCATGCCAACCTGGGCATGGCCCCCAAGTTTCAAGCCGATATCGACCGCGCCGTAGCCTTGGGCGTCGACCAGGCCCAGGCCGAATCGAATATCGCAGGTACCACCCCTTCCCCCTAGGCGGTATAATCCGGGTTACAGTTTTCAAGGGCCGATTCCAGACTGGCGCCTCGGCTGGTCCCATCTAGCTAGCCGCCTGAGTGAACGACCAGTCTGTCCCGGCCGGCCTAGAGGTCACTCCGGATGATTCTCCGATTCTTATCTGGTTTCTATGGCGGGTTGAAGTCACTGTCCAGCGGTTTCTACCTGACCTGGGGCATGAACTACGCTCGGTGGGGCCAGCCGGTCAAAGCCCTTTATTACCTTAACCGGGCTGCCAAATTGAACACGAAAGGTGGGAATGTGTTCTACCAGCGCGGTCTTTTGTTGATCGCCATGGGACAAACCGAAGCGGCGGTCATCGATTTCAACACCGCCATCGAAGCCGACCCGAATCACATGGAAGCCTACCTGAACCGGAGTATGATGCATGCCCTGGCCGGAAGAAGTGAAGCGGCCCAGAATGACGTCGAAAAAGCCGTCACTTTGGGCGCCGACCGCCCCAGTTTAGAGAGCCAGGTCTCCGAATTATTGAGCCAGGCCGAATAAACCACCCGAGCAGAAACCTATGACTACCGAACTAAGATGAGAATTTTCATAGTCTTTCAGATTTTAGCCAGGATATTCCGCTGGGCGGTGCCCGGTTCCGTAACCCAGACAGACGGCGAGAAAGTCTATGATTCGGGAGTTAGGATGCAGCGCCAGGGCAGATTGGAAGACGCTGTGGACCGTTACACCGAAGCGCTCCGCCTGGACCCCTCTTTGTCGCAGGCCTACAGCAACCGCGGATCGACCTATCTGAGCCTGGGACAGCCGGAGAAGGCCATCACCGACCTGGACCAAGCCATCAGTATCAATCCAACCCTGGCCGTTGCCTATAGCAGCCGGGGACTGGCCCACACCAACTTGTCTAACTTCAGCCAGGCTGTGAAAGACCTGAACGAGGCCCTCCGACTGAACCCCAACTTCGCTGACGGATTCTGTAGCCGTGGCTTCGCTCACCGGGCCGCCGGCCGCTTGAACCGGGCCCTCAGCGATTTCGACCAAGCCATCCGCCTCGATGAAAAATTCTCGGTGGCCTACAACAACCGGGCCGACGTCCACATCGAGATGAACAACGCTGATCTCGCCATACCCGATCTCGATGAGGCGATCAAGCTCGATCCCGGATTCGCTGTCGCCTTCGCCAATCGGGCCTTCGCCCATACCCTGCTAAAAGACGAATCCAAAGCCGGTCAAGACCTGAATACCGCCGTAAAGATGGGAGTGGACCGGAAGTTACTGGAAGACAAGATGGCGGAGTACAAAGAACGCGCCGAGTAAGGGCGTCCGCCCCCGCGCCAGCATTCGATAAATTATGAGGCTAATGCCATGCCCCGGTATTCCATCAATGAAACTCGGATCAACCAGACGATGCAGGAACTGGGCCAACTGGGCGACAGCCCCGAAGGCATGCTGCGCGTTGCCTATTCTCCTGAAGACATCGCCGGACGGGACTACGCCGTCAAACTTATGCGGGAAGCCGGCCTTGAGACCCGTATCGACACCGCCGGAAACATCATCGGACGCAGGTCCGGTTCCGATGACAGTCTACCAGCCATCGCCATGGGCTCTCACACCGACACCGTCCCCGAAGGCGGCAAGTACGACGGCGCCCTGGGAGTCATGGCCGCCATCGAAGTCATACGCACGTTGGAAGAGCAGGGTCACCGCACCCGGCACCCGTTAGAGGTGATCGATTTCACCAATGAAGAGGGCACCCGCTTCCACCGCTGGCTGGTGGGCAGCCGCTCCATGTCGGGCCTACTTGAGCAAGAGGACCTCGACGCCGAGGACGACGACGGCTTCGGCCTAGGTCCTTGCCTGGCCGATATCGGAGGGGATATCTCACGCATAGAAGAGGCCGTCCGTAAACCCGGCGAACTGGCCGCCTACTTCGAACTGCACATCGAACAGGGCCCCTATCTCGACCGGTCGGGCACGCCCATCGGCGTGGTCACCGGGATCACCGGGCGGGCTGTCTTCGAAGTAGAGATCGAGGGTAAAGCCAACCACGCCGGCACCACGCCCATGTCGACCCGCCGCGACGCCCTGGTCAGCGCCTCCAAACTGGTCTTGGCGGTCCAGAAGATGGCCGCGGAACAGGAGATCTGCCGGGTCTCAACTGTGGGCTCCATCAAGGCCGTTCCCAACGCCGTGAACGTGATTCCCGGCAGCGCCAGCATCGGCTTGGAGTTCCGTGACACTGACATGGAGGCCCTGGCCGCCGCCGAACAGGAGCTGCGGCGTATTACGGACAAGGCGTCGGTGGACGACGTGGTGGACATCGAAGTCATACGCCACCGGTTCACCACCGCCGTSCCCATCACGCCTGACATGCAGGCCCTGGTGGCCGAGGCCGCGGAGAACTGCGGCTTGGAATGGGAATCGCTGGCCAGCGGCGCCGGCCACGACGCTCAGGCGGTTGCCAACATCGCCCCGGTGGCGATGATCTTTGTGCCTAGCCTCGACGGCATCAGCCACTCCAAAGAGGAATATTCAACGCCGCAAGACTGCGCCAACGGGGCGCAGGTATTGCTGGAGCTCCTGCTGCTGGCCGACGACCGCTTGTAGCTYATACCCGGCCACATCTGACACAAAGAGAGATTGAAATGAAGCTATCTGGCTCTTACGAATTCGACGCCGCCCCGGAGAAGGTCTGGCAGACTCTGACCAACCCAGACTCCCTCAGTGCCTGCATCCCCGGTTGCGAAAAGATGGAATCCCTGGGCAACGACGAATATAGCGCAACCGTGACCATCGCCATGGGGCCCATCCGCAGCAAGTTTGACGCCAAAGTGAAAATGGTCGATATGAAGCCCTACGAGTCCTATAGCTTGATCATCGAGGGCAACGGCCGGTCCGGCTTCGTGAAGGGCGAGTCTCAGGTCACGCTGACCGAAAACAACGGCAAGACCACCGTGAACGTTGAAAGCGAATCTTCATCCGGTGGGCTTTTGGCCAGGGTCGGCCAGCGCATGATGGAGAGCTTCGCGAGAAACATGATGGACCGCTTCTTCACCTGCCTGCVSYAGTCCTTGAAATAGGCGGGCCAAGATCGCTTGTCTTCGGAGACCACCTCCGCTCATCCTGAGACTGTCWTGAGCCTGTCGAAGGACGCAATTACTGCGTAATCATGGTTCGACGTGGCTCACCATGAACGGTCGCTAACGCGGACTCTCAACCGCAAGCGTCAGCCTGACACCCCCCNTCCGCTCATCCTGAGCCCGTCGAAGGACGCGTTTACTGCGMAATTATGGTTCGACGTGGCTCACCACGAACGTTCGCGAACGCGGRCTCTCAACCGCAAGCGTCAGCCTGACACTGGGCCATAAATTGCGCCGCTGTGTGCGCTCTGCTATCGTGTCTCCGAACTGGGCACAAACCTGCTATCAAAAGACGGAGGGGACGATGGAGCGCCGCGTACCAACTAAAACCGAAGTCCTGGCGTATCTAAAGGAAGACCGTAACTGGGGCCGCTGGGGCRACGACGACCAGATGGGCGCGATGAACATGGTCACCCCGGAGAAGCGGCTTGCCGCGGCGGCGACGATCAAGTCGGGCCGGGCGGTCTGCCTCAGCCGGGAGTTCCCCAAGACCCCGGCGCCGAATAACCCCACTCCGGCACACCACTACATGAAAAAGGTCTTCCGCGGCGAGAACGCCGGGTTCTCCGCGGACTACTATGGGATCTCCTACCACGGCACCGCCACCACCCACCTGGACGCGCTCTGCCACGTGTGGGACGAGAACGGTATGTGGAACGGGCGCACCCACGACGAAACGGTCACCATGGACGGCGCGGTCTGGGGGTCGGTCGAGCATTGGAAAGAGGGGATCATCACCCGCGGCGTTCTCCTGGACGTTCCCAAGTTCCGGGGAGTCCCCTACGTGACCATGGACACCCCGGTCCACGGCTGGGAGTTGGAAGACATCGCGAAGGCCCAAGGCGTGGAGATGTTGCCGGGCGATGCATTGGTCGTCTACAGCGGCCGGGACAAGTGGAATGAAGACGGCAACCCGCYCTGGGGCGGAGACCCCAACGAACGGCCCGGACTGCACGCTTCCTGCCTGAAGTTCATCCGTGAGTCCGATTGCTGCCTCTTGGTCTGGGACATGATGGACTTCACTCCCAACGGCTACGATCTTGCCTGGTCGGTCCACGGCTCCATCTTCGCCTATGGTATCGGTCTGCTGGACAACGCCTTGCTGCAGCCTCTGGCYGAGGCCTGCGCCGAAGAGGGACGCTACGAATTCATGCTCACCGTCAATCCACTACGGGTGGTCGGCGGCACCGGCTCTCCCGTGAACCCAGTGGCCATCCTGTAAGTAATAGTACGGCGACAAACCGGCGTAGAGGCTTCCCTGTTTATCGGGACCGTGCCCTTACGCAWAAGGCCGGTGGGATTTCGAAAYCCCAYCGGCCTTTTGTTCGCTATGCTAGGTGATGTTCTTACTTAGATGACCGAAGGCTCCACCACGCTGTCCCTCAYTGTGTGATGGTTCGTTGGCGTGGAACCGTTCAGTTCCTGCACCCGTTTCCGCATCTGGTCCAAGCGGGTAAAGTCGGTGATTCCCGAGACGATGGTGATYGCCGACAGRTACTTGGTGCGGCGGTCCGGGTAATCGCCGTAACGGACCTTGCCGACGGTAGTCAGCTCTTCTAGCTTGGCCCTGCCCACCGATATCGCCTGGGTGTAAAGGTGCTCCGGCCTGCCGTGGACTATCAGCGATGCTGACCGCGCGCCTGACACATCTGTTGGGAAGGTGAGGGAGCTCTTCTCAACGCTCCGCTCGATGATGTCTTCCAGCTCATGGGTGCCAGGTTCCATGCCACCGCGCCAGAACTGGGACTTTACTTTGACCTCTTCGGCGCAGTGGCCGATGGTCGAAACGTCACCGATCAGCCCCAAAGTAGCCTTGATCTCCGAGGMACTGAACACCTCTTGGGGCGGCGGGCGTATCTCGCCTGCCGTCAGGATGGTGGTCAGGGTCTGGGCCAGGTTCTCRTTGACCCKYTGGAACATCKSCTCYACCGATTCCCKGGTGACRTGGGCCYGTTCGTACTGCTGATTGTCCACCAGCAKGATGTTGTTGAAGTARTGGTTCCAGAGCTCGAAACTCTTGACCGTGTTCGAGAGGTTCAGCGCCTCTTTGTCGCTGGGCATTCCGGAAACGGAAGGGATCACGCCGATGCCGTAGACCGGGATGTGTTTGTAGAYCTTCTTYAGTTCGTTGGCCAGGACGAAACTGCCCCCAGCGCCCGTCCCGCCGGCCAGGCCGGCCGCGATCCAGATCACTTCGGGGTCCTTTTTCCGCACCATGGCGTCGATGGAGTCCATCATCTGGGCCAACGACTTTTCGGCGATGCTGGCGCCCAGGTCGATGTCTGAGCCGACACCCCGTCCCCGGAGGGCGTATTTCCCGATCAAGACCTTCTCCCGGATGTATCGCAAGCCGGAGAGGTCAGCCTCTTCAGTGTTGATRGCGATGGCGCTGTATAGGCGGCGGTTCATTCCCATCAAGGAATTGGAGATCTTGCCCCCCGCCTGTCCGAAACCGATCCAAAGTACTCTCATCTCACCCTTCCTCTAGTGTCAGCCCGAAGCCAGCCGGACCGCACATCNTCCCTCCGAATTCTTTTGGCGGAATCCCASGGCGCCAGGCCCGAATATCGACCTGGCTTATTGTCAAAAAGATTYGCGGACCGAAGCCCGCCGGCCTACCGGTGGTCTAGTAGTCCCGGTCGCCGTCGGTGATGGAGTTCTGAAACTCCTTGCCTTCATGGCAGATCTGGCATTCTCCCCAGCTAACTGGACCATTAGCCGTTTCGATGACCCAATGGTGTTTGCAGGCTGACTCAGCCGTTTCTTCGGCCACCGCCGTGACTGCATCGGTCTCCACCAAGTCTTTCTCAATCACCATGATCAACCTCCAGGCAGGGGATAACCCTGCGCTAGCGCGTTGGGCCGGACCAGGCCCCATGATGCGAGCGGCGTTCAGTTTGACAGGTCGGCCGGGCCGAAACCTTTTCCACCGCTTCACATCCTCTGACGTTACTTGCCGGGCAGCCTTTATGTCAACGKAATTTTAAACTATTTTAAACTATTTTTTATACTTAAACCAATATATAGGCGTCACTGACATAACGAGAGTCGAAATAATAGGCCGGCAGTGGTTGCTGCCGGTCTTGTTAGGCCCGTCTTTTAGAAGATTGGACGCTAGATCACGGCGGTGGCCGTCTTCATTCGGACCTCCTCTTCCCTGAGAGCAGCCATCACATGTTTGGCGTAGAGCTCCATGGACCGCATCACCTTCTTGTGTTCCAGGCCCCCGATGCGCATCTGGTGCAAGAAGCTCGTCGCGCCCGCCTCGTGCATGTAGCGCTTCATCTGGGTGACCACCCGCTCCGGCGACCCAAAAGCCGTGCCACGCTCCCAAACATCATCGGCGGTTATCTTGGACAACTCGCCGGGGTCTCTGGAACGGTGTGTTAGCCGTTGGCCGCTGGCTATAATGACTTGGTAAAGGTTTTTAACCTAAGGTCTCAACGAAATCATGACCAACCCACCCAAGGACGCCACCGGCCCGACTARCCAGCAAGCGTCCTCCACGGACCCCAGCGCGCTCCACGAGGCCATCCGCACTCTGACATCCAACTTGTCGTTGGATATGGTCTTGCAACAGGTGGCTGACCTCAGTAAGGAATTGGTCTCGGCCACCTATAGTGCGTTGGGCATCCTCGGCGAAGATGGGTCATTGGTCCAGTTCATAACCGCGGGCATCTCCGACGCCGGCCGGGAGCGTATCGGAGACCCGCCTGAAGGCAAAGGCATCCTTGGGATAGTCCTTCGAGAAGGACAGTCACTTCGATTGCACGACCTGACCCAACATCCGGATTCGGGAGGTTTTCCCGCCACCCACCCACCCATGCGCAGCTTCTTGGGCGTGCCCATCATCTTCAAGGGCAGGGTTTAGGGCAACCTATACCTCACGGACAAGATCGGATCTGAGGAATTCTCCGCCGGAGATGAAAACATCGCCACCCTTTTCGCCGCCCAGGCGGCGGTGGCCATTGAGAACGCCCGACTCTACGAAGCCGAGACCCGCCGGTCGGCCCAGCTCGACGTACTGAACCTCATGGGACGGGAATTGACCCGCATCTTCGATCTGGGCCGGCTGCTGGAAAAGGTGGCGGAATTGCTGCGAGAGGGATTCCAATACGAGAACGTTCAAATCTTCTGGGTGGACCGTGAGAATAACGCCATCGAGGTGCGTGCTGTGGCTGGCCTCATGGCGGGCAAGGCCCCTGTGGGGACCCATCGGCCCCTGGACCATGGCATCGCCGCTTGGGTCGCCCGGACCGGCCAGACGGCCCTCTGCAATGACGTACGCGAAGATCCCAGGCACAACCCGGTGGACGGTTTCGAGACTGCTGCTGAGTTGGCGGTCCCGGTGATGGTCAAGGAAGAGACGGTGGCCGTGATCAACGTTGACAGCACGGGAACCAACATATTCGACGGTAGCGACGTCAAAACCTTGGAAACCCTGGCCGGCCAGTTGGCAGTGGCCATGGAAAACATCAACCTGTTGCTCCAACAGCAAGACCAGTCCCAGCGGTTGGCGGTTGCCGACGAGCGTGATGGCATCGGCCGGGACCTCCACGACGGCGTTATCCAGTCGATGTACGCCGTGGGACTGACCTTGGAGGACATCTCCAGCCAGGCCGGAGAGGAACCGGAGACCGTCCAGCCACGCCTGGAGGGCGTCGTCGACGATCTGAACCAAGTAATCGGAGACATCCGCCGTTACATCATGGACCTACGCCCAACGGAACTGCAGGGGCGGCGCTTGGAGGAGGCGCTGGTTTCTCTGGTCGGCTATCTCGAAGACCGTGCGGGAGTCGCAGTCACGGTTAACCTCAACCTGGACCCATCTCTTCTGCCCGAGCGCTATTTCGTGAACATCTGGCATATCCTCCAAGAGTCCTTCTCCAACATCGAGAAATACGACCATGCAGAGAAAGTGTCGGTTTCTCTTGCCGTCAGCGACGGTGATATCCGCCTAACGATCGCCGACGACGGGGCCGGTTTCGATCCGGAAACTGCGGAACTGGGTCGTGGGTACGGCCTGCCCAATATCAAAGACCGGGCGGAGCGCCTGGGCGGGGTCCTCCATATCACCAGTTCTCCGGGCGGCGGGACCACTCTGGACATCAAAGTCCCGGTGCCCGTTCCCACGGCTTGGCCTCCCCTGGTGTAACCTATAACCGCCAGAATGCCGGCGCTGCCCATCGCTGGTCCGAGGAGAGGTAAATGGCAGCAAATCCCAAGCTTAAGGTCCTGATAGTCGATGACCATGACATCGTGCGCAGGGGTTTGGCCATGCTGATCTCCCGCCAGGAAGACCTCTCTGTCGTCGCCGAGGCCGGCACCGTGGCCGAAGCCGTGGAGAAGGCCCGCGAGTCGGTCCCAGATGTGGTGGTGATGGACATCCGACTGCCCGACGGTACGGGCATAGAGGCCTGCCGTGACATCCGCGACGAAAACCCTGACGTAAAAGTCCTGATGCTGACCTCATATAGCGACGAGGAAGCTGTGATGGGCTCCATCATGGCCGGCGCATCCGGGTATCTGCTGAAGGAGATCCGCTCCCAAGAGATAGTCGACGCCATCCGCCGGGTGGGCGCCGGGCAGTCGTTGTTGGACCCAGCGGTCACCGCCGGGGTGTTGGAGCGCGTGCGGCGAGGCAAGGAAGAGGACGTGCTGGCCCAATTGACGGACCAAGAGCAAAAGATCCTAGAACTGATCGCCGAAGGCCAGACCAATCGGGAGATCGCGGGCCAGATCAACCTGAGCGACAAGACGGTCAAGAATTACGTGAGCAACATCCTGGGCAAGCTCGAGGTGTCCCGCCGGTCCCAAGCCGCCGCATTCTTGGCTGAACGCCGGGGCCGCCGCGAATACAACAGCTAAGCCTGGTTCAGGCGTACGGCGTTTTGAGTTTAATGGGCCGGCTGGTGCGCGCAACATTCGGCCCCGTTTTATATCCCAATCGGCCCATCAAAAGAATTACCTTTGGCACTCTCGCCCACCTATCCATCCGCCGTATCTTTGATTTGCCCGCACCGGCGAAGCTTCTAATTTCGCCAAGTTTCTCGTGGCGCGAAGTTGATATGGCCATTCGAATTTTTCTGATCGACGAACACCGGCCCGCCAGAAACATACTCGCCCGGCGCCTGGCTTCCATGCCCGGACTGGACGTGGTTGGGTCCTCCTGCAACGGAGAAGAGGCGGTCCGTGAGATTCAGGAGCTGAGCCCGGATGTGGTGCTCATCGACACCAAGATGAAACGGGCGGACGGCATCGATATCTGCCGGAGGGCCATGGCCGCCGTCGAACGGACCACGGTTGCCATCCTCACTTCTTATCTGGACCCCAACGAACGGTGTCTTGCCTACGAGGCTGGTGTGAACGCCTACCTTTTGAAGGACGTGGACACCGGCAACTTGGCCGACTGGATCAAGCTGGCGGCCGCTAAGCCCACGAACCGCGACAGCGGAGATAGTGACGAAAGCTCGGGCGGTCGCGAAGATCAGGCCCAGTTTTGATCGGCCCTCACGGCCACCGTTCAGCACGTCAACGGTCTCCAACCAGCAGGCGTATTCCAACCCCRTGGCCCTTGATATCCGCAGGTAAAATCGYCAAGCTTGGTGAGGCRCTTCGCCCTGCTTGGATGCCGGGGGCCAGGCYGGCCATCGGCCCGYYGGGAGTACTAGAGGAAGCGAACGCGGACATTCTGCAATGATTGGGAGGATTCCATGAATAAGGTGGAGGCAATCATCAGACCGGAGAAACTTAACGACGTCAAAGAAGCCTTGGTCGCGGTTGGCCTGATTGGGCTAAACGTGGTTAACGTCACCGGCCGCGGCGCCCAACGTGGAGTTACCGCCGGTGGTTCCCGGGGCGTCGGCCGGTATGAGATCGACATGCTGCCCAAGGTGAAACTCGAACTGGTGGTCCACGATGATTTCACCCAGACGGCAGTTGACACGATAGTGGAACACSCACGCACGGGCAACATCGGGGACGGCAAGATCTTTATCTACCCGGTGAGCAATGCCATCAAAGTCAGGACAGGCGAAACGGGCGAGGATGCTTTGTAACGTCACCGCGCCAGTTTTACCGACCTCCGAGAGTCTGCCTCGCGGGCGCCTGAGAGACGYCGGCGCGGCAACACATCGGCGAGGTTAGAGTCGTCATGGAACSCGCCTACCGGGAAGTGGGTCTGGGGGGCCGCCTGATCCGAGAGGTCTTSAACATCGCCGCCAAGCTAGGCCTGGCCAAGGTCGCCTTTGAGCTYGTGGTCCAGCGGGAGAAGGAAGCGGCCCGCGCCGCTGAGCGGGTCGGCTTCAAAGAAGTCGCMACCTTGGAAGACCGGATCAAGGACTGTTGGGGCAACTATCAAGACGTGATGATCCTGGAGATTCCCGTGGCAGACCGGAAGCGGTGKTAGAGTGCCGGGYCAGGTGACCTGCCCTAACGGATTTTAGTAAAAGGAACGTCGGGAAAATGAAGCCAATAGGGTTTTTCGCCTTGATTGCCGGCCTGTTCTTGCTAG
>NVWX01000095.1 GCA_002746355.1 Dehalococcoidia bacterium | reverse complement strand
CAACTGGCCTAGGTCGTTGCAGGCTAGGCCGGCCATTAAAGCCGCCGATAGAACCAAAGCGAAGACTACCTTCATGGCCACATTTTACACATTTAGTTACCCGTGTAGACTACCGCCATGCGCTACCTATCTTGCATATCGCTAGCGCTTATCATGGCGATAGCATGATGGATAGACCTCCCAGCGCGCATAGAAGATGTGAAAAATGTGGGCAGCCACGCTGGGACAGCACGATGCACCTTGCAGCCTGGCTGGCTTGCGGAAAACCCTTCGACCCAGAATGGGTTGTATACGACTATCAGAAGCGAGTGGAGGAGAGACAGATAGAGGCGTCGCTTCGCTCAAAGACGTCTGCCGTTAAGGTGCTCAAGCGAGGCGCATTCATTCTCGCATTGGCCGTAGCGTTTCCTTTGTTGGGGAGTATTGGTTGCGTAGGTTACCTGTTTTTCTCGGCGATGTACTTCTTGGGTATTGGTGGCATAGCTTATGGGATAGGGCAAGATGATGGACGGAGTTTGGTGGTTGGAATCTGTTGTCTGACAATTAGTGGAGTCGTGGCATTGATTTGGATCTGGGGACATTCGTAATGCCAAAAATACAACTCATCTTGATTACATTGGCTGCCTTGGCCTTGGTCTCTGCTGTGGCCTGCGGTGAAAGTAAAGAAGATAAATTCCGAGAAAGTATGTGGCAATGGCTGGTCCAGAATGTCGGCGATGACGCTGCATGGCAAGGTGACTTTGAACGTATGAGCGACGATGAAGTATTGGCGCTAGTAAAAGACCTAAATGCAATACCTAGTGCTGGAACCAAGTACGATAAAGACAAATCCATTCTTATCCGTAATCTTGAAACGCTGGCTTTGGCTAATGACCACGTAGAGTGGAGCAAAGAATACACAAAACTCGACTGGTTAGAGAAGGCCGAAGCGGCAGGCAAAGATTACATACAAATGCCCGATTGTCCGTCAAGGGGTGTTACGCCTGGAATCCGTGAAGTCGACCGACTAACACGTCTTTACGGAGATAAGATTGATTATGCATACGATGTGATTCCAGCGTTGTTGACCGCATGCGAATTCCAAGACCATGAACTTCGGAATCTGGAGAGAAACATCGGAGATTGGAATCAGATTTTTGGATGCCCTTCCCMATTTTTCCCATGTTACGAAGGTAGTCTTCGTGATTAGTTATATTACAGGCARGATATTCAAAGCCCTTTTGATTGCTAAGGGAGCTATTATCTGAATCTAGGCACAAAACCTTGACATAACCGCTTCACGCATGCTAGAATAGCRRAGCGTTTTCAGAAACTACTGAAGGCGCTCTTTTTTTGCCCGGCGCTAAATATGATAGAAGCCCCCTTCAAACGAGGGGGCTTTTCTTGTTTCAGCGACACCCCCGTCGGGAAGCCACCGGGGGTGGGGTACTGGCGAGGTATGGGTAATCGCAACCAGAACATGACCATTCCAAGGCAGCTATCTCTAGGGGAAGGAAAAGGGCAGATAAAGGCAAAAGCCCAGCCGAAACCCCGTCCGGTGTCTCCAGGCCGTCCAAGCCGGGAACTGGACGTAGAACTGCTTAGGGAGCTGCGCGCTAAGGGCTATGGGTTCAAGAGGATGGCCATAACGTACGAGTTGTCACATATAGGCGATGTTCTGGCATAATGGCCTGGCCTACCATTCCTGCATGGTATTGCCATTCGCCAACTTGTAGAGGAAGTAGATATGGCAGAGGCCCACACGCATCATCACGACCATGCTCATGAGGAGGCCAAAGGAATCCGCACTACCGCTCAGTTCATCCTGACCGGATTAAGCGGTGGCCACGCTGTTTTCCATTGGTTCAGTCAGAGCTTCTTCGTGATGCTCCCAGAGGTAGTCGCTACCTTTGGGCTAAGCGGCCTACAAGTCGGCGCTGTTGCTACTACTAGGGAGATGGTCTCTGGGATTATAGCTCTCCCTGGCGGAGTGGTTACGGACATGCTCCGCCGTCATTGGGGTTCTGTGTTGACGGCCTGCATGGCTCTTTTTGGATTGGGATGGCTCATTATGGGGATCGCTCCGTTCTACCCAATCTTACTGATTGGTATGGCCATCGTAGCCGCGGCCGCTTCCATGTGGCATTTGCCGGCCACTGCGGCCCTCTCCCACCGGTTTAGCCACCACCGGGCTTCAGCCTTGTCACTTCACGGAGTGGGCGGCAACATAGGTGACGTGTTAGGTCCTGCTCTGACCGGCGTCCTTCTGCTGACCCTCAGTTGGCAAGGGATTCTCAGTATCTACGCCGCGGTGCCGCTTTTCCTGGCCTTCGTGGTCTTCTGGGCTTTCCGTAACATCGGACACTTTGAGAACGACGATTCCAGGCCCGCCCGTTTCYGGGAACAAATGGCGAATACTAGAGAGTCGTTTAAGGAACACCCTAGGTTGTGGGGRATAATGACYGTGGCAGGTCTTCGGGGCATGGCCAACGTRGCTTTTCTGCCCTTCYTAGCCCTGTAYCTKGGTCTMGACGAAGARCTGGGYYTGGGCAATGCCTCGTTGGGCTTACACATYGCRCTTCTGGTKGGTGTAGGTGTCTTCGCCACGCCGGTCACTGGTTACATCTCCGACCGGCTGGGCCGGAAACTGGTGCTCATCCCRGGGTTGATAGGACTTTCGGCCCTGACAGCTCTTTTGATTCCTTTTGGTGAAGGTATAGGTCTGATAATCATTCTAGCCTTCTTGGGTACCTTCCTGTTTAGCGACCAGCCCATCCTTACGGCTGCGGCTCTAGACGTGGTGGGCGAAAAGGTGGCAGCCAGTACCCTGGGGGTCTTCTCTTTTTCCCGGTTCGCTCTTGCCGGTGCATCCCCTCTTATCGCCGGTCAGTTATTCGATGCACAGGGAATTGAGGCTGTATTCTTGTATATATCGGGGATATATCTTTTGGCGACAATTGTCTTGTTGGCTGTGCCTCTGGCGCCCTCCCAAAGGGCTGCTGGCCACCATCACTAAGTCCCAATAAATCACAGGTCCCGGCNNAYCAAAAAACCGKCGCCTCAGGGGAGTGTTCCTWGCGGACCGTTTTCAGAAACTACTGAAGGCGCYCTTTTTTGCCCGGCGYYAAAGRTGATAGAAGCCCACTCAAACGAGGGGGTTTTTCTTGTTTCTGGGACACCCCCATGGGGAAGGTAACCGGGGGCGGGTACTGGTGACGGTAAGGGTATGCTCATCGGGCGCGACGGCAGGACTAGCCTTGGGTCGTTGGTTTCTTGGAGGAGCAGATGAGCATAGTCGGTCCGCCCGTGCTGACCCTAACGCGTCCCAGCCGCTTTGCCACGCTTTACTCCCGTCTATCGCATTAACGTCAGTCGTTGAGCTTCGCGACCCATTCTTGCTGGGTTGGAGTGTTGGCAGGGTCCTGAGGCCGTAGATAGTAATAATAGTCGGCCATGGGCTGGTATAGCTCATATACCCGCCGCAACTCACCTACCGGCTCATCGTGGGCATCGACTCGTAAGTCCATCCAGGGATAAGACTCCTCGACACGGTAAACAATCAACGCTGCGGAACGCTGCCCTTCAGGTTGCCCACCAGCATCCCGGCCAGCTTCTATAGAACGGAGCAGCCGCTCTTCCA
>NVWX01000015.1:64973-79577 GCA_002746355.1 Dehalococcoidia bacterium | reverse complement strand
CCTCCCCTTGGATCAACCACTGCCTGGCCGCCAAGGCAGCGCCGCCTCCACCGATTTCGGCAACGTCAGCCAATCCCTGCCGTCATATGAACTGCGCTACGCCGTGAGCGAGCAGCCCGTCGCCTCCCATTCCCGGGAGATGACGGAGACGGCGATCTCCGATTACGCGATCAACGCCGCCATCAACGTGGCCAAGACCATGACCCTCACCGCCTGCGACCTGCTGCTAGACCCCGGCTTGGTCTCCGCGGCCCAGGCCGATTTTGAAAAGCGCGGCGGGGTGTAGAGTCCACGGCCTCACATGCCGTGGTCTACTTTGCTAATTCAGCCAACTGCTCAAAATAGTCTGGGTAGGTCTTGGAAACACACTGAGGGTCGTTGATGGTAATCTCCGAATCGCCCAGGGCAGCCAGCGAGAAACACATCGCCATTCGATGGTCGTCGTAGGTATCGATAGTAGCTGGGCTGATGTGCGCAGGCGGCGTGATCTCCAACGAGTCGCGCCCTTCCTCGACTTCCGCTCCTACTTTGCGTAGTTCCGTGGCCATGGCGGCGAGGCGGTCGGTCTCCTTGATCCGCCAGTTATACACGTTGCGGATAGTTGTCTTGCCCTGGGCGAACAAAGCTGTAGTCGCCACAGTCATCGCCGCGTCTGGAATGCTGTTCAGGTCTAGGTCGACGCCATGCAATTCSCCCCGGCTGACCTCGATCCAGTCGGAACCTCGGCGTACCACGGCGCCCATCTGCTCTAGCACATCAGCAATCCGCACGTCGCCTTGGACGCTGTCGGAGCCAACCCCGTTCACCCGCACGGTGCCCCCTTTGATGGCGGCCGCAGCTAGGAAATAGGTAGCAGACGACGCGTCCCCCTCCACAAGAGCAATTCCGGGAGACTGATAGCCTTGCCCTCCCGGCACGTGGAATGATTCATAGTTGGAGTTGCTCACGTTCACGCCGAACCGCCGAATCACGTCAAGCGTGAGGTCGATGTAAGGCTTGGAGACCAGTTCACCTTCCACATTGATGACTAGGTCTTGTTGGGCCAGAGGCGCGATCAGCAGAAGGGAGGTAAGGAACTGGCTGGAAACATTGCCCCTTATGGATACGCTGCCACCGCCGAGGCCCGACGCGTTTATCCGGACCGGCGGGTAGCCATCCTCTTGGGGATACTTGATGTTGGCGCCCAACTGTCTCAAGGCGTCCACCAGGTCTTTGATGGGACGTTGGTACATCCGGGGCGCGCCTGTAAGGGTAAAGCCACCCTGCCCCAGGCAAAGGGCCGCGCAGAGGGGCCGTATTGCCGTGCCAGCATTTCCCAGAAACAACTCTGCTTCCTGCGGCGCGAACGGGCCGCCCCGTCCATCAACCCGGCAGCTAGTTTTGTCCTCGGACAGCGTCAGGTCTACGCCCAGCTTCTGAAGCGCGTTCAGCATGTGCCCCGTGTCGTCGCTGTCCAATAGGTTCTGCACATCGGTGGTGCCTGTCGCTAGAGAAGACAGCAACAGGATTCGGTTGGACAGGCTCTTTGACCCGGGCAGGTTCAACTGTCCATCGATGCGTTTGATCGGTTTTAGTAGCAGTTGTTCCATGTCAGGAAAGTTTGATGGACCCGGTCCGTCAGTGGTTGAAAAATGGAGGATATCTAGAACTATAGGACCGCCCCCGAAACGCGTCAACTGCTCTTGCAAGCGCTTGATCGGCTTTCAGAGAAGGACCCAGAGCGATGGGGGTACGAAAGCCTGGTAGCGCCCTAACCCTGTTGCAGTTGCTCTAAATACCCCTGGAACAAGGAGATGGATTTCTCTTCCGGCACTCCGATGAAATAGCGMAGWCCYTGSGTRTASGTGWGTATCTCTGASGGRTGGACSGGCACMCGGTYRCTGGGKCCYGARACSCGGTAGAGMCCGTCGGCCCAGTCCTGSAGGCTGGTGTAGAGSGAGTCTTCGAKSACYAKGGCKTCCTGCCGCTCMAGGTCGKTYCTCAKCACCCAYCKGGCGAAMACGAAGGGMARRCTGGTCCACCTGATCCATTCTTCGCCCAGGTCGTAGGTGTGTGGGTGGTCGCGTAGGCCGCGCCGGTGGCGCAAACCGAGGTTCCCGATCATAAGTTGGGCGTCATGGGGTTCGTCGGCGCCGACGTAGGCGCCCGKTTTCACTCCATGCTTCAGTGCGATTAAGACCTGGAGCAACTTGACGGCGGTGGGTGCGTCTGCCGGTATGGCRATGCGGCTTCCGGTCATTTCCTCGATGGGCACCTTGGAATGGAGTTTGATGCTGACGGCCATGGCAACGGTGGCCACGCAAAAACCCGAGACTGTCCGTAAACTTGAATCCAGGCCGAAAGTGTCTACCAGCGGCACAAGCCCGCCTTGCAGACGCCCTTCTAAGATGGCCGCCATCATTTCGTTAGCYGGCACGTCTTCGACTTCGATGCCGCGTTTGTCCATGTCGAAATACATGGGTTCAGAGCTTAAGAAGGGAGTCCGGCCAACTTTGATGGGCACGCGTCAACACCAGAAGAAATGATTTGGCGATAAATAGGGCCTCGAGATTCGAGGCCCTATCGTCAGTCGGGTATGGGCTGCGTCAGCCCAATGGTGATTGGTCGGTCTAAAGGCGGGGACCAGCGAACGTAGGCGACTGGCTCTTGTAGACCTGGATGCGATTCCGGGCCGACTCAGGGACGAAAATCATCCCATCATCATCGACGGTCACGCCCGTCGGACCCCAGAAATCCTTCTCGCGCTCCAGTCCTTGGGCCCTTTCCCGCTCATCCCACATCTCCGGATTCGCGTCCAACTTGTCCTGGCCCCATTTGGAGATGCCGGCCTCTCCGGTTTTCGCGGCTACGAAATTGCCCTCGTGATCGAACACCTGAAGCCGGTCGTTAAGCCAGTCGGCCACGTAGATCACTCCGTCTCTGTCGACGGCAACGCCGGTTGGCCGGTCGAATTCACCTTCTCCTGAGCCTGAACTCCCAAATTTCATTAGGAATTTGCCGTCGGGATTGAATTTCTGAATCCGGTCGTTTCTCCAGTCTGCGATGTAGATATCGCCCTGACTGTCGATGGCGATCCCCCAGGGCATGTTGAACTCGCCATCACCACTGCCGAACGTCCCCCACTTGGACAGGAACTTGCCGTCTTTGCTGAATTTTTGGATCCGGTGATTGCCACTGTCCACGATGTAGAGGTTGTCGTCGGCATCAAAGACCATGCCCGCCGGCCGGTCAAGCTCGCCGTCTCCGGAGCCGGGCCGCTCTTCCCATTTGCCCAGATATTCGCCGTCCTTGGAAAACTGGGAAACCCGGTGCAACCATTCGTCGCAGATGAACAGGGTCTCTTGGCTATCCAGGGCGATACAGGTGGGCCACACCAACGAGCCATCCTCGAAGTTATACTCGTGGGGGCCTTGCTGGGCGACGCCGCGGGCGAATGTCGAGATGAACTCTTCGTCGGTGGTGCAAACGGTGACGCGAGTCCCCTCCGGACGATACTCCGAACTGCGGTTGAGGACATACATTATGCCGTCTTTGCCGCGGGCTACGTTTATCGGATAAGTGAAACCTGGCCCGAATTGCTCGCCACGGCCAATGGTTTTACTGTATTGCACGTTTATGTGCGAAATCTCTGTGGTAGTCATCTTTATCCTCACCGGTCTGATTTAATATTGGACCAGTTGACCTAAATAAAGTCGATGTGCTCGAAGGCGCCGTTCACTATGGGTTTGGCGTCTAGGCCCATCCACTTCTCCAAGATAGTGGTGTACAGGCTGCGGAAGTCGGTGTTGAATTGCAGGTCGCCCTCGTCAAGCTTGTCGTCATCCAGCGAGGGGTACTCCCCGTAGAGGCCGCCCTTCACGTTTTTACCGATGATGAAGGCGTGCCCGCCGGCGCCGTGATCGGTTCCGGCTCCGTTGTCGTGAACCCGGCGGCCGAACTCGGTGAAGACCAAAAGCATCACATCTTCCCCGGCGTTGTGTTCTTCCAGGTCATCGTAGAAGTCGGCTACGGCCCGGCTGGTCTCGCTCCAGAGCCGGGTGTGGTTGGCCAACTGACCGGCGTGGGTGTCGAAGCTGTTGTATGGGGCTGTCGTGTAAAACACCCTGCTGCCGAAACCGGCCAAGTGGGTCTGCACGATGTTCCTCATGTATTGGCCGACGTCGTCGCCGCCGTACTCCACGGTGGAGGAGTACATCTCAGGCGCGGCGCTCAGGATGTCAGCCCCTTTCAGGGCGTCCAGGCCGGTGTGGGCCAGATAGTCCAAAACCGGGCCTTGGCCGATCATGGGGGAGTACACCTTCGAGAAGACATCCAGCGCCTTAAGACGCTGGTCGACGTCGTCGATTCCGGTGAGTACGCCGTAGGTTTCCAGGTTGCCGACAGATGCTACCGGCACCCCCGGCGCAACCAGCGCTCTGGGCAGACCACGGCCGAAGTTGACGGCGGTGAGGACGTTTTCTTGGGTGGGGTCAAGTTC
Organism: Dehalococcoidia bacterium; assembly: GCA_002746355.1. Lineage (GTDB taxonomy): Bacteria > Chloroflexota > Dehalococcoidia > Lucifugimonadales > UBA3495 > UBA9611. The sequence goes on along the minus strand of NVWX01000015.1, from coordinate 75,100 downwards.
ACGGACGACGCGGCCCAGCCAGCCTTCGTCGCCGACTTTGTTCGGCTCGCAGGTGTGCCAGATGTCCATGGACCGGAAGTGGGAGCGGCTGCCCGAAGGATATCCAACGCCTTGTATCACCGCCAGATGACCCTCGTCGAATAACCTCTTCATGGGCCCCATGTTGGGGTTGAAGCCGATCTCGTCGTTGATGGGCAACACCTGGTCTTGCGAGATCATAACGTTGGGCCGGTTGTCATAGTATTTGGGGTTGCCGTACGGGACGATGGTGTTTAACGCGTCGTTGCCGCCGGCCAGTTGAAGAACCACCAGAACCGGTTCTTTCTTCGTCGATGTCATTGTTTAATCTCCAACTAACTTCCCGGATCAATTACTTTTTAAGTTTCCGGGGCCGCCGGACCGCGCGATCCACGGTCCTAGGCGGCATAATATTCGGTCTAGTCTGGCAACCAAGTCAGGGTTTAGGCAAACAGGTACTCGGTGGTTGCAACAATCGACTGGAGCATGGTCGCTACCCGGACGGGGAATTCCTCTGCGTCTCTGCGAATCTCCCCTTCTCCTTCGGCCAGTTCCAACAGCTGCTTCCGGGTCTCATCGGCCAATTGATAAGCGCCCAGATTCTCCAGACAACCGTCAACCAACTGGTCGGCGGTCAATACGGRCCCGGTTTGCCCGACTCGGCTGATGATGTCCTTCACGCCGGGATGGTTGATGTTGCCCACCTGGTCGGCGKTRAAGTTGATGCGYTCCACCAGCGTYCCGGARTCGATCCACTCSCGCCCKGTRTGCCARCCCTCMACYGTGGGCGGGTTCAGCAARTCCTGGCCCATGTACCGGATGTTCAAGGCTACGGCGTCCAGGCCCGGCTTGGGGAATGTAAAGTCTCCCACCAGGCGCAGGGTTCCGGCCACGGTCTCGGCTGGGCTCTTGATCTTGGCGAACTTGGCTTCTTTGAAGAAGTCCGAYTTGAACAGCAACCGCAGCATCGAGGTTATGTCGTAGTTGGAGCGGAAATACTCGTCTTCCAACTGTTTGATGGCCTCGGCGTCTCTGGGTGGAGTGTCCTTCCAGGCCGGCACCTGGGGYTCGTCGGCGACGAAGAAGTTGTAGAGGTGCCGCGCGATGAACCTGGCGGTGGCGGGCTGTTTCACGATGATGTCCACGATGTCTTCGCCGTTGAAGTTCCCGGTCTCGCCCAGGAAGGTCTTTTCTTCGGCGTCGTGGTCGCGGGGGTCGAACATGAACTTGGCTTCGTACTTGCCGTAGGGGTAGCGGGGAACCGAGTTGGTCACGGTCCAGCCGGTGAAGGCGCGGGCTGCTTCCTTGACGTCATCCTCGCTGTAGTTGAAATCGCCGTCCATTCCGACGCCCAGGGAGAACAGTTCTAATAGTTCCCGGCCCCAGTTCTCGTTGATGGCGCCCTTGTGGCTCATACAGTTGTCCAGATAGAAGACCATGGCCGGGTCCTTGGACAGACCCATGAGCAGCTCATGGAAACTGCCCAATCCGACGGTGCGGAACATGTCCAATTCCATCATCTGTTGCCGGGGGTATTCGCACTTGGCATGGCCGGTGACGAAAACACCGTGCCAGAAAAGGGCGATCTTCTCTTGAAGCGGGCGCTTGGTGTTAATCATACGGAAGGCCCACTCTTCTTGTTGGCCTTCCAGTCCGGCCTGCGAGAGCCATTCCGTCTTGTAGCGCATCATGATGTCGCGCTCCATCGGTGGCTGCGATTCGGGGTCTAGCAGTTCTTCGACAGTGGCGTCATATCCTTTGGCCGCCCTGGCTTCCAGTTCTTCCAATGGGGCGCCAAACCCGGCGCGGCGCATGAGATGAGCCATTAATGAGATATCTTGATTAGACAATTGTTTCCTCCCAACTCAACAATTTGGCGGGGTCCATCTTGGGAAATCCGTGGCGATTATCGGTGRTATGAGGCTCAAATCCAACTATAATCGTCGTGGTGTTTCARGATCCGTAACATAGTTAAGAATATGTCCGGCGTTACACCTAAACCACCTGCGCATCATATTCCCCGACTTGGTAATCGTCAATATAGAGGGCGGGGCGGTATTGCGGGAACCAATGAGAATATGGTCCGTTAATAGACCTAGACGCCTAGGCGGCAGTTATTCCCAGTTCGGCCTGCAACACCTTGATGGTCTCGGCCCTGGACCGCTGGGGTTTCCGCACCCGGCGCCCGATGGGCTCGTTCTCGATCTTGGGAATCATCTTCATTGCGACGAAGACGGGTCCCTCTTCCTTCATGATCGCTTCGATGTTGTTGGTGAACTCTTCCAAGTTGTCGAACTGGAAGGTGGCGGTATAGCCGGCTTCCCTGGCCATACCGGCATAGTTGATCTCCGAGGCATTGGGCACCGGCTGCCCGCCCGTGGTGGCATAGCATTCGTTGTCCATCAGGAAGTGGAAGAAGTTCTTGGGCTTCTTCCCGGCGATGGTGCCGAGGATGCCCATGTTCATCTGAAGCGACCCTTCCGAGTCGAAGAGCACCACCTTTTCGTTGGGCTGGGAAAGGGCGAATCCCAGGGCCGCCGAATTGGTCTGGCCCATTGCGCCCTGTAGGGTCAGGTCGCGGGTCTCGTTATCTGAGATTTCCCGCCAGTCGCGGCCCGCGGTGCCGGTTACCAATACGATGGCCTTGTCYCGATGCGGTTGAAAGGCCCTGAACATATCTGCTGAGTCGAACATTTGCTATCTCCAAATGAATTGATCAAGTAGGAATTTGGGTGCGCCGAGGTTAGGCGGTTGCCTACGTCCGGTTGAAGCCGTGGTATTCGTCRCCYACCANGAMCGSCNACKGGMCGRTTGTTSKYSCGGGCYTCCTCRAAMGCSACCGAKATYCKCGRKGCGTCSTCRTCMKKYTCCAMCARRTAGTAGTTGATGCCCATRGCRTKKAGGAAWGKCTCMGTGTAGCGGGCCGCSGAGTCGGTRATCACSCCRTGGCGSKTCCAACCYCGGTARCCKATMARCATGACCARYGGRAARCCKGARTCSAWRGCCATSCCMCGKATKGAGTCKCCSGAYTCCATCATGCCSGTGTTTTGRATCAMRCAKACGGGRACYTTSCCGCCYACGATCANGYCCAANRGCGATGGCGAAGGTCTCGCCYTCMCKRGAWGMSGGGACRACGTCCAGCCAGTCCTGTTCTAGCATCAGTTCGTAAAGATAGTTAGTCTCGCTGTCAGGAATGGTCACGATGTGGGTAACGCCGTTCTTCTTGAACTCGGCGACCAAGGACTCGGGTTTGAGTAATGCTGCTTGCTGTTGGGCCATGGGCTATTCCTCCGTGGGAGATTCTCAGTCCCGTTATGGCCCTATTTGGCCCAGCGTGGCATAGGAATGCCACGAAATACGGGGCTCACTTGGCTGTTTTGGGGYGCCTCATTATATTAACCATCKGAGCCCACAGTCAATCTTAAAATGACCATGCCCGGGCCATTGCCTGGTATATCGAGTGTTTGAGATCGAGGGCCCAGTCTCGTGATTCGCATTTGTGTATCATTGGGGTGCCGCACATCGGAAGCCCCGCTTTAGGGCTGTTTCCTGCCTGGTCCGGCCTGACACATGATCTCCACTTCCGTCCTACCGTGATCCTGGGCGGCAAGGCTGCCTGAATGTTACTTGCGTCCCGCCTGAGGGATAAATTCCCCTTCTACTATGGCTGGATCGTGGTGGGCGCCGCCGGCACGGTCGTTTTCGCTCGCATGGCGCCGGCGATCACCACGCTCACCGTCTTGATCTTCCCCATGTCCCAGCAATTGGGCTGGAGCCGTACCCTCATCGCCGGATCTGTCAGCGCCGGGGCATTGGCGGCGCTGGTCCTCTCCCCTGTTGTGGGCTGGGCCATCGACAGGTTCGGCGCGCGCCCGGTGCTGGCGGTCAGCGTGACTGGCCTGGGCTTGGCGATGATCTCCTTGGCTTGGGCCACGACTCCAMTGACATTTTATATAGCGTTCGCCGCGGCKCGGGTCGTCTTCCACACCTCAGCTCCCATCGGCGCCAGCACCGTTGCCGCCCGGTGGTTCATCAGAAAACGCGGCCGCGCCATCGGCATGATCTTCCTGTTCGGCGCCATAGGCGGAATCGTCTTCACMATGTTGGCCTCTCTGGTGGTCGAGAATCACGGGCTGAAAGCGACCTGGATCGCCATCGGCCTGGTCGTGCTGCTGTTTTCTGTTGCGCCATCGCTGCTGCTGCTGGCTGAAAAACCCGAGGACATCGGCCTGCTGCCCGATGGCGCGCCGCCTGAGAGTCCGGATACTCGGTCCGTGGTCCGGTCTACCGGGCCGCCGGCCCGCGCGGCCGGCGATACCGACTCTTGGACACTTGGGGAAGCCGTTCACACCAGGACCTTTTGGATATTGGTCTTCATGGGGTTCGCCGCGTTCTTCGTCCACACCAGTATCGGCGTCCACATGGGCGCCTATTTCCGGGATGTAGGTCTGGGGCCGACGTCCGCGGCGCTAGCGGTGAGTCTCAGTTGGRCGGTTTCGGCTTTCGGCAGCGTGACCTGGGGTTGGGTCACCGAYCGGATAGACGTGCGCTACGCCTATTCCGTGATGTTCCTATTCCAGGCTGGGAGCACCCTGTACCTGATATTCGTTGGGGGAACGCTCGGCGTGTTCCTGGCGGCCGGGCTGTTCGGGGTAGTTTCCGCCGGTTCCAACGTTGTGCCCTCTGTGATCTACGCCAATTATTTCGGCCGGTCGTCTTTGGGCAAGATCCGGGGGCTTAGCGAGGTGGGAGTTCTGCTGGGGCAGGCGACCGGACCGRTCATCGCCGGTATTCTATTTGACCTGCAGGGCGGCTACAGTACGATATTCTCAGCTTTCGTAGTACTGGCCCTCGCCTGTAGTCTGTTGGTGCTCAAGGCTAGAGCTCCGATCAGAGCGGTTACTTAGCGATGATATTTACATGCGGATAGCTTCAAGGCTGAAAAATTCCCTGCCCTTCTATTACGGATGGGTCGTGGTTGGGGCATCGGGCACGGCTGTATTCGCCCGTATGGCGCCCAATATCACCACGCTGACGATCTTCATCTTTCCTTTGTCCCAGGAGTTCGGCTGGAGCCGAACGCTGATCAGTGGGGCCGTCAGCGCCGGAGCGCTGGCTGCGCTGGTGCTGTCGCCGGCCATCGGTTGGGCCATCGACCGCTACGGCGTGCGTCCGGTGCTGGTGGTCAGCATGCTGGTAATGGGCGTGGCGATGATGTCCTTGGCTTGGGCAACAGTCCCACTAACTTTTTATCTGGCCTTTGCCGCCGCYCGGGTGGTCTTCCACACACCGGCGCCCATCGGCGCCAGCACCGTTGCTTCTCGCTGGTTTATCAAAAAGCGGGGCCGGGCCATCGGTGTGATCTTCCTCTGCGGCGCCATCGGCGGACTGGTGTTCACGATTCTGACAGCCCAGGTGATCGAGAACTATGGCATCAAGGCCGCCHGGCTCAGCCTGGGAATCGTGGTATTGGCGGTCTCGGTGGCGCCGYMSYWKKYKCYKGTGGYGGAACGCCCYGAGGACATCGGRCTRCTCCCYGAYAACGACCAGRACTCRCCGCCGGCTAATACAGATTCCCCGGAGGTGACCGGCCACATCAACGATTCCTGGACCGTGGCCGAGGCCCTAAAGACCCGGTCGTTCTGGATATTGTTCTTCATGGGGATGGCCGCGTTGGGTGTCAGCACCGGCACCAACGTCCACATCGGTGCCTATTACCGGGACCAAGGCCTGACCCTCACGTCGTCCGCGTCGGCCTTGGCGTTCAGTTGGSKGGTAGCCGCCGTTAGCAGCATCACCTGGGGCCGGGTGCTGGAAARGTTCGAGCCKCGGTACGCCTATAGCCTGATCTTCTTGGTCCTGGGCAGCAGCACGTTGTTCCTGCTCACGGTGGATTCCATCGGTGGAGCTTTCGTGGTGGCCGCGCTGATCGGCTTGGTATCCGCGGGGACCAATGTGGTCATGTCCATCATGTATGCTAATTACTATGGCCGCGATTCGCTGGGCCGGATCAGGGGCATCAGCGAGACCGGTGTCCTGATGGGCCAGGCCGCGGGGCCTCTGCTGGCAGGGGTGCTATTCGATTCCCGGGGCAGTTATACCTTTGTGTTCCTGCTATTCGGTGGAATCGCCTTGACTTGTAGTCTGATCGTTTTGACGGCCAAGCCGCCGGTACGTCCAACCACACATTTACATACAGGCCAAGAATCGCTGGTCTGATCCGATAACCGCCTGGAGGGCGTTGGGATATGGCTGATAACACGGACCGGAAGATGTTGTTGGTGGCGTTTTTGCAGGCCTCCAACTGCTCCAACTACACCGGCTCGTGGCGTCATCCGGACACGGTCYCCGGCTTCCTGGACCTAGAGTTCTACCAGGGCATCGCGGCCACATTGGAGCAGGGGAAATTCCATCTGGCGTTCATCGACGACCGCTTGGCCATGCCCGACCGTTTCGGCGACTCATTCGAAGAAGCGGTTGAACACGGCGTCCGGGTAGTCAAGCTGGACCTGGTCCCCATCATCACCGCAATGGGTCTGGCGACCAAACATCTGGGTCTGGGCGCCACCTACTCGACCACCTATTACCCGCCCTTCCACGTGGCTCGTCTGTTCGCCTCGTTGGATCACTTCACCAAAGGCCGGGTCGCCTGGAACGTCGTGACCTCATTGAACGATTCAGAGGCCCGGAACTTCGGCGTGGCGGAGCACCTCGAGCACGATGATCGTTACGACGTGGCCGACGAGTTCATGCAGGCCACCGCCGAGCTGTGGGACTCCTGGGAGGACGGCGCGGTGCTGTTGGATAAGCAAACGGGCAGGTTTGCCGACCCGGCCAAGGTCCACCGGGTCAACCATTCGGGAGAGTCGTTCCAGGTGCGTGGGCCGCTGACCGTGCCCCGCTCTCCCCAAGGCCATCCAGTGCGGATCCAGGCGGGCCAATCGCCGCGAGGTCGGGAGTTTGCCGCCCGATGGGGCGAGTTGCTGTTCGTGATCTACCCCACTCCCGAGGCGTGCAAAGCCTACCGAGACGACCTACGTTCTCGAGCAGAAGCAGCCGGCCGTGACCCGGACTCGGTGCGGGTCGCCCCAGCGGTGTACGTGGTGGTGGATGAGACGGAAGAAAAGGCGCAACTAAAGCTGGAGCAAATAGAAAGCCTGGCTAACCAGACGGACTCGCTGACTCTCCTCTCCGAGGTATTTAACTACGACTTCTCCCAGCATCCCGTAGACGAGCCGCTATCCGACGAGATACTGGCGTCCATGACCGGCCTGAGGGGCTTCCTCGACCGGGTGATYGGGCTAAGCGGCACCAAAAACCCCAGCGTCAACGATTTCATAAAGGCGTCCGGCCGGGGCACCCTCAGCGAATTCACTGTATTCTCCGGCACCCCAGTCCAGGTCGCCGACCAGATGGAGTCCTGGTTCCAAGCCGAAGCCTGCGACGGCTTCGTCCTAGCCGCCACCCACATGCCCGGCGCCTACGAGGATTTTGTGAACCTGGTTGTGCCGGAACTGCAGCGTAGAGGGTTGTTCCGGCGGGAGTATGGTGAGGGGACGCTGCGGGATAATTTGGGGTTTGTTAGGCCGTAGTGAGCCGGGCATCCCCCTACCCCGGCCGGTACTCCACCACCAACACCGGTCCGCTTTCCGAGTCTTCATTCTCTTTGGTATTAAAACGGTTGGTGGTTTGATTCCTGGATTCATCCCCCAGAACCAGCCAACCGTAGTTGCCGTCTGGGTTGKTTAGCCAGCTTTGGACGTCGTCTACCAGTCGGCTGGTGGAGGCCSAGGTGTGGGCCGTGCGGCCGTTTATGTTGGTGGTGGCGCTGGCGGAGGGAGCGAAATCTCCGCCTGGGGTGTCCCATTCTGCGGTATCAAAGGACCGGTGGGTCCAGCTTGGGTCTCCCGSCTGGGCGTCGGCGCCGGCCCCTGAACCCTCGTTGCCGAAGGCGTTGACCGACCCTTCCCGCCATTCGCTTTCAACCCGGTGAAGCCCGATTTCGGTGGCCTGGGCGATGGTCCGGGACACGGTCATGGTCAGCGAAACGCCGACGATGGTGGACCCGGCCGGGATCCCAGAGGCGACGTCGAAGGCTATCAGCCCCCGGCGCACCTCGCCGTTTCTTGTCTTACCCGCGAACAACCACTGCCCGGCCCCGTTKTTGCGCTGGTCGGTCAGAATCTCATAAAGAGTGTCGTCATTACTGGCACTCAGAGTCGCCACCGCCAGAGGCTTCCGGATGTCGCCGCAGGAGCTGTAGACCCCAGGGTTGCCGTCGGTATGCAGGTTGATAGCGAAGGCGCCGGCGATCAATGAACCCAAAGTGGCGTCAACCACGGCGGACGAGCTGTCTCCGGAGGTATCGCTCAACCCGTGGGCCACGCCGCCCAAAGTCTGACAGTTTCCGTCGTGGATGTGGGCCAGGTCGGAGATTCCGGGAGTGGCTGAGACCACGACCAGAGCCTGCTCTCCTTGGGCTGTAAGTGTGGCCCACCCGGACTGACCGGAGCCGTTCAACTCGCCCAAAGCGATGGTCAGCGACTGACCCGTCACCGCGATGTCGCCGCAGGAACTGTACACCCCAGGGTTCCCGTCAGTGTGCAGGTTCACCGCGAAGCTCCCGTTGATCAATGACGCAAGGGTGGCGTCAATGGTGGTTGAGGAGATGCYSCCTGAGGTGYCACTCAGCCCGTGGGCCACGCCGSCCAAGGTGTTACAGCCACCCTGGTGGATATGGGCCAAGGCGGAGATACCGGCATCGGCTGACACCACGACCTCGGTCTGGTCTCCCCTAGCGCTGAGAGTGACGAACCCGTTCTGTCCTGAGCCGTTCAACTCGTTCAGGGTGATGGAGAGCGAGTCGCCGCCGGCGGAGATGTTTCCGCAGCTGGTGTAGACCGAAGGCTCTCCAGCTTGGTGGCTATTGATGGCGAAACCGCCGGTGGCGAGGCTGTCGATGGAAGCCTCAACGTTAGAAACTGAAGAGCCTGAGCCGACTTCGAAGCTAGTCAACGCGTAGGCCACACCGCCCAGGTCGGCGGGTAGGCATTGACCTTCATGGATGYGGACCAACTCACTCCCCAGAGCGCCTGCGGAAAGGCTCAAGGAAACATTGGTGAAGTTCCCCGTTCCTGACAATACCGCCGTCCCGGTCTGCCCCGAGCCGTTCTGCTCCCGTAGGACAATGGACGTTGGGTCGGAGTTGTTGATCACGAACCAGACTTCACCCCGGCCTTGTCCCGTGGCGTCGCCGGGTTTTTCGTCATTGGCGAAGTAGTAAAGTGGGTTGCCGTCGAATGTGACTTGGAGTGAGCCGTCCTCGCGGGCCGTGGTTCCGATGCGGGCGCCGGATACRCCTTCTCCAGGCGCCGGGAAGTCCACCGTTATCAGAGGTGGCCAGGCCAGGGCGCAGCCTCCGGAACAGGTGGCGATTTTCGGCTCGTCTCTGTCGAATAGATAGAGGGTGCGCCCGGACGCATCAGTTAAGATGGTGCCCAATTCWCCGGTCTCAGCGGCATTCACTGGTGCGTTGGTGTATACCGGACCGCCGTCAGTGGTGACCACGAACCAGRCCCTGCCCCGGTCTTGTCCCATGGCGTCGCCGGGTTTTTCGTCGTCGGCGAAGTAATAAACCGGCCTGCCGTTGTAGGTCACCTGTTTGACGCCGTCGCCCCGGCTGATGGTGCCGATGCGGTCTTCGGTCAGACCGTCGCCCGCCACCGGGTGGTCAATGGTCAACAGAGGCGGCCAGGCTAGAGCGCARCCGCCGGTGCAACTGGAATCGCCGCGCTCGTCCCTGGTGAAGAGGTACAGGGAATTGCCGTTTTCGTCGGTCAGAATCGTGCCCAACGCCCCGTTCTCGTTGGCGTTCAAGACAGCKKAGGTCCGGACCGGCCCGCCATCCGGGGAGAACACGAACCACTTGTCGACCGAGTCTTGGCCCATCGTGTCTCCCGGGTCTTGGTCGTCGGCGAAATAGTAGAGGGGCTTGCCGTTATAAGTGACCTGCCTGGATCCATCCGCTCGCCGAATAATTGCCAGACGGTCCGCATTCACTCCTTCACCGGCCATGAGCGCCGAAGTCGATATCAGTGGCGGCCACTTGT
>NVWX01000015.1:0-64961 GCA_002746355.1 Dehalococcoidia bacterium | reverse complement strand
CGGCGCAGGCCGGAGCGTCCCGATCGTCCTGGTTGAACAGGTACAGGGTCATGCCATCGGAGTCCACTAGGTGCGGCCCCWGRGGGCCTTGGCTGCTGATCTCCACGGTTACGTCCGGTAGTTCCATCGGTTCGGGGGTGCTGGTAGGTGCAGGCATGGCGGTGGGGTCAGGCGCGGCCTGRGTGGGGGCCGGTGGCTGGGGCGTCATACCAGAATTCCGCTTCGCCAGTCATAATATCTCCTAATGGGGCTTATTAATAACACGTTAGGATATCCGGTTAGGACTTCATCCGTCGAGATTCCTCAAAATGTATAATGCTGTGGAATTTCCAACGGAAATGATTCATCAGAGAGGACGGGACCGATATGGCCGAAGTTGATGACCGCATCGAACTGGACTGGGACGCCCTGGAAGTGGGCGAGACCTTCGAAAAATTCGAATATCTGCTGACCCAAGAGATGATCGACACCTACCGCAAAGGGGTGATGGACCCGGAAGCAAGCTTCCCGACCATCGCCCACAAAGTGGATGTACGCCAGTACAACAACAGATATACCGACGCCGGGTCGGTGAACGCCCGGTGTGCTTTTCACTGCTATAACCCGCCCACGCCAGGCAAGCGGTTGACCGTTACCGCGTGGATCGCCGACAAATATCTCAGAAGGGGCAAGAATTATATCGTCACCGAGGCCGTTTCAGTGGATGAAGACGGCAGGCTGATCGACCGGGTGATCACCCACGARCTCAAGCAGCCGTCGGAGGTGGGYAGGAAATGGGGAGGGTAATCAKAAGCCACGCAGAAGGGGACGAGATCACGCCCTTGGTGAAAGAGYTGACCCAAGAGGCAATARACCTTTTCGAAGGCAGCGCCGGAAACACCGGGCCGTCTCAGTTCACCGACGCACATGCCGCGAAAGAGGTACTTGGCACTGAAGGCACTGTTGCCTCGGGGCGTATGTCCCTCACTTTTGCCATCGAGATGCTCCGGAGGCACTTCGGGCCGGAAGTATTCAACCACACCGGCACCGTGGACCTCAGATTCCTGAGGCCGGTAAGACCCGGCGATACCATCACGTTCACCGGCATCGTGACAGGAACTACCAAAGAGGCTAACGGTAGCCGTGTTTCGGTGGCCATCGAAGTCAAGAACCAGAAAGGCGACACCACGGGAGTGGGGCAAGGGACAGCCATAGTACCCACCGCCTTTCTACCACCGGAAGACCTTTAGCCGTCAGCGGTCAGCWATKWWARGKYSCSGCSYYRARSMCKYCGGSYSYKYTSRKKWYMWRYTCSSYKAWRGCTTGAAGCTGAGAGCTGCTAGCCCCAGCGGGGAGCCTCGTCTGGGTTGATTCCCAACGTGATCTTGCCCACTATCTCCATGGTCAGGTTTTTGTTGGATGGGTGAATCTTGACCAATCGGGCGTCACGCCAGATGCGCTCGAACCCGCCAGCCTTGAAGATGCTGAACCCGCCCTGGAGGTCCATGCACTCGTCCACGACTCTCCAGGTGCTTTCGGCCGCATGGAGCTTGGCTGCGGTTAACTTCACCGCCCAGGCGCCCCCATGGTCGACGCCGTCGGACCATTCCTGAGTGACCCGGTCTAGGTGGGCGCCAACACCTTCCATGTCGACGACCATCTCGGCGATGGAATGCTGTATCTCCGGGTGGTAGGCCATGCTCCGGGTGAGCGCCAGCGATTTCTTGTTCTTGACAGACTCGATGGTTAGGTCCAGAGCGTGCTGGGCGTTGCCRTAGTAGACGTTGGCGAAGCCCATCAGRGCCCAGGCGAAAATGCTCAGCACAAATAGGTCAACTCCGGCAAAACYCGCGTCTACGACCCGCGGGATGTACTTGTCGGGYATGAAGGCGCCGTCAAGTGCCGTGTCTTGACTCTGARTGGCGCGCATCCCAAGGGTGTCCCAGACCTCGTGAATGGTATATCCGCTGCTGTCCCGGGGCATGAAGGCGTGGACGATCTTCGGCGCATCCGGGTCACTGGTATCCATACCGTGTAATCCCAAGAAGGTCCAAACAGGAGTCAGACTGCCGAAAGACTTGCGGCCGGTGAATTTGTATCCACCGTCCACCTTTTCCGCATTGGTGGTGGAGAGTAAGAGAGGGAGTTCADCGCCGCTTTCGGCATGCCCCGCGGCAAADATCTCTCCATCCGCGGCCGCTTTTAGCATCCACTCAGTTGACTTGTCGCCGCTGCGCYAAACGTCGGCCGCGACACCGGTCCAGTAGAAGTGCATATWTACAGCCAGAGCCGTCGCCGCGGCGTGGTATCCCAGACGGYGTTGCTCCTGACASATCTGCGCCAGATTCAGGCCCAGACCGCCCAGYTCTTTGGGCACTGCGGCCAGCATGTATCCGGCTTCTTTCAGTTCCTTGAAGYCCTCTTCAAAGAACTTGTTGTCCCGGTCGTAGCCGGGCGCCCRKNTCCATGCAGCGTTTAAGCAGGTCGTCTGAGAGTACTGATTCCGTGGTAGTAGTCATCGTACATTCTCCTCGCGTTTTGGCTTCTTGTCTTTGCCGTCGTATCTCATCATWTGGCCAGGGTCTCCATCGGTCGGCCGCCCAAAACTTGTACCGTGTTGGCACACATTTTCNCCGGTCAGGCTACAGAAATCAGTCCAAGRTYTGGAGTTTTTCGACCAGGRTAAAATGWTTTTTNTCGTGCCTGCCCAGACTGGATACCCGGCTGGCGAAAATGATAACGGATAGAAAGGCGAAWTGGCACCCCTCAAAATTGCCATTTTGTAATAGCCAATACGGGCTATCTAGCTAAACTTCCGTGGAGAAATACCGGCCTGGGGTCACGCCAAGGGTGCGGCGGAACATCGCTATGAACGCGCTGGGGTTTTCATAGCCGACTTCAAGGGCCACCGACGTAACCGATTCGCCTTGGGCCAATCGCATCAGACCGTCAAGAAGTCTGGCCTGCTGCTGCCATTGCCTGAATGTCATCCCTGTTTCCGTTAGAAAAAGCCTGGCCAACGTCCTAGGGCTAGCGCCAGCCAGACGCCCCCAAGCTTCCAGTGTGCGGGTGTCTGCCGGRTCCTYCTTGAGAGCCGCGGTGATCTGCCGGAGCCGAGAGTCGGTGGGCTCGGGCAGGTGCAAAGCCACGGCGGGCAAGCGGCGGACTTCGTGCAAGATCAGGTCCATGACGCGCCCGTCCCGYCCAWCCACATCGTAGAGTTGAGGGGCCTCCGCCGCGGTCAAGATCAGCTCCCGGAGCAAGGGAGACACACCTACGACCCCACACTYTGCCGGCAGCCCCAAGACACCGTCCTCCCGGACGTACAGGCTCCGCATGGAGAATGCGCCGGCCGACTCTATCTGATGTTCGGTCCGTGCCGGGATCCAAACGCCCCGGTGCTGGGGGACCACCCAAGCGCCCTGTTTTGAGGTGACCTTCACCACCCCGGCGCAGGCGTAGACCAGTTGGGCTCTAGCGTGCCAGTGATCGCCCGACCGAAACCCGTCTGGATACTCGGAGGCACGGACCACAACCGGACGGTCGATCTCCTCGCCGTAGGAATCGTGATGGGCGGAATCGATCTCTGTCTTGTTTGAGGTATTTGTTGGCTGCATGCCGACAGATTGTACCTCCCGCCTTGGATATACTCNACGGGAATTCCCAAATAATCGAAAATCGGTCCACGAGGTCGAGCTATGGCGGCTTCTGAAACAACAATCGAGGGTACCAAAGACCTCCGGCTGACGGCCCGGGTGATGGTCACGGCTCTAGCCGTCGGCCACGTGGCCTTCCATTGGATCCTCCAAAGTTTCGTGGTGTTGGTCCCTGAGATTCAGCAAACGTTTGGCCTGAACGGCGTTGGGGTTGGCGGGATTCAGGCAGTGCGGGAACTGACTTCCGGCCTGATCACGCTGCCCGGTGGGGTGGTGGTCGGCATGGTGCGCCGGTGGTGGGGGTGGTTGCTTGCCGTTTGCGTTGGTGCTTCCGGATTGGGCTCCCTGCTGATGGGAATCTCCCCGGTATACCCACTATTGTTGCTTGGCGTGTCAGTCGTTTCGGTCTCCCATTCGCTTTGGCACCTGCCCGCGGCGGCTTCGTTGTCCCACCACTTCGCCAGCCGCAGGGGTGTCATGCTTTCCTTCCACGGAGTYGGCGGMARYRTCGGCGACGTCNKMSGSMCCGCWGNTSACMGGKKTMCTGYTGSTGGTSATGKSCTGGCGYGGCATCCTGAGCATCTACGCCGTGGCGCCGGTTTTCATGGCCTTCATGGCTGTCTGGGTTTTCAAAGGCATCGGCGATGTCAAAGAAGATGAGGCCAAAGCCGCCGGCCTTGCCGAGAGGTTGGCAACGACCAAGACCCTGTTTAGAAACCCTCTCTTGCGGGGGATGACATTGGTGAGGGGCCTGAGGTCGATGGCCCTCGGCGCCATCGTTACCCTGCTCGCTTTGTATCTTGGCAATGACCTGGACTTGGGCGTGCTAAATCGAGGATTTCATATCTCGCTTCTGATCGCCGTCGGACTTCTGGCCAAACCTTTGGCGGGGATGCTTTCGGACAGAATTGGACGCAAACAAGTGTTGGTCCCGGGTCTGGTGTGGTCCTGTGCCATTGCGCTCTTGATGGTTGTATTCGACGACGGCGTATCGCTGACCATCACCATCGTCCTTCTAGGCATGTTTTTATATCCGGACCAACCGATTCTTACTGCTGCATTATTCGATGTCCTTGAGCGTGATGAGGCCACCATCGGACTGGGTGTAGTGTCCTTCGTCAGCTTYCTGATGGCGGCCGTATCCCCATTGATCGCCGGCGCCATCTACGAGATCTCGGGCTTCCAGGCGGGCCTGTTCTATGTCGCYGGGTTGTTCGCTTTTGCCGCCGTGGCGTTTGCTATGTTGCCCCTCCCCAAACGGACCGAGGTCTAGGAAAGCAAAGCGCCCCCGGTCCAGGGCGGACYGGGGGCGCCAGAAGGTGGGAGGGCGTATTTAACGGCCAAGGACGGCCGTGCCTGGGGATTCCACTCTGTTAAGCGGCTTTATTCAGTTCCAGGTCGGCCTGTTCCTCTGAGTAATGTTCGGCGCAGAGTTCAACCACCGTGCCTGGAGCGACGGCCAACGCCCGGTAGACCTTCCGGCTGCAGCCGATCATCGCGCACCTGCTTTTTACTGTTTCCAAATCAGCGCCTCCGCCGAAACAAGTCCTGTACCTATTTAGGTGCTGCAGATACAAGSTTAGGTTTTGGAAAATCTATCCTCAAGTGTTGATTGGGCCGCATAAAGTGGGCCGATCGGCCCGCATATCTGCCCCAGATTGATGGTTGAAAATAATAGAAAAAGTCCCGATGGCCGTCGTTGTTAAGCGGCCATCGGGACTCTTTGTTCTTTTCCCGTTTGCGGGCGTCCGAATCTTATCGGTCTATGAGATCAGCTTGGCGCACTCATCGATCAGGGGGGTGACCGCCGCCCGCTCTTCCGAGGGCAGCGTGAAGATAACACGGTCGACTCCGGCGTCTCGCATCCTAACTATCAGGTCCGGGTCTGGGCGGATACCGAAGCTGGTGATGTTCAAGGAATCCGGGTCCCGGCCGGCTTCTTCAGCTTGCTTTTTCAGCAAGACGATCTTCTCCGCCAGGCTGGCGCCACCGGAGCCTCGTCCGCCGATGGGCATCCAGCCGTCGCAGTACTCCACCACCCGGTCGAAGGTCGTGGGGCCGTCGCCGCCCATGAGGATGGGCGGATGGGGGCGCTGCACCGGCTTGGGGTAGGCCCACATCTTGTCAAAATTAACGTGGTCGCCGTGGAATTCGGCCTCTTCCTGAGTCCAAATCTCCTTCATGGCCAGTATCTTTTCCCGAAGGATGCGCCAGCGGCTTTTGAAATTGGTGCCGTGGTTCCGCATCTCCTCGGCGTTCCAGCCGCCGCCGACGCCGAATATGAACCGGCCTCGGGATAGCATGTCCAGGCTGGCGATCTCTTTGGCGGTGGTGATGGGGTCGCGCTCGATCATCAAGCAGATGCCGGTGCCGAGCTTCAGGTCAGTGGTCACTCCCGCGGCTGCGGTGAGAGCCAGGAACGGGTCATAGGTGTGCCAATAATCCTTGGGCAGGTCGGGGCCGCCGGGCCAGGGGCTGGTCCGGTCCGCCGGGATATGGGTGTGTTCAGGTACCCACATCGACTCGAAACCCCGGTCCTCCAGCATCTTGGCCAGGTCGTCGGGACGGATGGAGTAATCCGTTGAAAACATCATTGCGCCGAAATCCATAGCAACCTCTCAAAATCCCGGCATTCACTGAGCCTGCCAGGAAAGTGCGGGTAGTATAGCACCCGGAATCGGCGGCGCTTGTTGGTTGACGATATCGACGAGTTGRAAACRACATTTTGRGAMKRCKMCNGRTYYCSKWRRRAACMAYMACNYSACCGYRGYMSWYCRSYSSGTNTMCAWMWTRTNNGGMASGNTKCKKYSWYACCGACTCGTTGAAGCATCATGAATCGTGGTATTCGAATTAGCAGCCGGAATCTCAATTTTCCAAAGCATATTAGGAGGGTTCAACCATGACTAAAACGACGAAAACGATAACGGTCGGTTTCGTTTTGCTCGTGAGCTTGATCTTAGGGTTCATGTTCAACACGGTGATGGTTTCCGGACAGTCATTGGAAACCGGTCACCCGCCAGCTGACGGGGCTTTGATATTCGATCAAGTTGCGGACGCAGAAGAAGCAGTAGGTTACAAACTCAGCTCACCCGGCTATATTCCTCCGGGATTCGAACGAGGAAATATCGTGGTGATGCAACATAGTACTGTCGGTGGCGAAAAAGGAGTGSTCCAGACCTGGAACCGGGCGAGTGACGGTGCGTTCATATTCCTCGAGGAAAGCCCTCTGCTGAAAGGAATCATAGGAGGCGGAGAGAGTGTGGACGTTCGGGGGAAATCCGGAATCAGGTCCCAGGCACCGCCGCTTAAAGRCAGGCCATTTGCGATCGACTCGATTTTCTGGCGGGGTGAAGGCCGAGGAATCTTTTTGACCAGATCGATAATGCCGGGATTAGACAGACGAGATATCCAGAGCGTGGCCGACTCAGTTGGCCTCAGGTAAACTGGGCTTCAAAGCGTAGGCTAGCGGTTTACGTTGAAACTAGTTCTAGCGGGCCGGTCCCTGGATCACAGATAGGGCCGGCCCGTTCGTTTTATCTTTTGCTGACGATAAGCTAGTCATGACGGTCGCTCAAATCGCTTGGCGCTTAGATCTAACTTTTCTGTACCAAAAGGCACCACAATCTAGCCTCAATTTTCCCTGGCGCCTGATGATCGCTTCAGATCGCTTCAACCCCGGCAGCCAATAATAACCGGCCAAGAGGTATCGTAAATGCGGTATTGGTAAGTTTTACCGTGATACCGTTGCCAAAAGCATTTCATTTAACCGAGGCACTAATGGCAATCGTTGATCAGATTTCCTTTTGGCGCCAGTATTATTGAATCGGGATGCGGCCCATTTTCCGATTGGTTGGGTTAGCCGCGATTGGATTTCTGGTTGCCTTGGCAGCCGGTTGCGGTTCCAGTGAATCTTCCCTTGAGGCGGTACTCGATCCCACGCCCATTACGGCCGCAACCGCAACCACGCTTACACCTACGCCCGGCCCACCACCCAAAGCCACGGCAGATGTGCAGCCGCCATGGGCGGAAATCCTGAGGAAGATTCCCCTCTCGCTTAAGACGAGAGGACTTTGGTTCGGCAATAGGCTTGGAGCGTTAGAGGCAGCTGGMGCMCCTACCTGGTGACACCGATCAATTGCGGGCTCTCAGCCAAGATGAACGGGATGAGTACGCATCCGCGTACGCAGGTGTGGTCTTAGCACCCGATCTTATCTCGCAGATGCGGAGCGATCTTGGTGAATGGATCGACGTTTTTGGGGTTGACCCCTTTTCGGTCGACCTTGCGGTCAGTACCGGAACGACGAGCACAGAACCCCTCGGCCCCGTATTTCTAAAAGGCTCATTCAATGAAACCCGCGTCAGCGAAAAATTGACCGAGCTTGGTTATGCCAAATCTGAGGCCGGTGGCCAAACGTATTTCTCCATCCGAGAAGATTTCCAGGGTGATTTTCGCGACCCCGGCTCCCTTCTAGAGCTGAACCGGATGAACCGAGTGTTCGTTAGCGATGATACGATCATCGCCGCGCCGGRCACCGGTTCGATCGGTGAATATCTCGAACTACGTGCGGAGGACGCCCTTGCCCTCTCCAGCGACATCGGAGTCTCAGCAGTGCTCGGTTCACTTGGAGTGTTCCTTTCTGCGGTAGTCCTTGATCGTCAGAGCTTTTTGGAGCCTGAAGGRGATGCGCCGGTTGCATACGCGAAGCCTCCGGATTGGGGGGACCTTGAATGAATGGGACCTATTTGCCTTTGGTCTCAAAAAAACGCCCGATGGCGGAAAATTAGTGCTCAGTGTCTATTATCCGGAAGCGTCCTCAGCGGGCTCGGACGCCGAATAATTGGTCGGTCGGATGCAGGGATACGCTATAGGGGTGAAGGAGCGGTACGGGGATTCTCCGGGTCTGGTGGCGGGATGGCCCGATAACCCCTTAGACCAGATGTGCGCAGACATTACCTGGGCCATCGAACTCCCCGCAGAAGGGTCCGTGTTGGTGATTGATCGTCCCGTGAAAGGTGATGTTCCGTGGTGGTCGTTGATCGATTTCCGGGACATGGGGTTCCTGTTGCCTTGATCCGGCGCCCCTGGCCGCTACCGCCGTGGGCACCCGACGCACGGGCGCTGCTACTTGGCCGGCAGCGACCTGGCGAAGGCCGCGCCGCGTTCCACCCATTCAGCCAAGGCCGCGTCCGTGGCGATGCCCTCGGACTCCACGTAAACAAAGYCCTTCATGGGCCTTCCGGTGAAGTCCATGGGGCGGGCGTGGGGCAGCATCAGGGCGTCTTCGAAGTTGTCCGGGCCTGGCCGCACCATCAGGTCGCTGCCGGTGACGCCGACGGCCATATTGCCTCCCACCATGAAGCAGATGCCGCCGAACATCTTCCTCTCTGTGTAGGTGGGTTCCGACTGGAAGATGGCGCGGACGYGGCCCGCCAATTTCTCGTCGTATGGCATACGGCTTACCTCAGTCTCAAGTCGTTGGATGATCTACTACGCAGCAGGTACAGGTTAGCTAACCTCGGCCAACCGGCTTTCGAGGAACCGAATCTCAGATGTATTCGTGGTCAATTCCAGCGCTCGTTGGTAGGCCGCGCGTGACTCCAAGGACTGGCCCAAACGACGCAGCAGGTCGGCTCGTGCCGAGTGATACCACCGGTAGTCGCGTAGAGGCTCCGCCACATCCGGCCGGTCCATGGCTAAGAGGCCATCGATGATCGACCGCGCCATGGCCACCGCTACCGCTCGGTTTAGCTCAACCACYGGAGATGGCTGTAACTGGCTAAGGGCCTCGTACAGAGCCGCGATCTGAGTCCAATCGGTGTTTCCCGCGGTCGCCGCCTGGGAATGCAGGGCCGAGATCGCTGCCTGCACCTGATATCGGCCCGGYCTCCCCATTTCGAGCGCGCGGTCAATCAATGCGACACCCTGCTTGATCTGCTCATGGTTCCATGTTGAACGGTGCTGGTCCTCGAGCAACACCTGGAGACCATCAGCAGATTGACGGGCATCTCTACGGGAGTCCTGAAGCAGCATCAATGCCAGCAACCCAAGCACCTCCGGGTCATCTGGCATCAATTCAGCCAACACACTTCCCAATCTGATCGCCTCGGTAGAGAGGTCGCGCCGAATAACATCGTCACCGCCGCTGGCCGAATAGCCTTCGTTAAAGATCAGGTAAATCACCGTCAGCACGCCGTCCAACCGGTCGGGAAGAATGCTGTCGTCTGGCACCCGGTAAGGGATGCCGGCGTCTTTGATTTTGCGTTTCGCTCGAACCAGGCGCTGGGCCATAGTGGCTTCAGGTACCAGAAACGCTTGGCTGATCTCCGGGGTTGTGAGGCCAYCCAGCGTACTGAGCGTCAATGCCACTCTGGCTTCAACATTCAATKCGGGATGGCAGCAAGTGAAGATCAACCTGAGCCGATCGTCGTGCAGCCGCGAGTCGTTCATCCCTTCCAGCATCGTGGATTCATCTTCCTCTGATTGAGAACTTGCTACGAGAATGTATTYGCGGTTCCTTGCTTGGTCGCGGCGGGCAACGTCGATGCCCTTCCTCCGTGCTGTGGTGGTGATCCACGCCGCCGGATTATCCGGAACGCCATCGACCGGCCACCTGACCAGAGCCACGGCGAACGCCTCTTGAATCGACTCCTCGGCGGCGTCGAAGTCCCGCAAGATACGGATCAAGGMCGCCGAGACTTTCCCGTACTCGTCCCGGAAAACGGCCTCGATCCCTTGATGGGTGGCGGAGGTTTTGGCCAACGTGTTATCAGGCTCCCGAGGCCGCCGCTTGCTGTACGCAAGCGCTGGCCTAGAATCGATCAGAGGTCGAACTCCATGATAGGGCGAATCTCCACCGACCCGCCATCTGCGATGTGTGGCATCTTGCCGGCCCAACCGATGGCGTCGTCCAAGTCGGAGGCGTCGACCAAATAGAACCCGCCCAATTGCTCTTTGGTCTCAGCAAAGGGGCCGTCGGTGGCCAGCGGAGCCGGATTTCCGACTCGCACAGTTGTGGCGGTCGCCGTGGGCTGGAGGGCTGAGCCGTCCAACAAGATCCCCGAAGCCCGGAGCTCGTCGATGTACTTGAACCACTCGTCCAATTTTTCGCTCATCGCTTCGGGCGACATGCTCATGTTTTTCCCTTCGTTGTCGTAGATCAGAAGTAGGTATTTCATGGTTTTCTCCTCGTTAATTTTTTTCCTACAAATATACGACGAAGGGAAATACACGGAATCGACACGCTGTTGAAAATCAAGAGCCTTCCAGTGTCGATGGATAGTTGATCAACCGGGAATAACGAAGATGGCCGATGAGATATCTTGCGCCTGTGCCTGGAAGGCGAGATAGGCGCCGTGGTGGAGAAAGAACACCTTGGGCCGTCGGGTTCGAGGAGTCTACTGGGTTCTCTCTCGAGCCCTTAGGCCTTAGGTACGTAAAGAACCTTTTGAGACGGCTCCAGGTCCCCTAAAAAACCACCACCGACCGCAGCACTTCGCCCCGTTCCATCTTGTGGAAGGCTTCTTCCACGTCGCCGATGCCGATGGTCTCGGAGACGAACCGATCCAGGTCTAGGCGTCCCTGCAGATAGAGGTCGATGAGCATGGGGAAATCGCGGGACGGGAGGCAGTCKCCGTACCAAGACGATTTCAGRCTGCCGCCCCGGCCGAAGATCTCCAGCAGCGGCAGCTCGATCTTCATGTCGGGGCTGGGCACGCCCACCAGCACCACAGTGCCGGCGTGGTCCCTGGCGTAGAAGGCCTGCTCGTAGGTCACGGGATTGCCCACGGCTTCAATCGCCACGTTGACGCCGTTGCCGCCGGTCAGTTTCCTGATCTCTTCTACCGGGTCAGTGGATGAAGCGTTGATGGTGTGGGTCGCGCCGAACTCCTTGGCCCAGGCCAGCTTCCGGTCGTCCAGGTCAACCCCGATTATGGTGTGGGCGCCCGCCAGCCGAGCGCCGGCGATGGCTGCGTTACCCACTCCGCCGCAGCCGAAAACCGCTACCGAGTCGCCTCGGCCCACGTTGCCCGTGTGCATCGCGGCGCCGATTCCGGCCATGATGCCGCAGCCCACCAGCCCCGCGGCTTCCGGGCTGGCCTTGGGCGATACTTTCACTGCTTGTCCGGCGTCCACCAAGGTCAGTTCGGCGAATGCTCCGATACCCAGCGCCGGAGATAATGGAGTGCCGTCGGCCAGGGTCATCGGCTGCGAAGCATTCCGGCTGGAGAAACAGTACCAGGGAACGCCCCGCAGGCAGGAACGGCAGGTGCCACAGGGGGCGCGCCAGGCGATGATCACGAAGTCGCCTGGSGCCACGTTGGTCACGCCGTCGCCCACCGATTCCACGGTCCCGGACGCCTCGTGTCCCAGCAGGAATGGGAAGTCGTCGTTGATGGCSCCCTCGCGGTAATGGAGGTCCGTGTGGCAGACGCCGCAGGCCTTGACCCGCACCAACGCCTCGCCGGGACCTGGGTCTGGCACCAAGATAGGGACCAATTTCACCGGCCCGCCCTTGGCTGCGGCAACTACTCCATTAACCTGATGGGCCATTGATATATTCCTCCCTGGCGTCGTATCGAGTCACCTCRAAATGTTATTCCGTAGGCTGGTGTCTGTCCACAGGTTAGACCGACAGCGCAGCCTCGATCTTCCGGGCGAACCCGATGAGCGCCTCGTCAGACCCTCGGTCTCCCATGATGGACAGCCCCACCGGCAGGCCGTTGACCTCGMCCAAGGGCATGCTCAACTGCGGACGTCCGGTGGTGCCGGCGATGCARGTCAACCGGCTTAACCGTCCTTGCACATCCTTTTTTGCCGAGGCGGGTAGACCACGCAGCGGGGCCGGCACGACTGCGGTTGGGAGGCATACGAACCCGCCGCCAGCGAATACTTCGTCCATCCTGGCCCTCACGGTTTCCCGSAGGACCGCCGCTTCCTTCAACTGGGCGTCGGTTAAGCCGATGGCWAGGTTGTAGCGTTCGCTGACCCAGAAACTGAACCTGGGATTTACCTGGTCGATCCAGTCCTTCACCGAGTTCCAGGCTTCCTCCGATTGGAGGACGTTCTGCTGAACAGCCCATTCAGTCAGCCCATTGGGCGACAGGCGCATGGTTGTTGAACTTCCGGCCAATTCGCCGATCTTCTCGGCGATCGGTAGCAATACCGCCGAGACTTCTTCGTCCGCCTCATCGAAGGCGTCCTGGGCAATGACCAGGCGGCTGGGAGTAAAGTCAGGAATCTCGGTCTGAAACACGGCTGCGGCTACCTTGGCGTAAGTGACCGCGTCCCTGGTSAACCAGCCGATGGTGTCGTAGCTGRGCGCCTGCATCAAGATGCCTTCCAAAGGGATGCGGCCGTGGGTGGGGCGCAGTCCGTATAGGCCGCAGAAACTGGCGGGGATGCGCACCGAACCTCCGGTGTCAGACCCCAGGGCAAAGTCCACCAGCCCTCCGGCAACCGCCGAAGCAGACCCGCTGGACGAGCCTCCGGGTACTCTGTCCGGGGCCTTGGTGTTGATGGGAGTGCCGTAGTGGGCGTTCTCACCCAGGATGCCCCTGGTGAGTTCGTCGGTGTGGGTCTTCCCGACCATAGTCGCTCCGGCATTCACCAACGTCTCCACTATCCAGGCGTTGCGTTCGGCCGGCGGGTGGGTGGCCTTCCAATCAGGGTTGCCACCTCCGGTCACGTGGCCGGCCACATCAAAGATGTCCTTGGCGGCGAAGGTCAGGCCGGACAGGGGGCCGCTTGGCTTCCCAGCCAGATAGGCATCGGTGTCCTTGCAGAAAGCGTCTAGGTTATCGGTGAAGGTCTGTTTGGCACTGGTCATCGAGGCGCCTCCGGGAGTATCGTCAGGCTTGCGGTCCAGATCAATTCGAGACGGGYACCGTAGTATATCTCAAGATTCCAGCCGGGCCGCCGAATCGTCTGGGAACATAATCGCGACGRATTCCGTCATACCAAARGAAGGCACAAAAAAGAAATACTGGACGGAGGGCGGCGATGAAAAAGAAGATCGGCAAAAYCATGTTTCTGGTGACCATGTTGRCGCTTCTGGCGGCGGTCGCCTGCGGAGGCAGCGCAACCGTGGCATCACCCACCCAACCTCCGCCCACTGAAACACCGGTCAAGGCGACACYTCTGCCTACCGAAACWYCGGTCAAAGGGAATCCCTCTCCGGAGGAACCGGAGACGGTCGTGRTGCCGGCGCCCATTGACGGCGCCGCGGTAGTGGCCCCGGCAACGCCCGGTGGCGAATACACCCTCAAGATCACATCCGGGTTGCCCAGCGGTTGCGCACAGTTCGACGGCATTCGGGTTGAGCGGGACGGCAACGGGTTCGTGGTCGATGTGACCAACCTGATGCCCAACCCCAACCAACCCATCGCCTGCACGGCCATCTACGGTTATCACGAGAGYGAGGTCCCATTGGGCAGCGGGCTAACCGCCAGGKAAGCCTACACCGTGACTATCAACGGCGGCCTGACGATCTCCTTCACGGCCCAAGATGAGACGGGTCTGGCAATRGCCGGAAAAGAGTCGCCCATCGAGAGTGTCGAAGTAACAGCTTCCGACGGYGAGGTCCTTCTGACCGTTGTCTCCARGCTGCCTTTGGGCAGCAGTTGCTYCAGGTTCGATGGCTACCAGATCAACCGCCGGTTCATCGACCGCATCGAAATCACCGTTACCCATCTGGAAATCGCGGAGGACAACGTGCCCTGCACCGACGACTTGCCGGCGGTCGTCACCGAGATTCCCCTGGGSGGAGGCTTTGATTTTCGCCGGACCTATACCGTGTCCGTGAACGGCGAGGAAACAGCGTYCACCGCCAACTAGACTCAAGTTAGGCTGAAAGAGAGAAGACCGGCCGGGGAACTGCCTTGGCCGGTTTTCTGCGTTTGTCGAATCTGCGATATACTGATTGCCATCTGATCAGACAGGGGAAATTCCCCGGAAAACCCGATMGATCGATGACAATCATGGAGGGTCAACATGCTGACCGCCGAAGCCAACGAGAGACTTACCAGAGTGGGCCCCGGGACGCCGATGGGCGAGCTGATGCGCCGCTATTGGWTCCCCATCCGCCCGCTGGCCGAGCTCAAAGAAGAAGACGTGATGCCCATCCGGGTCCTTGGAGAGGACCTGGTCCTGTTCATCACCAAGAAAGGCGACCTGGGTCTGATCGGCGAACGGTGCCCGCACCGAATGACCTTGATGAAGTACGGCATCCCYGACGAGGACGGCCTCCGCTGCTGCTATCACGGCTGGATGTTCGCCCCGGACGGTCAGTGCATCGACACGCCCCTGGAATCGCCCACCAACAAGCTCAAGGAACAGGTCAAGATCGGGTCGTACCCGGTACAGGAGATGGGAGGTCTGGTCTGGGCCTACATGGGACCGCAGCCGACGCCGTTGCTGCCACCCTGGGACCTGTTCGTGATGCCCAACGCCATCCGCCAGATCGGGATAACCCATCTTGAGTGCAACTGGCTCCAGTGCCACGAGAACACCGGCGACCCGGCCCACAGCGTCTATCTCCACGGCTACAATTTCCAGTACATCTTGGAGAAGAAGGGCAAGCTTGATGAGCGGACGAAGGACCGGCAGTTATCCACTCTTCATTCCAGGATTGACATGGGCCGGGGCATCGAGTCCCTGTACGCCCATGAGACCCAATACGGCATGGAGAAAGGTATCAACTACTCCAAAGACCTCGGCGCCGATAAAGACCGCCAATCCCGCCACTCGACGGTCATTTTCCCGTTCTTCACCCAGACCGGCGGGCCCGGACAGGTGCGTCAGGAGTTCCAGATACGGGTTCCCATCGACGACACCAATACCTACCACATCGCCTACGGCTGCTACACGGCCCCGAACGGGGTYGAAGCTGGCGAACAAGATTCCGTACCCTACTACGACATCCCGATYTTCGACGAAGACGGCAAGCCCATCTGGGACTTCGTTCTCGCTCAGGACTCCCACGCTTGGGTCTCCCAGGGTGACATCATGGACCGGACAGCGGAGCACCTGGGCCGCACCGATCTGCCCATCGTGTTCATGCGCCGTCAGTTTGAGCAGCARATGCTGATCGTGGAAGACGGCGGCGACCCCAAGAATGTCTTCCGCGATTCCGGTTCGATGCCTGACCTGATTCACGGAGGCATCTGGGATGAAAAYGACTCCTCGGTCACCGGCGCCGGAGGTGCGATCGTAAACTTCCGCTCCGCCTACCACAAGGGCTACGGCGTCGATGATGCCGATCGCTACGGTCCAGCGATGCCCATGATCATCGACCTGATGCAACGCATCGACGATCACAACGCGGCTTTGGCCTCCGACTGAAACGAAGTCTGATTTCCACCGGGAACATCTGGGCGTAGGGGCATCCCGATTCATCGGGATCGTGCCCCTACGCTGTTCCGCCACCGGTGATAGACTGTCCCAGACTTCTGAGAGACAGTTATGTGCTCTCGTCATCAACCCAATTACAGAGGAAATAATAGATGCGCGCAGCCGTCATTACTGAGCCCGGCGGTCCCGATGTCCTGAAGGTGATGGAGGTCGATGACCCAGTCCCCGGTCCCGAAGATGTTCTAGTAGACGTAAAAGCCAGCGCCCTGAACCGGGCCGATATGCTCCAGCGTGAGGGCGGCTACCCAGCCCCTCCGGGCARTCCTTCTGACATCCCCGGACTGGAGTTTGCCGGAGTAGTCATCGAAGCGGGTGAGCGGGTGATTGGCATGGCCAAGGGAGACCGTGTTTTTGGGCTTCTGGGCGGTGGCGGGTACGCCAGCCGCGCCGTCACTCACCACCGCATGGCTGTCCTCATCCCMGATGGCTGGGACTTCGTCCAAGCGGCCGCGACGCCTGAAGTGTATTTCACGGCCTATGACGCCCTGTTCAACCGGGGCAATTTGCAGATGGGTGAGAAGGTGCTGGTCCACGCTGCGGGTAGCGGAGTGGGCACCGCGGCCGTGCAACTGGCCCACCACGCCGGAGCGTTCGTGTTTGGCACCGCCGGTTCSGCCGAGAAGTTGGCCGGGGCGGCCAAGCTGGGCATGGACGTGGGTATCAACTATCACGACCAAGACTTCGCGGCCGTGGTCAAAGAACACACCGGCGGCGCGGGCGTGGACGTGCTGATAGATTTCATCGGCGCGCCTTACTGGGACCAGAACATCGCCTCCATGGCTGTTTTGGGCCGCTTGGTTGAGGTCGGACTGATGGGGGGTAGCCGGGTTGAGGTGGACCTGAGCCGGCTGATGGGCAAACGCCTGCAGGTAACGGGGACGGGCCTGAGGGGCCGTTCCTTAGAGGAGAAACTGGCCGTGACCGCCCAGTTCAAACGCCACGTGCTGCCCCACCTGGCCTCCGGCAGTATGAAGCCGATCGTCGACCGGACCTTTCCCTTGAAAGAGGTCGCGGAGGCTCACCGATACATGGAGACCAACGCCAATTTCGGCAAGATCGTGTTGACCATCGATTAACCTGCGCCCCAGGGAGGAACGACATGCCRGAGATGGAAGCCCCGGRCAGAATCACCCCCCAAACCCCGGGCGATTACCTGGAGATCATGAGCAAGGTGGTCTTTCAGTCGGGTATGTCTTATAAGATCGTCGAGTCCAAATGGCCCGGCATCCGGGCGGCGTTCCACGATTTCAACGCCGACAGAGTCGCGAGAATGACTCCCTCGGAGATCGACCAGTTGACTGAGGACACCAGCGTGATCCGGAACCGCCGCAAGCTGGAAGCGGTGGTGGCCAACGCCCAGAAGATTCTGGAGCTTGAAGCTGAGTTTGGCGGGTTTCAGAAATACCTGCGCTCCCACGGAGACTTCGTTTYTCTGGTCAAAGACCTTCGGAATCAGTTCAAGTTTCTTGGAGAGATGGGCTGCTACTATTACCTCTACGTGGTTGGCGAAGAAGTGCCGGACCACGAAAAATGGCAAGCCAGTCTCAAGAAACGATGACCTGCTGGGCCGATAAAGGATAGACGCCATGAAACTTGAGGGGAAGATCGCCATGGTCACCGGCACCAGCCCCAATATCATGGGCGGGATCGCCGAGGGCCTGGCCGAAGAAGGGGCCGACCTGGTCTGCATCGACATCAACCCCAAGTACGCCGAACAGTGCGCCGCGTCGGTAATCGCGATGGGGCGCCGCGCCGTCGCGATCCCATGCGATGTGACTGACGAATCCCAGGTTACGGCGGCTGTGGAGCAGGCCAAAGAGGCGTTCGGCGGAGTCGACATCCTGATCAACGGCGCCACCCAATTCAATACCAAGGGGATCCTTGAGATGTCCGTGGAAGAATGGCGGCGGCAGACCGACATCCTATTGACCGGCGCTTTTTTGTTCACGAAGCTCGTCGCCAAGCAGATGATCGACCTTGGCCGCCGGGGCGCCATGATCAACATCATCTCCACGGCCGGCCACCAGGGTGAGCCTGGGAACATCGGCTACGGCACCGCAAAGGGKGGGCTGCTCAATTTCACCCGTGCGGTTGCCATGGACTTGGCCGAATACGGRATCAGGGTCAATAGCCTCACGCCGACCGCCACCGACAGAACGGAAGGGGTGGAAAGGGCCCAGCGCTGGGGTGTCGAGTGGCCCGGACCCAGGTTGGGACAGCGCCTGCCCGGTTGGCCGGCGGATCCCGGYGCCGGGACGCCTTTGCAAAAACTACCCAGTCCCAGCCACTACGGCAAAGCCGCGGCGTTCCTGGCCTCAGACGAAGCCGAGATGATTACCGGGATAGACCTGCGGGTCGATTCCGGCGCCATCGCCAAATACTGGATCTGGGACCCCGGCTCGGATGCGGCCCAAAACTGATCGATCGCTTATCCAATCAGCTATAATGCCCAACTAAATAAACTCAAATGCCGGAACGATYAAAGAGGTGTGAGATGCCGTTAGACCCGCAGATAGTAAATGTGATGGAGAGCGTGGCCGCATTAGGGCTGCCCGCAGCGAATACGGTCAGCGCAGACGAAGCCAGAGCCAACGCCAAGAAGCGCCCGCGCGCTCCCGGCCCTGAAGTTGCCAAGGTGGAAAACCGGAATATCCCCAGCCCAGATGGTGATGTCCCAGTGCGAATCTATACCCCTGAGGGTGATGGCCCATTTCCCATCCTGGCCTGGTACCACGGTGGCGGCTGGGTGCTGGGCGACCTGGACTCGGCCGATGCCACCGCCCGTGACCTGTGCGTGGGCGGCAAGTGCGTGGTCGTATCTGTGGACTACCGTCTTGCGCCTGACACCAAGTTCCCCGGCCCCGCCGACGACTGTTGGGCCGCAACTACCTGGGCGGTCGAAAACGCCGCCAGTATCAACGCGGACGGTTCCCGGCTGGCCGTGGGCGGAGACAGCGCCGGCGGCAACTTGGCCGCGGCCATGTGCCTGATGGCRGCGGACCGGGGCGGCGCCGATATCGCGTTGCAACTCTTGGTCTATCCTGTAACCGATGTGAGCTTCACCACCGTCTCATACAAGGACAACGCCGAGGGCTACGGTCTGACCAAGGTCGTCATGGAGTGGTATTGGGACCATTACCTGGAAAGCAGCGCGGACGCCTCCAACCCCTACGCCGCGCCGGCCCAGGCCAAGAGCCTGGCTGGGCAGCCGCCAGCCTTGGTCATCACGGCTGAATTCGACCCGCTGCGTGACGAAGGCGAGGCTTACGGCAAACGCCTAAGCGAAGCCGGTGTTGAGACCACGACCACCCGGTACGACGGCATGATTCACGGTTTCTTCAACATGGGAGCGGCAGTCGACAAGAGCGTACAAGCTGTTGACGAAGCGTCCGCTGCCCTGCGCAAGGCCTTCGCCCGCTCGGGCGCGCCCAGSGCGGCCGATTAACCAAGCACAATACAGAAARAGGTATGAGATGACCACTTCCACSGCCGTTAGCGTCACCGTCTGGTATGACTACACTTGACCCTTTTGCTACGTCGGCCTGGGCAGGCTCGACATGTTGGCCAAGGAATTGTCCATCGATATARACCGCAAACCCTATCTGCTGCAGCCGGACCGTCCACCGGAAGGTGTGGCCCGGCGTCTCTTCGACGGAGAGACCGAAACCGAGTTGAATGACGCGATGAAGGAACGGGCCAAGGGCGTGAATCTGGTTATGCGCCGCCCTCAGTGGTCGCCCAACACCCTGCGGGCCCACGAGGCCACCGCTTACGCCAAGGAGCAGGGCAAAGACRGGGAGTTCCACCACCTRGCCGCCCAGGCTTATTGGGAGACTGGGGCCGACATAAACGACCTGGATGTCTTGAAGGGCATCGTGGAGGCCGCTGGGATGGATTGGGGAGAGCTGGGACCCCGTATCGAGTCCGGCCAGTACCGCGAGACCGTGATGCGGGAGTACGAGGCGGCCAAAGAGAAGRGAGTGACCGGTACCCCCACCTACATGATCGGCGGCGAACTCCACGGGGGAGACGTCGGCATCGAAGAACTGCGGRAGGCCATCAAGTCCGCTGCGGCGTGACACAGATGTSTGACTCATATGACGCCCGCGCGATGCGGCGCATAGGGCTGTTCTGTGGCCGCTGATAATTCTGTTCTGGTCATTGGAGCGGGCATCTTCGGACTGACCGCCGCGCTGGAGCTGCAAAAGCGTGGACACCAGGTTACCGTAGCCGAYCCCGGCCCGGTMCCGCATCCCCTGGCGACCTCCAATGABCTCAGCCGCAWGKTNWCKRSYCGRTNYRCKRSWCCGANTNGGYCTNGNNWMTTCGNCGWWSTGNGCCGACGCGATCGAGGGATGGCGCCGCTGGAACACCGCCTGGGGCCGTGATTTGTTCCACGAAGACGGCATGTTGCTCTTGACCAGCGCGCCTATGCTCGCTGGAGAGTACGAGCAGGACTCCTACGATATGCTGACCGGCCGCGGCTTTCCGGTGGAGCGCCTGGCGCCTGGCGACTTGGCCCGGCGTTTTCCCCGTTGGAACTCTGAGTATTACGTCGATGGCTACTTCAGCCCCACGGCYGGCTGGGCCGAAGCTGGTGAGATAATCGCCAGCTTAGTCAAAGACGTCGCTGAAGCCGGAGTATCGGTGGTGACTGGGTTCAAGGCAGCCCGGTTGCTGCAGGATGGCGACAGGGTATCTGGGRCCGCCGCGTCGGACGGGGCCGAGTTGCGGGCCGATTGGGTTGTGGTGGCGGCCGGCGTTTGGACGACCGTCCTACTGCCGGAACTGGCCGACAGGATGTGGCCGGTGGGGCAGCCGGTCTTCTATTTCAGACCTGAAGACYCTGAGAGCTACCGACCTCCGTTGTTCCCACCCTGGGCCGCGGATGTCCCACGGAGCGGGTGGTACGGCTTCCCCGCCAACGATGAGGGTGTGGTCAAGATGGCCAATCATGGGCCCGGCAGACGGGTCCACCCTGACGCGGAAAGGGTGATACTGGCCGAGGAGGAAGTCCTCTGCCGGTCTTTCCTGGCGCAGTCGCTGCCGTCCCTAGCGACGGTCCCACTGAGCGACAGCAAGATGTGTCTCTATTGCGACACCTGGGACGGCGACTTCTGGATCGCTCGTGACCCGGAGCGGCAGGGTTTGGTGGTCGCTGCCGGCGGGAGCGGCCACGGATTCAAGTTCGGCCCGGTCCTGGGCGGGTTGATTGCGGACGCACTGGAAGGGACTGAAAACCCCTACAGCGAGCGGTTCGCTTGGCGTGCTCTGGGCGAGTTCAAGAAAGAGGACATGCGCTACATCGGCGAGTAGGTCAGACGGCGGCCGGGACTTTCTTTAGCAACGGCATAACTTCTTTGGCGAAGAGCCTCATGCTTTTTTCAACTTCGTCGTAGGGCATGGCGCCGAAGCTAAAGGCCGCCAAAAATGACTCGCTGCCGATGCGGCTCCGAGTGCTCATGACCTTTTCGTAACACTGCTCGGGCGTGCCCCACACCTGCAGGTCCAGGAAGAAGTCCTTCACGTCCTGGTTGCCGTATTTCTCGATCTTCTCGGTGAACTTGCCGTAGTACTCGTAGCCCTTGGTCGTCTTCAGGTGGTCGYTCCGGAACTCGTAGTGGTYCATGATCGAGTCCCAATAATTGCCAACGTACTCGGCGGCCATCTCCCGGGCCCGTTCTTCGTCCTCGTGGCAGAAGGTGAAGCCGACGACGATYGGCGGTGGCGCGGGCTCGCCATTGACCTCCTGGAATATCTCCCGGTAGGCCTTCAGYTCGTTCTCAACCTCGCTCCACGGCTTCTGGGGGATCACCAACATGCCGAGGCCCAACTGAGCCAACGCCAGTGACGACTCAGGCGAGACCGCGGCGGCATAGATGCGGCCTTTGAAACTCTTGTAAGGCTTGGGCCTGATATCCACTTTGGACTGCTTGATAAGTTCCCCGYTGGACTCGGCGACACCCTCCTCCAACGCTTGGACCAACATCTTTGCGCTCTCGGCGAACCTGGTCCGTGACTCGGCCATGTCCAGACCAAACCCCTCGAATTCGACTCTSCCCAGTCCCCGGCCTACGCCGACTATGGCGCGGCCGCCGCTTAGGTGGTCCAGCACCGAGAACTGCTCAGCRATCCTCACCGGGTTGTGCCAGGGCAGAACCACCACCATGCTGCCCAGTTGTATCCGTTCGGTCCTTCCCGCCATATAGGAAAGGAACTGGAGGACGTCGGGGCACATGGTGTAGTCGGTGAAGTGGTGTTCCACGCCCCAGATCGAGTCGTATCCCAGGGGCTCGCAGAGGTCGGCCAGACGCAGTTCGTTCTGGTAGACCTCAAGGTCAGTCCGGGTCTTACCATGGTTCTGGAAGAAGGTTGACGTACCGACGTGCATAATTCAACTCCGCGGGCCGCTGCAACGGCGTYTTTRTGGCCGTGATTATCTGCGGTTCAGTCTACAATCCAGCGGCAAGCCACGTCCACCGGAGGAAGAGCGACCTCGATGTATCTGGCTTAAGACTAAGAGATGACACAGCGAACCTGGATTCTCACCTCTGCTGAATGCCGCGAATACTGGCGTACCCACCGTCATTCCAGCGGAGGCTGGAATCTAGGAACAGTCTCATAAAAGACGGTCGACTAAAGCCACCAATCTGGATTCTGGCCTTCGCCARAATGACGAGGGGCGTAGGGGCGGGTTTCCAACCCGCCCTGCCGGTCGTATACCGGGTTTGTATCCGCCAGATGCTGTGTGGTACGACATGCCGACCCTTGGTTTCTACCATCGCCGTGGCGAAGTAAAGGGGCAGGTCWSWGACCTGCCCCTACGTGCGMAATGGCTCGATTCAGTGGGTTGCTACCGGGTTGCTGAGAACCCCGCGGCCTCRATGCCTGCCCGGGCGCAGTCCTCATCTTCTTGGGCGGTGCCGCCGCTGCCGCCTACGGCGCCGATTATTTCGCCGCCCCGGAAGACCGGCAACGCRCCCTGTCCGGGTATGAAATGGCCGCCTTCCATGGCCATGAACGCCCGGAAGATCGGGGCCTGAGAGTTATCGGTCAATGAGCCGCTGGCTACCTCGAAGCTGGCCGAGGCCACCGCTTTACCACGGGATACCACGGGGGTCCGCCAAGGAGCTCCGTCCATCTTGCACATGGTGATCAGGTCTCCCCGTGGATCGACCACCGAGATACTCATCTTAACGCCCAACTCCACCATCTTCGCCTTGGACCCGGCCAAAATCGTTTCAGCTTCCGCAAGTGTCAAATTAGCCAAAATATCCCCTCCATCGTTTCGTGTTTAGTAGTCGATACCGGGCAACATTGTAGGTGAGAATCGCTTTRGTGGAAAGGTGGCTAAAACAGAGGGAGGCACGCCGAGCGKGCCTCCCTACCAAGATCATGGGTTKCGGTCGCTCATCGGGGTCTTTGACTACTGGAACGTCACGATGGGAGAGAGGGGCGTCAGTCYGGCCCCGCTGAACTCGCCTGGAGTGGTCGTAGTGAGGATGTCCACCAGGGTGTTGGCGTCGTATGCGTAGATGCKCTCCAGGGAAAGAGGCATCGTTCCGCCCACGTTGTCSCGGACCTTGAACTTCACCACCGCCACCGGCCCACTGCCGTCCATCCCGTTGATGTCGATGATGCCGGCCCACAGCCGTCCCGGTCCGGGAGAACTGGAGTCGATCAGCGCGTCCCCGGATAACAGGCCCCGTTCCACCTGGGCCAATTCCAGTTTGGCCGGGTCATMSWNNVMVABRVMMWCBHMRHHBHBBMHRNDWDKTDRSNCCGCGYCANCAGSANNNNCRSNNCSDWNAYGMACWTGGCCGCCGGAGCTACGGTGGGCTGAGGGGTTGTCGTCGGCGTGACGACCTGCGTGGGAGACGGACCCGCCGCCGGGGTCGTGGGAGACGGACCCGCCGCCGGGGTCGGCGTGGGTGAGGCTGCAAGRGGGGTAATATCTATCCTACCCGATTCGCCACCGCCACCGCCGAGCACCCCGACGCCGAAAAGGATTCCCACGAGTGCGGCCACCACAGCGGTCGACCCCAACAGCCATTTCCAACTGGTGGCTAATCCGATATATGCGACTTCCAACATCCAGCGCATGATCTGCTCCCCTAACTAGGCCGGGCCATATTCAGAATGATTCGGGCATCGTCGATGGTTATCTTTCCATCGTTGTTTACGTCCAGAGCCATGTCTACCWTCTGCAGATTGGACGCCATCCTCAGTACTTGCAGAGCGTCCAGTGCCGTGACCTGGCTGTCTCCATCGGCGTCGCCCAGGACCCTTGGRCCGACCTTGAAGTCAGCGCCGACCAACTGCATCGTCAGCGGTCCGCTGGCATTGTGGTTCACCAAGGCATCAGACAGGGTTATGGGACTCACCGTCCCAGCGGTCCCGACAACCTGGAAATCAATAACCGCCGCGGTCCCGCCAGGGGTTGTGCCCTGGGTTGAGGCGAATCCGAACCGTACCTCACCCAAGGTGTCGGCATCGTAAGTGAAGGATTCTTCGGTTAGCCTGGAACCCCGCTCCACGGTGAGCACCCGGAGGGAGTCAGGATCGTAGTTCAAGGTGAACCCCAGGCTCGTGATGCTTTCGCCCTGGTTGAAGGTCACGGGTACCCGCACGATGCTACCCAGAGGCGATACGCGGGACTCGAGCATCAAGGCTGTCCCGATAGGTCCAGTGATTCCGGGCAACGGAACTTCTAMAGGGTCGGTCACCGGGTCAGTAACGTTGGGTGTCTCGGGGCGCGTGTCGCCCTGCCGGTTGATGGTGATCAGGTAGGTCCCGGTTGGATTGGCCACCCGGCCCGAAGCGGAAACCGCCAGGGTATACCAACCAGCTTCCGGGGCCTTCCATTCCAAGGACTGCTCCAGTCCGAAGTTGGAGGTTGAGAACCCGGCTGCCGCGTTCTCCAGCGAGAACCGGACCCCTTCCACCGTGCCAGGCCTGACATCTACGGTGTAGGAGACATCTTTCTCCGCCAGGAACTGGAAGTAGTCGTAGTCGCTGGAAGGACTGATGGCGCCGGCGATGGCATTGCCAAAGCCGATGCGTGTGCCTTYGGTGGGGGTGTCACTGTGCCGGTCTTGCAACGTCATATCCGGCGTGACCTTGAGGGAATACGTGCCGGTGGGTTCCGCCGCTTTAGCCGAGGCCGAGACCTTGACGAAATAGGTCGCCGTGTCTGGGGCGGTCCAAGTTACGATGTTGGTCTCGCCGAAGTTTCGTGCGCCGGTGTCGGCGYTGCCTCCCACAYTGTTGACCTCCAATGAGACTGCCGTTGCCGACCCATAGGTCAGGTCAAACAKGTACTCAACTCCCCGTTGGGCCGGGAAGGTGAAGAAATCCAGGTCGGACTGGGGGCTTATGGCCCCCTGGTAGACAGTGCCAAAGCTAAGTGGAGTACCTGTGGAAGCGGTGTCTAGGTGGCGGTCCTCCAGGCTAGTGTTCGCAGATACCGTGAGGGCATATGACCCGATGCCTACAGTGGCTTGCGGCGAGAAAGACACCACAACGTAGAAGAGGCYGGTGCTAGCTGCGGTCCAGCCGAGGCCCGTGCCCAGCCCGTTGGTGCTGCTCAACGTGTCTCCGGCCGAGTTTTCGATGGATATGACCGCGCCGTTGGCGGTGATCAGTTCCAGGGCCACGGAGTAGTTGATGCCCCGTTCGGCCAGGAAGGAGAAATAGTCCCGGTCGGTCTCTGGGCTAACCGCGCCCGGATGGGCGTTGCCGAAGCTGAGCACCGAGGCGATACCGGGGAAGTCGCCGTGGTGGTCTTGCAAACTGTTGTCGCTGCTGAGATTCAGTGAGTAGGTGCCGATGACATTGGGCACCTGTGTCGAAGCTGAGATGACCGCCAAGAAGGTCCCATTGGCCGGAGACAGCCATTCAAGGTTCGTTCCGACGCCTCCGTTGGAAGCCAGGCTGGTG
This sequence comes from Dehalococcoidia bacterium, assembly GCA_002746355.1. Classification (GTDB taxonomy): domain Bacteria; phylum Chloroflexota; class Dehalococcoidia; order Lucifugimonadales; family UBA3495; genus UBA9611. Next base: position 38,978 of record NVWX01000015.1, on the reverse strand, counting down.
CCACTGGTGTCGGTGATCGTAAGCGCCACTCCATCGACGGTGCCCAATGTAACGTCCAAGTTATATCTGACGCCGCGCTGGGCCGGAAAGGAGAAATAGTCCAGGTCGTCCGCGGGGCTGATGGACCCTTGGTGGGCGTTGCCGAAGCTGACCACCGTCGCCCCAGCGACTGTTTGCAAGTGCTGGTCTAAGAGGGATGTMTCGGCGTTAAGTTTAACGGCGTAGGTTCCACTGGAGTCTCGTACCCGGGTCGTGCCGGTTACCGCGATGTAGTAGGTGCTGTTCTTTGGTGATATCCAACTCAGGGTACTGCCGATGCCGTCGTTGGTCTTTTCCAGACCTGACAGGCCCGTGTGGATYGCGRTCTCCACGCCTTCTGACGTGCCGAGGTCAATCTCAACGGTGTATTTCACGCCCCGCTGGGCCTGGAACGAGAAGAAGTCGACGTCGTCTCCGCCGTCAACGGTGTCGATCAGACTGGGCTGGTTGCTCCAGGGACTGACCGCACCCTGGTAGACGTTCCCAGCGGATATCTGCGTGGCGCCGGTGCTCTCGTCGGGATGCCGGTCGACGAATCGCGTGTCTTCATATCCGGWGAGGGTGTAATCACCTAGATAGAAAGAGCCGTCGAAATTATYGATGGTGCCGGCAATCTCCACGTAATAGGTGTCGGTGGTCCGGGCGAYCCAGGTAACCGTCTTCTGGCCGCCGGTCACCGTGATCTCTTGWTCGGGGGAGCTGTTGTTCCCGCGTGAGATGGAGTTGATTATCGATATGTTGGCGTCCACCACCGTAATCTCATCGAGCACGAAGGTGTATCTGACCCCTCTTAATGCCTGGAAAGAGAAATARTCCACATCGAAAAGGATGTCGGAAGGATCGATTATCCCGGAGACGGCCCCTGAACCGATCTTCAGACTGGTGGAGGTGAACCGATAGTCACCGTGGTCGTCGTCGGCCCAAATAGTGCTCTGATTGGCGAAGAATGCCACCGCYGCCAACGCTATCATCAATAACGTGACCGGCAATAGCGTTAATGGTTTCCGCATGCCCCTACTCCCTTCCTCCGCCGCTAGATCCGCGGCACGGGGGCCGAGGCCACGGTCCGAGTTGSACTCTTTAGACCCCGGTCAGCAGGCGTCCGCAGTCGGCCGGTTGGACCGGTCGATCGGCAAGTTTCCTGCAATCAGCTTAGAAAATTATACTCATTTTAAAATTATTTTTAAATTAATACAATTAAATATGCCACAAGATAGAGGAYAAATAGCGCGCGGCACGCGCGARCCAAGAGAATTGCAGCCTGATCCTGGGGTTAAGGGGAGAAGATGTCGGTGTGGGGGTAGAAAGCGTACCAGCCGAACCAGTAGGAATCGCGGCTGGAGACCTGTTTCAGGGTCTCGCCCGATCCATCTAGGCTCACCAGGGCATTTTCTCCAGCCTGCCAGGCCACTCCGTTCTCATCAGTAAGGGTCACCGCCTGACCGGGGGTCGATGGGGACCTGGTGAAGACATGGCCGCCGCGCTCGTATGCCCGGACTCCGGCCGCCTCACCGGCGGCGAAAATGACAACCGCTCTGCCCGCCAGAGTGTCGTTGATCACAGACCGGCCGTCGAACAGAGACAGCGGATAGGCCCTGGCTTCTTCACCGAAAGCCAGCCCGAATACCTGCTCTTTGGTCGCCAGGTCTGCGCTTCGCTCCGGCACCGGGAATATGGTGTCCTTCTGGAACCGGTATCCGAAATAGGCGGAATCGTTCTGTGCCTCAGGAGCGTAGGCATCTTCGGGATAGATCCCAGTGTCCAAGTCCAGTACGGTCGTGTCGGGGTGTTCAGCCACCCATTCGGACCAGACCGTGAGAGTCATGGGCAGGACTTCCAGTTCCATACCGCTGCCCACCAGCTGGCCAACAGCCGGCACGCCCCGGAATTGGTKCCAGAGCGTCTCAGTCTTGCGGTCGAACATCAATTTATTGCTGCGGTAGARGAACCCGGACGTGCCGAACTGCACCCTTTCGCCGTCGAYSATGGTGGAATACACGATTCSAGAACCGCAAAGGGTTCAATACGCCAGCGCRAAGGGCACACCCGCAATGACATCGTTGGCCATCTCGTGGCGGTTCATGATCCTGAGGGGGTAGGCCCGGTGCTGTCCGTTGATGGACACKCCRAACACYCGGTCGCCKKGYRGMAGRTAATCSRCTTKGCTGGCYGRRAYMACCGGAGGGTCRATCARRTCKGGGATGCCGTCYTTGGCCACGCCGCCCCAGACCACCTCTTCRATCCTGATATCGGTCTTGACGCCGTCGTAGAGGAAGGSGCCGAGCCCTGGGTCCAGTATGGAATAGAGTTGGCCCTTCCAACCCACGAACCCATCTGGCGGCTGGACTTGAGGGTTGTTCCCCAACCACTCGATTCACCATTTCCATTCGGTTTGCTCCTGGGAAAACAGCATCAACTCTTCGGSCGGCACATTGTCCTTGAGSCGGGACAAGAAGGAAGTCATGTTGATGATGCCTTCCTCCTGAGCCTGAAACCGGAGGTATTCCAAGAGGACCGGGATGTAGGTCTGATTCCCGGAGTAGGCCATCTTCCGGGCCACCTAGTCCAGGGGTTCCTCTAAAGAGGCCAGCATCAATTCGGTAGGGTCGTCCGGCAGGTGGCTAAGGTCNAGCTCCCCGGCCATGGCGCCCGATACGTCAATTACAGTCTCAGTTGGAGACGGGGCATCGGGAGTGGCAGGCGCAAACACGGTGGAAGTACCATCGTCGCCGGACGAGCAGGCGGCCACCAGCAGCAACAGGACCGAGACCACCGGCCAGATAGCGCCGACGCGCAGCATTCGAGAYATCGAAATCAAAAAAGCTCACCGATGGAGTCTTGAATCGCGGATAGTTGTAATCGATACGTACGAACAACCGCTCCAAGCGGATGGATACGCATGCTTTGATGCTGTACCCAGCGTCGGGGATRCGAATGAAGCTACTGGGACTCCCGGAACAGCTCCCGGCCGATGAGCATGCGGCGTATCTCGCTGGTGCCGGCGCCGATYTCGTAGAGCTTGGCGTCCCGCAGCAGCCGGCCTGTGGGAAAATCATTGATGTAACCGTTGCCGCCCAGGGTCTGCACGGCTTGTAGCGCTACCTGGGTGGCCTGCTCACCGGCGAACAGCAGACASCCGGCGGAATCTTTGCGGTTGCTCTCGCCCCGGTCGGCGGCCCGCGCCACCGCATAAACGTATGACTGACAGGCTGAGAGGGATGTATACATATCGGCCAATTTGGCCTGGATCAGCTGAAACTCACCGATGGGCTGTCCGAATTGCTCCCGTTGGTGGACATACGGCAACACGACGTCAAGACACGACTGCATGATGCCCAGTGGCCCGCCGGCCARCACCAGGCGCTCGAAGTCCAGCCCGCTCATCAGCACCCGGACGCCGTGGCCCACCTCGCCAAGGACGTTCTCCTCGGGCACCTCACAGTCTTGGAAGACCAGTTCCGAGGTGCTAGAGCCGCGCATGCCCATCTTGTCCAGCTTGGGCGATGCCTGGAACCCGACGAAACTCTTCTCCACCAGGAAAGCTGTGATGCCGTGGGAYCCCGCTTTGGGGTCGGTCTTCCCGTAGACCACCAAGGTGTCGGCTTCGGGGCCGTTGGTGATCCACATCTTGCTGCCGTTCAGTACATAGCGGTCGCCTTGCTTCTCGGCACGCATGGTCATGCTCACCACATCGGACCCGGCATCAGCCTCGCTCATAGCCAACGCGCCAACGTGCTGGCCGTCGATCAGCTTGGGAAGGTAACGGCGCTTCTGGTCGTCGGTGCCGTTCCGGAAGATCTGGTTGACGCAAAGGTTGGAATGGGCGCCGTAACTCAGGCCGACACTAGCGGAACCCCGGGAGATCTCTTCCATGGTGACGGCGTGGGCCAGGTAGCCAAGTCCGGCGCCGCCGTATTCTTCAGAGACAGTGATGCCCAGTAATCCCAGGTCGCCCAGCCGTGGCCACAGGTCCCTGGGGAACGCATCGGTCTGATCGATCTCCGCGGCGCGGGGGGCGATCTCCTGGGATGAGAACTGACGCACCGTGTCTCGAATCAGATCAATGGTTTCGCCCAAAGAGTGGTCTAGGGCGCCGTAGGCTGGCCTTCTGGTTGTCATCTGTGTCCCCTGTTATCGGTGCAGGGTTAAGGTTTGCGCAGGTCAATTATACGGCGGGCCTTGAACTGGGTGCGCTCAAACTCGCCGGCAGGCTTCAGTTCCACGGCCACGCTGACCCCGATGGCCCGGCGCAGGGCCGCAGTGAACCGCTCCCGCACCGGCTCCAACGCCGCCGGGTCGAACTCGCGCGAGGCGAACGCTTCGTTCAGCACCTCGGCCTGCACCGTCAGGCGGTCCATCTGGCCGGTCTCCCGCTCCAGTACCAGCCGGAACTCGCCGCCGAACTCGTCCATGCTCCGAAGCACGTCCTCGACGCGCGAAGGGAATACGTTCTGGCCCCGGACGATGATCATRTCGTCAACGCGGCCGTAGATGCCGGCGACCAGGGTGGGATAGGTGCGGCCACAGGGGCAGTCGACCATGTCCCAGCGTGCGATGTCCCCGGACCAGTAGCGGATCATGGGCTGGGAGGTGCGCTCGGTGTGGGAGTAGACAGGCACCCCTTCCTCGCCCAAGGGCAGGCTTAGCTTGGTCTGCGGGTCGACCAACTCGGTGTAGACGATGTCCTGCCACAGGTGCATGCCGCCGTCCAGGTGGCGGCAGCCCGATGCGCTCATCCAGGGAGTCATCTCGGCCATGGTGCCCTGGTCGACGAYATAGCAGCCGAAAGTCTCTTCGATCAGGCGGCGGGTGGCGGGGACGCTGGCTCCGGGTTCGCCGGAGAAGAACATGAACCGGAAGCCGAAGTCCTTTTTGGGGTCGAAGCCCATCTGCCGGGCGGTCTCCGCCATATACAGGGCGTAGGACGGTGTGCCGTAAAGCACGGATGGTTTCACCATGGTGGCCCATTCCACCGCCCGCTCGGTCTGGCCCGGAGCGCCGCTGCCGAAGGGGAAACAGGTTGCTCCCAAACGCTCGGCCCCGACCAGAGCCCCCCAACTGCCAACGTACAGACTGAAGACGGCTGCAACCATGACCGTGTCGTGGGGCCGCAGTCCGGCGCCCCACAGGATGCGGGCGTGGGCCTCCCCTATTCGGTCCCAGTCGTCCTTGCCGATGCCGAAGACCGTGGGCCGGCCTGTGGTGCCCGAGGTGCCGTGGAGCCGGAAGATTTCTTCGGCCGGGATGCAGAGGAACCGGCCGTAGGGAGGATTCTCTTCCTGTTCTCGGCGGATGTCTTCTTTCGTGAGGATGGGCAGTTGGGCGAATTCTTCCAGGCTGGCCAGATTTGCCGGATCGACCGGGACGTCCTTGTAGAAYTCCTGGTAGAACCCCGAATTCTCGAAGGCGTAGCGGACCTGATGCTGCAGCTTGGTCAGGATGTGCCTGTCCCGCTCGGCCGGCGGCATGGTCTCCAATTCCGGCGACCAGTATTCCTGGTCTGTGCCGGGGGTGAAGTTCTCTGGATATCGGGGAGGCCATTCCATAGGTGCAGACATAAGGCGGCGCGCCGCCTAGACCTGGGGCGCCGACCGGCCCCGGCTGACGTTCGCGGTGATGAATTCGGTCATGGAGGTCGTGAAGCTGCCCACGGGAAACACGCCTTGCACCCCCATCTCTTGCAGGGGCTCAACGTCATCTTCAGGGATGGTGCCGCCCACGATCAGCAGCACATCATCGGCGATCTCCCGGTCTTGGAGGGCTTTGGTCAGGCGGGGAATCAACCGCATGTGGGCCCCGGAAAGGATACTGATTCCGACCACGTCAACGTCCTCTTGCAGCGCSGTCTGGGCTACCTGGTCGGGGGTGACACGCATGCCCATGTAGACAACTTCCATCCCAGCGTCGCGCATGGCCCTGGCGATGACCTTGATGCCCCGGTCATGCCCGTCCAAACCCAACTTGGCCAGGAGGACTTTTATGTTTTTTTGGTTAGGCGGCTTCCCGGTCTGCATAAGAGACAATCGAAACCTCTGTGTGAAATGCTTTCAGCCGGGTGAGCAGCTTGGTCAGTTTATCAGTGACCTTTCCCGAGACATACGGTTCATGGCAGCTCCGGCAACTCTCGGCAGGAACATCTTTGACAACGATCACCGTACCTTCGAATACGAAAGGTACCGCTGAAATTCCAGCTTTTAGTCGTCCACCGCAGAGCGGGCAACGACTACGTTCTTCTGACTCSCCAGCCATCTAGCCACTCCTCTGAGTTGGGTCTGTACACGGTTACCACTAAGATACGTTCATTTTCCAGATCGATCGCCAGCACGGCGTGAAACGTGTCGCCTGATCTAGAARTGCCCAATACGAGACAATCAGGCAAGGTCCTCGGCCCGGCARGATACCCTTCGATTACCTCGCAGTTGAGTAAGCCTGCTTCTATATTGTCACGGTCCCAACTCTCATTCACCAATTCAACGATAGCATGACGAGACTAGAATATGGACCGGCCTTCCGAGTCGGACTGGTTTCGCTGCGCCGCTTGTCGCACAGAAAGTTGTCTAGACGCTGAGTCCATGCTCCACACGTTGCTAGCGGCGTAATCGGAAACTGCCCACCCCTAAAACACCCCTGGGTCTACGTACTCGCCGTAGACGTCCCGCATGGTGTCCAGTATCTCGCCCTCGGTGGCCAGAGCCCCGACGGCTTCTAGGACGAGCGGCATCAGGTTCTTGTCGTCGCGGGCCGCTTGTTTCAGAGAAGACAGTGYCGACTTCACAWCGGTGGGGCTGCGCCCGCCTTTGGTCTCGGCCAGCCGTCCCTTTTGCCATTCCTCTTCTTCGGGGTCGAATTGGAACAATTCAAGTTTCTGGGTGCCTTCGGACTGGTACTGGTTCAAGCCCACCACAACCTGCTCGCCGCTCTCGATGCGTAGCTGGTATTCGTAGGCCGAACGGGAGATCTCCCGTTCGATGTAGCCGTTGTCGATGGCGCTCAGCATGCCCTGCTTCATCGGGTACTCGCCMGAGCCCATCTCCTCGATCTTGGAGATGTACCCCCAGGCGGCCTCTTCGATGTCGTTGGTCAAGCTCTCCACGAAATAAGACCCGGCCAGCGGGTCCACAGTATTGGTCACACCTGACTCGTGAGAGAGGATCAGTTGAGTGGCCAGGGACATGCGCATCGCTTCTTCTGATGGGATGTCGAAGGCTTCGTCATAGCCGCTGACGTGGAGAGACTGGGTCCCGCCCAAGACGGCTGCCAGTGCTTGCAGGGTGCCGCGGGCAATGTTGTTCTGCGGGTCTTGGCGCATCAGCGTCGAACCCAGGGTCTGGGTGTGGAACCGCAGCCGCATGGACTCTGATTTCTGGGCTTTGTACCGGTCCTTCATGATGCGGGCCCACATGCGCCGGGCCGCCCGRTATTTGGCAACCTCTTCGAAGAGGTCATTGTGGCAGCCGAAGAARAASGAKAGCCGGGGCGCAAAGYTGTCCACCGGCAGGCCCCGTTCCATAGCCGATTCCACGTAGGCCATGCCCTGGGCAATGGTGAAGGCCAGCTCCTGAACCGCGTCGGAGCCGCTTTCCCGGATGTGATAGCCGGATATGGAGATCGTGTACCAGTTGGGCACATGGTTGGTGCAGAACTCCACGATGTCCGTGGTCAGCTTGAGGGACGGTCCTGGCCCCAATGCAAAGGTCTTCTGCCCGTGAAATTCTTTCAGTGAATCGTTTTGGACCGTGCCCCGGAGCTTGCCCCAGTCGACGCCCCGCTGCTTGGAGACGGACAGGAACATGCCCAGCAGCACGATGGCCGGGTGGTTGATGGTCAGAGATACGCTGACCTCATCCAGGGGTATATCCAGGAACAGGTCGTCCATGTCCCGTACCGAGTCGATGGCCACGCCAAGGCGGCCCACTTCGCCCTCGGCCAACTCGTGRTCCGAGTCGTAGCCGGTTAGAGTGGGGTGGTCGAAGTCGGTGCTGATGCCGTTCTGACCGTGGTCCAACAAGAACCGGTAGCGCTCGTTGGTGGCCTGCGCAGTCCCAAAACCGGCTATCTGACGCCTGGTCCACAGCCGGCCCAAGTACATGTTGGGGTAGGGGCCGCGGGTGAAGGGGAACTCGCCGGGCTGGCCCAGGTCGCGGGCGAAGTCGGAACCAGCCAGGTCGTCCGGCGTATAGACCGGCTTGACTTCMAGGCCCGACAAGGTGCGTTTGGGCTGTTCCTTCATTCCGTCGGCCATTAGCTGCTGATTACCCGACCCGGACGTATTTATCGACGCTCTTCTCGGCGCCCAGTGACAGGTACAGGTCGCCGCGGCCATCCACCCACGAGCCATGGGCGGAGATACACGGGAAGCGTTCCAGAACTTTGCCGTCGCCGTCGAGCACACTCATCTGGGCCGGTCCGGTCTCGGTGGGCCTTTCGGATGTGTAGAAGATGCCCTCGCTGTCSWKGGAGATRTCSAGCGGMCGCTGCATGTCGGTCCACATCGTKATGTAKTCWCCSTCGGGMGAGAASACCTGRACRCGGCTRTTCTCACGGTCGCAGAGGTAGACATTGCCATTGTCGCCTACAACCAGGCTGTGGGGCAGGTGGAACTGGTTGGGGCCGCCTTTGCCCGGTTCGCCCCARGAYKRKWTYAGSTSGCCKKCMKYSGAGAARCGGTGKAYCCGGGCGTTACGGTAGCCGTCGGAGATATAGAGGTCGCCGTTGGGAGCGGGGACCATCTCTGTAACATAGTTGAACGGCCCGGCCGAGCGGGGGCAGACGTCGCCCGCCTTCTCGCAGCCGGTGTCYGAGTACTCGCCCTTGGTCCCGATGGACAGCAATGGCTTGCCGTCCAGGGTGGCTTTCATGGCGATTGAGCCTTCCCGGTCGGTGAGATAGGCGATGTCGTCCTTGATGAAGATGCCGTGGGGGTCGTCGAACATGCCCGCGCCCCAGGAATTTAGGAAGTTGCCGYCCCGGTCAAAGACCAAGACCGGCGGRTCTTTGCGCTGGAAGATGTAGACCCGGTCCTGGGAATCGGTCGCCACCGCGCTGGCGGTGCCCATCTCCTGGCCCGCAGGCATCTTGGCCCAGTTGGGGACGTATTCGTAAGTGTATTTGCCGCTTCCTACCGTGGCCATGATTAGTCCTCTCCCGCCAACTTATTTGCAATTCAACGACGCCGGGYGTGTTCAYRCYACGCCTGGCATTCGCYCCAATACTAACACATGGCCCCGAYGATTCCRCTGCTAACCAATGTTGTTGTGGCGTCCGAGGTCTTCGAGTAGAATGCCGAGTCARTCGAGAATCGGGAGTCACCATGGAATTTGAAGATGTAAAAACCATGGCAGTCATTGGCGCTGGGAATATCGGCCACGGGATCGCCCTCGGTCTGGCTTTGGCCGGTTACCAAGTGCGCCTTAACTCCACCACCGAGGCGAGCCTGCAAGAAGGCATTGATTCCATCAAAGCGGACCTGGATAGACTGGTGGGATTCGGATTCACCGAGCCTGGACGCGCCGAGCAGGCGCTGACCAAGATTTCCACCACTACATCTTTGGAGGAGGCCTCAAGCGACTCCGATGTGGTGATCGAAGCGGTTTACGAGAACCTTGAATTGAAGCAACAGGTGTTCAGAGACCTGGACGCGTTCTGTCCGGAACGGACAATCTTGGCCAGCAGCACTTCAACGATAATTCCTAGCCGATTCGCCGAGGWCRCCCAACGCCCGGACYGGGTGCTGGKTGCCCACTATWCNGGGCCGTCCTATCTGTCTCCGCTGGTGGAGSTCGTGMGCACCGAACAGACCTCCGATGAAACGGTGGACATSGTTTTCCAGGYCCTGACTAAAGTCGGGAAGAAACCAGTGATGRTYYAAAAAGAGGTCCCSGGGTTCATCGCCATTCGCCTCGAAGTGGCATTGATGAGGGAAGCCCTATCGATGGTCCARCGAGGTATCGCCAGCCCCGAAGATATAGACACCGTGCTGAAAACAGGCCACCCCCCGGCTGGRTWRCNAGCCGGGATCTTTGAGCGTGTGGAGGTCGGAATCGGGTGGGACCTGATAAATAACGCTATCAAACGAGTCCTGCCGGACATCGATTCATCGATGGATGTGATTAACCTTATCCAGGAGAAAGTTGATAAAGGCGAAGTGGGCGCCAAAACCGGCAAGGGCTTTTATGATTGGACTCCGGAGTCAGCCGAAGCCACTCGCCGRAARATGGCGAACGCRTTYATYGAGATCGAAAARYGGTCYCARGACAGCSKGTGATATTTCNGGACTTAMRGCCNTAAACCCGGCTGTTGTAGCCGTARTGGGGCGTGKTCTCSSCCTTGCCCCAGTCCTTGTAGAACTCYTGGACGAAKGGGGTCAGYCCCTGGGCCAGTTTCTTGGCCYCCAGGGCYTKTYCCTCMACCGGCCKRGCGAACTGMTCCTTGATCTCCCGCAGTACMTCGGCCTTGTCCATCTTGATGAAGGTACCGTTCCGGACCACCACTTCGCCTTGGATCATGACTGTGTCGATGTGGGACGCCTTGCCTCGGTAGAGCAGCGTGTCCACCACGTCGATCCCTGCGTCGGTGTAAGGCTCGGTAATGGCGTTTAGGTCCAGCAGAACCAGGTCGGCGAAACGCCCTGGCTCCAGAGTCCCGATCTTGTCTTGCAAAGAAGTTGGCCGGGCCGCGTTGGCTGTTGCCAGCCGCAGGGCCTGGTGGGAGTTCAACGCAGGCATGTCCATCCTGGGCTGCCGGWGCAATTTAGCGGCCAGCCGCATCTCTTGGACCATATCGTCGTCGTCATTGAGGGCGGTGCTGTCCGTGCCCAGGGCAACGTTCACGTCCTTGGCAAGCATAGCGTTCACSGGGGCGATGCCGTTCTTCAGGCGCAGATTCGAGCTGGGGTTATGGCAGGCCGTCGTGCCGGTCTCGGCCATGATGTCGATGTCTTGGTCGGTCAGCCAGACCGAGTGGGCGCAGGACACCTCCGGGCCCAAGAATCCCAGAGTGTTCARGTGCTCCACTGGGGTGTGGCCCCAGGTGCGGAGGCCGTATTCCTTCTGATATAGGCTCTCTACCAGGTGGATGTGGATGGCGGCCCCGGTCCTCGTTGCCTCCTCCTTGGTGCGCATCAGGAAGTCGTCGGAGACCCACTGGACGTTGCTGGGGCTGAGCAGCACCGTCACCCTGGAATCGGGCTTGTTGGAATATTCCTCGTGCAGGCTTTGGAACACCGAGAAATACTCTTCCTCGGATAGGTCGACCGCCGCCAGAAATCTCCGCAGCGAACCGGCCAAATCTCCGGGCAGACCCGAAATGAACTGATCGTCGTCTTGGTAGACCACCCGGTTGCGTTCCCGGAAGTAGACCGAGAACGCGGTGCGCATACCGGCGGCGGCGAACCCCCGCAGCACCCCGGACACGTCGTCGGCCAGGCCCGTTGCCGGAGTCTGAGCGTGGTTGTACATCGTGGTGGTCGTGCCCGACTCGATCTGCTGGATGGCCGTGTAGAGGGTCATCAGGTAGTGGTCGTAGGGACGGCGGCCCCAACCCGACAGTATCCAAGTCTCCAGACAGTCGTCGATGCAGCCCATCTGGAAGGTGCTGACGCCCCGGCCGTGGTGGTGGGCGTTCACCAGRCCYGGCATGAYYASRTAGCCAGGCCCKCCYARTTCYTCGTCSSCYTGATGGGCSGCTTTGATSTCGTCRTAGGCGCCTACGGCCTCGATGACGCCGTCCCGCTGGAACACGGCCCCATCGGAGATCACCCGGCTGGACCCGGCATCGACTCCCGCCTCGCAGATGACATAACCGCCACGAATGATAGAAGTACTCATGACAACCTCCGSCGTCGCCGCTGCATTGGCTGGACTATATGGTGAGGCATCTGGGCTGTCAAGAAAGCCCGGACCGGCGTTGTATTGACCCAGACCGTGGATTACACTGGCGGAACCCTAAGAGAGTCCGCTAGGCCATTCAGACCAAGGATGGAGGCAACCATGCCCGAACTAGATGGAAAARTAGTCTTGATCACCGGCGCGGGAGGCATGCGCGGTGTCGGCCGGGCCACGGTCATGAAGCTGGCCGGCCGTGGCGCCGACATCGCACTCAGCGACGTCCACCGGGAGGCGTCGGACCTGCCGCCGGCCGAGGTCAGGAACGAGTGGGGCGGCATCGACACCGTGTCCGAAGAGGTCCAAGCCCTGGGCCGGCGGGCGCTGCCTATCTACTGCGACCTGTCGGACCCGCGGGAGATCGAGCACTTAGTGAAACAGACCATGGACCATTTCGGGCGAATCGACATCCTGGTCAACAACGCCCGGGCCATCATCGGCAAAGACAAGGTGCCGGTGACCCAATTGGAGAAAAAGGTCTGGGACCACTTCCTGGCAATCAACACGACCGCCGTCTTCCTCACCACCAAGCTGGTGGCGCCGCACATGATCGACTCRGGCAGRGGCGGACGMATCATCAAYATCGCCTCCAACGCCGGCAAGCARGCCAGCGCCAACGGGGCCGCCTACTCGGCTTCCAAGTTCGCGGTGATCGGTCTGACCCAGGCGACGGCCATGGACCTGGCGCCTTATAACATCACCGTGAACGCCGTCTGCCCCGGCCCGATCAACACCGACCGTATGAGCTACTGGGAACGCGACCAGGCGCAGGAACGGGGCATCACCCAGGAAGAATTCCGGGGCCAGATCGTAGAGAGTTCGGCCCAGAACACCCCACTAGGCCGCATCGCCGAGTCCCAAGACGTGGCCAACATGGTGGCCTTCCTGGCGGGCGACGACGCATCGTTCATCACCGGCCAAGCCTACAACGTCAACGGCGGACAGCTGTTTCATTAGGATCCAAACAGTGCGGGCCAAGTCGCCTGCGAGTATTTACGGAGGTTCCCCGCTAGCCCGATGACAYCGGCCAGACGTACCGCCGCGCAAACCGAAGTCGCGGCCTATGATCTCATCAAGACCCATTTCMACTGGCCCGACCACAATAAACATCGGGCGTTAAANTCTGGCCGACTCCTACGGTCGCCCCAGTGTTGRTGACGAATTCGCTAAGTCCGATATCACTGACTGGATTGCCCCAGTCATAGGTATAGCCGAGCMGGGTCCAAGGGAAAGGAGGATCGCTTGAGTAATTYKTCTTGAACCAATCGTTGAACCAGGTTATATAACCGGGGTCAATCGTAAGGAATCGGCTAGATTGAGGCGGCAGAATCTCTGATTCATGGTCAGAGATTTCCGGGTCGATGCTGGGCCGGAACAGGTCCTGTGGATTTACCCAAAGTTCTACGAGACTACGTAGGTTGCCACCGGGCGGCAATCCCAAGAGTTGATGCAACCTGAGCCTGAGGTCGGTCTGGTTCGGATCAGGATTTTGACAAAAGTCGCGTAATTCCGGGACGATCGTTACCCAGGTAGGCTGAGTAAGCAGAATTGCTTCGCCTGGTCTATAACCTTCGGGATACTCGGGAGRGACGAATKTAGTGAATGCSAAGGTCAACAGGAGTGATTCCCCTCGCTTTCTCTTCCATTCCAAATCAACAACATAATCACCAATATGTGAATCCGCGCCATCTGATGTGATCGCGGTAAGGTATGGTGATATCTCGTCATTCTCTGCAATGGCAGCGTCCCTTACGGCATCACAATATTCCTTGCCCAGGGTCTCCGAGCATTTGATTTTTCCCACGTCAATAAGCACCGAGTCGTTAGAAGATACGGTGGCGAATCTAGACGGGGAAGAGGGTGCTGCAGTTGGTTCCACTCCTACCGCTGGCGTCGATTCGGGGAAATTAAAGACTCCAAAAAGAAACAGAAATCCCGCGATACCTGTAGCCATAAACGAGACAACATAAATGAATAGGTAAGTAGATTTGAACCCGATACCCTTTTTAAGCAGATCGMGTAACCACCTGCGCAATTTGGCCCGAAAACTGAGAGATTCTCWCGCATTAGTATTGTCRATTCCTGGCTCTGGTATTCCACAAGAAGATTGAATCTCCAATTGGACTCTATTCCATCGCTCACTGATATGATCAGTACGCAGCGTCCATAGAAACCCAACCAACGCAAATCCGGAAAGAATGAAGAGCAGTGACGGGAATGCGTCACCAGACTCGGTCTRAGCGAGATAAGCTATGACCGCWACGCCAACAAATACGTAAAGACTCGTAAAACTTAACAGTAGGTTCCAGGGATGCCTGCTGGCTTCCCACGCTTGGCGATATAGTTCTACTACGATCTGGTCTCTTTGAACCATGGCAAGGTCACCTAATTCGTCTAATCGCTGGACCTGAGTTATAACCGCTTCAGTCTAACTAATTTATTTGAATCGGGAAAGTCGCCAATTCAGAATAAGGCTCCTCCGACTTCGCCTTCATCAGTGCGGTGGCGAAGCAGCCGCTCCCGCCACCCGCCTCTCCCGCACCAGCGTCGTCAGCACGGCGGCGGCTACAGACAGTATCAGCAGCAGCCGGAACATGTCGTCGTAGCTGCCACGGTTGTCGAAGATCCACGCGCCCACGAACGCCCCCGCGCCACCGGCGATCATGTGCACCATGGAGATTGACCCGGCCAATGTTCCTAGCCTTGCCGTGCCGAAGATGTTTCCCACGAAGACTACGGTGAGCGGAGCGGTGATCAAGAAAGTTAGCCCGTAGAGTAGGCCGAAGACGAARATCGACGCCGTGCTTTGGTCGAAGATGATGAACGCGAAGATGAACATGCGAATCAGGAAACAGATCACAGTGGGGCGCACCGCGCCAAATGCGTCGGCCAACAACCCCGAGGCCAGCACGCCTATCAGTCCCATCAGCCCCATGAGCGCTAGCAGATTTCCAGCCAACACCGGGCCTACCCCCTGGTCACCCGCGAAGGCTACGATGTGGGTGGCGACGAAGAAGTCTTGGAAGCCGCAGATCATGTAGATGGCGACCATGAGCGCCAACTGCGGGGAAGTCAGGGTCCGCCCCAAAGACAGGGCTGAGTCGGGCGGTGTGATTGACCTGGCGGCCACAAGATTTGGTTCGACAACCCGCTCCGTCGGCTGGTCTCTGACTGCTAGGAATACCAGAGGCGCCAGGACCGCCAGGTTAGCGATTCCTAGTACGGTGAACGACCACCGCCAGTCCAAGGAAACGAGGACCGCGGCCAAYGCTATGACGATCACCAACTGCCCCACTGCGCTCCCGGCCACCGCCGCGCTGCTGGCGATCCCCCTGCGGTTGGGGAACCAGCGGCTGATCATCACGGTTACCGGCGAGGCCGACGTTCCAGCGCTGCCCAGAGCGGAGACCACTCCGTAGACGATGAATACCTGCCAAGGAGCGTCCACCCGGCCCATCAGCMCGATGCCGACCCCGCTTAGCACCGCTGCGACGCCGATAGTCCCCTTCAAACTCCACCGGTCCACCAACCGGCCCAMGAACGGCAGAGCCAGGGCCGAGACCACCATGAAAGTCGTGACGGCCAAGGAGAGGGTCGAACGGCTAAYGTYYAGGTCCTCGGACATGGGCTTCAGCATCAGGCCGAAGGCGAACCGGGAGCCGCCGCTGAAGAACAGGATGAAGAACCCGGTGGCCAAGATCACCCAACTGTAGTGGAGACGCCGCAAAAATCACTTCCTGCTTGTTCCCAAAAGATAACCACCGGCCCCAGATGCTTGGGGGCCGGTGGTCGACGCGCCTAGATCTGGTGAGACGGGCCTACCGGTTCAGAAGATTCTTCACCGTTCTGATGACCCTAGTCTCATTCGGCATGTACTCGTTCTCCATGGCCCGGCTGTAGGGCACCGGAGTATGGGGCGAGGTGACCCTGGAGGGGGGSGCGTCCAGGTAATCGAAGACCTCTTCCGCGACCCTGGCGCAGATCTCCGAGGCCAGACTGCAGACGGGAGTGTCTTCGTCCACCACGATCAAGCGGTGGGTCTTTTGGACAGACTCGTTGATGTGGTCGTAATCGATGGGAGATACGCTAAGTAAGTCTATGACCTCGCAACTGATGCCCTCTTTGGCTAATTCYACGGCCGCGGCGTCGGCCACCCAGGTCATCTTGGAGATGCCGACCAGAGTGATATCACTCCCTTCCCGCACCGTCCGCGCCTTGCCCAGCGGCAGCACATACGGCTCTTCCGGCACTGGGCCGGAGATCCCGTACAAGCCCTTGTGCTCGAAGAACACGATTGGGTCATCGTCGCGGATACATGCGGCCAGGAGACCCTTGGCGGTGTAGGCGTCGGATGGACACACGCCCTTCAGCCCCGGTATGTGACTGAAGATTGAATAGTAGGACTCGGAATGCTGGGCGGCGGCCCCGAATCCGGCCCCGATGCGGGTCATCATGGTGAATGGGACCTTCACCTGGCCGCCAAACATGTAGCGCATCTTGGCGGCGTTGTTGAYCAATTGGTCCATGCAGACGCCGATGAAGTCGATGAACATAAGCTCGGCCACCGCCCGCAGACCGGTGGACGAAGCGCCGATGGCCGTGCCGATGAAAGCAGCCTCTGATAGTGGGGTGTCCAGCACCCGTTCCTTGCCGAACTGCTGGATCAGACCGACGGTGGTGCGAAATGGTCCGCCCCAGGCATCTTCAAAGCCTTGGTCCTCGCGCCCCGCCCCCCCGGCGATCTCCTCGCCCATGATGATGACATTTTCGTCCAGTTCCATCTCCTGGCGGAGGCATTCGTTGATGGCTTCCCGGAACTGGATCTCGCGRGTCCCGGTTGTCTGCAATGTGGTGGTCATAGGTATCTCCTAGAACGCATTGGAATCGCCCTGGTCTGCGTGGGATCAGACTGACATGTTCACGCCCCGTTTCATCATTTCCTTGGGATAGTCGACATAGACGTCGTCGTACAATTCAACCGGCTCGGGCAGAGGACTCTCATCGGCGAATTTCACTGCCTCTTCCATGAGGGTCTCCGCTTCCATGTCCATCTGGTCCAGTTCTTCGGCCGTGATATCGCCTTGGGGGATCACCGTATTGCGGAAGTGCATGAGGGGATCACGGGCGCGCCAGTGGTCCTCCTCCTCTTTGGTGCGGTAGGTCAAGGGGTTGTCGAACACCGTATGGCCGTAATAGCGGTAGGTCTCGCATTCGATGAGTGTGGGGCCTTCGCCGGCCCTGGCCCTGGCCACCGCTTGRGCTGTCGCGTCGTAAACGGCGAATACATCCATGCCGTCAATGTGGACGCCGGGCATGTCGTATCCGGCGGCCCGGTCGGCGATGTGGGTTATGGATACCCCGTATTCGGCGGGCGTGGACATGGCATATCCGTTGTTCTCGCACAAGAAGATCACGGGTAGCTTCCAGATCGAGGCCAGGTTCATGGACTCATGGGTTACTCCTTGGCTGGCCCCGCCGTCCCCAAAGAATGCCACTGCTACGCGGCCCAGCTTCTTGACCTTGGATGTCAAGGCGGCGCCCAAGGCCAGAGGTATGCTGGCGCCCACGACTCCGTTGGTGCCCAGCATGCCCTTGCTCATGTCTGAGATGTGCATCGAGCCGCCCTTGCCCTTGTTGGGGCCGGTGGAACGGCCGAAGAGTTCGGCCATCATCTGCTTGACGTCGACGCCCTTGGCGATGCAGTGGCCGTGACCACGGTGGGTACTGCCGATGTAGTCTTCGTCGGTGAGGTTAGCGCAGRCACCGGTGGCGACYGCTTCCTGTCCGGCCGAAGAATGCACGGAGGCGGACATACCCCGCTGCCCGGTTTCCGGTATGCCCCGTTCTTCGAAGTGGCGGATCGTGGTCATGGTCTTGTATAGCTTAAGCAGGGCTTCGCGGTCCAGRTCCATGGTSCCTCCTACGTTGTGCCTGTTCCTTCCGARGAARGAGATTTTGGACAATGGTAGCATGCCGCCTACCCATGYCAACCGGAAGAAGATACAACCGTGACCGCTTCGCCTTCACCCCCTGACAACAACCCAGCCGCGCTGCCATTGGGCAAGGCTACTTCCAGGTAGCCGTGGCTGGCCACTAAGGCGATCAGGCCGTCCTCGCCAACATGAGTTCCGTCGTTGAATGTGCGGCTGAGGCCAACGATTCTCCGGCCCTTGATCCGCACTTCTAACAACTCGACATCCRGTAGGCCGTCGGCAGATATGTTGGTAATCAGATTTCCGTAAACATCTTGGTAGATCACCCGGCCGGTTACGCCGCCGTCTTGRCTGAATGGCTGTGGCATCGGGAGGTAGTACAGGCTGTCGATCGGCTCGCCSAGGTCCTCTGGGGGGACTCCCATAGAAAGATGGGCCGCCACCGGCGTGAAGATGTCCCGGCCGTGAAAGGTTTGGCTCACCGGGTGGTTCCAATATTCCGGGTTCGTCAGGTGTACGGCGGAGAGTTSGGGCGGTAGGTCCACGTGTCCCGCACCCGTAGGAACCGAATCGAGGTAACCGGTGATCACGCCGCTGAGCAGGCCGTTGTCCGGGGMGACGAACRTCCCGCAGGGCGTGGWCAGYARGACMGGACGKCGGTCWGTGCCAACGCCTGGRTCGACCACRGCYACGTGGATGGCGTCATCTGKGAAGAAKCGGTGGTTGATSCCGAGRAGGAATGAGCCTTGGGCGACGTTCTGAGGCAGGATCTGGTGCGTCAGGTCAATGAGGCGAAGGTTAGGGTTGATGCTCAAGGCCACGCCCTTCATGACCCCAGCGTAGGCGTCAGAAAGGCCAAAGTCGGTAGTGAAGACCACGATTTGGGAGGTCATGGTGGGACTGGGCGGAAGAGCCGCCCTGGGCTAGCCGACCCTCACGCTGATGATGGAGATCACCACGAACGCTATGGAGAGGAAGATGGTGATCTGGAACAGGGTCTTGTCCATTCCGCGGCGRGTGCGGACGGTGGAAGAGSCTGAGCCGAACAGGCCGCCGCCTCCCTCTTTTACCTGCAGAAGGATAATAGCTACCAACAGGACGGAGACCAGTAGTTGTAATATGTTCATGAAATCGTTCATGGATCGACCTCGGCGGGTAATTTCCGCCTGCTCTATTATACCCGCCGGTGGCGGGGACTGATTTATCTCTGTGTTCGCCGTTATTTAAGCTTTTCGAGTGCCCCGACAACCAATTYGTTCACCAGGTCCGGCTTGGCTTGGCCTTTGGTGATCTTCATAACCTGGCCCACCAGGAACTTAGCGGCGGTTTCTTTGCCCCCGATGTAATCCGCTACTGCCTGGGGATTGGYTCCAAGTGCCTCATTAACGGCCAGATCGACGGCCGAAGAGTCGCTTATCTGAGTATAGCCTTTTTCCTGAACGATCTGCGCCGGAGAACCGCCCGATTCGAAGGCTTCTTCGAGCACGGTCTTGGCCATGGATACGCTGACTGTGTCCTGGTCAACTAGGTTTATGAGCTCCACTAAGTGTTCCGGAGATACAGGTGAATCGTCGATCTCCGAGTCTTGCAGATTCAACAGACGGCTAAGGTCGCCCAAGATCCAATTGCTGACGTCCTTGGCGAACTTTTGGTCTTTGCCATCGCTCGCGGTCCTGGTCCCGACCGCCTGTTCATAATAATCAGCCATGGCCTTGGAGCTGGTCAGCAGCCGGGCGTCGTACTCCGGCAGCCCGTATTCGTCCATGAGCCCATTCAGCCGGTCGGCGGGCAATTCAGGTATCTTGCTCCGAATCTCTTCCACCCAGGCTCGGTCTACCRCCAGGGGCGGCAGGTCCGGCTCGGGGAAGTAGCGGTAGTCGTGGGCTTCTTCCTTGCTGCGTTGGGAGTAGGTCGCGTTGCGCCCTTCGGACCAGCCCCTGGTCTCTTGAATGACACGCTCCCCGGAATCTAGGACATTCTTCTGGCGCTCGATCTCGTGGTTCAGGGCCAAGAATACCGAGCGCATACTGTTCATGTTYTTGATYTCGGCCTTGGTGCCGTACTCTTCCTGGCCCATCGGCCGAAGACTGATATTGGCGTCGCACCGGAAACTGCCGTCCGCGGCTTTGGCGGTGGACACCCCAAGATATTGGAGAATGGCGTGCAGCTTGGTYAGGTAGGCACGGGCCTCTTCGGGGGTGCGCATGTCTGGGTGGCTAACCACCTCCATCAACGGCACGCCCGATCGGTTCACATCCACCAGGCTGTGGGCGTCGCTGTTTCCACTGTTTACGTGTTGGAGTTTGGATACGTCCTCTTCCAGGTGCACCCGCTCCACACGCACGCGCCGGTCTTGGCCGTCGGCGGTGATGTCCAATATGCCGTTCATCGCCAGAGGCATATCGTACTGAGATATCTGATACCCCTTCATCAGGTCGGGATAGGGATAATTCTTGCGGTCGAACTTGGTCAGCCCCGGAATCTCACAGCCCAACGCCAGGCCGGTCATGATGGTRWATTCCACGGCCYTCTTGTTGATCACCGGCAGCGTACCCGGGAGACCCAGGCACACCGGGCAGACCCGGCTGTTCACGGGCGCSGTCTGATAATCGGCCCGGCAAGAGCAGAACATCTTGCTCTGGGTCTTCAGTTGGACGTGGACCTCAAGGCCGATAACTGTTTCGTAGTCCATAGATAGTGATTCGGTGGGGTTGGGAGGATTTAATCGATTGCGCCGCAGTACTGAAATCCAGTATAGCAGGCGTGGAATCGCCTAACAACGAGAACCGCGGCCAGCGTCCGTTAAGTAATGAGACCTTTGCTCCGCAACATCTCTTGGGCGGTGGAACCGATGTCGGCCGGAGTGGGTATGATCCAGGCCCCGGCGTCTTTCAAGGCGGCTATCTTGAATTCGGCCCGGGCGCTCTCCCCGGTGATTATCGCGCCGGCGTGGCCCATACGCTTGCCTGGAGGGGCCGAWGCCCCGACGACCAGAGCGGCGATYGGTTTGCTGAAGTCCGATTTGATGAAAGCCGCGGCGTCCTGTTCCATGGTTCCGCCGATCTCACCGATCATCACCACTGCGTCGGTATCCGGGTCTTCGTCGAATAGCCTGAGAACGTCTACGAAGTTTGTGCCGATTATCTGGTCGCCGCCTATGCCAACACAGGTCGATTGCCCCAGGTTAAGTGCAGTGAGCTGTCCCACGGCCTCGTAGGTGAGGGTGCCGCTACGAGAGAGCACCCCGACGCGGCCAGGCAGGTGAATTGAGCCGGGCATGATGCCGATCTTGCACTTAGCGCCTGGTGTGATCAGTCCGGGGCAGTTGGGGCCGATTAGCCGAGTGGGCTTGTTTTCGATATACCGGTATACCTTCACCATGTCTTGGATGGGGATGCCCTCGGTGATGCAGGCGATCAGCGGGATACCGGCGTCGGCCGACTCGGAGATRGCGTCGGGAGCGAAGGCCGGGGGCACGAAGATCAAGCACATGTTCGCCTGGGTCGCGGCTACCGCTTCCTCAACGGAGTTAAAGACCGGGACCGTGTCGTCGAACATGGTCCCGCCGCGGCCAGGTGTGACTCCGGCCACCACGTTGGTGCCGTAGGCAACGCAGGCGCGGGCGTGGAACCCGCCTTCCCTTCCGGTGATCCCTTGGACCAACACCCGGGTTGTCTCGTCTACCAGTACTCCCATCGAGGCTTATCTCCAGCCGGTGACCCGGCTAAACATCTAGATTCTTGATCGCTTCAGCTGCCCCGGTGAGTGTGTCGACGAACGTCACGGGCAGTCCCGATGTGCTGAGTATCTCTTTGCCTTCCACAACGTTGGTGCCCAGCATCCGGACCACTAAGGGGATCTTGGAGCCGGTCTCTTTGTAGGCCAATACGATGCCCTCGCCGGCGATGTCGCAGCGCARGATACCGCCGAAGATGTTGACCAAGACCCTCCGGACCTTGGCGTCCGAGAGGATTATCTTGACGGCGCTGGCGACCTTCTCCGGTGTGGCGCCGCCGCCGACATCCAGGAAATTGGCCGGGGCCGCGCCCGCGGCGTTGGTCACGTCTAAGGTTGCCATAGCCAGGCCCGCCCCGTTGACCAAGCAGCCAACGTCGCCGTCCAGATTCACATAAGCTATATCCAGGTCAGACGCCTGGGCCTCCAGCGGGTCTTCCTGGCTGATATCCCGGTACTCCAGCAAGTCGGCGTGGCGGAACATAGAATCGTCGTCCAAGTTGATCTTGGCGTCCAGGGCCAACACCCTCCCGTCGCCGGTGATGATCAGCGGATTGATCTCCACAAGTGTGCAATCGTTCTCCACGAACAAACGGTAGAGCGCTGACAATACTTTGGCGGCATCTCCGGCCACGTCCTGGTCCAGACCCAACTTCCGCACCAGTCGGCGGGTCTGAAACGGCATGAGACCCGAGAGAGGGTCGACCGGTTCCGTGTGGATGTCCTCTGGGTTGTTTGCGGCGACCTCTTCGATATTCATGCCGCCTTTGGTGCTGACCAACAGCGCGGGGCCATGGTGGCTGCGGTCGATAGTCAAAGCGACGTAGAGTTCCTGCTTGATATCGGCCAGTTCTTCGATGAGCACCTTCTGCACGGGTGCGCCCTCAGGCCCGGTCTGAGGCGTGACCAGGTTGGACGCCAGCATTCGCTGGGCTGCTTCCTCGGCTTCTTCAGGGCTACGCACCAATTGAACGCCACCGGCTTTGCCCCTTCCACCGGCGTGTATCTGTGCCTTAACGACCGACTGCCCGCCCAATTCTTGTGTGGCCGCCTTGGCCTCCGCCGGGGTTGAGGCGACGATGCCGCGAGGGACCGGTATCCCGTAGCGGGCGAAAACTTCTTTGGATTGGAACTCGTGGATGTTCATCTAGGTCCTTGAGTGGGCATGGACGGTCCCCAGAGAGGGCCTTATTCCAAGCGTCCGTAAAATGTAGGTGATTTTACCGCGTCAGTCAACGCGTTTACCTACGGYTACGGTGGACAAACATGACGGCCCGTTTCATAATCCCGCACAAATCGCAGACGCGGCGCGGCGGCGTGCCGCGTTTTYATGAAATATGATGCGGCGACCTTAAATCCGGTGGTTGAACTACCGGTACCAAAGTGAGATAGGAGGAGCCATGGTCCGTTATAACAAAGTGATTGAACTCTTGGAACAGGACAAACCGGTGTTCTGCTCCGGYCTGGTCTGGAACGGCAACCTGGACGACATGACCTTCGTCGGCGATGCCGATTACGACATGGTCATCGTGGAGATGGAGCACCAAGGATTCAGCTTCAACGACCTGCGCACCATGCTCCAGTTCCTGATGAACCGCAAGAAAGTGTCGGAAAAGGGATCGCTGCAGGCGGACCCAGCTCCCTTCGTGCGAGTGCCGCCCAACCTCCGGGAGCGTAACCAATGGGTCCTCAAGCAGGCATTGGACGCTGGGGTCTATGGCTTGGTTCTGCCCCACCTGGACAATGTGGAAGACGCCAAGGCCGCGGTGGTTGCAGCACGGTACCCTCAGGTTCCCGGAGTCGCCGATTTCGAGCCTGAGGGCGAACGGGGCTGGTGGTACCGGATCGCGCCGCGCTACTGGGGCCTGACGCCCGCCGAATACTATGATGCGGCAGACCTTTGGCCCTTGGACCCCGATGGCAACATGCTGTTGGTAGGCATAATCGAGGACCCGGTAGGCGTGAAGAACGTGCGGGATATCCTCAGAGAGGTTAAGGGCATCGGCGCCATCTGGGCCGGGCCGGGCGACATGTCGGTGGCCATGGGGCACAAGGGCAACGCTGGCCATCCAGACGTGCAGGCCAACTTGCTGACGATTCTAGAAGCCTGTAAGGAGTTTGGGGTCCCCTGCGCCACCGGCTGCACGGCGGAAGAGGTGCCTATGCGTCTGGAGCAGGGATTCCGCATAATAATAACGTCCCCCGAGAAGACCACCAAAGGTCTGGACGAGGGACGTAGGATCGCCGGTCGTTAGTTTGTCAGGTCTACYKGAGGCCTAGCGGGTCGGTTACGRCTGCGCCGTCTGTGGTCTGGCTAGACCCTTCGCCGGGACTCTGCAAGAACCTGAAGATAGGGGCGTCGGAGGACAGGATGACTGTCGTCCGTTGGTTCAAGAATGCCTTGTATGCTTCCAAACTCCTCCGGAATGAGAAGAATTCGGGGTCTTGGTTCAGGGATTCGGCCAGGATGGAGATGGCCTGGGCTTCGCCGTCACCACGGAGACGGTCGGCGTCTCTGTCTGCCGCGGCGAGGATAACCTCTACATCACGGTCGGCGGCAGCCCGTCTGGTACGGGCTTCTTCCTCACCCTCAGCACGCAGGCGGCGGGAGATCTTTTCCCGGTCGGAGCGCATCCGCTCAAAGATCCTGCCGGCCACTTCCTGCGGGAAATCGGCGCGCTTGATGCGGATATCGACCATCTCGACACCGAAGGACGGGTCCTCTTGGGCCAGATTGACCTGGACCGCCTCGATCACATCGTTCAATAATTCCGTTCGGGAGTTGGTCGGCMGAACGCGKGAGTTGCCCTCATCGTCTGTTACCGGTTCGCCGGACTCATCCAATTCAACATCGCCGCCGATGATCTCTTCACGGCTCCGCTCCGCAACCTCGGCGCGAAGGGATGAGTTGATCCGCTGGGCGAGAATGCTGCGCGCGTTCTCTTCGGTGGTCAGCGTCTGCAGGAACGCCCGTGGGTCGYTGATCCGGAACCGGCCGTAGACGTCGATCTCGAGAATGTTGATGTCGCGGTCCAAGARCTGACTTGGCGRAGCATCGATGCGAAGCAGCCGCYTATCGTAGCTGATGACGGTGTCTACGAATGGGGCTTTTAAGTAAAGGCCAGGCGAGATGCGAACGCTCCGCACGTCGCCGAAGCGGGTGACCACCACCTGCTCCGTTTCCTGCACTACGTAAAGGCTCTGTGTGRTTACTATTAGGGCCAGGATTACCAATACCCCGGCTATGACTAGGTTCCTCATGGAGACCCCTTTATATCTTGTTAACTAACTAGCTGTTGTTTGAGTTATTCGATCTAACTTTAGACTGGCTTACGGGGCTGCCGGTCCCAACGGCACCGGCACGATTCCACCTTGACCGCCGAGTATCAGGACCGTCTCGGCGTCAGGTGAAACTATTATCTTATTGATGCTGGGCAGTATCTCTTCCATCGCTTCCAGGAATAAACGCTCCTGGGTGACGAGGCTGGTGGCCGGGACCTTCAGGTCCTCGCGGTTCATATACTGCACGGTGAATTGGTCACCTGCCTGAAGGGCCTCACCGGACTGAACGCGTAACGTCACGATGTTTGTCGATGGATCGAATCCCGACACCGCGATGTCTACTCCGCTTACGGCGCCACCGTCCGGGCCATCCACCACCTCGATATCAGCGAAAGAGACTCCGGTCGTAAGGTCGTTGTCGCCGTCAAGATYATCGGCGTCTAGAGCCTTGTTGCTCAGGCGGACGCTGAAGGGCCCAGCTCCCACGAATTGAGGGATGGTTAGGTCTTCATTGCCCAGGTAGGCGATGGAGAAAGATTCGCCGATGGTCAGATCACCTGACTGGGCGTCGTAGGATGCTGAAAAAGCGCAGGTCTCGGTAGCGGCAGTCAGCAGCACCTGGTTGGCGGTGAACGCGCATTCGCCTGCACCCAGTACAGTTATGGCGTCAACCAGGATGTCGAACCCGTCGCCGTCTTCATCTGGGGCCGAAATAATTAAGACATCTGATAGACCGATACCCGTGGTAGAGTCGTCATCGCCGTCGGCGTTATCGGTATCTTGAAGCACGTTCTCGAGGRTGATCGACCGGTCGTTGAACTGCGCCAAGATCGACAGGAACTGGTCGGMTTCACCCTGGGCTCTTTCGATACGGGCCCTTTTGAATGCTTCCGCCGGCTGAATGATCTGTTCCGCTTGCCCCCTGGCTTCCGGGATCACCTGGTTCTCGTAAGCTTGGGCTTGGTTAGTGGCCGTCACCTTGTCTTGACGTGCTTGGAGCACGTCGTTGAATGCGGCTTGGACTTCCGCGGGCGCCTCCACTTTCTGGAGTTGTACACTGACGATATTTATGCCTGTCTCGTAGCCATCAAGAATCTCTTGAAGCTTTACCGCGGTATCCAACTCTAAGTTCACGCGCTCTTCGGCCAATACCGAGGCGAGGGAGCCTTGTCCTACCACCAAGCGGAGTGCCGCTTCGGTGGCGTCTTTCAAAGTCCTTCCGTCGGGGCGGCCGGCCGGGATGTTGCGTTGCTCACCGGCGTCTTCCCCTGGGTCGTCAACCTTAAAGAGGAAATGACTCAGGTTCTTGATGTCGTATTGGACGACCATCTGCACATCGATGATGTTTAGGTCGCCGCTGATCATTTGGGCTTCGATAGGTACCGGCGTGTTGGCCACGCCTTCCCCGCTTCTGAAGCCGAGTTCCAGGCGGCGCACTAAGTCGGTCCTTACGACGTCTTTATTGCCGATGGGACCGGGCCACCACCAGTGAAGTCCGTTCTGGGTCACGGGTGTKTCCTSGGCGTTYCCGAAGAGGCGGAGAACSGCCTGTTCACCTGGGCTGGTGGTATAGACSCCGGTGGCWSCYCARATCACGATGATCAGGSCCACGAMCARGGCYACSGCCAACCCGACACCGCCGCCYCCCAATCKCTGGGAMAYGCGGCCGATYSYGTCGCGKRYACCRCCCATGATCTTTTCAAAATCCAATTCTGGCTGCCTGGGTCCGCCTCCGGGTTGATACATGTTCGTTTGTTCCTTTTGCCTATCCTATYGTGTATGGCGACGGCCGAACTATCGGGCCGAACACCCTGTTATTTCAAAAGCCTTGTCGATTCTATCATCTATCTGGGATATCCGAACTACGAGGCGGCGTTAACTATGNTGCTCCACACCTACGTACGCCTCCCTATACRCTTCTGTGAGCGCATTGGACTGAACGGTTTCATCAGATTCATATCCCGATCAGGCGAAAACCGCCTGTGCCCGGACTTGAGGGAGGCGTATAATACTSCCGGTCACCGCGCCCCYGGTCATTTTTGCGCGGCCACTAATCTCGTTTAAGGAACGATCACATGACGACACCTGGACTGGAAATTATCCCGGGAAATGACATGACCCGGATCAGGGCCGTCTGCGAACACCAGCGCGGTCTGATCTACGTCGTGCCCGCTGAGCGTAGTTGGGTCTGCGACAAGGAGCACCTGCCGGCCCATGCGTTYGCTGGGTTCTTCAGGGAKCTCACAGCCCTGCAAAACAAAGAAGTCGAGGGATTGATGCAGCAGTGGGGTRTCTATTTCCGGCAATTGCCCGAGGAACAAGAAAGCACCSAGGCAGAGGCGGTGAAGTCTTGATCCTGACCATCGTGAAACTACATTAAGTAGGATTCCGGATAAGAAGGAGGGCTGGTTTCAAACCAGCCCTCCTTTGTTTGCGGTTGCGGTCGATGCCCGCTTAGTCGCTATCTCCGTCCGTGGACGTTGAAGGCAGCGTTGCGGCAGGCTGGGGTGATGCGGGCTGCTGATGAGCAGCCGGGCTGGGGTCGRCATCGTATTCCGGAGGCGTTTCCGGCGGTGCTATGGGAGTGGCCGGCTCACCATCAGACTCGTCGTCGGCGTTGAATAGCCGGTTCATCGCCTCGCCGGATACTGTCTCATATTCAATCAAGTATTCCGCCAGCCTGACAAGCTTTGACTGGTGGGTTGTGATCGTCTCAACAGCTTGCTCGTAAGCGGTGTTTATCAAGACCGATATCGCGTGGTCGATCTCCTCTCCGATCTTGTCGCCGTAGTCTTTCTCTTCCTGGCCTATTTCCCGGCCCAGGAACACCATCTCCTGGACCTTGCCGAAGGTCCGGGGCGCTCCCAATCCGTCTAGGCTGTGGGAAACTTTGACGTCGATCGTGATAGGCGGCAGGCCTTTTTCGATCAAGCTGTCACTGAATTCAGCCAACTGGAAGTCATCTTCTTTGCGGGACCTGAATTCGGCGCCGTCGGCCAAGATTATGAGCAGGTCGTTGCCGTAAACTTCGATCACCGAGATTTCGCCGGCGCGGGCCTTCTGAAAGACTTCGCTGATCGGCATCTCTTGGTAACTCTTCGCGCTGAACATTCCATACTGCTTGATCATTCCCTTTGCCAGCTTGGTGGCTTGTTCCAAGTYGTTGCTGGCGCCGGTGGTCACTTCGTCGAAGATGATCTGTTCCGCCACCCGGCCGCCCATGGTGACAGCCATCCGGTGGGCGAACTGGTTCTTGGTCCACAGGTACCGGTCCTCTTCCGGGACCAAGGAGGTGTGGCCGCCCATCTGGCCGCGGGCAACGATGGATATCTTGTGCACAGGATCGGCAAACTCGAGGCCCCAGGCGACCAGTGCATGTCCGGCTTCATGGTAGGCCGTCATCTCTTTTTCCCTGGGATTTATGTGCCGGCTCTTCTTTTTAGGACCCGCGATAACCCGGTCCACGGCCTCCTCAAAGTCATCCATGAATATGGATTTCTTRCTGCCTCTGGCCGCCATGATGGCGGCTTCGTTGATCAAGTTAGATAGCTCTGCGCCGCTGAACCCCGGCGTCTCTTTGGCCAGCGAGTCAAACGTAACGTCAGGCGCCAAGGGCTTGCCGGCGGCGTGGACCTTCAAGATGGCTTTCCGGCCCTCGATGTCTGGCAGGTCCATGGTCACCCGGCGGTCAAAACGGCCGGGCCGCAATAGGGCCGGGTCCAATATGTCGGGCCGGTTGGTCGCCGCGATCACGATGATATTGGTATTGGTCTCGAATCCGTCCATCTCAACCAATATCTGGTTCAGGGTCTGCTCACGCTCATCATGCCCACCGCCGAGACCTGCGCCACGGTGGCGGCCTACCGCGTCRATCTCGTCTACGAAAACGATACATGGGGCGTTGCGTCTGGCTTGTTCAAATAGGTCCCTGACCCGAGCCGCACCCACGCCCACGAACATCTCCACGAATTCGGAACCGCTGATATGGAAGAAGGGCACAGCGGCTTCGCCGGCCACCGCCCTGGCCATCAAGGTTTTTCCAGTTCCGGGAGCTCCGACCAACAAGACGCCTTTTGGGATACGGGCTCCCAAAGCGAGGAACCGTTCGGGGAATTTGAGGAACTCGACGATTTCTTGGAGTTCTTCTTTGGCTTCATCGACGCCGGCAACGTCGGCAAACGATACCGTCGGCTTGTTGAATGTCATCATCTTGGCCCGGCTGCGGCCAAAACTCATGGTCTGGTTGTTGCTGCCTTGGGCCTGACGCATCATGAAGAGAATCAAACCGCCGAAGAAGATCAATGGCAAGAAGTTCAACATCAGTCCGAAGAAGCTGCTGAGACCGCTGGACCCCTTAAAAATTACCTCCACTCCGGAGGGCGGTCCTACTTCTACGCCAGCCTCAAGTAGCAAGCCGAGTACGTCTGTATCACGGCCGATGCGGCTGGTGAACCGGTCAGTCCCCGCTGCACTGGTGCCTCTTGGAAATACCGTGATCTTGCGGCCGTCAATGACGATCTCTCGAATGTCGTTATTCTTGGCCATGGCCACAACCGTGGTTAAAGGTTCTTCACTGCGGGCGCCGAAGCTGGGCAACAATGTGTAGAAGATTACGATTACCCCGATGATTATCATCAGRTACAYGAAACTGTTGCGAAGCCACCGATTATTACCCATGTTTACCTCTTATACCCTGGTTTCAAGGCCCACAGCTACACCGACCTTACTTTATCGGACTGAGCCTAAAATTGCAAAATTCTCCAGCGCTTTCGAGCCGGCGCCACCGATCAGCATGACGATCGAGTTCAACCCTGTTGCACATGTAGATGTCCGCTACTATCAAGAGRATGCGAAGTTCCGTTGCTTACTATAGAATTCTACCTGCGATAAATGTACTGAATCCACACCCAGCATTACGCATMAAAGAGCAAAAYGGATGGATTAACTCGTGTGCCCATGAACGGATCAGAGCATCGCACACATAGATCGATAAATAYCAAATGAGAAAGGGGAATCATGGCAGAATACACACATCCCGAATCGCTGGTTAGCACAGATTGGGTCGCCGAACATGGCTCAGACGACAATGTCAGGCTCGTAGAGGTGGATGTCGATACCTCGGCCTATGACAGCGGCCATATCGCCGGGGCGGTTGGTTGGAATTGGCATTCCCAGCTACAGACCACGCTCAGCCGGGACCTGGTCAGCAAAGAAGGCATGGAAAGTCTTCTAGGTTCCGCCGGGATCGACAACAATACCACGGTGATCCTCTACGGTGACAACAACAACTGGTTCGCCGCCTGGGCTTTCTGGCAGATGAAGTACTACGGCCACGCCGAAGTCAAACTGATGAATGGCGGRCGGGCCAAGTGGGACGCCGAAGGAAAGCCCTTAACCACTGACGCCGTCAGTCACGCCGCCAAGTCCTACACGGCAAAGGCCCCCAACGAGGACATCCGGGCCTACCGGGACCAGGTATTGAGTAAAGTTGGCGCYGGAAGCGTCTCACTGGTCGATGTTCGGGCGCCCGCTGAGTACTCCGGTGAGCTGCTCGCCCCTGAGAACCTTCCCCAGGAAGGCGCCCAACGCGGCGGGCACATCCCCGGCGCGGCCAACATCCCCTGGGGCCAGGCCGTTGCCGAAGATGGGACCTTCAAGTCGGCCGACGATCTGCAAGCCCTCTACGGYGGCAARGGGATCGACGGCARYAAAGAGACCATCGCCTACTGCCGGATCGGCGAGCGTTCGTCCCACACCTGGTTCGTGCTGACCCAGCTTCTAGGACACAACAACGTCCGCAACTACGACGGCTCCTGGACCGAATGGGGCAGCATCGTGGGCGCTCCCATC
This sequence comes from Dehalococcoidia bacterium, assembly GCA_002746355.1. Classification (GTDB taxonomy): domain Bacteria; phylum Chloroflexota; class Dehalococcoidia; order Lucifugimonadales; family UBA3495; genus UBA9611. The sequence continues at coordinate 8,257 of NVWX01000015.1, read as the reverse complement.
GAGAAGTAGACCCAACTAATCCAAACGACCGGTTCACACGAGAAGGGCTGCAGAGATGCAGCCCTTTTTTGCGGTTGGCAATGTTTCCACGGATACCGGACCCTAAAGTTAGAGTACGAGTTGGGTTGTGCCCCTACACTCTTTCCGGCGCTGGAATCGAAAATCGTTTTGCCCTTTGAATTTCYRGTTTTCGTAACAAAAATGTAACGAATTCGTAACATTTGCTTAACATGTCAGAAACAGCCACGTAACATTTCCGAAACCCGTTGGAAATAACTAGCAACTAGACTAACTTCGGAAACCCTAGTGGGGGATCAAGGAGGAAAGAATGTTAGTCGAAACGGCTCCACAATCCARCGGAGCACGGATATTGCGAAGGTCACTTCCCTTCGCCGTCGCCGGTTTGGTGGCGGTTGCGATGATCACTGGGTACAGCTTGGTTTTCGCCCAGGACATCACATCAGACGCAGACAAACTGGACCAGAGCGCCAACATCATCTGGATGTTGGGCGCCTTCCTGGTGTTCTTCATGCAGGCGGGGTTTGCCTTCCTGGGAGCGGGACTGATCCGCGCCAAGAACACTACCAACTATATGACCAAGAGCTTTATGGACTTCACCATCGCGTCGTTGTCCTTCTGGGCTTTTGGGTTCGCATTGATGTGGGGGACCTCGCAGGCCGGTATCGCCGGAAACACGAATTATTTCCTGACCGATGCGGCCGACGGGCAGACCTACGTTGATTTCGTATTCCAGATGGTCTTCGCCGGTACCGCCGCCACCATCGTGGCCGGTGCGGTGGCCGAGCGGACCAAGACCCAAGCCTACTTGGCTTATAGCTTCATCATTGGCGCRATCATTTATCCGCTCTACGGCCATTGGGCTTGGAACGAAGCCGGCTGGTTGGGCGCGCTGGATAAGATCGACCTGCCGGCGGCGGCCGATTACGCCGGTTCCGGCGTCGTGCACGCGGTTGGCGGCTTCGTAGCCCTGGCCGGCGCGGTGGTCGTCGGCCCGCGTATCGGGAAGTTCAACGCGGATGGGTCAGCCAATGTGATCTCCGGGCATAACGTGGGCTACGTGGTCATCGGAACATTCATCCTGTTCTTTGGCTGGTTCGGGTTCAATATCAACACYGGCGATTCSATCGGCCTGAAYGCCATCAACACCYTGATGGCCGGCGCTACCGGCTCGATAGTCGCCCTGTACATCCGGCTGGTCCAGACAGGGAARACSGACATCYTGATCGCCWGTAACGGYGCRTTRGCYGGMYTGGTGGGCATCACCGCCGGGGCGGCCTTCGTCGAACCCTGGTCTGCYGTGGTCATCGGGGCYATMGCRGCGCCGATAATGATGGCGTCATTGATAATGATCGAGAGACTCTTCAAGATCGACGATCCGGTGGGCGCCATATCGGTCCATGGCGTGACCGGGTTGTGGGGCTTGCTGGCGGTTGGAATCTTCGCCAACGGAAACAACGGCGTCGAAGGGCTGGTAGTTGGTGAAGGGAAACAGATCCTTTCCCAGTTGATCAGCATGGGTGTGGTGCTTGCCTGGGGTCTGGTGACCGGCTTCGCGCTGTTCATGCTCCTCAAGGTGACCATGGGCGTCCGCGCCACAGAGGCGGAGGAGCTTGAGGGACTGGATATCTCGGAGCATGGCCTACCGGCCTACGGTGACGACTGATCTTCTACCAGGTCTCTGCATGGGCGTGGCCTGGGCTTAGACCGAAGAACACCGTCAGGGGTCCGTCGTTCCTCTGACGGCAATCTTCGGGAAATTGAATCGAGTGAAAAGTTAACATGTGGTTTCACAACTCCGTGCCTAACTATCCCGGAATGTAACAAACATTTAACAATTTCGATATTTTTCTGTAACAAATAAAAGGCAAACTGGGGTTACACCAAAAYGGAGGAAACGACAGATGATGGCACTGGTAGCAGCGGGAGCGTTCGTGGGATTGTTTGGGATGTGGGTAGTTCTTCCTCGGTTGCTTCTCCGCAAGTAGATTCACAACACCCTCGCGGAAGGGTTACGGCCCGGTAACCGCGATTAATATAGTTAGGCCAAACAATCCATGCTAGCCGCCGTCCGCGACTKCATGGATTGTTTATTGCCTAAAGAAAAACGACGGCGGTGTAAGGATGATTGACTCAGGGGATACGGCTTGGGTCCTGACGGCTTCAGCGTTAGTGCTGCTGATGACGCCGGGACTTGCTTTTTTCTACGGCGGCTTGGTCCGAAAGAAAAACATCGTTTCCACCATCATGTACAGCTTCGTAACCATCGGATTGGTGGGGATAGTGTGGGTGCTCTGGGGTTACAGCCTGGCTTTTGGCCCCGACCTGGAGGGGTGGAAATTCATCGGAGACCTGCAATGGTTCGGACTGAAAGATGTTTCCGCAAACGAAGCTGGTCCCTACTCCGATACCATCCCACATCAAGCATTCATGATCTTCCAGGCCATGTTTGCCATCATCACCCCGGCGCTGGTGACCGGCGCCTTCGCAGAGAGGATGAAGTTCAGCGCGCTATGCATCTTCATCGTGCTGTGGGTGACCATCGTATACGCGCCGATCGCCCACTGGGTCTGGGGAGGCGGTTGGCTGGGTGATCTGGGCGCATTGGACTTCGCTGGGGGCACCGTGGTGCACATCAGCGCCGGCGCCGGAGCGCTCGTCTCGGCCTTGATAATCGGCCGCCGGGTAGGCTTCCCTGAACAACCCATGGGACCGGCAAACGTTCCGATGGTTGTCCTGGGCGCGGCACTGCTATGGTTCGGCTGGTTCGGCTTCAATGCCGGGAGCAGKCTGGCCGCGGATGGCGTCGCCRCCAACGCCTTTGTGGTAACCAATACAGCCGCGGCGGCGGCCATGATGTCTTGGTTGTTCATGTCTTGGTTCATAGACAAGAGACCGAGCGCGGTCGGCGCGGCGTCCGGAGCCGTGGCGGGCCTGGTGGCCATCACACCCGCAGCCGGATTCGTCGGTCCGATGCCTGCTCTGATAATCGGACTGGGCGCCGGCATCTTCTGCTACACAATGGTCAAGGTGCTGCTGAAACTCAAGGTTGACGATGCATTGGCCGTCTTCGGCGTCCACGGCATCGGCGGCATCTGGGGCGCGCTGGCCACCGGTCTATTCGTCGGTGTGGGCTACGCGGCGCTCGGAGACGGCGTCAGCCGAGGAGAGCAGATCCTTTACCAGCTCATCGGCATCGGTGCGTCGTTCGGCTGGTCTTTCGTAGTAACGGGGATCATCATGCTGGCCATCAAATACACCATCGGCCTTAGCGCCGACGAAGAGGGCGAAGCCATGGGCCTGGACCGCTCCGAGCATGGTGAAGCGGCCTACGAGCTGTAGGCAACAGGCAACTTCATCGCGAGCTGATGATGGGCGGGGTTGGCAGCCAATGCCGGCCCCGCCCGTCTAGGTTTCGGGTTGCTTTAGAAAAAAAGGAACGGGACTAACACAAAGCCGGTATACTTAGACGCTGAAGCTAATCTCTTAGATCGGCCGGAGGACAAAATGGACGCAGAGCGGGCTGCGGAGCGGGACTTCGTGGTACGCACGGCCCAGGAGAATGACGTTAAGTTCATTCGCCTGTGGTTCACCGACATCCTGGGGCATCTGAAGGGGTTCGCCATCACGGTGGAGGACTTGGAAGACGCCATCGAACAGGGCGTGGGATTCGACGGGGCCGCGATCGAGGGATTTGCCCGCATCGATGAGAGCGACATGCGTGCATTTCCGGACCCAACGACGTTCACTCTGCTGCCCTGGCGTCCGCGTCAGAACGCAGTGGCCCGGATGTTTTGCGACATCCGCACTCCCCAAGGAGAGCCGTTCATCGGTGACCCGCGCTACGCCCTCAAACGCAATCTGGAAAAGTTGGCCAGCAACGGATATACCTACTATGTAGGGCCTGAGCTCGAGTTTTTCTACTTGAAGGACTCCCAAACGCCCGAGCCCCTGGACCAACAGGGATATTACGACCAAGTCTCAAGCTATCCGGCGGCGGACCTCCGCCGGGACACGGTCTTGAACCTGGCCGATATGGGGATCCCGGTAAAGTATTCACACCACGAAGGCGCACCTAGCCAGCATGAGATTGACCTGCAATATACCGACGCCCTGACCATGGCCGACAACGTGATGACCGCCAAGCTAGTCATCAAAGAATTGGCCCAACTGAAGTCCGCTTACGCCACGTTCATGCCCAAGCCCATCTCAGGGATGAACGGCTCAGGGATGCATGTCCACCAGTCGCTGTTTCAGGGCGACAAGAACATCTTCTTTGACTCAGACGACGAACACCACCTGTCCGTCGCCGGCAAGCGGTTCATCGCCGGACTGCTGCACCATGCTCCGGAGATCACTCTGGTGACCAATCAATGGGTCAATTCCTACAAGCGCTTGGTGCCCGGATTCGAAGCTCCAGCGTTCATCTCCTGGGCGCAYACGAGCCGCTCTGACCTGGTCCGGGTGCCAGCCCATAAACCTGGCTATGAGAGCTCCATGCGGGTGGAGTACCGSGCTCCGGACCCGGCCTGCAATCCTTATCTGGCCTTCAGCGTGATGCTGGCCGCCGGGTTCAAGGGAATCGAGCAAGAGTACCCTGTGCCACCYCCCATGGAGGGCAACGTGTTCACCATGACGCCCGAGGAACGCCAGGCCAAAGGGATCAAGGCGCTACCCGGTAGCCTTGGCGAGGCCATCACCCTGGCCGAGGGCAGCGAATTGTTGCGGGAATCCCTTGGCGAACACATCGTGCACAGCATCATTCAGAACAAAACCATGGAGTGGGACGAATACCGGGCAACGGTGACGGACTACGAGACCTCACGGTATCTGCCCATCCTCTAGCGGTCAGTTCCGCGCTGTCCGGTCTCGCCTATTAACTAATCTGCGGGCGAAACGCTGAGAGTGTAGCCGGCCGGTTGCCGGGTCTTCTCCGCCAATGAACCCACCGCCACGATCAGCCGTTCGCCGTCCCCAGGCGGCAGTACGGTCAGTTCTCCGGCATTGTTGGCGTCCAGATTCAACCGGCGCACCTGAGGCTCGACCCCCGTGGTGATCAACTGGACCTGGAATTCCTGGCGCACCAGATTGTCGGTGAAAACGAAACCCCGGGACTCCCAGGCTAGGCCATCAGCCGTGATGCCGGCAGCCGCGCCGGGTCTTTCGATCGAAAGGTCACGAAAACAGGCCCCGYTGGCGTTGACGRCGTCGTCGGTAACGTATTGAAAACGGACCCAGAGGTCTTCTCCTGCGTAGGGCGAGAGATCGACCGACTCCTTCAACCAACCACCGCTGTCACCGGTGTAACCAGGGCCGAACCCGTTACCGATGGGGTTCTCAGGAGAGGTTGCCGGGGTCTCGATTATCCGCCAGGTCTGTCCACCATCGACCGACACTTCCACATAAATGTAGTCCCAGTCTTCTTCAATCTCGAACCAAACCTCGTATTGCAAAGTAGCCGTCGCGCCCATTGGCAGTTCAACCCGGCGAAACAGAGTGGAGTCGATGGAGTCGCCTGAGTTGCTCCACCAACAACCGGCGGCGCCCACCTCTACCGGCAGCAATGGGGTGGTGGTTTGACCCTTGAATGATAGCGTGAAGGGTCCGGAGATTGATTTCAATTCGGTGTACTCCACGGCGTATTGTGGAATCTCCGACTGGGCCTCATTGAAGCCCTTGATGCTGCGGGAGATGGAGGCGCTCACTTCCAAGTCGCCGTAGCCAAATTTCCCATCCCCGTCCAAAACATTGGCAACTGCCCATTCTTCGAATACGTCGTCGAACCGCGAATCGAATCCCATTTTTTTTAGGTATCCGTCGATGCCCGCGATGCTGTCTTCYGGTTGGGCCAATAGGGYCCGAAGATCKTCCCGCCCACCGTAATGCTCGGTGAGGAAGTGAATGAAAAGGGATGCGGCCCCGTAGTTTGCGATGCCCCCAAGGGCAGAGGTAGGCCAGTTGATCAGMGATATGGGCGCGCCGCGAAGGAATTCCCGGATGGAAAACGAAGAGTTCAAGGCGATGCTAGACGACAATTCGGCTAACCCTTCGTTGACCCAGGTGTCCTCGGAGTTGTCGGCGTTCCAGTGAATTGCGTGTTGCARCTCATGGGCTAGGACCTGGTCGTAGTTGGCTCCCCCTGGAGGTACATTMTGGGCGTTGATGTAGATGATTTCGCGCTGGTTGCTCCGGGGYCGGACGCCGGTGGGGTATTCATCGGTGGAACTGAAGTAGCCGGCCACTCCCCTTAGTTTGGCGTTCAATATGTTCAATCGGGGATCATTGTCGATGCCGGGATTCCATTCGTSGCCGAAGACCTGGGTCACCACCGGATAGATAACTTCTTCAAATCTGGAAGCCGAGCGCTCGATCCCGGACAGGCTGAAATTCAAGCCGTCCTCGACGTACCAATAGGCGTGGGGACTCACCAGGACCAGCTCGAAATCGCTTTGGTAGGTCTTGGTATCGGCCAGGTCCACCAGCCAGAAGGTGTCGGTGCGCCCAACCGAATATTCCGTGGTATCCCCAATTATGGTCCTGGGGATGTCACCGCTGCCCGGCACGAGTTCKTTGGTCAACCGGAAGAGGTCCCGGTCCGGCGCGACACTGAATTGCGTGGTCTTCTCGGCCTCTTGGGGAGCCTGAAGAACCTTGGGAGGAGGCTCTAAGGTGGGAGTGGGAGGATCAACAGGTTCCGGAGTGATTGATTCGGTCTGGCCTATAGTGGGGGCTGGAACCGTTGGTGCAACGGCCGCCGAGCCGGAACAGGCCAACAGGTTGGCGCTCAACAGAAGTAGTCCCGGTGAAAAGAGTCTCTTCATCGATGGCCTAAGGTTGGTGAAATCACGAGGCGCTTAAGATACCACACTTAAATTTCCGGTTAGTTTCCCGTTTGATTTCCAATCACGTTGTAACGGTTCATGGCGACGTCTATGCTCTCTTCCAACAGGCATCGCACTGCCGCGACCGCGTCTTGGACCGCCTGGGCGATGAGCGGCTCCTCCTCTTTGCTGAACTTCCCTAGCACGTGGGGTATGGACCGGCCTCCACTGGAAGGCGGCCCGACCCCTATCCGCAGCCGGGGGAATTCATCCGTTCGTACGGACGAGATGATCGATCGGATGCCGTTGTGACCCGCATGGCTGCCCGCCGCCCGAAGTCTGATGCGGCCGGTGGGCAGGGCCATCTCGTCGTAGACCACCAACAGGTCGGATGGGCGGCCTCCGAACCGGGCCAGCAAGTATTCGATGCCTTCTCCGCTGTTGTTCATGAAGGTGCGCGGCTTTGCCAGCACAACTTCTTGCCCTGCGATTCGCCCCTGGCCCAACACGGCCTTGGCCCGCCGGTCGTTCAGACGTATCCCGGCCCTCTTGGCCATGAGATCGATGAACCGGAAACCCACATTATGCCTGGTGGAGGAGTATCGAAGACCGGGATTTCCCAGTCCAACAACAAGGAGCATGTTTAATCCAATACCTGTCCGATGAAAGCGACCAGATTATTGTCCAGGGTGTTGGCCAAAGAAGATAGCTTGCTGGCTTGGACTATCTGCAGAAATTCTTGCCAGCGTTCGTCGGTCCGGCCGGCCAGGGCCTTTTCGACCAATCGCCGGCTCAGCTCCCGGGTCTTGCCGCCCAAGGCCATGTCAACCTGCGGCGCCAGCCTGGTTAACTCGGCGGCAGGCACGGTCTGAGCCAGGCTGGTCTGGCAATCTAGGCAATGCGGCTCAGAGGAAAGGTCAATCTCGGTTGCCTGTTGTGAGCACGGGGCAGGCCCCACGGCCAACGCCGCCAGTTCTTCCTCCAGAAGCGTTCCTTCGGGCGGTCCCAGCTCGATGATAGTGTTGAGCAACTCCAGTGCGGCAGATTTCTTCTTAGCAGTCATCAACGAGGCTTGAAACGCGGGCAGGGCGTGATGGAACTGCCGGTGATACTCACGGTAGGTTTGGACGTACCTGACCTTGAACGCCGCAGCGTCTCGTGCGATTGCGCTCCAACCTCGGCCGTTGGAACGGGTCAACTGGGACGGCGAGAGCCCGGTTAGAAGGGTCTCTTGGTCCAAAGCCAGGTTTGGAAAACCGGCGGAGGGTACCTGGACACTGGCGTTATAGGCCCAGGCCCCGAATATCTCCTCGAAGTCGTCGTCCAGCGCGGCCAATTGGCGCAGGGTTTCGAGGTCGTCTCTCAGGTCAAGGAGTGAGGAATAGACGGTGCGGATCGAGTGGTATACGCCACTGTAG
>NVWX01000094.1 GCA_002746355.1 Dehalococcoidia bacterium | reverse complement strand
GGGCCTCTCGCGTTGTTTGGTAACCGAAGATTCATGCGAGCCACCTGAGCGGGATTAGTCGGACGAGGCACTGCAACAGATGATCCGCCGCGCGCAACAGGTCTGATTGCGCAAATGCACAAGGTGGCATCCAAGATCGATCTCGTAGACTCTCCCACGGAACAGCCACGGCTTCGCCCACCTTGATATCGCCCAACACAATGTCCGCGGCTCCCTGCCCTCCCTCCAAGCGCGGAGGTTGGCTTCGTACCAAGTTGTGTGAAATGCTGAGTGCTTCCACAGAGGTCGCAGGGTTTTTCCACAAGTTTACACATACCACATCATGATCAGAAGCAGCGGGTACAGCCTCTGAAGAGGTCAGTTTCTGAGCGATGACCAAGACCTCGCTCAAGTCCGTGTTTTCTGAGAAATTCCATCGCGCTGGGTCATGGCTAACAATCAAGTATTCCAATTGATACTTTAGCCTAAACAATTCTCGTGTCGAGGTACCCTCAATAAGTGTGTAAATAGGCGGGCGGTGTAACCTACCTCTGAGCAAACGGGCTCGAAACCCGAAGAGGAGGCACACCGCGCATGAGGAAGGAAAACACCAATAGCACATCTGAGTCAAGAGTGGAATGGGACCACCTGGAGGAATGGGTGCGGGGTCAGGTCCAGGGGCTGATCCAGGAGTTGCTGGAGGAAGAGATCACGGAGTTCTTGGGGAGGGTAAGGTCGGCACGGCGCTCATCCGTGGATGGCGACCCTGGCTACCGGAATGGTCACAGCAAGCCGCGGAGGCTGACGCTGAGCTCGGGGACGATCCAGGTGAGGCGGCCTCGTGTGCGCAACACCGAGGAGCGCTTCGAGAGTCGTGTGTTACCGCTGTTCGCTCGCAAGAGCAAGGAAGTGGACCATCTAATCCCCGAGTTGTATCTCCACGGTCTGGCCGAAGGGGACTTCGACCTGGCCCTGCGGGGACTGCTAGGCGAGGACGCGCCCGTCTCAGCAAGCACGGTGGCTCGACTGAAGGAGAAGTGGCATGCCGAGTTGGCAGAGTGGCGCCAGCGGCCGTTGGATGACCTCGAAGTAGTGTACATGTGGGTGGACGGTGTGTACGTGAAGGCGGGCCTGGAAAGGGATAAGGCGGTGATCCTGGTGGTGCTGGCGGCGCTGAGTGACGGCAGGAAGGTCGTCGTCACTGCTGTACCGGGCTACCGGGAGTCCACCGAGAGCTGGTCGGAGGTGCTGCGGGACCTGAAGGAACGAGGCATGGCGTGTCCCAGGCTAATCGTCGGGGACGGTCACCTGGGTATCTGGGGTGCTCTGCGCAACGTCTACCCACAAGCGGCTGAGCAGCGCTGCTGGAACCACAAGATCGTCAATGTGCTCGGCAAGCTGCCAAAGAGGGAACAGACGCAGGCCAAGCCGATCCTATGCCACATCCCGTATGCCGAGACCCGCAAGGAGGCAGAGCGAGGCAAGTCCCGGTTCCTTGCCTGGTGCAGTGAACGGGGACACCAAGCCGCCGCGGAGACCCTCGAACGCGATTGGGAACGGATGATGACCTTCTACCAGTTCCCCAGAGAGCACTGGCAGCATCTGCGGACCACAAACCCTGTGGAGTCGCCCTTCGCCGCCCTGAGGCTACGGACAGACGCAGCCAAACGATACAAGAGGGTCGACCGGGCCACCGCAGTCATTTGGAAGATGCTGATGATCGCCGAGAAGCGCTTTAGGCGCCTCAAGGCTCCTGAACTGATGAGGGACGTCTACGATGGAGCGCAATACGTCGATGGGATGGCCATTGACGCTACCGTTGAGGAGGTCGCCGCCTGATCTTGTTTACACACCTATTGACGTGACCTCTGACCACCGCCTGATAATATCAATCGCCATCTGAAGTGCTCAAGTCCACCTCATTCTATGGTTCAATCCTTCCACACCACCTAGAAAAGCGCAATATTGGTCTCTGAGCCCAGACCTCACCTTAAAAGTCGCGCACCTTGCCCTGGGTAGCCTCGATATGATCATGATTGCCCGCACCGACATGGTGTGCTACCCAGGCACTGGACGAAGCCTCCCTATCCTTTCCAGCATTTCATTGAACATGTCCCTGGTCACCATCACTTCAGCAAGCTGGAATACAAGCCTCCTGGCATGACGCACCAGTCGCCCTCCTATCTTGATGAGCCTCGTCTGGACACTTGTAAGGGACCAACGCTTTATCGCTTCTGGCAAAGCAAGCCTTCTGAAGAAGTTGCCCAGGTTGTAGGCCAGAATGAACAGCCACAGCCTCGCCTGATTAGCCACGAACTTATGGCACGACAGTCGTGTCCAATTCAAGGCGTACTTGCCCTCTTTTATCCACTGCTCCGCCGTGCCTCTGCCATTGTAGAAGCTGACTATCCCCTTCATCGGATAGCTCAGGTTGGTGACGATGAAGCCAACTCTTGGGAAAAGCTCTCCTTGGTGCCACTCTACTTTGGCTACCACCCTTCGGGGAGTACTCCAACTCTGGGCCTGGTAGCCAAAGTCGTGATAGGAGACGATTGGCTTTCGAGAGGGCCACTCGGTGGGCCGCACCAGCAGGTGCGCTATTTCCTTCTGAAGAACATCGTTTGCTGGGAGCCTTATGGCATAACCGATACTTTTCGATTCCAGGTACTCGTAAAGCTCAGGCTTGGCGAAGGCGGCATCCGCTCGAAACAGGAGCCTCACCGCCAGCTTCAGGTAGCGCTCCACGATGGGATCGATGAACTCCTTCCAACCGTCAGCGCTGTGGACGTTGCCGGGTCTGAGCACCGCCCCTTCACAGTCTCCGAACTGGTTGAAGCAGAACAGAGGGTGATAGCAGACGCACTCGAAGTGTCCATTGTAGGCTGCTTCTTCCTGGTTACCATGCACCGGACTCTCCGAACTGTCGATGTCCAGGATGACACGCCTGTGGACTGTATTGGTCATGGCACGTTTCACCCATTCGACATTCAGCCGTTCGAGGCCTTTAAGGTTATCCTTCTGAGTAAGCAATTCGGTCTCGAACCTACTCATCTCGCTGGTGCTGGCCGCGTTCCTGTCAGGGCCTTTCCATCCCACCACTACTCTCATGGCAGGGTCTTGGGAAAGACGGTCGGCATCATTGGTGTCGTCATATCCTGCGAGGCGGCTGTAGATTGATTGTCTCAGCAGTGGGATTAGCTTATGGAGGATGTTTTTGCCCGTTCGACTCTCTTCGAGGAAGTCGTCGGCAAAGTCGGTCAGGCTTAGGGCGTCATCAAGGTCCCTGCATGCCAGCAGTCCTGCGTCGGAGGTTATGGTAGCACCGCGAAACTCCAGGCGAACTTTGGAGTCGAAGTTGAGCTTGAGAAAGGTCTTTTCGCCGTCACCCATGAGGTGCCTCCAATACGATTACGTAATCAGAAGCTGAAACCTATATTCATGGGTGTATTATAATACCTAGACGCCCATCATAGCCATATTGTAAGCAGAACATTCTTAGTAATCACAGGAACGCCAATCACCACTTTGGCCTATCTGGGAAATCCGGGCTTATATGTACTGGCGAAGGACTCCACTTCTGTTCTAGGGATAAGCCAGCCATTAAGCAATTTTTGACTTCGCAGCTTGCCGACTCGGCAGAACCTTCTGACCGTTTCCGCATGGAGATCCAGAGCGGAAGCGGCTTCTACCACAGTAAGGAAATCTTTCAACATTGCTGGATTATTTCCCTCAAG
>NVWX01000049.1 GCA_002746355.1 Dehalococcoidia bacterium | reverse complement strand
GCGCGGCGGCGGCGATCAGGAGCGTCTTCAGGTTTTTTGCGGCATCGATCGCCGCATTGCCGACCATGAAGGTCACGCGCGAAGAATAAGAACCGTTATCCTTGGGCGTGATCCGGCTGTCGCTGGCGACGATGCGGATCCTCTGGGTGTCGAGGCCCAGCACCTCGGCGACGCATTGCACCAGGATGGTCGACGATCCCTGGCGGGTGGTGATGAACACCGTGTGGGGCATAGCGGCGGAGCATTGGGCGCCGTGCAGGTCCAGGGTGTCTTCGCTTGGGGCCAGRCTCCCRGMGATMTCSTCCCAGGTGTCGCCKCCGTCGGAGCTCCGRATCACTCCGGCSACYTCCAGGGCGGCGTACATCTCATCRGGGAAATTRGGGTCGGCGCACAGGGCGATCACCCGGGTGGGGAAAGCCATGGARATCTCCGCCGACCCCATGGACTTGGTGATGATCTGCCAGGAATCKCCGCCGTTGGTGCTGCGGTAGATCTCGCCGGGGGCGGTGCCTAGGTACATGACCGTTGGGTCTCCGGGCCGGAACATGAAAGTCCACGGCGGAGCGCCTGTCTTCGGGTAGTCCAGTCTCTCCCAGCTAGCGCCGCGGTCGGTGCTGCGGTAGGGACCGTCCTGCGTCCCGGTGTAGATCACTTCAGGGTCGTCAGGGTGGATTATGAGTCCGCATACCATGGGGTCGGCGGGCAGTCCCTTGGTCAACTCCTCCCACTGGCTGGCGCCGGGGGAAAGCCTGTAGATGCCGCTGGTTTCGGCTCCGGCGTAGACGTATGTATTATTGCTTCCGGTGGTCATATCGTTTTCCTCCCGATCGGTTTCGACCGTTGCATGTGCCTGAGATTACGGTGCCTCAAGAAGTGGCGGCAGGCGCCGGTATCTCTTCCAGGTCGAACCGGAATTCCTCGATGACTGGGTTGGCCAGCAGCTTCTGGCACATCTCCGTGACTGATGATTCGGCTTTGGCGCGGTCGGTCTCGTCGATGTTCACCAGCAGGTACTTCCCGACCCTCACATCTCCGGCGTTTTCGAAGCCCAGACGATGTAAGCTGGAGAGCACGGTGACACCTTGGGGGTCGTTCACCGTGGATTTCAGAGTAATGTATATGCGGGCCTGATACATCGGTTAGCGAGACTCCGTGAWCGGTCTTAACAAGGGAMGAGTTCCGGTCCCAGGGTGCCGGRATAGGCTTCGAAGAACCGGGCGATCCGCGCTTCGTCGACCCCTGCCATGGTATCCAAGATACCCCAGGCGCTGAGGGCGACCTGGCCTGCGGGAATCGCATCGTAAGCCCGGGCGACGCCCCAAAYGTTGCTCARTCCGATGTTGTCCAAAGCGTCGCGCAAGGCCGCGACATCGGATTCTAAGGGCAGGTTGTAGCTGACTACGATATTGCCGTGCTCCAAATTGTGGACCACCCTTTCATCGGGCAACCCCMCATCATAGAAGCCGCACGGGACGGGGCCCCGGTCCCCGGGGCGTCCCCAGTGTTCACCGGAAGTAGGCGGCGAGCTGTTGTAGGTGGCCGATTCTCCTTCGGCGATGTGATCGGCRGCAAGGATGGGGACCTGGGTGCCTACTCCTTCAACATAGAAGTCGGAGGACCCTGTTCTGGCGCTACCGCCGCCTCCTCCGATACCGCTGGCGAAGGCGAAACTGGCGATCACCAGAACGGCGATCACGACAGAAGCCAAAAGATAGAGCTTATTAGTCTTCTTGCGCCGGTTGGTTACGGCCAGGTTGCCGGTCCGGGCTGATCTGGCAACCCGCCCGCGGCGGCGTCTTGAAACAGGCAATGTGAAGTCCTCCGATATGGGCCTAGGTCAGTTGGTAATAGACGGGACCTATCTCTAGAGTCGGGTCCCGGTCAGTTTGTAATACGCTTCCCGGTAACGCTCGGACGTCTTTGCCACCACGTCGTCGGGCAGTGCCGGGGCCGGAGGCTCGTGGTCCCAACCCTGGGAGTCCAACCAGTCCCGCACGAACTGTTTGTCATAGTTGGGTTGGGACTTGCCGGGGGCGTATCCCTCGGTGTCCCAGAACCGGCTGGAGTCCGGAGTCAGCAACTCATCGATCAGCGTGAGCTCGCCGTCGATGATACCAAACTCCATCTTGGTGTCGGCCAGGATGATGTCCCTTTCTCGGGCATAGTCATGGGCCCATTTAAAGACCGCCTTGCTGGTCTCTTCGAGTTGGCGGGCCATGTCGGCCCCGACCATATCCAGGACTTCCTGTTTAGACATATTCTCGTCGTGGCCCACTTCGGCTTTGGTGGTGGGCGTGAACAACGGTTCTGAAAACTTTTGCCCTTCAACTAGGCCCTTGCCCACGTCCATGCCGGATACGGTGCCCTGGCGCCGATATTCGGACCACGCAGACCCGGTGATGTAGCCCCTGACGATGCACTCCAGGTCCAGCCGCTCCGCCCGCTTGACCACCATGGCCTGCCGGGCAACCTCCTCCGACACCTTGCCGGCGATGCTGCTGCCCTCCAGGTACTGGGCTGCTTCCGGGGTGTCGGCCAGGCAGATGAAGTGGTTGGGCACGATGTCTTTGGTGCGGTCGAACCAGAAAGCCGAGATACGGTTCAGGACCAATCCTTTATCAGTGATGCCAGTCGGCAAAACCACGTCGAACGCGGAGATGCGGTCGGTGGCGACCATCAGCAGGTGCCCGCCGCCCAAGCCGTAGGTGTCCCTCACCTTGCCGCGGTGGAGTATGTCGGGCATCTGGGTCTCGATTATCATGTTGGCTTATTCCTCACGCGCCCCACACGGGCAGTTTACGCGTCTAGATTAGATGATCTTCATCCGCCGGCCGTTCTGGCCTTGTGTTTTTTGCAGCCGATTCGATCAGACCCAACCTGGCGAAGGTCTCGTCGACGTAACGGGTGTAGTACCCATAATCGAATARTTCGTCAAGTTCCGTCTGTGAGAGGTGTTCTCCGGTCTGAGGGTCATCCCGCAACAGGTCYCGAAAATCCTTCTTCTCTTCCCAACTGCGCCCGGCGTTGGTTTGGACGATGTGGTAGGCGTCTTCCCTGCCCACGCCCTTGTCCACCAAGGCCAGCAGCACCCGCTGGCTGAATATCAGACCGAGGCTGCTTTCAATGTTCTCCATCATCCGGTCGGGGAACACCCTCAGGCCCTCAATGATGCGGCTAAAGATACTGAGGATGTAGTCCAGTGCTAGACAGGAATCGGGCAGGATTATGCGCTCGGCTGAGGAGTGGCTGATGTCCCGTTCTCCCCAGAGGGCCACGTTCTCCAATGCCGTRATGGAGTTGCCACGGATCAAACGCGCGAGACCGCAGATGCGCTCCGACAGCTCCGGATTGCGTTTGTGAGGCATGGAGGACGAGCCAGTCTGGCCCTGGCCGAAGGGCTCTTCCAGTTCGTGTATCTCTGTACGTTGCAGCGCCCTGATCTCCGTGGCGAATTTCTCCAAAGAGGCTGCGATCAGCGCCAGGGTAGTTAGGAAATGGGCGTGCCTGTCGCGCTGGATTATCTGGTTGGAAATCTTGGCGACGTTCAGGCCCAGTTGGCCGCAGACCCGTTCTTCCACCGATGGCGGCACGGTGGCGTGTGTGCCCACCGCGCCGGAGATCATGCCCACTCGGAGACCCTCGACGGCGTCGGTC
This sequence comes from Dehalococcoidia bacterium, assembly GCA_002746355.1. GTDB lineage: Bacteria > Chloroflexota > Dehalococcoidia > Lucifugimonadales > UBA3495 > UBA9611. The sequence continues at coordinate 19,486 of NVWX01000049.1, read as the reverse complement.
AGACGTTCTTTCTGACGCTGCATCTCGTCCCACCAGAGGGCGAACCGCAGGCCCATGGTCATGGGTTCGGCATGCACTCCGTGGGTGCGGCCCATGGCCAGCGTGTCTTTGTGTTCGACGGCCTTCTCGGTCAGGGCGGCGATGGCCCGGTCCATCTCCGTCTGCAGCAACGCGCCGGCCTCAACCATCTGCATATTGAGCCCGGTGTCCAACATGTCGTTGGACGTCAGGCCCAAGTGGACCCAGCGGCCCTCCGGCCCCAGGGATTCGGTGATGGAGGTGGTGAAGGCTGTAACATCATGGCGGGTGGTCTCGAATAGCTCCATCATGCGGTCGTAGTTGTATTCGGCGCCGCGCAGTTTGGCCATGTCAGCTTCGGGAATCACMCCCTCGGCGGTCCATGCCTCACAGACGGCCATCTGTACCGCCATCCACTTGAGGTATTTATTCTCGTCGGACCAGACCTGCTTCATGGCGGGCCTGGAGTACCGGTCAATCACAGTGCCGCCTCCCCGTGCCAGTTTTGGGAATATTCCCTAACGGACAACAACATTCCCGCGAAATCCTCGAACGGCTGGTAGGCGATACCTTCATCGTCGCAGAATTTAGCCAGTGTGCTGTGGGCGAAGATCACGTCCGCCGTGCGGGCCGCTTCAAGGTCTGACCGGCCATCACCGGCGAAAAATACGTGGCAACCCCGTTCTTGGAATGACTCCACCACGAAACCTTTGGAGTTTCCCAGGCTCTCTTTTCCTGGATAGGCGTGGTTGTAATGAAAGGAGATCGAACCGTTGTGGAACTCGGTTTCAACGGCGTAAACAGGCACACKGGCGACCCCTTCCTTCTCCAACAACGCCTCGATATAGAAGTCCAGCCCTTGGCTGACCACGGCCATTGGGAAGCCGTTGGCCCGGCAGTAGCCCCACAACTCCCTGAAGTAGGGCCGCAGGTTGGCATGCTCCTTAACGTAGGACTGCATGGTGGCGCGGTCGGCCTCAATGTTGCGGAAGGTGATCTCCTGATATTCCTTCAGGTCCATGTAGCYGTCGCGGAAGCTTTGACGCACGTCCTTCCAGTCCGGGTTTCCGAACCGGTTGAGCAGTATCTCCGCCACGTTCTGCTCCGCGGCGGTGTCGTCGAAGTCGGTGAGGACTGCGGGTTGCGGCCTACCGCTCGCGGAGTTCGCGCCGGTAGTCTTCATAAGCCTGCCTTATCTTGTCGTACTTTAAGCCCAGTATCTGGGCGGCGTAGTATGCAGCGTTCCGGGCGCCCCAACTCCCCACCGCCATGCAGGCCACGGGGATGCCGGGCGGCATCTGGGCTGTGGACATCAACGCGTCGATGCCCTTGAGTTCGCTGGAAGCCAGGGGGATTCCGATCACCGGCAGGGTGGTCATGGAAGCCAGAGCTCCACCCAATGCGGCCGAGCCACCGGCGGCCGCGATGATCACTTCGATGCCCCGGTCTCKGGCCGTTTTGGCGTATTCGTGCACCCGCTCCGGGGTGCGGTGGGCCGACATCACACGGGTCTCGTAGTCGATGCCCATCTCTTCCAGGGTCTTGATGGTATCCTGCACCACCGGCTCATCCGAGGCGCTTCCCATAATAACACCTACAAGCGGCAAAACAACCTCCTATCCACGCTCAAACCGGCGTTTCCGGACGCCTACCAAATGGGTCCGGACGCGCGGTCTTTCGTTGTTCRAAAATCTATAGTTCCAGTTCGTCCCGAAAGGCTTCGATCAGGCCCTGTTCAAGGGCATCCCGCTCCGGCCTGATCTCGATCTCATTGATCTGAAGATATATCCCTCCCTCGGAGAGTCCCAGGTCAACGGCGATCTCCATCTCTCCGCCCTCAACCCAGGACAAGATGGTGGTGATGACATCGGTGTCGTCATCTTCGTCGTCCGGTTCTCCGCCATTCATGCTGATGCCGGGATCGATATCAAGGTCATCATCGCTGGACTCCCAACCCACGATCGTCTCGATCTCTCCCTTGCCATCCAAAAGGGTGGCRTTCATCTCWGCCAACAGTCCGTCCACGCCCARTTCCYGGGMCRTKYGGGAAAGGTCGTCACGCTCYTTCTYGAGCCCGGCCTCATCTTCATCGACCTGCTTCCGCCGCTGGGCGCGGACCTCGTTCAAGTCCTGTTTCAAGCCTTCAAGTGTTTCACGCCAGGTCATCGGATTACCCCCCCAGCAGTCTTAGTAGAAGATTTGGTCCGGGCTGCCTGATACGCCAACTCGTCGATCTCCCTGAAATCATGGCGGCCCGACCGGGCCCGTACCTGGTTCAGGCYTTCCAGCAGGTCTAGATACCGGATTCCGATGGGTCCCCGCCTGAYGCCCGCTGGGACCAGACCTGCCCGCTTCAACAAACCCTCAGCATTGGCGTTCCAGACCGCGAAAAGCCCCGGGTTGCTCAGGCACAAGAGATAAGAGGGAAATTCCTTGCCCGTGCCCGCCATTCGGTAGGCTCCCTCAGGCGCGGCGCATTCGTCGAACCGGCCCTCCAGCTTGATATTATCATAGAGCAGAAAATCGAGACCGTCCCGAATGTCTTCGATGGTATTCGTCTTGAATCCTGCCGCGTCCCGGCCGCCTGACGCCCGGTACAATTCCAGCGCCTGTTCCATGGTCAGGGCCGGCAGCGCACCCTCTTGGAGCCACTCCTGGAATTCCGCGGACCGCAGCCACTTCTTGCGCCGGTACGATTTCAGCCGCTGATCGTCCTCCGCAAGAACGAACAATTCTTGAATCCCCGGCATCGGGTTAGCCCGTCGGCCGTGCGGCCGCTTGGTTGGCCGCCGAGCTGATATCCCGCCGCCACCGGGCCCCTTTGAAGCTGATCTGCTCCAGCCGGGAATAAGCGCGTTCCCTGGCGGATTCCAGGGTGTCCCCGCCGCCGACCACGGTCAGGACGCGGCCTCCGGCGGTGAGGGGCGGTCCGGACGGGCCACCGGCGCCCAACTTGGTGCCGGCGTGGAAGACCATGGTGTCGCCCGGACCTTCGAATTCTAGGCCCGTTATCTCAAATCCCGTCTCGTATTTGTCGGGATAACCACCCGAGACCATGACCACGCCCACATAGTTCTTGTTCTCCCAACGGGCGGAAATCTTATCGAGGTTTCCCTCAGCGCAAGCCAACATCAACTCCAGCGGGTCCGAGGCTAGAAGCGGCATTATTACCTGGGTCTCAGGGTCGCCCAGACGGCAATTGAACTCCAGTACCTTGGGTCCGGTTTCGGTCAGCATCAGTCCTGCGTACAGCACGCCCTTATAAGGAAAGCCGCGTTCGGCCATGGCCCGGAGCACCGGGTTCATGATGGTGTGCTCGACCTGCGCCGACAGTTCGTCGGTCCAGAACTCCGGTTGGGCGAAACTGCCCATGCCCCCGGTGTTGGGGCCGAGGTTGCCGTCCTCAAGCCGTTTGTAATCGCAGGCGGCAACCAGAGGCGAAAGATGCTCCCCGTCGCAGAACGCGAATACGCTGACTTCCGGACCGCTCAGATATTCTTCCAAGACGACGGTGTCGCCGGCGTYTCCAAAGGCCCGGCCCGACATGCATAGGTTTACCGCCGCCCGTGCCTGTTCTGAGTCATCGCACATGATGACCCCTTTGCCTGCGGCCAACCCGTCCGCTTTGACCACCAACGGGCCGGGATGGTCCKCTATATAAGCGTAGGCGCTGGCTTCGTCCGAGACCGAGGCGAAATCCGGGCAGGGTACGCCGGCGTCTTTCATCAGTTCCAGGGCGAACCCTTTGCTGGCTTCGATTTGGGCCGCCGCCATGCTGGGGCCGAAAACGGGGATGCCCAGCGCGGTCAGCTGGTCGGCGAAYCCCAGCGCCAACGGCGCTTCAGGCCCCACGATCACCAAGTCGGCGGCGGTCTCCACCGCCGCGATGATTAGATTGTCGATGTCGCTGGAGCGGATGTCTATATTCTCAGCCAACTCGGCCGTCCCGGCGTTCCCGCCTGCCACCCACAGTTGGGTCAGGTTGGGGCTCTGTTTGATGCGCCAAGCCAAGGCGTGCTCGCGTCCGCCCGAGCCGACGATCAGTACCTTCATGAGTGGATTTCCGGGATGAATGTGGTGGTGGCTGAGAGGGGCGCCCTCACCCTAACCCTCTCCCGTGCGCGGGAGAGGGAACTAACATCAAAGAACCAGGCGCAAAAATTCCTTCTCCCTTCAGGGAGAAGGTTAGGATGAGGGTGAATATTCGAATTCAACTTTTTCCTGCCCGTGAACCGCTCCCCTACTCCCATTCGATGGTGCCGGGGGGTTTGCTGGTGATGTCGTAGACCACGCGGTTGACGCCTGGGACCTCGTTGACGATGCGGTTGGAGATGCGGGCTAGGACATCATACGGAAGCCGGACCCAGTCGGCGGTCATGGCGTCCTCGCTGGAGACGGCCCGGATGGCGCAGACGTACCCGTAGGTCCGGTAGTCGCCCTGCACGCCCACCGTGCGGCTGTCGCTGAGGACAGCGAAGCTCTGCCATATCTGGCCGTACAGGTTCGCGCCTTTAATCTCATCGATGACGATCCAGTCGCACTTCCGCACCATCTCCAGCTTTTCCCTGGTGACTTCTCCGATGACCCGGATGGCCAGGCCAGGGCCGGGAAAGGGCTGCCGGAAGACCATCTCGTTGGGCAGACCCAGGGCCAAGCCGACCTCGCGGACCTCGTCCTTGAACAGGTACCGCAGGGGCTCGACCAACTCCAGTTTCATGTTCTCGGGCAGACCGCCCACGTTGTGGTGGGTCTTGATCCGGGCGGAGGTGCGGTTCTCGGGGGACTCGCTTTCGATCACGTCCGGGTAGAGGGTGCCCTGGGCCAGGAAATCGACATGCCCCAGGCCCGTGGCCGCGTCTTCGAAAACCCGGATGAATTCCTCGCCGATGACCTTGCGCTTGATCTCCGGGTCGGTCACGCCCTCAAGTTTGTCCAAGAACCTGTCGGTGGCGTCCACATAGGTCAGGTTCAGGCCCAGGCCGCGTTTGAAGGTTGCCTGTACCCGCTCCGCCTCTTCCAGCCGGAGCAGGCCGTTGTTCACGAAGATGCAGGTGAGCTGGTCGCCGATGGCTCGGTGCAGCAGACCGGCGGTCACCGCCGAGTCCACTCCGCCGGAGAGGGCGCAGATGACCTTTCCGTCGCCGACCTGTGCCCGGATGTTCTTGATGGAGTCGTGGACCACGTTGCCGGGCGTCCAGTCGGCCTTGCATTCGCAGGCCTTGAATAGGAAGTTGTTCAGGATATCTTGGCCCAGCGGTGTGTGRTTAACTTCAGGGTGGAACTGGATGCCGAACATGTTTTCGCCGTTGCCGATGGCCGCCACCGGCGAGTTCTCGGTGTAGGCCATGCCGGAGAATCCGGGGGGTAGGGTTTCCACCCGGTCTCCGTGGCTCATCCAGACCTGGAACTCCGTGGGAAGCCCGTTGAACAGGACCGAACCTGCCCCTGTTTCGGAATCAGGCCCGTCCTGGTGCAAGACGGCGTAGCCGAATTCTTGCTTGGCGCCTGGGGATACCTTGCCACCCAGTTGGTGGACCAGCGCCTGCATGCCGTAGCAGATGCCCAGGACCGGCAGGCGCTGCTCAAAGACCCAGCTAGGAATCTGCGGGGCGCCTTCTTCGTAAACGCTGGCCGGGCCGCCGGAGAGGATCACTCCCTTGGGATTGAGGTGCTTCACCGAATCCCAGGTGCTCTTGGACTGGGCGATCATRGAGTAGACCTTCAATTCCCGGATGCGGCGGGCGATCAGGTGGCTATATTGAGATCCGAAGTCGATGACGACGATGCCCTCGTCCACCGATTTCTGGCCGTCATCTTCATCCGGTCCGACGCCCTCCAGTCCTTTGGCGATCTCGAGATAGGCCGACACTTCCAGGTCATCGCTGGTGGCGACGCGCCTTCCCTGGGGCAACTTGCTTTTAGTCGTGGCTTGACCTCCTGAATCTCCGACCTGGCCGTCGCATCCAGACCGCCGTATCGGCGTTACATAACGTGTGATAATTATACCGGCTGAATATGGGCGAGTATAGCTTCTGGGGACGACATAAAGTCAACCTGCCCAGGGGAAAATATGGCGGATTTTCACCCCTTGGGATACCCAGCGCTGTGATATACTCGGCCCGCCGCGGAGACTGGCAAATCGAGGCGTGTGCTGATACTGGCGGATACCCAAGGCGAGATGGAAACGATCAACCTGGAACGGGCCGTTTGGGCTTTGAAGAATGGCGGCGTTGTGGCCATTCCCACGGACACCCTATACGGACTGGCCGCCGATGCCTTTAACTCCGCGGCCGTAGACCGGATATTCGCGATCAAAGGCCGTCCCGATGGCCTGGCGCTGCCGGTCTTGGTGAGCGGCTGGGAACAGGTCGAACGAGTGGCTGAAAATATCCCTTCACAAGCCCAGACTTTGGTAGCGCGGTTCTGGCCCGGAGCGTTGACCCTGGTGGTCCGGAAAGCCCTGGGGCTGCCGGACCGGCTGACGGCAGGAGGACCAACAGTGGCGGTCAGGATGCCAGATCACCCGGCGCCCATCGGGTTGATTCACGGCTTGGGCGGCCCGATAACCGGCACCAGCGCCAATATCAGCGGGAGCGCCGACCTGTTGACCCTGTCGGAATTGACCGTCGAGTTGGAAGGCATAGTCGATTACATCGTTACTGATGGCCCCGAGCCGCAGGGGACGGCATCCACGGTGGTCGACATAACATCCGGACAGCCCAAGCTCCTGAGAGAAGGAGCGATACCCTTTGAKCAAGTGCTGCAGACCTGGGAAACGGCGTTGAACTAGGAGACAGACCATTCCGCCTCCCGAGATACAGGAACTATACGGACAGGCCCTGGAAGATGAACTCCGGACCGTGTTCGAGTCCAGAGAGGGCTTTCTTTACGACGTATTGCGTTATCACATGGGTTGGGTGGACCAACAGGGCCAGCCCAAGAGCGGTACCGCTCCGCTGAGTTTTCAGTCGGCGTTGGCGCTGGCGTCCTGCGACGCTTTGGGTGTCGATTTTCGAAACGCCCTCCCCGTTGCCGCCAGCGTGGACCTTATCTACAACTTCACCCTGGTCCACGGCGACGTCCAGTCAAATCGGGCTGAGCCGGGGGACCGCCCCAGCATCTGGTGGGTCTGGGGGCCCGCTCAGGCCATCAACGCCGGAGACGGCCTGCACGCCCTGGGGCGCACCACCATGATGCGGTTGGCCCAGAATGACGTGCCCGCAGACCGGGTCTTAAGGGCTGTGCGCTCCCTCGACCAGGCTTGCCTTTCGCTATGCGAAGGACAGTACATGGACCTTCAATTCCAGGACCAGATGCTGGTCTCCACCGCCGATTATATGGACATGGTTGCCCGTAAGGCCGGGGCTCTCGCGTCCTGCTCCGCCGAGTCGGCAGCTTTAGCCGCCGGGGCATCGGACGAGGTATGCGCCGGATTTACGGACATGGGCCGTAGCATGGGTATGGCCTGGCAGATCGCCCGGGACATCGACGATCTCTGGGGGGAGCACGGCGACGGCATGACCCCCAGCAACGTATTGAATAAGAAGAAGAGCCTTCCATTGGTCCACACCCTGGAGACCGCCGGTGTCAGCACCAAGAGAGAGTTGGGGGCCATCTATATGAAGCGCGTCCTGGAGTCGGAGGACATCGCCAAGATGATCGAGATACTGGACAGCGCCGGCGCCCGCCAGATCTCCCAGGCCAAGGCCCAAGAGCTGGTAGGCAAGGCTTTGGCCGGGCTGGACGGAGTATCGCAGGAGGGGATGGACGCACTGGCGAGCTTGGGGCAATGGGCGGCTGCGGGAGGGCGCTGATGGCGAAACTCAGACTCGACCAGCTTGATGTGGCGGGTAAAAGAGTACTGGTCCGGGTCGACTTCAACGTGCCCATCGATCAAGGAATCGAAGGCATCGCCCTCTACGACCAACGCCTGCGGGCCACGTTGCCGACCATCAATTACCTGATCGATCAGGGCAGCAAGATCGTCCTCTGCTCACACCTGGGCCGGCCCAACGGCGAAGTTGTCGAAGGGCTTCGCCTGGCCCCGGTTGGCGACCGGCTAGCCATGCTTTTGGGACTACCGGTGAAGAGCCTGCCCGAGGTCACCGGCCCAGTCGTGRCCGAGGCCGTGTCCCAGATGTCCCCAGGAGATGTGGTGCTGCTGGAGAACCTACGTTTCCACCCCGGCGAGGAGAAGAACGACGGCGTTTTCGCCTGCGAACTGGCCGACACGGTGGACTGCTTCGTGATGGACGCCTTCGCCGTGGCACACCGCGCCCACGCATCGACAGACGGCATCACCAAGTTCCTGCCCTCGGCCATGGGGCTCTTGGTCCAGCGGGAAGTAGAGGCGTTGGGCAAAGCTTTGGAGTCTCCGGAAAAGCCCCTGGCGGCGCTGCTGGGCGGGGCCAAGGTCAGCGACAAGATACTGCTCCTAGATAACCTGTTGGAGGACTTGGACTACCTATTCATCGGCGGAGGAATGTGTGTGACTTTCTTGAACGCCATGGGGTATTCCACCGGGGCGTCGCGGATCGAGGAAGATCGCCTGGACTTCGCCCGGAAGATCATGGAGCGAGCGGAAGCAGCTAACATCAAGGTGCATCTACCCGAGCACGTTGTGATCGCCAATGAGTTCGCCGCCGACCCGGGCGAGACCGACGTCATGCACGTCGGCGACGTCCCAGACGGCTGGTACATCATGGATATCGCTCCAAGTTCGGCGAAGGATTTCGCCGCGGCGTTGAGCAAGTGCAAGACCATCATCTGGAACGGCCCCATGGGAGTCTTCGAGATGCCCAAGTTCAGCCAAGGCACCCGCACCGTGGCCGAGGCCATCGCCGGGCTCAGCGGAGTGACAACGGTGGTAGGCGGCGGCTCGACCGCCGAGGCTGTGGAAGAACTGGGATTGATGGACAAGATGACCCACGTCTCAACGGGCGGAGGAGCGTCGCTGGAGTTTCTAGAGGGCAAAGAGCTGCCCGGTATCGCGGCCTTGCCGGACGCCTGATCCTCACGGGCAAGCACCCGAATGGGTGATAAGCTGTAGGGCGAGGGATTAGAACTTGATCGATGTAGAAGAACTGAGAGATTGCTACACCAAAACACCTTCAAAGATAGTGTTGTTGGTTGCCGATGGTCTGGGCGGACTGGCCCATCCGGACACTGGAAAATCGGAACTTGAGACCGCACACATGCCCAATCTGGACGCACTGGCCCAGAAGAGCGCCTGCGGGTTAACCACCCCGGTCCTGCCCGGCGTGGCCCCCGGCAGCGGTCCCGGCCACCTGGCATTATTCGGGTACGACCCTCTGAAGCACCAGATCGGCCGCGGAGCTTTGGAAGCCCTGGGGATAGAGGTCGAACTGGCGCCCGGTGACGTGGCTGCGAGAGGGAACTTCTGCACCGTTGACGGCGACGGCCTGCTCACCGACCGGCGCGCCGGCCGGATYCCCACCGAACTCAGCGCACCCATCTGCGACCGCCTGGACCGCATCGAGATTCCAGGGGTGCAGGTGGACGTCTTCTCGGTCCAGGACTACCGCTTTGTGCTCCGGCTGCGGGGTGAGGGTCTGTCCGAGCTTGTTACGGAGACCGACCCACAGGTCACCGGCGCAAAAGCCCTGGCCGTTACCGCCTTGAAGCCCGAAGCTCAAAAGACCGCTGACATCGTCAACGAGTTCGTGAAACAGGCGGCGCAGTTGATGTCCGAGGAAGAGCGGGCCAATATGCTGTTGCTCCGTGGTTTCGCGCGGATGCCGTCGTTGCCTCCCATGGGCGAGGTGTACCGGCTGGACCCGGCCGCYATCGCCGCCTACCCCATGTACCGKGGSCTSGCCACYGTGGCCGGCATGARCGTGATCCCCACSGGCCACACCTTCGCYGATGAARTSGATACCCTGCGGGCCAACTGGGACAARCAYGATTTCTTCTTCATCCACTACAARCCGGCCGACGCMGCCGGWGAGGACGGAGACTTCGACGCCAAAGTSARGTGTCTCGAGGAACTGGACCCGTTCATCCCCCAGATACTTGAGCTGGAGCCAGATGTTCTGATGGTGGYCGRWGMCMASGNCSANCYCCNCGMRAYCMTGNGCCRCCMRTNNARSKGRSWSCCGSTKCMSYTCWTGCTCCATTCCAAGCTGACCAAGGGCCAGGGAGTGCCCACCTTCGATGAGAAGGCCTGCGCGCTAGGGGCCATCGGCAGCATCCCGGCCACCAGCATCATGGTGCTGGGCCTGTCCCACGCCGGAAAGATGACCAAATTCGGCCCCTAACCGGCTCGCCGGGTTTACATAAATCGTGTATTCCCCGCGATCGGTATCCTCATCGCTCATCTATACGTAAACCATGAATCGGAGAAAGACCCATGCCTGACCTGGTCGTCGCTGGAAACTGGAAAATGAACACCACCGTCGCGGAGGCGGTTGCCTTGGCGGCGGCCGTTCGGGATGGCGCCGCGTCTGCCTCAGGCGTGGAACTAGTGCTCTGCCCGCCCTTCGTATCCCTGGCTGCCGTCAGTGACGCGGTCAAGGGGTCGGCGGTAAAAGTCGGCGCCCAGAACATGCATTTCGAAGACTCCGGGGCGTTCACCGGAGAGGTCTCGCCGGGGATGCTTCAGGGCCTCTGTGACTACGTGATAGTGGGCCACTCGGAACGCCGCCAGATGTTCGCAGAGACCGACGAAACGGTCAACAACAAGGTCAAAGCGGCCCAARMGGCCGGCCTGAAGCCCATCATGTGCGTGGGCGAGACCTTGGAAGAACGCGAGGCCGGCAAAGCCTCGGACATCATCAGCGGCCAGGTCCGAGCCGGACTTGAGGGGATCACCGACACCTCCGGGTTGATCGTCGCCTACGAGCCCATCTGGGCCATCGGGACCGGACGATCAGCCACGCCGGAAACCGCCGCTGAGATTATGGGCGGAGCGATTCTCGAGACCCTGCGCAGTCTCTTTCCAGCCTCGGCCGATAACATCTCCCTGCTCTACGGCGGCAGCATGAACGCCGGGAACGCCGGCGACTACGCCGCTCAATCCTGCATTCACGGCGGACTGGTGGGCGGGGCCGCCCTTCAGGCCGAGTCTTTCCTGCAGGTGGCTGCAGCCATCGCAGCCGCCAAGGATTAGATTCGTACTTCGATTAGTGCTACGCAACACACCGTGAGTTTAGGCCACGCTTACGGTATTCAGTTTGATCGTGTAAATAAGCAGGCCTAGAACGACACCGAACATCATCAAATAAAAAAGCATAAAGGCGCTTGCTACTGTAAAAAGGAACTGGGCAGACCTTCTGATTCGAGCCAACAGTCCGCTCTCCTGACTATCCCTTCTGACAGGAATACCTACGATTGCACTGATACCCAACTCATCCGCAATCGCTTGGATATGATTGCTGAGACTCAACGCTGTCCACGATAATCTGATCGTGATCTGCAATCCCAGAAGAGACACGATTACCAGGATTAGAAACAATGGCCAAAGTTCATGTCTTAATCCTGATTCAGCAGCGAACACAAACGTCCCTGCGACGATTAATGCGAAGATATTTGTGAACCATAGGCGCTCGTTCTCGACGTGCCGAAAATGTAGMCAGTTTTGCTCGTAGACCATTTGTAAGGATTGAAATCTAATTAGCTTGTCATTTTGSATCGGTATAGGCACCTAACGTAAATCAAATGAGCGACATCATAGCCGAATAGTATAACCATATGGGAATGGACTTAAGACATCCTGCCTTACTAGCCATCGTTGGCCCCACCGCCGTGGGCAAGACCCAGCTTGCGGTTGAGCTATGCCAGCGCTTCAGCGGCGAGGTTATCAATGCCGACAGCCGCCAGGTCTACCGCCAGATGGACATCGGCACAGCCAAACCCACCCCGGAAGAGCGAGCCCAAGCGCCCCACCACCTGCTAGACCTCCTGGACCCTTCAGAGCATTTCGGACTGGGCGCTTTTCTGCCGTTGGCCCAAGCTGCAACCTCTGACATCAGCGCCAGAGGAAAACTTCCAATCGTTGCCGGTGGCACCGGGCAGTACCTTTGGGCCTTGCTGGAAGGACAGTCCGTCCCTCCGGTGCCGCCCGACCCGGAATTCAGGGCGGCCCTGGAGCAAGAGGCTGCGGAGGAGGGTGGGGCCCAGATTCTGCACGATCGGCTAAGGGAGATCGAYCCGGCCCGTGCCGACGCGCTAGACCCCAGGAACGTGCGGCGCGTGGTGCGTGCATTGGAGATCTACCACGCCACCAACAAGAAACCGTCCGAGCTGGTCCAGAGTTCTCCAGATATCAGCGCCCATCTGGTGATCGGGCTAACCATGGAGCGTAAAGCCCTCTACCGGCGCATCGACAGCCGAGTTGACGCCATGATGCAGGCTGGGTTCCTGGCTGAGGTGGAGCGGCTGGCGGAAGCCGGATATCCCATGGGAGAAGGCGCGCTGGACAGCCCCGGCTACCGGGAACTGGGACAACATCTGCTGGGCGAGCTGTCGCTGGATGAGGCGGTCTCCCGGACCAAGACCCAGACCCACCGGCTGGCGCGGCGTCAGTACACTTGGTTCAAGCCGTCCGATCCCCGGATAATCTGGTTGGACGCCTCTGGTCCGGATACGCCCGAACAGGCGGCGGCGCACGTCTCCACGCACCTGTCAGACACCGGCCCTGTGTTACAATGAGCCTCCTGTTCCACTAGGAGCCCAGACATGAAATTCACCAAGATGCACGGTGCTGGCAACGACTATGTGTACGTTGACGCCCGCTCGGAAAGCCGTGACTGGCCTGAGCTTTCCCGACGCATGAGCGACCGCCATTTTGGTGTGGGTGGCGACGGCCTGATATTGATTAAGAACTCGGATATCGCCGACCTCAAGATGAGCATGTTCAACGCAGACGGCTCRGAGGCCGAGATGTGCGGCAACGGCATCCGCTGCTTCGTCAAATACGCCATCGACCGCGGTATTGTCCCGAATTCCGGGGCATCGGTCAGCGTTGAGACCCTGGCCGGTATCCGTCAGGTAGCGCCGATCAGCGAAGACGGGCAGATCACGAGAGCAAGGGTGTCCATGGGTATGCCCATCTTTACTCCGAACGACGTCCCAGTGAAGCTGGAACCGGCCGGGGAGTTCGGGTCTGGACCGGTACTAAATCATCCCTTCCAGATGGACGGCTATGACCTTCCGTTAACCTTCGTCTCCATGGGAAATCCCCATGCCGTAACGTTTATCGACACCCCGGTGGCCGAATTTCCGTTACACACCGTTGGGCCCAAGATAGAGCACCACGCGATCTTCCCGAACCGCGTCAACTTCGAGATCGTGAACGTGGACAGCCCCGCCGAATTGACGGCGCGGGTCTGGGAGCGGGGATCGGGCGAGACGCTGGCCTGCGGCACCGGCGCCTGCGGCATCGCGGTGGCCGCCATATTAAATGGGCACAGCAAAGAGACGGTTGACATAACCCTGCCCGGTGGCACCCTCAAAGTAGACTGGGACGGTCAGGGCGAGGTCTACCTAGAAGGCCCGGCCGAGGAAGTATTCAGCGGGGAATGGACATAGGGACACGAACATGAAACTGTACAAACTTTCACTAATCATTCACCAGCCCAGCGAGGAGACCGAGGATAAATACATGGCTGAAGTCCCAGCTCTTCCTGGTTGTAGGGCTTGGGGAGATACTCCAACAGAAGTGATGGAGAACATTCAGAGTGTGGCGGCGGGGTTCATAGAATCATACATAGCAAGCGAAGACCCGTTGCCCCCGGGAGTGGAGGCGATGTCTACCGAGGCTACAGATACCGAGGTTCCCAGTGAATTCACAGTCGCGGTTTGAATTACCGCGAATTAACACGACGATTGAGACGTTTGGGATGTGAATTTGACCGTACGGGAAGAGGAGACCACGAGATTTGGATCAATCCAGCCAACCGGCAAAGAACCACGATTCCGAATTGGCGGGCTCGGGATTTAAAGGCGGGAACGATCAGCGCGATYCTTAGGGATCTAGGAATCTCCAGACGCGACATTGAATGAAAATCCGGTGAATAATCCAAACTAAATCCAGGGAGAACTGAAGTCGAGATGGTGAAATTTTCGGACCGATTGGGGAAGCTGGCCCCTTATCCTTTTGTTGAGATCTCGCGGATCATCGCCGAGAAGCGCGCCGCCGGGGTGGACGTCGTGACCTTTGGGATCGGCGACCCCGATATACCGACACCCCAGCCCATCATCGACCGGCTGTTGACCGCGTCACAGCATGCGCCCAATCACCGCTATCCGGAGACCGACGGCCTGCCTGAGATGCGGCGGGCCTTCGCCCAGTGGTACGACACCCGCTTCAACGTGAAGCTGGACCCAGATACCGAAGTTCTGCCGTTGATCGGCGCCAAAGAGGGCATCGGGCACGCGGCGTTCTGCTTCTTGGACCCGGGCGACATCGCCCTGATCCCAGACCCGGCCTACCCCGTATATGGCGTCGGGACGATGTTCGCCGGGGCCGAGAGCCACATCATGCCGTTGTACGAGAAGAACGGCTGGCTACCCGATCTGGACGCGATCCCAAGCGATGTGGCCCGCAACGCCAAGCTCATGTGGCTGAACTATCCCAACAACCCCACCAGCGCCACCGCAAGCGAAGAAGACTTCATATCGGCCATCGCTTTCTGCCGGGAGAACGACATCGCCCTCCTCCACGACGCCGCCTACAGCGAGGTCGGCTACGAGGGTTACAAGCCCATTAGTTACCTTGAARTGGCAGGCTCAAAGGACATTGGGCTGGAATTCCACTCCCTGTCCAAGACCTACAACATGACCGGCTGGCGCATCGGCATGGCCGTGGGCAACGCCGCCATGATCAAAGCCCTGTTCCAGATTAAGGCCAACCTGGACTCAGGCGTGCCCCAAGCCGTTCAAGAGATGGCAATGGAAGCCCTCCTTGGCTCGCAGGACTGCGTAGCCGATAATTTGAAGGCCTACACATGGCGCCGCGACAGGGTGATCAAAGCCGTCAGAGCCATGGGCATGAGCGTTGACGTGCCGCGTGCTAGCCTATACATCTGGGCCAAGGTGCCCGAGGGCTACACCTCTGCCGAGATGGCCCAGTTGCTCCTGGAAGATTTGGATGTCGTGGTGACGCCCGGTTCCAGCTACGGGAAATACGGTGAGGGGTACATCCGCCTGTCCCTGACCACTCCCGACGAGCAGGTCGAGAAGGGCTGCCAGCGGATGGAGACCTGGAAGATTCCCCCGCCCAAGGGCAAATAAGCCAAGCGAGTAGAGTCCATAAGTAAACGCTCCTCAGGTAAACGTTCGTCCATCCCGGTAGAGCCGGAACCGGAAAAAGCGGTGCTCGTCGCGGTCGAGATGAACCGCCGCGACAACCCGTGGTCGCTGGAAGATACCCTAGCCGAACTTGAGTACCTGGCGAACACGGCCGGAGCTCAGGTTGTTGGCACCGTCACCCAGCGGGCGAACCGCCTGGGTTCCACCTACGTCGGCTCCGGCAAGGTCGATGAGATTCGCGAGAAGATGGAAGAGCTCGGAGCGKACGTGGTCATCTTCGACGACGAACTCACGCCCGCCCAGCAGSGCAACCTGGAGAATGCCCTTGGCGCCAAGGTCATCGACCGGACCGCCTTGATCCTAGACGTATTCGGCCGGCATGCCTCAACCCACGAAGGGAAACTGCAGGTGGAACTGGCCCAGCACGAGTACTTGCTGCCGCGCCTGGCGGGCCAGTGGTCTCACTTAGAGCGATTGGGCGGCGGCATCGGCACCAGAGGCCCCGGCGAGACTCAGATCGAGACTGATAGAAGGCTCGTGCGAAACCGGCTGCAGAAGATCAAGTCAGAACTGGATGCTGTCCGCCGCCGGCGCAGCGTTCACATGGAACGRCGCAAGAGATCCAGCATCCCCATGGCGACCTTGGTGGGTTATACCAACGCCGGCAAGAGCACGCTATTCAACTCCCTGAGCAACGCCAAGGTGACGGCCGCCGACCAACTTTTCTCGACACTGGACCCGGTGACCCGTCGCATCAGGCTCCCCTCCGGCGCGCCGCTRCTCCTGAGCGATACCGTCGGGTTCATCCAGAAACTCTCACCCAAGGTGGTGGCGGCTTTCCGGGCTACGTTGGAGGAATTGCAAGGATCTGACATCTTGCTGCACGTGATTGATGTTACCCACCCCAAGGCCATGGAGCAGACCAAGGTTGTGGAAGATACCCTCCGGGACCTGGGCCTGTCGGACCGGCCCAGATTGCTGGTCATGAACAAGATGGACCTGATGGAAGACCGGCCAAACGACGGCTCCAACATTCTGCCCGCCCACGAAGCCAAGTCAGGCATCCTGGTGTCGGCCACCAAAGGCTGGAACCTGGAAGACCTGCTCCGGGAGATCGAAGAGACGCTGATATCCATCGACGGCCCATTGACCGTTGTTGATTCAGTGGGTGGACCACGCGGGCGCTAGCCGGCTGATGGGCCCTCCTTAGCCACTATAGGTCCACCTGACATAACCTCTTTCTATTTGGGTCTACCCGAGGACTTCTGGGGCCGTTTTCTGGATCAATTCCCGGAACTGAGCGGTGGTCTGATCGGAACGGGTGGTCTCCGCGGATGAATAGTTCTCGCGGTCGGCAAATAATTGCGGAAGGTGTTGTTGGAGGTTCTGGGTCATTAATCGTTGCCGATGAAGTCGATCTGGTCGTTGTTGTTGGCGGCGTCAGCCCAGAACTGGGAGGTCGAGATCGCGTTGGCCAGTTCYAGCTGAATCGACTCGCCCGGGACCAGCGACATGCCGTCGGTGGACGAAACATCKCTACYGCCCHAGTAACAAGTTCCGGTGTTGTTATTCCTCGCCTTAAAGACCAACGACCTGGCGTTSCCTTTGTTGGCCGCTTGGACCGAGGTCCCCGCGGCCGTGACGCTGATGGTGCCAGAGATAGCCATATTCCCCNCCNTTTGAAATTTTTGGTTCYGACGAATATTCCTGGAACGAATCCTCGGAAATAAATTCTGGCGACCGGCAATCCGAGCCGTCAATGGAAGGATTTCACCGAAAAACGGGGTCGAATAAATCGCCGCGGTGGCTTTGAGGACGGGTGATGGACCTAAAACGGCGCTACGAGGCTCTCAGAGCGATATGCTTTTAAAACGGAAAATATAGGCGTGGAAACAGGGGGGTGAGCCGGTGGGACAGAAAAAAATATACAGRTTGGTTCGCACAAGATACGTTATGTAACATTAAGCATCCAAATCAAAGAACACCCGTTTACATAACCATGGTGGACTTCCACTACCCTTCAAAAAACTAACATCAAGACGACTAACAACCGGGGCAAAATGTAAGAGCCATCAACAAGCCAGTTATTGCCTGACGAAACCCTTTTTATCCGGCTCAGWWGGTTGTGGTGTTTGACGATGGTCGCTGGYGATARMCCTTSGTCCAGYTTSGACCTGTGATAGGCCTGGATGTGTTGGGGCTCCAGGTCRCACAACCTGTGGTGGCCAAGCGCTTTTATGATGCTCCGGGCCCGCCACCTGTAACCGTCCAGCGTAGTGGGCCTGACCCGGGTGGATATGTGGTCTCTGAACCAGGTCTCAAGGAATGACCCAAGGGTATCCTTGCTGGGTCTTATGTAAAGCCCGCTGTTCACCTTGTTCAGAATTTCGGCCAACCGGCGTTCGGCGTCTCTCTTGGACCMTTTGACCGTGATCYACTGCTGTTTACGCCGGCCGTCAGGGTGTTTACCAACATCGATGATCATGGTCCAGGAGCCCTTGGCGCGCTTTAGGATGGCCCCCGCATGGATATCCTTCTAGCGGATATTATGTCAACAACTATCCCTGTCGGATATCGCTATATTCAATCTCGATTTGGGGTTTTAACCCACCATTTGATAGGGCCCCGATCCGTAAATTGCCCGTGTACGGTTTCTTCACGGTTTACTCCGACTAACCATACGGTTTCCTCAGGACTTTTCACGACTTACCGTGAAGTCGTGCCCGACTTTTCATCTTGGAAGTCGGTGACTTTCCCGGTTTTCTCAAGGTCGAAGCCCTAAAAATCCTACGGTTTCAACGAGAAGTCGTGAGGAAGTCGATAACGCCTCTGAGATCCAACAATTTCGCGTTATGATTTTCCCTATCAGTGGCTCTTATYTAGGTTCCGGTCTGTCCCGACRGTATAATCCCCCACAACCATGCTTAAACGTATAGGGCGGTACGAGATCCTCGATCGTGTAGCTGCGCTGGCGGCCATGGTACGATCTACCGTGCCAGGGACACCGTGCTAGACCGGGTCGTCGCGCTCAAGGTCATAAACCAGCCCGTCGCTGATGACCCCGCCTACCTGGGCCCTCCAGAGAGAAGCCAGACTCAGCCACCCCAATATAGCCACCATCTTCTCTCTCTCTGATTGCTCCTTTATTGCCTTTAACTATCTGGAATCATTCGCGGCTATACTGCGTTGTGTAAACTTGATTGCATCTTCCTCTTTATAGAAGCGCAGCAATGCTAAGTACTCAAACTACCTTAGGTGAGGCCGGCTGGTTCTCAGATCTTGAGACCTTTAATGCTAGTACCTCGTTCGATATCAGGATTTCTCTCGGTGATTTCGTCGGTAATCATTCCGGCCAACAAGTGGATGCTTGGGAAGAGAGCATTCCGATATTTAAAAGCCTTGCTCAGCACTTACTTAACTCTAAACCGCATGCAGATTCCTATTCGATATTGCTAGAGTATCGTCTCCCTTATGAAGGGAGACGGCCCGATGGCATCGTCTTGGCTAACAATGCGGTTTTGGTTTTTGAATTAAAGGGCAAAGCTGCCTCAAATCAAGCTGATATAGACCAAGTATCGGCATACGCCCGAGATCTCAGGGCTTACCACCGAGAATGCCATGAACGAGACGTATTACCGGTATTAGTTTTAACCCGCGGCACCGGCGTATTGGATGAAAAGAATGGGGTCAGAATCGCGACTCCTGATCGCCTAAATGAAGTGATCGACCATGTAGTTGACCCAACCGCTACCGACGGACCCACGCTAACGGCGTTTCTTGCAGACCAGGCCTACTGCCCGCTCCCCAGCTTAGTGGAAGCGGCACGTGAGTTATTCCACTCCGGGACCATCAGGGAAATTTGGCGAGCAAGGGCTAGTACTGAGCCTGCAGTTTCATTAGTGACGGCATTGGCAAGAGAAGCAGCTGAGACCAGTACTAGACACCTAGTATTACTCACCGGTATACCTGGTTCAGGCAAAACCCTAGTAGGTATGCGGTTAGTCCATGCCAATTTCCTAGACGATTTGGCCATCCCCCGTTCAGGAGGTAAACCTAGTGTCCCAGGTCTATATTTAACCGGGAACGACCCTTTGGCGGAAGTATTGCAATACGAATTGCGCTCAATACTGAAAGAGCTCCTGAATGATTTTGTCTACCGGTAGATCTAGAATCTAGATCTACAGTACGTTCTCGATAA
>NVWX01000093.1 GCA_002746355.1 Dehalococcoidia bacterium | reverse complement strand
TATGGATGGAATCGTTGAGGTTAGCAGTGATGAAATAAAATCTGCAATAGATGATGTATTGGCCGGTGATGTATTCTAATGATAAAACTMAAATCGTTACTTRTAGAGAGAATTGATTATCACGAAATTGCTACACARTTAGTAAAARATTATRGRCTYCGTTCYAAAGTAARAWTTGGTAAWGTCAGASRTGGRAAYAAAGCAGATTACGAYTGGRWTARAGATATAATCAATMTTAAAAAAAGTTATTCWTCAGTTAAGGAATTYATAATTACAGTRTTACATGARATAGACCAYGCAAATGATAGAAAAAAAATGGGTGCAARRAAATATGAASRTGAATATCAAAAAGCTGGTGATGWAGCCGTAAATAAAGGTCGTGATTTCCACGATGATAAYGCWTTTGAAGAAAAAGCAGARARATGGGCACGRAAAGAATATAGTARAAAATGGAAGCRAAAATTTAGTTAATTTGACAAAACAGGGTTATACTTATTATAGGTTATGAAAACAMGCTCAGGTAAGGCCAAAGGCCGTAGATTACAAAAYAAAATCAGAGATTTACTTCTCGAACACTTTTCAGACAAATTAGAACCAGATGACGTTAAGGTTGCTATTATGGGTGAATCTGGTGAAGATATCAAATTATCCCCAGCCGCTCGTAAATTAATTCCATATTCATTCGAATGTAAAAATCAAGAAAAATTAAGTATTTGGTCATCGTTAGAACAGGCAGCAGAAAATAGTGGTGATTACCCTCCWGTTTTGATATTTAAAAGAAACAGAAGTAAAACTTATGTTACCATAGAGTTAGAGGAATTTATAAAGTTAATTAATGTCAAATAATATAGTATATCTACTTGACAGAGTAATAGGTTCTAAAGGTAGGAAATTAAAGAAACCAAATGAATATATGTATTGGTCACCTTTTGTTGTGCACCATAAACCAAAGTTACARGTAAATATAGTAAATGGAAAATGGCATTGTTGGGTWWSTRAWGAAGGTGGKTATAATTTATTTCAGTTATTYAAAAAATTAARTGCTACAAACGACCAATTTACAGAATTACGTGGTATTGTAGATGAAATTTCGTATGGRTATGAAAGTAAGGAAGTAAGGAAASAAGGAAAAGTKGAATTACCAAAGGARTTTTTATCTTTGGTATATAAACAYCCATCTCCAGTATACAARMATGCAATRTAYTATTTATCYAAAAGAGRAATTACATACGAGGATATATTAAAATATAATATTGGGTATTGTGATCAAGGACTTTATACTAATAGGATTATTATTCCATCTTATGATGATAACGGCCAATTGAATTTTTTTGTAGGTAGGGACATATTTGAAAGTAAAATGAAATACAGAAATTCACCGACAYCGAAAGATGTTGTTGGATTTGAGTTATTTATAAATTGGGATGAACCAATAGTTTTATGTGAAGGCCCATTTGACGCCATAGCAGTAAAACGAAATGCCATCCCGTTATTCGGAAAAACAATATTATCAAATCTCAAACGAAGAATTATTGAGAAAAAAGTTAAACAGGTATATATATCTTTAGATAGAGATGCTTTTMAAGACTCTCTAAAAATGGTTGAAGAATTTATGAAAAATGATATTGATGTATATTTTGTTAATTTGCCCGARAAAGACCCATCAGATTTGGGATTTGAGAAAATTATTCCACTATTAAAAGAGACAGAGAAAATGAAATTTTCAGATTTAATGAGATACAAGTTAAACGGTAAAGTAAAAAAGAGTATTAATATATGACGAATGTTTTAAAAGTTCCATTTCGTAAACTTAAACACATTCACCATATATCGGATATTCAAATCCGAAACCTTAAACGCCACAGAGAATACGAAGAAGTATTCAATCGTTTATATGAAAAGGTTAAAGAATATCCAGATAATGCTATAGCATATATAGGTGGTGATATTGCCCATTCCAAAACAGAAATGTCACCCGAATTGATTGACCAATTATCAAGGTTATTTAAGAATTTATCTGATATATGTCCTACMATWATYATYGCRGGWARYCACGATTGTAATTTAAACAATTTAWSTCGTATGGATTGTTTAACACCGATTGTAGAAAATCTTAATCACCCTAATTTACATTATTTAAAAAATACAGGAACTTATAAGTGTGCAGATGTATCGTTTGTAGTATGGGATGTTTGGGATAATCAAAAGGATTACCCATTAGCAAAGGATGTAGAAGGTAAGACAAAGATTGTATTATTTCACGGAACGGTAGACCAATCAAAAACTGATTTAGGATTTAGATTACCATCAAAAGTAAAAATTGCTAAATTTAGAGGTTTTGATTTAGGACTATTGGGTGATATACACAAACGACAACATTTAAATAAAAAAGAAACCATTTCTTATTGTGGTTCTCTTGTCCAGCAAAATCACGGTGAAGGATTAGATCATGGTTATCTATTATGGGATGTTCCAAAACGAAAATCTACTTATATTCCAATTCATAATGATTACGGTTATTATACATTAGATGTTGATAATGGTATAGTTCCTGATGTAGATGATATGCCACAGAAAGCCAGGTTAAGAGTAAGGGTATCCAACACCGACTCAGTTCAGTTAAAGAGGGCCTTGACCAAAATACAGACGATATACGGTATCAAGGAGATAGTAGTAAATAGAACGGACAGATTRACAGAGAGAGTKCGTGATGGTCAGATGGTAGACTTTGGTGATATGACCAATCCTGAYTTTCAATATGATTTAATAGAGGATTATTTAAAACGRAATCATATTGTAGAAGATGARATTTTATTAAAGATAAARGATATTAATGAAGAACTGAATAATCAACTCCCAGTAGAAGAAATMTCTCGTAATGTATTTTGGAAACTTAAWMRRTTTGAGTGGTCAAATATGTTTTCTTATGGTGAAGATAATGTAGTAGATTTCACACGACTTAATGGAATAATTGGATTATTTGCACCGAACGCAACTGGTAAGTCTGCATTATTAGATTCACTTTCATTCGCCTTATTTGATACATCATCCCGAGCATACAAGGCAGAAAGAATACTGAATAATAAGAAAGGTTCTTTTCGTTGTAAGGTAGGTTTTGAAATAAATGAAACTGAATATTTTATTGAGAGAAAAGGTAAAAGATTAAGGAACGGTCATGTAAAGGTTGATGTAGATTTTTGGATGATTGATGATAGTAATGACAGAGTTTCTTTGAATGGTGACCAACGAAGAACTACAAAYTCAAACATTCGTAGRGTGATTGGTTCTTATGAKGATTTTGTTTTGACTTCTTTATCYYTACAAAAYAATTCTACGGTATTCATAGATAAGACACAAAAAGAGAGAAAAGATYTGTTAGCWCAGTTTATGGGAATGGGAATYTTTGACCAACTTTATACTTTAGCAYACGAAGAAATATCTGATATTTCGGCYATATTAAAAGATTTCAGAAAAACAAATTATGATGTGGATYTGGCAGATATAGAAAAAAGTGATACTCARTATAAAATAGTACAGAAAGATTTAAGRAGTCAAAAGAAAACTTTAAYAACAAGAAAAAGAGAACTTACAGACCAGACATTAAATTTAACTAAAAGATTACGRCCCGTAGATGARKCTATTATTRATATTGAAAAATTAAGTAGTAATAAAATTGATTATGAAAGTCAACTTGAATCAATGGATATACGATTAGGTTCAGTAGRKGCAAYTMAAGAAGAAAATAAATCTAAAATTATTGAGTTAAAACATAGAATTAAA
>NVWX01000014.1 GCA_002746355.1 Dehalococcoidia bacterium | reverse complement strand
CCACCGGATTGAACGGTCTGGCCCAAGCCAAGTCTTTCAAGGAAGCAGTGAATTGCACCGGCATATTCCTGGCCAAACTGGACGGGACCGCTCGGGGCGGCATCGTTCTTGCCATCAAGCAGGAACTGCAGATGCCGATCCTGTTCATCGGCACGGGCGAGGGTGTCTCGGACCTGGCCGCCTTCGACAGCCGCGACTTCGTGGAATCGCTGCTGGCGCCCGTTACCTGACGCTCCGGTTATTCAAGCCCTGCCTTCCGTTCGCCCTGTCCTTCCGCGGAAGGATGTCGAAGGGCCACTCGACACTAGAGTTGTTCTCCTGGCAAACTGACGCCCTCACCCTAACCCTCTCCCGTGCGCGGGAGAGGGTACTTTGCGACGACGTTCCGCTCATTCTGCGCCTGTCGAAGGATCCAGCAGCAGATCATACTGGGTTTTTTACAAACTTCCTGGCCAGGCGGCCAACTTGTAGGTCATGCTAGACGCGCTGGTCTGGTACATCGCCGTTCAGGTCCTTGGCATCCTGGCCCTCCCCGCGGCCTTCGTGCTTTTCCGGCGGCTGCCCGACCGTGGCTTCACCCTGGCCAAACCCGCCGCGATGGTGTTCTTCTCCTACATCCTGTGGGTGCTGGGCCTCTCCCACATCGCTCCCAACACCCAATTGACCATCATCGTGGTCCTAGCCGTGGCCGTTGTTCCCAGCGTCTATCTATTCCGGCGCAACCTGGCGGAGATCAAAACATTCGCCCGGCAGAATTGGCCGGTCCTAGTGGCGGCAGAGGTCCTGTTTGTCGGCTTCTTCCTRATGTGGGTGGGCATCATCTCCGAAGCCCCCGCCATCAACCACACCGAGAAGCCCATGGACTTCGGGTTCATGAACGCGGTGCTCCAGAGCCGGTTCTTCCCGCCCGAAGACCCGTGGCTGTCGGGAAATCCCATCAGCTACTACTACTTCGGCCATTTCATGATGGCCTTCCTAGCCCAGTTGACCGGAGTTGCYTCCAGCATGGGCTACAACCTGGGCATTTCTCTGGTCCCGGCTTTGGTTGCCGCGGGCGCCTTCGGACTGGTCTACAACCTGGTCCGGCTTTCGGGCGGCACTCTCCGGGCGGGCATCATCTTCGGCGCCGCCGGCCCAGCGCTGATACTGCTGGCCGGAAACCTGGAAGGGGCCATGGAGTTCGTGCATCTGCGGGGCTGGGCGGGCGAGGGGTTCTGGGAATGGGYCGGCATCAAGGACCTGACCGGCACAAGTATCGGATCGGGGGTTTTCCCCGACAGCTTCTGGTGGTGGTTCAGGGCCACGCGGGTGATCGATACGCTGTCGGGCRGCGTGAGCCTGGATTACACAATCACCGAATTTCCGATGTTCAGTTACATCCTGGGCGACCTGCATCCCCACGTCACGAGCCTGCCCTTCGTCATATTGGGCTTGGGTCTGAGCCTGAATATCTTTCTATCTCCCGAGAGATTGGGACTGATTTGGCTGCGGGACCATGCCCTCGAATCGGCGGCGATCGCGCTGTTCATCGGCTCCCTGGCCTTCATAAACATCTGGGACATGCCGGTCGTCGCGGCGTTGTTTGGTGCCGCGGCCCTGGTGAAAGCCTACGGAGACCACGGCGGCAACCTGGCTCAGGCCGCCAAGGGAGCGGTAGTGGTAGTGGCGCCAGTTCTGGTGGTGGCGGTGGCCCTATTTTTCCCGTTCTACCACGACTTCGACGCCGCGACGTCGGGAATCTTGCCGCTCCGGGACGTGAACACCCGGCCCTTCCTGCTGTTCTTGGTGCTGGGGCCTTTCATACTCCTGGCCGTCTCGTTATTGCTACGGCAGATATCCAGCCTCAAGCGTCCTTCCGACGGAGACAGTTCGGCCGCAGTGCTAGTCATGGTGGTGGCGGTAACGCCGTTCTTGCTCTGGGTTGCTCTGGCCTTCTTCGCCACCTGGATCGATGACGGAGCCGCTGCCGCTTTTGGCGAGATTGGAGGCCGGATGATACTGGTGGTGCCGGGGCTGGCCCTGGTGGCCTTGGCGGGGTTCAGCGCGATGCAGCGGGTCAGGCTGAAGTTGGACCCGGCGATGGCGTTCCCGTTGCTGCTGGCGGCACTGGCTTTCTACCTGTTGATCGGCGCCGAGTTGTTCTACGTGGTGGACCAGTTCGGCGGCGGGTTCCGGCGGATGAACACGGTGTTCAAGACCTATTACCAAGCCTGGCTACTGCTGGGAATCGTTGGCGCCTACGGTCTGTATTACATCTGGTCGGTCCGCTCTTCGGTCTCATCATCCCTGAAACTGGCCCGCTACTTCCGGGTGGGTCGCTGGACATGGGTGGGGGCCACGGCTTTTCTTCTGCTGGTGTCTTTCTACTACCCGGTGGGGGCGGTCTTGGACCGTACCGGATTGTTCCAAGAAGGACATACGCTGGACCACAACACCCTGGACGGACTGGCTTTTCTGAAGGGGCCTGGGGAGAACGAACCGGGGGAATACGCCGCAATCCAGTGGCTCCGGGACGACACACCCTGGGGCCGCATCACCGAAGCCGTCGGAGGAGATTACTCGAGGTTCGCCCGGGTATCCTCCAGCACCGGCCTGCCGACGGTCCTGGGCTGGATCGGCCACGAACAGCAGTGGCGCACTTCGACCGCATCCTTCCAGACCAGGGAGAATGATGTGCGGGCCATCTACAGTAGCGCCGATGCGGATGAGGTTAGGCGGTTGCTAGAGTCCTACGATGTGCGCTACGTTTATCTGGGCTCAAGAGAGCGCGATACCTACGGAGGCGAGAACCTGGCCGGCTTCACCGGTTTCTTGAGAACCGCATTTGAGCAGGACGGCGTAATAATCTTCGAGATGCTTCAATTAAATACTTCCGCAGGCGGCCGAAAATAGATGACCGGCGACAGAAGATTTAAACTCATGCCTGGAAGGTTTGTCTCCCGTCTTTGGAGCGGCCGCAGATTTGGCTTACTGGAAGCCGGGTTCTTGCTAGTGATCATCGTGGCCCTGGCCATGCGGCTCTGGGAACTGGGCGGCCGCACTATCCACTACGACGAGGCCATCCACCTGCACTTTGCCTGGCGTCTGTCGGAGAGCAGCGGCGCGTTCTTGGGTTGGCCCTGGATCTTCGGCACCGACTACATCCACTCGCCATGGATGCACGGCCCGTTCCAGATCGAGTTCACCGCCCTGATGTTCAAGATATTCGGCGATACCGACGTGACCGGCCGGCTGGGCTACGTCTTATTTGGGACGGCGTTGGTGGCCGTGCCCTACTTCTTCCGGGAGTACTTGGGACGCACCGCCTCGTTGATGGCGGCGGTGATGCTGGTCCTGTCGCCAACCATCCTTTATTTCAGCCGGTTCGGGCGAAACGATATCATCATGGCCTTTTTCGCCTCGGCACTGCTGATGCTGATGTGGCGGTACATCCACGAAGGCCACCGGCGCTACCTCTACCTGGCGTCCGCTGTTCTGGCGCTGATGTTCGCCACCAAAGAGACCGCCTACCTGGTGGTGGGAATCTTCGGGCTAGTGCTGATTTTACTCACGATAGGGGCCCGCCTTCCTTGGCTGCGGGACCAGTCTACACGTCCCTACCTGGGAGGCCCTGCCGGTTTCTTCTTGCTGTTAACCACCCTAACCCTGCCCCAGTGGTCGGCATTATCCGGGTTTTTTCAGGGAATCTTTGGCCTGACGCTGGTCAACCCGGACCCGCAGACAGGAAACAATGTGGCTAATGTGGACGGCACCGGCGGGTTGGTCGGAGCGCCCGCCTGGGCCGATGAAACTCTGCTGTTGCCGGTGCGGGACCTGGGTATAGGAGTTCACGTTGCGGTGGTCGTCGTGGGCCTGGCGGTCTTGGCCTGGCTGCTCAGGCGCGGGCCGCTGACGGCCAGGCGGATCTTGTGCATCTCTGGGACGCCTCTAGCGGTTACCGCAGGGGTGGCGTTATTGCTCTACCGGCCGCTGGCGGGCCTGGTCGACACCCGGGGCGTACCGGCCCTGGACCTGGGGCTGGCAGCCCTCCTAGCCACCGGGGCGGTTTCGAGCCTGATCTACTTCCGGTATCCGGTGCGAAATGGTGTCCTGTTGCTGCTGATTCCGGCATTGCTGACCGCCCTTTACGCTGTTTTTTTCACCCCGGTGCTGGACCTCCAGGCGGTGGTGGACGGCATATTGCCCAGCGAGGTGACCATCGGCGCGGCGGCCAATGGGGTCCCCGTAAACTACGTGGTCGCGCTGGGGGTATTATCGGCCGCGATAATCGTCTCCATAGTCATCGGAGTCCAATGGATCGGCGGCGCCTGGCTGGTCTGCGCCGGTATCTTCTATCTGATCTGGGCCACTCTATACACGACTTTCTTCACACACCTGTCGGGGGCATTCAGCGGCTCCTGGCAGGGCATGGGCTACTGGGTCGCCCAGCAAGAGGTGGCCCGGGGCAACCAGCCCTGGTACTACTACTTCGTCGGGCTACCGGTCTATGAACTGCTGCCGGCGGTCTTCGGCATCGCCGGGGCGGTCTACTTCATCAGACGGGGCGACATGTTGGGGTTGGCGCTGATTTTCTGGGCCGGGGTCACATTCCTGGCCTACACCCTAGCCAGCGAAAAGATGCCCTGGCTTCTGGTGAACATCACTCTGCCACTCATCTTTCTGTCCGCCAAATTTCTGGGTGAGCTGGCGGAGTCGGTCCGCTGGCGTCAGGCCCTGCGGCAGGGAGCTGGTGGCCTGTTTTTCCTAACCCCGCTGGCGGCGTCGGGCGGACTATTCGTGCTCTACGCCTACACAGGTAACGACGGTGGCCTGACGGCGCAACACTGGGCAATCTTGGCGGGCTCCGCCGCAGTCCTGGCCTTGGCCGCTTACTTGATCAGGGTTAGCTCGACCGCCGGGGGAGGGGCGCTGGCCACGTTGGGCATCGCGGCCTTATTGCTGGGCTTTGGCGGTTGGAGTGCGCTCCGGGCAGGCTATACCTTCGACGATTCCAACCGCGAGATACTGGTGTATGCCCAAGGAGGCTCGGACCTCAAAGACACCTTTGCCGCTCTGGAAGACCAGGTCTTCTCCTCGCCATCCGGCGATACCAGCAACGCCTCCACACAAAGGCGAGCGGTGGAAGTCGACTATGACATCTGGTATCCCTTCCAGTGGTACGTGCGGAACGCCGAATCAGACGGGCTGCTCAGGTTCACCTGCTTCAAGTCTGAGGGGGATGACGGCTGGAACTCCGGTTGCAACTCTTTGGAATCCACACTGGGAGAGGACGAGTTCAGGCCGGATTCGCTGCTGCTGGCCGCCGATCATGCCGGCCGGACCGGCGGGGAATTGCTGGAATACACTAAGAGCGAACCCCTCCACAGCCTTCTATGGTTTCCCGAGACCTACCGCCGTCCCTTAGAGGCACGCCAGGACGAAGAATGGACGGACGAACTGAAGAAAGACCTGGAGTTTTTCAAAGATGTGGCCTCTAGCAAAGGGGCCTGGCGCAGCGCTCTGAGTTATTGGATCTTCAGGGACCTGGAGAAAGACTGGTTCACCGGCGACTACTACATATTTAAACGATGACCGGGGAACGATGACCGCACCCGTGATGGCCGTTCCAGTCCCGTGCCCGTCTTGGCCCGCTATTCGCGCCCCAGGTATACTGAATCCAAGACACATGGGCTGGATATAAGGACCAGACAAGTTGTTCATCAATAAATGGCAGTTCTGGCTGGGCGGAGCCGTCAGCGCGGGTCTGCTGCTCCTCCTGCTTTACCAGGTGGACCTGGGCGAACTCAAAGACGCCCTACGGGACGCCAATTACTTCTTGTTGGCGCCGTCCATCGCGGTATACTTCGTCGCCGTCTTGTTCCGGGCCGTCCGCTGGCGGTACTTGCTTGCGCCCATGGGCCTGATACCGGTGGGACGGCTCTACCCGGTGGTGGTGATCGGCTACATGGCCAACAACTTGTTGCCGGTGCGTCTGGGCGAGCTTGTCCGGTCTTATTTTTTGGCGCGCCGGGAGAACGTGAACACCAGTTCAGCCCTGGCAACCATCGCCGTAGAGCGTGTTTACGACGGGATCACGCTGCTGGCATTCGCCACTTTGGCCGCACCGTGGCTGTTGCTTTTGGGCGAATTCGACGGAGCTGCCGACGTATCCCGTACTACCGGAATCATCTTTTTAGCGGCGACAATCGCAGCCTTCGGTGTATTGCTGGCAGTCTTTACCCTCTTGGGCAGCTCGCCGGCATTCGCCGCCCGAATGGGAGGCCTGCTGAACTTCGTCCCTACCGGACCCAGACCCAAGATCAAGGGGTTCTACTGGACATTCGTGGCCGGCCTGGCTGTCCTGAACTCTCCCTCGAAACACCTGGCACTGTTCCTGTATTCGCTGCCGGTGTGGCTGCTCGAAGGCTCCATGTATTTCATGCTGGCTTATTCATTCGGCATAGACGAGCATTTCGACTCGGTGGGTGTCCTGCTGCTGGTGGTGCTGCTGCTGACCGCCACCTCTAATCTAGCGACTTCAGTTCCCAGCGCCATCGGGGGAATCGGGCCTTTTGAGATAGTGGCCCAGCAGACGTTGATGGCCCTGGGCGTGGGCGCGTCGTTGGCCGGGGCTTACAGCGGGTTCGTGCACCTGGTGGCACTCTGGCTGCCGGTCAACGTGGCGGGCCTGGCCCTGTTGTGGAAGAACAACCTGTCCCTCAGGGAGATGAGCGCCGCCAGCCGGGCCGCCAGCTTCGAGCCAACATCCGGACTGGCAGGTGAATCCGCGGGAGAACGCGATTGATGCGAGTGGGAATCATCGGAGGCGGCGTGGCCGGACTTGCCGCCGCCTATCATCTAACCAAGGAAGGACACTTCGCGGAGGTTTTCGAAGTGGCCCCATTCTTGGGCGGCCAGGCGTCCACCTTCGATGTCTTCGGCGGACGGCTGGAGCGCGGGTATCACCACCTATTCGTCAGCGACACCGAGATCACCGACCTGATCCAAGAACTAGGCCTGGGCGACAAATTGGCCTGGCTGGAGTCCAGCGTCGGTTTCTATCACGGTGGCAAGGTCTGGGATTTCGCCAGTCCCATGGACCTGCTGCGGTTCAAGCCACTGCCGCTCCTAGACCGCATCCGAGTCGGCCTCTGGACTTTCATSCTGCAGAAGACCAAGTCCTACAGCAAGTTCGAAGGGGTAACGGCGAAGGACTGGCTTTCCAAACGGATGGGCCGACGCGGTTACGAAGTCATTTGGGAGCCCTTGCTCCGGGGGAAGTTCGGCGAATTTTACGACAAGATCGGCATGACCTGGATCTGGAACAAGGTGACCCTGCGGGTGGCCTCCAGAAAAGGGGCCGGGCAGGTGGAGCATCTGGGGTACCCCATGGGCAGCTTCGGCGAGGTGATCGAAGTCCTGGCCGAACGCGTCGCCCAACAAGGCGGCGTAGTCCATACCTCGRCTTCGGTGACTCAGATCATAGAAGCCGACGGCTCGACCACCGCCATGGACGTGAAACTGGAAGGCGGCGAGACCGAACGGCGGGAGTATGACGCCATCATCGCCACCACCCCGTCGTATGTGTTTACCAGGCTCGCCCCGGCCATGCCGGTGGAATACCAGAGTAAATTGGAGAACGTTGACTACCTGTCGGCGGTCCTGATGGTGTTGGTCATGGACCGGCCGTTCACCAACAAATATTGGATGAACATCGCGGACCCCGGCATGCCGTTCGTGGCCCTGATCGAGCACACCAACCTGATAGACAAAGAACTCTACGGCGGCAAGCACATCCTCTACATCAGCAACTATCCCAGCCGGGACAACGAGCTGTATAAGATGTCGGGCGACGAACTCATGGACCTGTTCGTGCCCCACCTGCAGAAGATCAACCCGGACTTCGATCGCTCTTGGGTCATCGAATACCAMCACCACCGGGTTGACGGCGCCCAGCCCATCGTGGGCATCAACTACGGGGCGAGGATCCCTGACCACCGCACGCCGTTAAAAGGCCTGTACCTGGCCAACACCACGCAGATCTACCCCGAAGACCGGGGCACCAACTATTCGGTGCGCATGGGCCGTCAGGTGGCCCGGATGGTGGTTGACGACGCGTCGTCAACTACGTGAAGAATCAGTCCCTTCTCCCGCTTGCCGGGGAAGGTTAGGTCCGACGAAGTCGAGACTCTTGACGAAGTCGGAGATGAGGGCGATACCTCCCGCAAGTCATCTCCCATCAAAGCAAGATCACTCAATAAACCCCATATCCCAGTGTTGCAAATCTCAGCCGGTCTTGTACAATCTAWACGTCCCCAGAGATACAGGCCCGCGAGTGGGCGTACCGGTAGGAGAATACCTTGGCCAACGAGAAAGAACCCCAACAGAAATCCGGCGAGACCCGCCGCAGTTTCCTAGCCAAGATGGGACTGGGCGCGGCCGCCCTGGCCATCGTCGGCGGTCCGTTGGGCATGATTGGCCGATTCCGGAGCTCMSMRRRWRMGSCMKSCWMKSMAKACKWMYSCMSCGAMSMMKSSMKSYYSMSSCMKSSRYSCSWYSSYSSCCGGGACTCCCGCCGCAACGGCTAACTACCCCGCGCCTCTACTGGCGTTCTCTAAGCGTTGTCATGCCTACGGGCCGGTCGCACTCCTTTTGGAATACGACGCAAGAGACCGATTGCCTCYCTCTCACCGGGCCTAGATTTCCACTTCGGCCGCCTCTTTCTCAGCCTGTCACCCTGAGCAAAGCCGAAGGGTCTGCCAGCTTCGAGATTGGAAGATTCTTCGTCGGCCTACGGCACTCCTCAGAATGACAGTTAGAGACAGTCGTTTCTAGGGTATTGGCCGCTAAGGTCTTTTATAGCGCAACGGCTATCGCCGGCCGAACTCGCGCTCCATGTGATTGGAACTGAAGTGGACCATGGTGGGCCGTCCGTGGGGGCAGGTATGGGGGTTGGGCGTGGCCTCCAGTTGTTCCARCAAGGCAGCCATCTCCGGCTCGGTCAACGACTTCCCTGCCCTGATGGCCCCGTGGCAGGCGATCGAAGCCGCCGTCACRTCYTCTTTCTGCCGCACCAGACCCTCAAAGGCCGTCATGTCCAGCACGTCTAATAGCGACTTGGCCGGGTCGGTCTCGCCGAAGATGGCGGGAACAGCACGGAGTAGGTAGCTGCCGTCGCCGAAGGGTTCGAACTGGAACCCGTAATTCTCCAAAGATTCGCGGTTGGACTGCAGCGTGTCTYCCTGGGACGGAGACAGCTCAACCGAGACCAGTTCCAACAGGGGCTGGGACTGGGATTCTTGTTCCGAGTTCTTCTGGGAGATGCGGTCAAAGAGCACCCGTTCGTGGGCGGCGTGCTGGTCCACCAAGAACATGCCGGCCGGCCCCTCGGCCACGATGTAGGTGAGCTTGAGCTGGCCAACCACCTTCAACGGCGGTGCGGGCTGCCGTGGGTCTGCCGCGTSCGCCGGACCGCCCGCGAACCCGCCCTGGTGATCGGGCATTCCATTGTGCGAAGAACYGGCGTTCCTAAGACCGCCGAAGGCGCTTCTGGGGAAGAATGAAGGCGTGACGGCCGCAGGGTAGTCCGAATCAGGAGGCGGGGCCAGGTTCGGGACCGGGGAATCGGCCACCAACACGGCGCGGACGGCCCGCTGCACCACGGAGAAGACCCGGCTCTCCTCCCTGAAGCGGACTTCGCGTTTGGAAGGATGGGAGTTAACGTCCACTTCCTCGTAGGGGATGCTGATATTCAGTGCCGCCAGCGGGTAGCGTTTCMCTTGGAGCAGGCCCGTGTAAGCCTCTTCCACCGCGT
Source organism: Dehalococcoidia bacterium (assembly GCA_002746355.1). Classification (GTDB taxonomy): domain Bacteria; phylum Chloroflexota; class Dehalococcoidia; order Lucifugimonadales; family UBA3495; genus UBA9611. Next base: position 70,393 of record NVWX01000014.1, on the reverse strand, counting down.
AAGACAGCATCCGGCTCTGGACCCAGCGGCGGTTCACGAAGAAGGTCATGTAGGTGCGGTTGGCGCGAGTCAGGCTGGGCGCGCCGGCGAATCCGTCCACCTGGTAGCCGGTTTCCGAGTCCTCGCCGTGGACCTCCAGCATGGCCGTGGCGGCTTGGGGTCCGTACACCGCCAACAGGGCCTCTCGGGGCAAGCCGTTGCCGGGGCTGGTGAATGAGACCCGGCCGTCCACCAGCAACTGGAAGCGTATCCCCGGAAATACCAGGRCGTAGCGGCTGACCAGTTCTTGGATGCGGGAGGTCTCCGCCGAAGACGAACGCAAGAATTTTCGACGGGCCGGCAGGTTGCCGAACAAGTCTGAGACCTCAACGGCGGTGCCTGTGGGACACCCCTGAGCGCCGGAAGAGACGGTCTCGCCCCAGAGGAGTTCCAACCGATATCCACCGGGATCCAGAGGCTGGCGGGTGGTGATGACCGAGCGGGAGACGGCGGCGATGCTGGGCAGGGCCTCGCCCCGAAAGCCCAGCGTGGCGATGGCGTCCAACTGCTCTTGATTRTCGAGCTTGCTGGTGGCGTGGCGCTGGAAGGCGATGGCGACTTCTTCTTTGGGGATGCCGTGGCCGTCGTCGATGACCTTGATCTGTTCCACGCCGCCGGCCTTGATCTCAACAGTGATCTGGCTGGCGCCGGCGTCGATGGAGTTCTCCACCAGTTCTTTGACCACCGACGCGGGTCTTTCAACGACCTCGCCCGCGGCGATCTTGGCGGCTAGGTCTGGGGGCAGGACTTTAATGGACATGGTCAAGTCCTGGGCGGCAGCTACTTAGAAGAGGGGTACTATCGAACCCTTCTTGCGGTATTGTTTGTCTTCCGAGGTGCCGGTGGCGGCGAAATCGCAGACGATGCGGTAGATCCGCTGCATCTCTTGGTCCACCGACCGCTTGAAGAAATAGGGTGGCACCCACACTCCGCCGAAGGCCGCGACCACCTCCGGGTAGTCGTCGATGACAAAGTCGGGCTCGAAGGGGACGCCCAACTCCTCCAGACGTTCGTGGAAGTGGTGGGTCGGCTTCTCGTAGACGCCGCTCACATATTGGTTCAGCTCGAATTTGTTGACGACTTCCCAACGCTCACCCATCCCGGACCAGATATAAATCTTGTGGTTTTCGTCCAATAACGCCTGGAAGGTTTCCTTGGTATCCGGCCTCAGGCTATTGTCCAACCCGAGGATGGTGTAGTCCACATCAAAAAAGATATTCATCGGCAGCTAACGGGCCCTCTGTTCCTTCTCTTTTTAGAAATTTTACGGATATGGGCCAGGATTATAGCCCAGAGTTCCCGTAGGTTCATTGTTTCATATAAGCCGATTATGTCAATTATCTAACCGGCTTCGGCTATGGCTGCTTCCACCGCGGCATTGCCGCCGCCGACCATCAGTTTGCSGCCGACYTTGAGCARGGGACGRCGCACCARTTTGGGYTCTTGMAGCATCAGATYGAYCATYTCGTCATCGGAGAGTTCYTTATCRGCYAGGCCCAGTTTYTTCAGGCTGGGGCTGCGGCGGGCRAAGATGTTTTCCGTMCCSGCCATGGCGGCCAACTCACGGACCTCTGTCTCGCTGAGCGTGTCTTTGAAGAAATCCCGGTCTTTTACCTCAAGTCCTTTCTGTAAGAGCAACTCTCTTACCTTGCGGCAGGTCGATCAACGTGGCCACCAGTAGAATTCAACTGTCTGGCTCAATTCGGCCTCCAAAACGCTATGCGGAACGAGATTTTAGGATGGGACGCCGGAAATCCACGGCGTATCTTATACCCGGTGGGGGGCTGTGAATAGGGGCGGTGTTCAGCTCGCCGATTTGCTTTTCCCGATTGAATTTCTTTGCACAAATGTCAACCTGAGCTAAGCCGAATGGTCTGCCAAGCCGGAGTTTGGCAGATTCTTCGTCGGCCTACGGCGCTTCTCAGAATGACAGAATTGAATCRGTTTAGTTCTCGTATCGGGCTAAGGCGTTTGRAATAATATTTTCCATTCAGTCCTGTCTAACCGGGGATACCCTACCCGCATATGTCATCCTGAGCGAAGCGAAGCATCTGCCAAGCTTCGGTCCTCATCCCAACTTTCGGATAAATCGACCCAGTAGGGGTTCATTCCTTGGTCCGTCAAAGTTGGCAGCTTYTTCGCCGCTGCGGCTGGCKMRGAATGACAGTTCTTGAGGAAAGACGGGTAACAAAGGGGCTTTCACAACCCTTCTTGGGCCTCTTTTTGCAGCTCATATAGCTTGTTTATCGCCTCGAGGGGCGTCAGGTTTGGGATGTCCAGTCCTTGAAGGAGTTTCTGCAATCGCCCGCCGTCATTGAACAGCGCCATCTGCTGCGCCGGCTCTCTTTTGGCACGGACCTGACCCCCGCCGTTCTGTTGGCTTTGGGCTTCCAGATCGGCCAGCACTTCCCAAGCTCGGTTGATCACRCCCTGGGGCAGCCCGGCCAGTTGGGCCACGTGCACGCCGTAGCTCTTGTCGGCTCCGCCGGGAACTATCTTGTGCAGGAAGACCACCTTGTTGCCTTCTTCGGTCACCGCCACGCTGCAGTTGCGCACCCCAGGCAGACTGGCGGCCAGGTGGGTCAGCTCGTGGTAATGGGTGGCGAATAGGGTCTTGCAGCCCAACCTGGGGTCGTTGTGGATATGTTCGATGACCGAGCGCGCGATGGACAGGCCGTCGTAGGTGCTGGTGCCCCGTCCGATCTCATCCAAGATCACCAARGACCGCGGAGTGGCCTGGTTCAAGATGGCGGCGGTCTCAACCATCTCAACCATGAACGTTGACTGCCCGGTGGCCAGGTCGTCTTGCAGTCCGACCCTAGTGAAGATGCGGTCCACCAGACCGATGGTCGCTTCAGACGCCGGAACGAAGCAGCCGATCTGCGCCATGAGCGTGATGATGGCCACCTGGCGGATGTAAGTGGACTTACCCGCCATATTGGGGCCGGTCAGCACCATTATCCGCGCGCCGTCGTTCGAGAGGTCCACATCGTTGGGCACGTAGGCGCCGACGTCCAAGACCCGTTCCACCACMSRSYGGCGNNGMMGTTGGTGAYSYKGRYRKCGTWGNNMTCGNCGMGNGYYGGCNYSGWSRTAGCCGTTCTCCACCGCGGCGTCGGCCAGCCCGGCGAAGACGTCCAGCCTGGCGATGGCCGCGGCGACCCGGCCGATGGCGCCGGCGGACTCGGCCAGTTGAGCGCAGACTCGGTGATAAACGGCCCGTTCGGCTTCYTCCAATCGGTCTTTGGCGTTCAGCACCAGAGACTCGTATTCTTTCAGCTCCGGGATGATGTACCGTTCGGCGTTGGTCAGGGTCTGGCGGCGGATGTAGTCCTCGGGRACCTTATCGATGTTGGACTTGGTGACCTCGATGTAATAGCCAAAGACTTGGTTGTACCCGACTTTCAGGCCCTTGATCTCGGTGCGTTCCCTTTCTCTCTGCTCCAGYCCAGCGATGAACTGACGTGCGTTGGTCGAGGAACTTTTCAGCTCGTCCATCTCCGGAGAGAAGCCGGGCCGGATGACGTTCCCGTCACCGACAGCCCCCGCCGGGTCCGGCGAGATGGCCTCTTCGATCAGCGAGCACACATCTGGCAGCGGCGGAAGTTGGTCTTGGAGCCAAGCGAGTTTTGGCCCGTCGGCCAACTCTCGCAGGCTGGGTACGGCGGACAAACCGTCCTTGAGGGCGATCAACTCCCTGGGAGCAACTGTGCCGGACACGATGCGTCCGACGATACGCTCTAGATCTGAAACCTTAGACAGAGATGAGATCGAGTTCGCCCGTTTCAGGCCGTCAGAGTAGAAGTGGTCCACGGCGTCCAGCCGCTGTTCCAGTTGCGGAAGGTCCAACAACGGCTGGCCCAGCCACTGGCGCAGCAACCGGCCTCCCATGGCCGTCTTGGTGCGGTCAAGCGCCGCAAGCAGGGACAATTCCTTGCTCTCGTTTCGTCCCGCGGAGAAAAGTTCCAGGTTACGGCGGGTCTGGGAGTCCAGCRCCATGAAGCTGCCGGTGGCGTAGATGGCCAGGTTTCCCAGTTGGAGTACGGCGCTCTTCTGAGTGCGGGCCAGGTACTCCAAGATAGCCCCAGCGGCGGCAACGGCCAGGTCCATGCCCTCACAGCCAAACGACTCCAGAGTGAGGATGCCGTAGTGGGACAGTAGAGCCTGGCGGGCTTCGCCGGTGTGGAAGGTCCTGGACTCAACAGGGGACAATTCGTAACGGGGCCCGATTCCGTTGCCACCAGGATCCATCCAGACCGGCGGCTCCCCCGAATCCGGGACCAGCACCTCCGCGGCTTCGATTCGTTCCAGTTCAAGGGAGACTTCCTGAAGGAGCAACTCGGTGGCGGAGAACTCGCCGGTGGTGATGTCCACGTAGGCCAGTCCCGCCCGTCCTTCGTGTTGAGACACGGCGGCCAGGTAGTTATTCGTCTTCTGGTCGAGGAGGGCCGATTCAAGCACGGTGCCCGGGGTAACGACCCGGACCACGCCCCGGTCCACCAAGCCCTTGGAGGTTGCAGGGTCGGAGAGCTGTTCGCAGATGGCGACTTTGTGGCCCTTCTTGATCAGCCGGGAGAGGTAGTTATCCAGCGCATGGATCGGCACTCCGGCTAGGGGAACGCGCAGGCCCTTGCCCATGCTTCGGGACGTGAGGGTAATCTCAAGTTCTTTGGCGGCGAGCACGGCATCGTCGTCGAAGGTCTCGTAGAAGTCGCCCATCCTGAACAATAGTATCGCGTCCGGGTGTTCGCCCTTGATCTTGAGATATTGGCGGCGAATCGGTGTCACTACCCAACCCTTCCCATGAGGCTACGCTAAAGGRATCTTGCCAGSCATTCTACTCCTAATTCCGCCCGGTGGGAGCCCTCGCCGGTCACTTGGGAAATTCTGTTGGCTGTGAGGAGATTGGTTAACCAGAGCAAGTAGCCCTCATCCTAGCCTTCTCCCTTGCGAGGGAGAAGGAACTGATTCATTGCTGAGGGGAACCTAGGGCTTCCAGAAACGTTCTTCGATGAAGTTCCAGCCCTGGGGGGGCAGTTTCTCTTTCATGTCTTCGATCATCCCTGGATGGCCGCAGGCGTACACTTTAGTGTCATCTRTGGAAAGACYGAACTTTTCCAGGTATTCTTCGGCGATGGTGTTGACCCGGCCCGTTGCGCCGGTCCATCCGTCGTTCCTAGCCTCGGTCGGGCGGCTGATGGTGGGAACGAACTTCACCACGTCGGGATATTTCTCGGCCAGTTCCCTCAGTTCCACATCGTAGGTCAGCTCATCTATGTARCTGGCGCCGTACATTATGTAGAAGACCTGTTTTTCCTCGCTGCTTTCGTGACCTCCGTCGTGSAGATACTGGCGCACCATGCTCATGGACGGGGCCAGTCCGGTGACCGTGGAAAGCATGAAGTGGTGGTGCATCTTCTTATCTTTGGTGAAGATGCCTTTGGCCCTGGGGCGGACCGACATCAGATCGCCGATTTTCAGGTCCCACATCTTTGGGGTGAGTTCGCCGTCGGGCACTAGCTCCACGAAGATCTCCAGGTACTTCTCGTAGGGCGCAGARACGATGGAATAGGCCCGTTCGATCTTGCCGAATCCCAATGTGCAATACTGGCCGGGCTTGAAATCGAATCTTTCCGAGACTTCCAGCTTGATGACCATCAGGTCTTCGGTCATGTCCCGGCGCTCCACCAATCTGGCCGTGGGAAATGCCGGGTTCGGGGTCAGGTCCGGAGCACCGGACTGTCCCGCATCGGTTCTTACCTCTACCATTCTTACTCCTCAGTTCGTGTACCGCTGATTTACCGGACCGGTCCCGTCGAGGATGGTCCGATTTTCATGGCGTTTTTCTAGCCGTTCTTACCCACGCGGGCCCGGCGGATCTCCAGTCCCGGCACACGGGAAGCGGGTTCCGCCTCTTCCGACATCTGCAGGTCCACCGCCAACTGCCCGAAGAGGGCCGTTGAGGCGACCACGCCGACTGGGACCGCTTGGTTGATCAGAGCAACCCCGGCCAAGCGTCCGTTGGCCGTCTCCACCACCACGTTGGCRCCATCTTCGATGGACAACGAGGCGGCGTCGGTGGGGTTCAGCTCCACMAATTCATCCCTTTGAATGCTGTTGTGTCTTCCTTCGATTATCTTAATCTCCCGCTCTTGCTGTAGCAGGACCCGCCCAGGGACGAACCAAAGCGGGTAATCGGCGTCGGACTCGTCTTCGCCGGTCACGTAGGCGGGCGTGATGGGCTCTGCCTTCCGCTCTYTGAACCCGTCTTCATACAGGATAGATGTGCCCTTSCCGTCGCTCCGGACGGGCCATTGCAGTCCGCGGTCTTCCTGGCTGGCGTAGAGCACCTGGGTCGGCTGCGGGCTCTTGAGATCGGTCTTGAATACCAGGCCTCCCTGGTTGGCCAGGTTCCGGTACGAGACCCTTGCGTAGAYCGGGGCCACACGTGCTATCTCGTCCATTGTCTCAGAGGGCGACATCAGGAGAAAGCCAGGCGCTCCCATCTTATGGGCAACATCGCAGATCACCCGCCACTCGGGCCGCGCGCCTCCCTCCGGCAGTTCACGGCCCGGTTTCAGGCGTTGGATGCGGCGCTCCAGGTTGGTGAAGGTGCCATCCTTCTCATCGAAGGTCGCCCGGGGTAAGACGACGTCCGCCCGCTGGGCGGCGGCGCCCAAGAAGGTGTCGGAGACCACCAGGAATTCCAATTTGTCCAATGCGGCGAGGCCGTYTCCCAGTTTCCCATTGCTTAGGTTCGGGCTGTCTCCGATCAAGAACATAGCCTTGACCCGGCCGCTGGCGGCGCCCTCGATTATGTGGGTCAGGYCAAGACCGGGCATATCTGGAATCGACGAGTCCCAAAGCGTCTCAAGGGCCTGCCGGTCCTCAGCGTTCGAGACCCACCGGTAGCCGGGCAACCGTTCGGGAACGCAGCCTACGTCCCAGGCGCCCTGCTCGTTGGCGCCTGGCCGCATCGGGTAGATACCCGCGCCCGGTTTGCCAACGTTTCCGGTGATCAGCGCCAAATTCACCAAGGACAGTACACAGTCCCTAGCCAGCTTTGGTTGGATGTTATCCAGGGCGTAGACCAAGGCGCTCGTTTCGGCTTCCCCATACAGCCGGGCGGCTTCGGCGATGTCGGCCAAGCTGACCTGGGTTTTCTTGGCGATCTCGTCCAGGTCCAGCGCGCTCAGGGCGTACTGGAGGGTGGCCGGGCTTTCGCAGTTCTCGGCCAGCCATTCGTCCTTCTGGAAACCCTGGTCGATGACCGACTTCAGCAGTCCGCCCAGAAGCAATTGTTCGGTGCCGGGCGCCGGCCGCAGCCAAACGTGGGCGTACCGGGTCAGTTCCACTTCCCGTGAGTCGATGACCACCAATTTGGCGTCTTTCCGGGCCGCCCGTTTGATGGGCACCCCCGCCACGTTGTGCTCTTCAGTGACATTGCTGTTGAACACGACGATACAGCCAGCCTTTTCCAAGTCCCAGATGGGATTGGTGGCCCCGGCGTAGCCCAACGACTGCTCCAGTCCCAGGATCAGCTCGGGTTGGGTGTTGGATGTCTGATCGACGTTATTGGACTTCATGGCCGTCCGGGCGAATTTCTGGGCCAGGTAGTGCTCTTCGTTGGTGCTGTCGGGCGCGGTTAAGAAGGCGAATGCCTCTCCGGAATATTCAGCGAGCCGCGCTGCCACCACATCTAAAGCTTCGTCCCAGGTCGCCTCCACCAGTTGGCCGTCGCGGCGGACCAGGGGTGTCTGAAGGCGGCCGGCGTCGTTCACGAACTGGAGACCGAACTTGCCTTTGAAGCATGCCTGTCCCTGATTGGCCGGGGAGTTGATCTCTGGCACGGCGCGAATCAGGGTACCGTTGCCGTCATACTCGAGGTTCATCTGGCAGCCTACCGGACAGAGCGGGCAGATGGTCCGTTCTACCTTCCGGGGCTTGTCCCATTTGTGGTCTCGTTCAACCAGCGCGCCCACGGGGCAGACGTCGATACAGGCGCCGCAGAACTCGCATCCCGACTCCAGCAGAGACGTGCCAAAAGATGTGCCCACCAAYGCCCKGCCGCTGCGCTGGGTGAAGGCGATGGCGTCGTCTCCGCGCAACTGCTCACAGGCGTTGACACAGCGTCCGCAAACTATGCACAGATTGTAGTCCCGGTCGTAGAAKGGGTCGGCCAAATCTAAGGGAATCTCCCGGTATTTGTAGCTAAGCGGCGACTCCAGGTTCATACCCAGATAACGGACCGTGTCTTTGAGTTCGCAACGTTCGTTCTTAGGGCAGGTAACACAGCGGTCGTTGACCGAGACGTGGCGGAGACAAACGTCGGTGGGGCCGCAGATATCGACGCGGTGGCAGGTCAGGCAGCCGCTGGGGTGTTCGGCGATGATCATCTCCATGACCGAGCGGCGCAGATCGTTGACTTCCGTTGACGCCGTCTGGACCTTCATTCCGTCGGCCACTGGAGTGGTGCAGGCGGTGGGGAAGCCGCGTTGGCCTTCCACGCTTACCACGCACATCCGGCAGGCGGCGAAGGGCTTCATGCCAGGGTGGTAACAAAGGTAAGGAACGTAGACCCCGGACTCGATGGCCGCTTCCAACAGCATCTTGCCCGGCTGGGTCTTGAACTCTTGACCATCAAAGCTGATCGTGATGTYGTCGGCCATTCAGGAGCCTCTATGCCTCGCCGGCAGAGCCGGTGGTTATTTTGATTGGATCAGCGGCGCGATTGCGCCGGAGAATACCTGGGAGTCAAGCAGGTCCCGGTGGGACAGGTCCGGTCAATGATATGGGTATCGAATTCCGAACCAAAATAGCGCAGGGCCGATGAAACCGGGTTGTAGCCCAGTTGGCCATGGCCGCAGAGGGAGCCCGCCTGCATGTTCTCGCCGATGCTCCGCATYAAATCCAGGTCCTCAGTTGTGCCCTCAAGATCGCAGATGCGCTCTAGGACCTCCAGCAGGTGGCTCATTCCCATCCGGCAGGGGAAGCACTTGCCGCAGGACTCGTACTGGCAGAATGAGATCAGCGAACGGGTCATGTCCACGATACAGGCGCTCTCATCGGCGGCGATGAGACCTCCGGAGCCCACAATGGCACCAGCGGCCCGCAAAACTTCAAAGTCCAAGAGGATGTCGATGTTGTCCGCGCCTAGAACCCCGCCCAAAGGCCCGCCGGTCTGGAGGAATTTCAGCGTCTTGCCTTCCTGCATCCCTCCGGCGGCCTCGTTGATCACGTCTTTCAGGTTGATGCCCAAGGGAACTTCAATCATCCCGGTGTATTTCAAGGGGCCGGTCAAACAAAGGATGACAGTGCCGGTGCTGGTGTCGTGGCCGATGCCGGCGAACCACTCGCCGCCCTTGGAGACTATCTCCGGTATGTAGGCGAGAGTCTTGACGTTGTTGATGTTGGTGGGCTTGCCGAAAAGGCCGACCTGGGCCGGGAATGGGGGCCGGAACCGGGGCATGGCCCGCTTGCCTTCGATGGCTTCCATCAGCGCCGATTCCTCGCCTGCCACGTAGCTGTCGCCGGTGAGGGCGATCTCTATCTCGTAGCTGAAGTCCGACCCCATGATGTTCTCTCCCAGGAAACCCAACTCACGGGCCTGGTCCACGGCGGCCCTGCAGCGGTCGATGGGGCCGTTATGGCCGTGTCGAATGAAGATGTAGCCTTTGCTGGCCCCCGTGGCATATCCGGCGATGATCACGCCTTCAACCAGGGTGCCGGGGTCGCTCTCCAGGATGTTCTTGTCGTTGAATGCCCCGGGGTCGCCCTCCTCGCAATTACAAAGGACGTATTTTTCAGGGGCCGGGTTTCCCGCCAAGAAGCTCCACTTGGTGGCCGTGGGGAATGCCGCTCCGCCTCGGCCCCGGAGTCCAGAAGCCTTGACCTCGTCCAGGGTCTGTTCCCGGTCCAGGTCTATGAGGGCCTTGTGCAAGGCCTGGTAACCGCCATTGGCCAGGTACTGATGGATGTYSATNYRSGKCRAYRKYKMCGGCGTTCCGCAGGACTATGCGGTCCTCCCAGATACGCATGGGGTGTTGGTCGAGGTCTGGGATGCCGTCTGGGACTGGAGCGTCGCTACCTTCTTGGGCCAGGTATCCCAATGCTTTGGCCGTCACCGGTGTGCCGCCAGCGACGTGGGCCGATACGATCTCGGCCACACCTTCCGGGTCGACGTTTCCGTAGAAGATCCGGTGCCCGCCGGGAAGTTGGACATCCAGAAGCGGCTCGGCGAAACAAAGGCCCAGGCAGCCAACACGGCTAACCTGAGCGGGAACTCCCTGACTGGCCAGTTCCGAATCCACGGCGTCCGCTACTTCGAAGGCGCCTGCGGCTTCGCCACAGAGGGCGGTGCCGATCCTGATCCAGGGACGCTCGCCAGCGGTGAGCTCCTGCCAGCGCCGTTCGGCCTCCAGTCCGATCTCTTCGAAACTAACGGCCATGTGCTTCCTGCTCCAAGAGATGAGCGACGTTCTTGGCGGCGGAGTCGGGGTTGGTCCTCCCGGCAAGGTGGTGGTCCATGGACATCACCGGGGCCTGGGAACAGGCGCCGAGACAGGTGTTCAATCTAACGGTGAGGCGTTTATYYGGCGTGTCGCCTTCGTCTTCCAGTCCGGCGGCTTCCAAGACCGACTTAAATACRCCCATTGCGCCGACCAAGTGGCAGGAAGCACCCCAGCAGACCTCAACCACATGCTCAGAGGGGGGTTCAAACCGGAAGTTGGGATAGAAAGAAGCGACGGCCCAGACGTCGTTTACMGTTGCATCGGAGAATCCGGCCACGAATTCCAGGGCCGCTTTGGGGATGTAGCCCAATTCGTCTTCAACGGCAAGCAGAGACGACAGTACGGTGACAGTCGGCTGAGTCTGGCCGTGGACTGCGTCGTGRATCCGCTGTTCTAGCCCACTCATGGTCTGGGCTCCTGGTARATCGGGCTTKGGACAGGCTCGGATGGGAAGGATTTCACGCTGGKGTTACTCGTGGGAAAAACGTTCGTGAAATCAGTAACAATCAAGCTGGATACTATCACAGCACCAAGGGTGATTCAACCAGAAATCCGGTGTTGAAATGAGGATTGCGGTGGGAGGAAGATCKGGTAAATATCTCTNNGGCCGYCCATCTTTAGYGAGKGGTAGAATCAAATAATGCTAAATGGCATGAAAATTCCCAGAGGCTTTATGGTGGCCATGGGCATCATCATCGGAACCTTTGTTGGGGCGTTGGCGGACAACGTCGGACTCTDGATCGTGATTGGACTCGCAATAGGCTCGGCCGCAGAAGCTGTTAGAGCAAAAATAGGACCAAGCAACTGATTCTTCTGATGCTTAACTAGGCTGTTCCCGGCGCCCGAATAGTCGTTTTATAGATAAATCAAACTGTCACCAGAACAGAAAAGAGGCGTCCCGATTGATYGGGGCGCCTCTTTTGTTCGCTTTGGATTTCCGCTGCTTCGGGCTAGTCAGTCTTGGCGGCGGCGCTCCCAACCAGGATGCGCTCCACCTCGGGCAATAGGGTCTCGGCCCGTTCGCGGCACTGCTCGTCGGTCAGACTGGAGAGGGGATGCTCGGCTACGATGTACTCGAAGTCGGGCACGCCCATCATGCGGGTCATGGCCTTGGCGGTGTTGTTAAATACGTGGGTGATTATGGAAGCCGTGGGCAGGCCCAGGCGCTCCATCTCGATACCGTCGTGCACACTGCACGAACTGCAGGAGCCTCAATCACCRATCCCGGTGATGAGTATGTCCAACTTGTTGACCATGTCTTGGACCACGTCGGGCTTGGTGGGAAGGGACGCCGAATGCTTGTTGAAGTAGAGGATGTCTTTCAGATCGTACTTCTCTTTCAGCATCTGGCCCAGTTCATGGAGGACCTTGTCCGAGTTGGCCTTGGAGTTCTCCAGCAGGCCCAGGGTCTTCCCAGAAAGGGTGTCGGGGCGCTCATTCAATTGGAAATCACCGGAGGACAAGGACGTTCCGGTGGGATTGACCAATCTCATGTTCCTAACTGTCACGGTCTCAGCCATTACTTACCCCTTTTCTGAACGGTTAAGTATTTCCTTCATAATACACTTTGGGCTTCATATTGCAAGGATTTTAGACTCTGTCTTGGGCGCATCGAGTGCGGCTAAGAGTTACGAATCATAGTGCGTTGCTGATTTCGACCAAAGGTTCTCCGTGTTCCAGCAGATCAAATGCGGCTGGCAAAGCGGTTTGCAATACTTCTCTGAGTCGGGCGTTTGAAGTATTGCCGCAGGTTATCCACAATATCTGAGGAGGTGGATCCATGCGCTTGATCATTTGGGCAAAATCATTATCTTTGGTTACGATCACCGCGCCTGCTTCCCTAGCAGCGTCAAATATTATCCTGTCGGTGGCTCCGAGCATCCCAATTCTGCAATTGGATGGGCTTCTACTGCAAAATTACCGGTTATCCACGACGCCGCTCGGGGCGACATTTGGGCATCAACCCACAAGATCAAGCGGCTACCACAGGATGGTCAACGCGTTGGCTGGCAAACTTCAAGCACGCTGAAATATCCTCGGCTTCCAGATCTGGAAGCTCGATCAATACTTCCTCAGACGTAAGCCCGTTTGCCAACAGATCGAGTACATCAATCACGCGGATTCGTATGCTTCGGATACACGGCCTACCGCCACACCGTTCGGGGTCCACAGTTATTCGCTCCGCAAGATTAGCCATAGCAAAGCTCCTTCCCCATGAATTTTATCATGGTGGATACTCTAAGCTACCCATTTAGGTTCTCTATCTTGCGGGTCCTGATCTGGAACCGGGTGGTGTCGATGATGGCGCTGTTTCKKCCGCCRGTGCCGCCGCCCATRAGCACMARRATRTCYTCGGGGTCCTGGGCGCAGCGGCGAATGATCTTATCATCGCCTTCCCGCTCCGGTCCCTGGGCGATGCCCAAGCGGATGAGCTCGCYCTGGGGACGGACCGCGTTCTCMATCATGTAGTCTTGGATCCCCTTACGCGTCCAGCCGTCATCATTCAGTGTGATCGCGTGCTCCGGGCCGATGACCAATACCCATTGGGAGGGGTACCGGAAGGCCATTGACGCGCATTTAAGGGTGTCGGCGATAGCCATCAAAATCGATTCTCCAGTGTGGCCGTACGACGCATTCACAGTGACCGGATTGTAGGCGACTGCCACGGTGACYGTGCTGTCTTCTTTCTTGAATCCACGGGCGACGTGCAACGGCTCCCAGGGAGAGTCCTCTTCGTTCTCGGCGAAACAYAGVGTGTACTTGCTGGGGTTGCCAAGGGTGCCCCGGTCTAVTGTTCCTGGCCGGGCGTCGARRCYSKWMWYGAWGCMGAGWYKSWKSRSYSRKMCSAGCACGGCGTTGGCCCGGTTGCCGGGCCCCAGCAGACCGTCTTTATAGTTGGCGCCGATCTGGTCTCTTATGGGACCGTTCAGAACCATCAAGATGGCCGGAGAACTGGTGGACGCCGAGGCCATGTGGACGTAGTTCTTCTCTTCTTCCAGGGTCTTCAGGGTGGTGGTCARAACCGGGAAGTACTCGGGCAGACAGCCGGCCATGACGGCGTTGGCCGCCACGTTCTCGGAAGTCAGTACCCGGTTCCGCATCTCCAGAGAGATGATCTCTTCTTCGCCGGTGAGCCCGGCCATCTCCAGCATCTCCCGGACCTTGTAATCCACGGGCGGGACAACGGGCAAGCCGTCGCTCCAGCCCATCCTGTAGCATTCTTCGATGGCCTCGATGGTGTCGCTGGACTCTACTATCGTGGAGCGTGGCATATTATTGGTAGTCATTCTTTCCTCCGATTAAACGGTCAGCGTGGGAWATTCTAAGCCGGGRYGCGGCGTTCTGTCTTCTCTACTCGGGCAGCCGAAGCTGCACACCGGATTTTTCTTCTTGAATCTTGGCCACGGCGTCGGAGTCCTCGGGACCCCAACCACGGAACAAGGCCTSKACGTGGAGTTGGTCCACCATGTTGGACAGCTCCATTGGTATTCCGTACTCGCGGCCCAGGTCCGTCGCCAGCCTGACGTCTTTGGCCGCAAGGGCGGTGGCGAATCCCGGTTCGAAGTTGCCCTTGAATAGGAACCTGGGGAATTTGTCGGCCAAGCGCTTCGAGCCGCCGGTGCTGTTGTTGATCACGTCGGCCAGGGTCGCCAGGTCGACTCCCGCCTTAACGCCCAGTGTGAGGGCTTCCGCCAGCAAAGCGCCGGTACCCATGCTCATCAGGTTGTTGCAGATCTTGCAGACAGCGCCATTTCCGATATCGCCGCAGTAGACCACGTGGGTCCCGATGCCCTCCAAGACCGGCTTGAAACGCTCGAAAGTCGCTTTGTCTCCGCCGACCATGACGGCCAACGTTCCGGCAGCCGCGCCGTAGGTGCCGCCGCTTACGGGTGAGTCCAACAGGGTAACACCCTTGGCGGCACATTCGTCATGGAGGCGCCGGATCATCGTCGGAGAGTTTGTCGAAAGGTCAAAGAAGACCTGGCCGCTACTTGCCCCTTCCAGGATTCCGTTTTCGCCCAGCACCACCGCCTCCACGTCCCGGGGCACGGGGAGGGACGTGAACACCACTTCGTTGCCCGGGACGGTTTCCTTTGGACTGTCCGCCCAGTTTGCTCCCATCTCTAGAAGGTTGATTGCGGCTTCCCGGCGCAGGTCGTGCACGGTTACCTGATGTCCGGCTTTGATCAGATTGGCGGCCATGGGATTCCCCATGTTGCCGGTCCCGATGAAACCCAACTTCATCGCGTTCTCTCCTACTTTGATCGGATGGCCGCCGCGCCGGCCTTTCGGCCGTCAGAGGCGGTTGTTCGAATGCCCTGAGCCTCGGCGCCGGTTCTTCCTCGTCGTCACGGGCTTGAGGGTCCGGTTCCGGAGGTTCGGGCTGCGGGGCTACCCCGTAATCCGAATCATCTTCTTTATATTGGACCGATGACTGCGGTCCCGGTTCGGAAGCTTGCGTGCCGTCAAGACCGTCCGGCGACTCGTCGAAAGCCTCTTTGGCCATCCGGAAGGCGTTCACCGCCGCCGGCATGCCGCCATAGAAGACCATCTGGGCRATGATYTCCGAGATTTCCTSCCGGGTGACGCCGATGTGCAACGCTCCGGAGATGTGCCGCTTGATCATYTGCGGACTGTGTCCTAAAACGACCAGAGCCGCGATGGTGCAGAGGCTACGGGTTTTCAAGTCGACGGCCGGCCGGTTGTAGATCTCGCCGTAGATCACCGAGTCAACCAGGCGCATGACCTCAGGCGCCAACTCGGCCATGGCGGCGGGTGGGACGGGGTTATTGTCCGCGCCGTAGTACCGCTGCCGGAAATCTATGGCGGCTTGGTCCAGATCTTTAGCGTTGTCTTGTGGTTGCTCTTCGGGGCTCACGGTTTCTCCAGTTACGATTGCTGACGGCTGTTAGCTGAAAACTTACAGCTACTTGATCACCTGCCAATAACGCTTTCCTTCCTTCCGGACCACCTTACCCAGGTGGTCGTCGGGATGRAAGTGSCCSGCSGCSAYSAYRWWRYCYTCSKWTTCGGCCCGGTCCARYAKSWYCKYSCGKKWWCGYTGGCTKGCYTCTTTRTCSRYRTCGACSCCMGCSGTCCAWKCCGGCYSKWMCACYTGGRCYTTGCTRTGRAGSAGGTCGCCGACCACCATGGCTTTCTCGCCGTCGGATGTGATGTCGAAAACAATGTGACCAGGTGTGTGACCGGGTGTGGAGATGGCGGTCACTTCGTCATTGACCAAGTACCCATCGTCGATGAGCTCCAACAGCCCCATCTTCTCCAAAGGTATCACGCTGTGCGCGACCCAGGGGGCGTTGGCCGCGAACTCCGGTTTTAGGAAGTGTTCCCAGTCGAGCCGGGGGCCCAGGTAGCGGGCGTTGGGGAAGTACGGCTTGGGCTCGCCGCTGGTGTAATCCAGGTTCCAGCCGACATGGTCGATATGCATATGGGTCATCAAGACGATGTCCACGTCTTCGGGGTTAACGCCACTGAGCTTCAATTGGTTCAGCATGTCGCCGGTGCGGTTGTCGCGGCTGGGATGAGGTCCAGGGCCCATGCCGGTGTCCACCATGATGGTCTGGCCTTTGCTCCGCAGGTAGAAATGACCGTAGTAGAGCTGTAACTGGCAGTCTTCCAAAGCGTCGTGGTACGGCTCCCAGTCGTGGGCGTCGGTGGTTGGAAACATTGCCGATGGGTCCCTGGGCGGAGGCAGCATATCCAAGACATACGCGATATCGACGTTGCCTACTCTGATCTGGTTTGCCATGAACTGCTCCTTAAGACGGATGTAAAATGGTCCAAATGGGCGGTGGATAGCGGACTGTGTACGGGGTGAGGGCCGTCGATTCAGTACTGAATCATCGAATAGATCTCATAGCCGGCCAGGTTTTTCCGGCCTTCGAGGAATAACAGTTCAATGATCACGGCGATCTCAGTCACGGTCCCGCCGGCCATCTCCACCAACTGGGCGCTGGCGGCCAGGGTCCCTCCGGTGGCCAGCAGGTCGTCCAAGATCAGTACCTTCTGGCCCTTCTTTAGGCCGTCGGCATGGATCTCCATGGAATTGGTGCCGTATTCCAATTCGTAGTCCACTGAGAGGGTAGCGGCAGGCAGTTTGCCCGGCTTCCGCACCGGCACGATGGCTTTCCTCAATTCGCGGGCCAGCGGAGCTCCGAAAAGAAATCCCCTCGACTCAACGGGGACGATGGCATCTATACCGGCGTTTTTATAACGCTCCACCAACACGGAAATAGTGTGGTCGAAGGCTTTGGCGTCGCCCAATAGCGGAGTGATGTCTTTGAAGAGTATCCCCGGCTCCGGAAAATCGGGCACATCTCTGATAAATCTCGTAAGGTCCATACGTTCTTTGATGCCGACATGTCCACCGGGGCTGTGGCGCCACATGACGGCGTTCGGTCCTTGATCAGTGGGATTTCGTGCCCAATGCCAGGCCGGAACCGGTGGCAGGGCCGTGCCTGGAAGTGTAGATTACGCCACACCCGCCGTCAAGATGACGGGCCTGAGGATAGATGTCGGCGGAATTCGTAAACCCTGGGCGTAAAATCAATTGACTTTCCCTGGGTGAATTTATATAATTTTAGATGGTTTCTGGTTACGAAATGGCCCCACGAATGCGGGGCTATTTTTTAGTGTCAGGCAAWTGATTGCCGAGCCCGGAATCGGGAGCTTCGATGCCCCGGTGGCGCAACGGTAGCGCAGTCGATTTGTAATTGACAGGTTAGGGGTTCGAATCCCCTCTGGGGCTTTTAAAATCTAGTCCCGCTGGCGCAATGCCACGCGGCGTGAGGTACGGCGAGGCCGGGGTCAGATCAAGTGGCGCCCACACAAACACCCTCGATTGCACCCATACCGATTAACATGCGAAGATTCCCATGCCTGGAGGGGTGGGTGAGTGGTTAAAGCCACCAGACTGTAAATCTGGCGTCCGGAAGGGCTTCGCAGGTTCGAATCCTGCCCCCTCCACCAAAAATCCTGAGCGTCGCCGAATAGAGACGAGCAACGAAAATATCTACCAAAGCAAAATGGACAAAAGGCGCCGTTAATCTATCAGCCCAGATAGCTCAGCGGTAGAGCACGTTCTTGGTAAGAACGGGGTCGGCGGTTCAATCCCGCCTCTGGGCTCCAGTAAGAATCGGCCCTAAGAACAGGGCCAGAGCAATAGTAGTAGGGAGGACACCTAAGAGATGGCTAAGCAGCAATTTGACCGGAGCAAGGACCACGTAAATGTAGGCACGATCGGCCACGTGGACCATGGTAAGACTACCTTGACCTCGGCCATCACCAAGGTGTTGGCTGAAAAAGGTCTGGCCAAATACCTGGACATGGACAGCATCGACAACGCACCTGAAGAGAAGGCCCGTGGGGTAACCATCGCCATCGCCCACGTTGAGTATGAGTCGGAAACCCGGCACTATGCCCACGTCGACTGCCCAGGCCACGCCGACTATATCAAGAACATGATAACYGGAGCGGCCCAGATGGACGGCGCGATCTTGGTTGTAAGCGCCCCCGACGGCCCCATGCCCCAGACCCGTGAGCACATCCTTCTCGCCCGCCAGGTTGACGTGCCAAAGATCGTTGTGGCCCTGAATAAGGTCGACATGATGGATGACGAAGAACTCTTGGAGTTGGTGGAACTAGAGGTCCGCGACCTCCTGAACCGCTACGACTTCCCCGGAGATGACGCTCCCGTCGTCCGCGTCAGTGGCCTTAAGGCCCTGGAAGGCGACGAAGAAGCCGCCAAGGGGATCCTCGAATTGGTCCAGACCATGGACGATTACATCCCCATGCCTGAGCGCGTGATCGACCGGCCGTTCCTGATGCCCATCGAAGACGTGTTCGGCATCAAGGGCCGCGGCACCGTGGTCACCGGCAGAGTGGAGCGCGGCACCTTGAAGGTCGGTTCTCCCGTCGAGATCATCCGCTGGGGCGATGTCCGCGAGACCGTGGCCACCGGCCTGGAGATGTTCCATAAAAACCTGGACACCACCCAGGCAGGCGACGCCGTGGGCATCCTACTCCGCGGTGTTGACCGGGAAGAGGTTGAGCGCGGACAGGTTTTGGTCGCGCCGGGTACGATGAAGCCCTACACCAAGGCCGAAGCCGAGGTATACATCTTGAGCCGTGACGAAGGCGGACGGCACACGCCGTTCTTCTCGGGCTACAAGCCCCAGTTCTACATCCGGACCAGCGACATCACCGGCGAGTGCACCTTGCCCGAAGGTGTTGAAATGGTGATGCCTGGGGACAACGTAAAAATGACGATTGAATTGATGAGCCCGGTGCCCATCGAAGAGCAGATGCGCTTCGCCATCCGCGAAGGCGGACGGACCGTGGGATCTGGAGTTATCACCAAGGTGGTGTCATAAGTCATGGCCAGAAAAACAGCCGACGTCCGGCAGATCATCACCCTGCAATGCGGCGACTGCCGGGAGCGTAATTACACAACCACGAAGAACCGGCGCAACGAYCCCAACCGKGTGGAGTTGCGCAAGTACTGTTCCAGGTGCCGCTCGCACAAGACCCACCGCGAAGTGAGGTAGACACCGATGGCTAGGGCATCAACTCGCAGTCAACGAATCGTGGCCCCCTCTGGGGGTGGGCGTGTCGGCCCCGTAGTTTTCCTGCAGGAGACCTATCAGGAACTGCGGAAGTCGATCTGGCCGAGCCGGGAAGAAACCGCGCGATTGACCTTAGTGGTCATTGTGTTGGCCATCGCCGCCGGATTCTTCTTGGGCGGACTTGACCGGGTTTTCGCCGAAACGTTCTCCCGAATCATCTTCCGCTAAAGAGATGTAACCCGGGGTGCGGTCTAAATAGACTGATATCAACGGGAATGAGRGGCGCCGGCCGGTGTTGCTCATTTCTGTTTGTCCCAGCATCGGATAATGCATCATGACTACAATTAATCCATTGGATACAGAAGAGACCCAAGGCCCCCGCTGGTATATCGTCCACACCTACTCCGGACAAGAAGACCTGGTGGAGAAGAACCTCCGCCTGCGTATTCAGAGTCTGGACATGCAAGACCGCATCAACGAGGTCTTGGTTCCCACAGAGGAAGAGGTGGTCTTCAAGGACGGCCAGCGCCGTTCGGAACGCAAGAAACTATTCCCCGGATATATCCTGGTCCAGATGACCATGGATGAYGAAAGYTGGTACGCCGTMCGCAAYACGCCCGGCGTAACCGGGTTCGTCTCCACCGAAGACGAKCACGACAAGCGGCCCAAGCCGGTCCCTCTRGAAGACAAGCAGATGGAGGACATCCTCAAGCAGGTGGACTCAGACCCCACCCGTGTAAATATCGGCCTGGAACGCGGCGAGACCGTGCGGATCACCGAAGGGCCCTTCGTGGACTTCATCGGTTCCATCAACGACGTGGACGAAGGCAAGGGCAAGGTCCGTGTTATGGTATCCTTCTTCGGGCGCGAAACGCCCGTGGAATTGGATTTCCTCCAAGTGGAGCGCATCTAAGTCCATTTTTGCCTGAGCCGAGGCTCAGGCTGCTTCCCAGGCGAAAATCGATCGATAAAGTATCTGAAGGAGCCCCCGTTGGCGAAGAAAGTTAGGGCCATCATTAAACTGCAATTGGAAGCCGGAAAGGCGACCCCCGCCCCTCCGGTGGGTCCCGCTCTGGGCCAACACGGCGTAAACATCATGGGCTTCGTCAAGGAATACAACTCCAAGACCGCCACCCAGGCGGGGTCCATCATTCCGGTCCACCTCACCGTCTATGAAGACCGGTCTTTCACCTTTGTAACCCGCACGCCTCCGGCGTCGGATATGTTGCGCAAGGCCGCCGGGATCGAGAAAGGTATCTCTGAATTTCGCGAGGGCAGCGTCGGCAAGATCAGCAAACAGCAACTGAGGGAGATYGCCGAATCGAAGTTGGCCGACCTGAACGCAGGCGGCGTTGAGGAAGCGATGGCGATCATCGCCGGTACCGCCCGCAGCATGGGCATCGAAGTAGGAGAATAGCAACAATGGTCAAGCACAGCCGGCGGTTCAGCACCGTTGCAGAAAAAGTAGACCTCGAAAAGAAATACTTGCCACTTGAGGCCATGGAGCTACTGAAGGAAGTTTCCACCGCCAAGTTCGACGAGACCGTTGAGTTGCACATCAGGACCAACGTTGACCCGCGCCACGCCGACCAGATGATCCGTGGCGTCTGCAGCCTGCCCCACGGTCTGGGGAAGACCATCCGCGTGGTGGTGTTCGTCGGCGCGGAGGGCGCTGAAGCGGCCCGGGCCGCCGGAGCTGACTTCGTGGGCGAAGATGACCTGATCGAGAAGATCGAAGCAGGCTGGGACGACTTTGAAGTCGGTTTGGCCACCYCTCAGATCATGCCTAAGATCGGCAAATTGGGCCGTATACTGGGACGGAAGGGCCTCATGCCCAATCCCCGTTCCGGCACAATGGTCGAACCCCAGGACCTGCCCCGGGCGATCCAAGAAGCAAAAGGCGGAAGGACCGAGTACCGGACCGACCGCACCGCCATCATCCACTCCTCGGTCGGCAAGGTGAGTTTCGACGCCGACAAACTGGTGGACAACCTGGCAGCCCTATCAAGTGCTATAGTAAGGGACCGGCCGGACAGCATTAAGGGGCCATTCTTCCGGTCAGCCTACATCACGTCAACCATGGGTCCCAGCGTCTCGCTGGACCTCCCGGCGCTACAGGCGCTGGAATCGCCGGAATAACCCGGCGGCCGGCTTAACAAGCCGCTTCACAATCTAGTAATTAGCACGCCAAAGACAGCGGGTCCCCTTCGGGGGCTAAATGCGCAAGCCGCCCGTCCAGGCGCGACGGACAGTATCATCGGAGTAACCGACTCCCTGCGCCGCGTGCTTGGCGTAGGGAATTTTTCATTTCAATGGAGGAATGATTTGCCCACCCAGCAGAAGATAGACCTAGTCCAAGAAATCAAGGGCCGTTTGGAGCGCAGTTCCATCACGGTTACCACCAGTTATTCGGGCATCTCGGTGAACCAGATGGTTGAGCTACGCCGGGCCATGAAGGCCGGCGGCGTGGATTTCACGATCGTCAAAAACACACTGCTCGCTCTGGCCGCCGATGAAGCCCAAAAACCCCAATTGAAAGAGATTGTCCAAGGGCCAACAGCCATCGCCATCGGATATGAAGACCCAGCGGTAGCAGCTAAAGCCGTGGCGGATTTCGTCCGCACCGGCGGGTCCACGCTGGCCATCATAGGCGCCGTCATGGGGGACGGGGCCGCCATGTCCCCGGATGAAGTAAACAGGCTGGCTTCTTTGCCATCCAAAGCAATAATGCTGGCCATGCTGCTTGGCCAGATGCAGGCGCCCATCGCCCGCCTGCTCAGTGTCATGAACGGCCCTCTCCAGGGTTTTGGCAACGTTCTGCAGGCGCGGGTCCGCCAGTTGGAAGAAGAAGGTCCGGCCCCGGAACCAGAGGCTGCACCCGAACCTGAAGCAAGCGCTGAGCCGGAAGAGTCTGCCGAGGCAGAAGAATCACCCGCCGCCGAGGCTTCGACGGACGAAGGACCGGCTGCGGAAGCCCCCGAAGAGGCGCCGGTTGACGAAGCGCCCGCGGAGGAAGCTGCGGAAGACGCTCCGGCTGCCGAAGAACCGGCTGCGGAAGCCGCACCGGAACCGGAAGCTGCCGAAGAGGAAGCCACCGAGGAACCGGAAGCTGAGCCTGAAGCTGAACCGGAAACTGAACCGGAAGGCGAGGAAGAGGCAGAATAAATCCGGTCTCTTACGATCGTCAATCAAATCTAATTAACCAAAAACCTGAATAGCAAGAGAGGAGACATTTTGACCAAGGACGAGATCATAGAAGCGATCAAGCAGATGAACGTGGTCGAGTTGGCCGACGTAGTGAAGGCCCTGGAAGACGAGTTCGGCATCAGCGCCGCGGCCCCGGTGGCCGTTGCCGCCGCACCCGCTGACGGTGGCGCTCCGGCCGCCGGCGGCGCTCCGGCCGCGGAACAGTCGGAATTTGAGGTTAACCTCAAGGAGATCGGCCCCAACAAGATCAACGTCATTAAGGCCGTTCGCGAGGTCACTTCCCTCGGTTTGCGCGAGGCCAAAGAGTTGGTGGAATCCGCGCCTGCTTCGATCAAGGATGGCATCGCCAAGGAAGAAGCCGACGAGATCAAGACCAAGCTGGAAGAGGCCGGGGCCGCCGTCGAGGTCAAGTAACTCCTCGCCAGTATTCCCCGCATCCCCGTGTCCTAGGAGGACAGATTGGGCCGAAAAGACCGGGAGCGCTTCCAACGTTTGCGAGATAGCAATCCCGACTATGTTGGATACCGCGGACTGGATACGGTCGTAACCGTCCAGGCGCCGTCGGCCGCAACGGAGACGGTGGTCTGCTCGGTGTGCAACCGTAAGCGCAACGTGGCCAGCGATAGCCTCCCAGAGGACATCAGCACCTTCGTGTGCCTGAGGTGTCAGGAAGACAGCGGCGGTGACGCCACCTGATTTTTCAAGGCATCCCGAAGATCGACCTTAAGTCAGCTAAAAAGACCTCTCGGCAAAGAGAGGTCTTTTTTGTGGATCGGTAATCCGGAGCATGTTATCGGACGGTCGGTGAAATTAGCCGAGGCTGTATAGTAATCACCATTGGTTTACTAATCAATCGGATTGATGCCGCCAGTCAAGATTCGATCGCAACCTGGTTGCTTGACGAATTGGTTTCTGAGGGAGATTTGAAGAAGCTGCTATCGGAGTCAGGCGAAAAGCTTGTACGCTTAGCAGATGAAGCACTGGCCGAACATACGGCAGCCCACACCAAAGAACTAGACCCAGATAGGTTGTGAGATCGCGAACGACGGTCTCTTTCCGCCGGGCCTACAGCCAGCTTCCCCAAAATATCCAACGTAGGGCTCAAGAGGCTTACCGGCTCTTCGAAGAAAACCGTCGCACCCAAGACTTCGGTTCACGCAGGTCCACCAAACGAGACCCATATATTCCGCTGGATACGCTCACATACCGTGCGCTCGGAATTAGAGAAGGCGACCAGATAATCTGGTTTTGGATCGGGACCCACGGTGACTACGAGAGATTGCTTGGCTGAACGTTACGATTCCTCTAATGATCCACTACCGAAACGGCGGCAACTGCCCGTCTAGGAATTCATAGGCGCGGTTGAATTGGCTCTCCGGCCCGTATCCTTCTGATTCCGGTACGGAGATGACCYCGACATCCGGCGCCAGTCCGATTCTTCCCAGTATCTCGCCTGATGGGGCGTAACGACGGGACATCGGCATGTACAAGGCCGATCCATCGCTGAGTTCCACGAAGCCATAGGCGGAGGCGTCCCCAGCGGTAGTCACCCCGAACARCGTCGCCCTTTCKGCGTCCTGCAAAGCCGCGGCCAAGATCTCCGCCTCGCGCGATGTCTGCCCGTTGACCAATACGATCATCAGGAGATCGTCCAGGTCCAGCCGGTCCTCGTTGGGGTCAATGGTGACTTCRGTGCGTCCACTGTTCTCGTCTTCCACATATCCGAACACCGTCCCCCCAGGCAGAAATTGTCCGGCAGTATCCTTCGCCGCTGCCGGTGAGCCGCCTGGGTTGGTCCGGATGTCTAGCATCAAGGCCAACATGTCGAACCGGTTCAGGGACTCCAAGGCGGAGAAAACCTGCTCGGCGGTGTTGTCGCGGAARCGGGAGATACGTACGTATCCAATCCCACCGGGAATCAGTTGACTCGCCACTGATTGAAGTTCGATATCTCCGCGGAAGACTTCCAATGAGACGGGTTCTGCTTCTCCGTCCCTGATCAGTTCCAAGGCGACCTTCGTGCCCTTCGGTCCTGCCACCTGGTCGACTACTTCCTGAACGCTCTGACCCAGCACCGAAACGCCTCCCACCGCCGACACGATATCGCCCGGCAGGATTCCGGCGCTCTCGGCTGGGGAATCAGCGAAGGGGAACAGAACGATCATGCCATCTTGGGAGATCACTCTGGCGCCGATGCCCAGGTAGGTCCCTTCAATGCCGCCTTCCAGGCTTTCCTTGGCCAAGGGATACTGGGTGGCGTTCAGATACACGGACGAAGAATCACCCAGCCCGGCCAACATTCCCCCGACCGCCGTTTCGACGACCGTGGACGGGTCGAAATCGGGGTTCGACGCCTGGTAAAGTGCCATCGCTCGCCATAGGTCCAGCATCTCACCCGGTACATAGGCCGGAGCCTGGCCGCGCATCCGGCCGACATCGGTCAAGAATGGATAGGGAGTGATATCCAGCATCTCCATGACCCTGGCCATCGCTCCGGTAAGCACGGATTCGGGTTCCAGGGCCTCGGAACTAGCGTAATTCCGGTTGATCTCTTCCCAAGCCTCCCAGACAAKCGCYAGRCCATCRGMGGTCTYYTCKGNAGRATNTTCKNCGGYSKMWGATGANNANGAGCAGGCYGCCAACGMGAGAATAAYYAGCAGAACGGCGGCGAAGGCGATGAAACGAGGGAAGGATCTACGGTAGAACGGTAGTTTTTGCAACATATATTCTTGAATACGGATGTGCCTTGGCGGCGGATTTTCGAGCGTCAAGGTTGCGGCCGGTTAATTGTATCAGAAGGGCCAAGATTCCTTGCCTGACAGATGGGGCCATCACACCGGCATTGCCAGCGGTTAACGTGCCTAGTACACTTAGCATAACGTCTAATTACGGCGTAGCTAGAACCAAAATCCCCCAGAGAATCAGGAGCCGGAAACATGATTAAAGTCTCGGTCTTATATCCCAACGAAGAGGGGAAGAAATTCGACCACGGGTACTGGACGACCACCCACCTAGAACTGGTACAAAGTCTGCTTGGCCCAATGGGCCTGGTGAACGGCGAGATGGAAAAAGGGGTGTCTGGCACCGACCCTAATGCACCGGCGCCATTCGTAGCGGTAGCCCACCTCTACTTCAACACCACCGAAGAGGTCCATGAGGCGTTCAAGACTCATGGCGGAGCAATCATGGGTGACATCGCTAATTACACTGATATCAAACCCCAATTCCAGATCAGCGAAACTCTACTCTGATCGTGACCAAAACCCGGTAGACGAAGGCGGCCCGGCGGTGGGCCGCTTTTTTGATTTGAGGAGCGAAATGGCATCGAGAGAGACGGGCGCAGCATTCGAGTTGTTGTCTGAACGGCTGATCAAAGACCACTGGGACTTCTACCCCACGGCCGGGTCGCGAATCGGCCGGCACGAGTACGAMGGCCGCTTGCCCGATCTCTCGCCGGCGCAGAACACCCGCCGGGAAGGAGAACTGCGCCGCAGCCTGACCGAGCTTCGAGCGCTGGATGCAGACCGGCTGGACGAGTCGGGCCAGATGAGCTACCGGATGATGGAACTGTTTCTGCGCCGGGAGTTGTTCATCTTCAACGACCTGAAGCCGCTGGAGAATAACCCCATGCGGCACACCGGGTACCTGAACGTTAGCGGCTATATCCGCCGGGATTACGCCCCGCTGGAGGACCGCCTGCGTTCGGCGGCTTCGGCCATGAGGCAGGCGCCCGATTTCCTGGACATCCTGGACAAGGCGCTGGACGACACTCTCCCGTCCCACGTTGTGGACATGAGCGTGGAGAGCTATTCCGGCATGGCCCGCTTTTACCGCGTTGACTTGGCGGAAGCTTCCAAAGGCGTAACGGACCAGGAGATCTCAAGCGAATTTGACCGGGCYCGAGAGACAGGCGCGGCCGCATTGGACCGGTTCGTTGAACGCCTTAAAGCCCGAGGAAATTGCGGCCCGGAGGGATTCGCCATCGGGTCAGAGCTTTATTCGGGCATGTTAGCCACCGGAGAGGGCCTGGAAGCCCCTCTAAGCCAGATCGCGGCCATTGGACAGGCAAACCTGGAAGATAACCTAATGCGCATCAAAGATCTGGCCCAAAACATGGCGCCCGGCCGGCCGGTACCCRAGATAGTGGAAGAGATCGGCCGAAACCACCCACAGGCTCAGGAACTGATCCCGGAAACACGGAACATGCTGGAGGACATTCGCCAGTCGCTCATCGATCTCGATGTGATCAGCGTCCCATCCGAGGACCGTTGTCAGGTTATCGAAACGCCCACCTACATGCGTTATGCCTTCGCCGCCATGGACAGCGCCGGCGCCCTGGAAACGCAAGCCCGCGAGTCTTTCTACTACGTAACCCCRGTGGAAGATGACTGGAATTCTCAACAGAGGGAGGAATGGCTCTCCAATTTCAACTACGACACGCTGAAGATCATCTCCATCCACGAGGTCTACCCCGGCCATTTCGTTCATCATCTGCACAACCGCTACGGCCGCGAACTTCCGCTGGTCAACCGCGTGGCGACATCCTATTCCTTCACGGAGGGCTGGGCGCACTACACCGAGCAGATGATGCTGGAAACGAAGTACGGAGACGGGCAGCCGAATCTACTGTTGACACAACTGCTGGAGGCCTTGGTGCGCAACTGCCGGTACATGTGCTCACTCCGGATGCACACCGAAGGAATGACGCTGGACGAAGCCACCAGGTTCTTCATGGAGAACGCCTACATGGCCGAATTACCGGCCCGAAGGGAGGCCCTGCGAGGAACGTTTGACCCAGGCTACCTGAATTACACCCTGGGCAAGCTGATGATCTTGAAGTTACGCGAGGACTACCGGCGGGAGCAGGGGAGTGCCTACAGCCTCAAAGAGTTCCATGACCGCCTGCTTTCCTTCGGCGGCCCTGCTTTGCCCTTGCTGCGGCCGGCCCTGCTCAAGGAGCCGGGGGATTCGGCCCTTTAGACCCGGAAATTGATCTTCCGGAAGGCTTCGACGTATTCGAAGCCGGACCCCCCTTCCGACGGCTGAGCGCGTTCCCTGATGAAATCTTCGACCTCTTTCGGGTACCGGCCGCCCATCTGACTCTTGTGGGCCGCCACTGCCTTGGTCTTAACGGCCAGTGACTCCGTGATATCGATSGTGGTRTCTGGCTGCTCGGTMCCCCARAAYAAWATSGCCGCCGTTTTGTGRGGTTCYAGYCCTTCGTCGCGCCATAGCTCCACGAAATGGAGRTGGTCACGGGCGCACGGGAATACAGCATCCAGCGTAACTTGCCCGGCTATCCGGTGGTCTCGGTGCCAGGCCARGTTCTTRCGGTACGGYTCSGGGCACAGCACAACGTCCGGCTGGACCTGGCGGATCTGACGGACCAACTCCCTCCGGAATTCGTGGTCATCCTCCAGAAAGCCGTCCGGRTGATGRAGCATCACCAGTTCTTGGACTCCCARAATCTCTACGGCGTCGGCCTGTTCTTGCTCCCGTATCTTGGAGAGTTCATCTGAAGAGACGTTGGGATCTGTGGTGCCTTTGCCGCCGTCGGTGCAAAGGACGTAGCGCACGGTGGCGCCGKCGCCGATCCATTTCGCGATGGTCCCCGCGCACCAGAAATCGGCGTCGTCGGGGTGGGGAGTTATTACCAGAACTTTCCGGGGGGTCTCATCCATCTACCTGGGGCCTCCTAAGGTCCTTGATGAGGTCGCCGGCCGAATTGAATCTCGGCTATTGTTACGCTTTTGGGCCACTCCCGGCCGCCTTACGATAAACGGCACGAAGTGATYATGATTTCGACACARAATAGTTATAGTCAGCGAATTATTGCATCACTGAAAACGAAAATCACAGGTATCGTGCCCGAATTGTGAAGGGGCAAATACTCTGCTACAATCGCCCGAAGCCGTCAAGCACGGATCCGCAGTCTTTGGCTTCAAACATTTCCGCTCGCCGCGCCCAAGGGCGTCGAAATTCGTCAGCTTGAGTTTCAACCATTCAGCTTTAGAGTTTACCAGTCTGGAAGACCCGTTTGCCAGTCGTTAACTACACAAACRATCACAATGCGGCCCTCGCCGAATTCGTCGCCTCCCACAGCAGCTCAAACAGCGAACTCTACGACTTATGTTTCAGCACATTTCAAGGCGTGCTCGGRCAGCCAGGTCTTGCTCCAACGGATAATTGTTTCGTGTTGGAACACGCCTGCGAAGTTAAGGGCCTGGCGCTGGTCTTTCGGGAGTTCGCCATCAGCCGTTCGGTGATCGAGGTTATGACCGCCCCCGAGCTGGCCGGCAGTCTCGATGAACAGGAACTCGTGAAGAGGGCGGTGGCCCGGGCCGAAGCAGAGGGATTGGGCGTGGCCCACATATGTGTGCTGCCCGAATCGGGACGGGGCGAATTGCTGGARCARGTSGGWTTTTCCCAGGTCCGCACCTACCTAGACATGCTGTGGGTCCAAGACGAACTGCCAKACYTGGAGCTTCCTCAGGGATATTCCGTGCGGTCGTTCCAGCCGGGAGACACACCATTACTGACCCGTGTCCAGAACGACGCCTTCACCGGGAGCTGGGGTTTCTCTCCAAACACCGAAGAACAGATCGAATACCGCGCCCACATGCCCAACACGTCTGAGTCTGGGATATTGTTCTTGTTCGAGGGCGATCGTCCCGCCGGCCATTGTTGGACGGTAATGGTCCCATCCGATAACGGCGTAAGGGGTGTCATCGGCATGATCGGCGTGGTGCCAGAATACCGGGGAAAGGGTGTGAGCCGCCACATCCTACATGCGGGAATGAAATATCTACGTTCGACCGGGCTGTCCGAGATCGGCCTGGAAGTTGACGGGAACAACRGGCCCGCCGTGGGCCTCTACAAGTCCACCGGTTTCAAGACGATAGGAGAGCGTCACTGGTTCGAGCGGGTCCTACCCGGCACCTGAAATCCAGAACGCTTAAATACCGTATCGAGCCGGATCCCTCCGGATATCACCACTCTCATGGCGTCCTCCACGCTCATATCCGTTCGCGTAACTTCTGAGGCGGATATGATGACCAAGAACCCAGACGACGGTATCGGTGTGGTTGGAATGTAGACCGACAGGACCTCTTCTCCGTTTGTGTCCAGCATGYTGGAGGTGATCAGTCCGATGGACATGATGCCGGCCCTGGGGTATTCGATCAGCACTACGCCCGCGTATTGCYGGCTGTCACCCAGGTCGCCGTTGCCGTCGTTGCCGTTTTGGTTTTTCGAGAGAATCTCGATCGCCATACGGGTGGTCCCGTAGATCCCCTTGACCAAAGGAATCACTTCCATCACCCGGTGGCCCAGGGAGATCAACCGCCGTCCGACCACTAGAGCAGCGAACAGGCCCAGCAAGTAGACCAGCACGATGAGGGCCACAAGTCCGGTCCCAGTKACTGAACGGCCGGGCAAGAGGTTGACCAGAGGCTCTAGCACCGGGTCCAGAAGATCGAAGAAGAACTTCAGGACTAGCACGGTGATGCCGATGGGTAGAATAACCAGCACGCCCGCGCCCAGGGTGCGCTGGAAGTGCAAAACCGGGCGGCGCAACGGGCCGAGACGATTCCGGCGGACGGCGCTGCCTACATCACGGGGTTCTTGGGTCAAGGTTTCCTCCGGGGCGGTGACCGTCGCCTGCCGGTCTGTTGTACAGGTACTGAGCCAAGGTTGTGGCAGRTCCGAGGCTAGGAAGAAGAAATCTTCAGGGAAGAACAGGCGGTTGGCCTGGTCCGGTTAATAGTTATTATCGCCTTTCGTGGGGTGACCGGTCAACACGGCGTACTCGTCCCAGACCATCGCGGCGACGTTGTCCCAGCCCATTCCTTCGGCACGTTTTCGGCCCGCCTCGCCCAAGCTTTGTTGCAGACCGTCACTGGAGATGATCATCTCAACAGAATTGGCGAAGGCGTCTGGGCACCGCCACGGTTTCAGATAGCCGGTGCTGCCGTGCTGRATGATGGTGGAAAGTCCCCCGACCCTGGTTGCAACAACTGGAATGCCGCAGGCCATGGCCTCCAGGGCCACCAACCCAAAACTCTCGTAATAAGAAGGCACCACGCAGACGTCGGCGGCATTGTAGTACAGGGGCAGTTCATTGTGGTCGACCTGGCCGACGAAGTCGATCTGGTCTTCCAAGTCCCGTTCCTTGGCCAGCAGTTTGACCCGGTCCATCTCCCCGTCGCCGTTCACATCGGCTCCCACCACCATCACCCGGACACCGTCTTCTGAGTCCATCTGTGCGGCGGTTTCTACCAGGAGCTCCAAGCCCTTCAAGGGTTCTACCCGGCCAACATACAGCAGGATCTTATCGCCGTTCAGGCCGAGCCGGTCCCGTGCCGTTTTCCGGTCAAGGGGCCGAAAAACAGAGAGATCGACACCGCAGGGCACCAGAGATATCTTGGCGGCGTCAGCGCCGTATAACCGCACCATGGCGTCCCGTTCGTGGGGACTGAAGGCGATAATCCGGTCAGCGGTGGCAATCACTTCGGCCTCGATAACCGGCCGCTCGGTCTGCTCCACTTCTCCGGCCCGCGACTGCATCTTCAGAAGGGCCAGGGTATGGAAGGTGACGAGATGGGGGACGCCCATCACCTTAGAAAGTTCGCGGCCGATCCAGGATGAAAGCCAATAGTGGGAATGGACCACGTCGTATTTCAGTCCCTCTTCTTCCCTAAAGGCGTTTACCTGCTCCAGAAATTCGGGAAGGTGGGCATATAAATCTCCCACGTGAGCGTCGGGCGGCCCAGCTTTGATATGTATCACGCGGACGTTCGGCCCAATAGTCTCGATGCGGTTGAAGACATCTGAGTGCTCCCGGGTGAAGATGTCTATCTGCATCCCCATATCGCCCAGGGCAGCCGCCAACTGCCGGACATACACGTTCATGCCACCCGACTTCCCCTGTCCGGGGGCCGCCAGTGGGCAGGCATGGAGCGTGATGAACGCTGCTCGCCTCACGCTCAATTCTTGGTTACCACCATCTGGTAAATGCTCCTCTGTTGTCCGCCCAGGTGCGCCTTATAAGGCTCCGGGCCGCGCAGGAAGTCAAAATAGTTAAGGCCCCGGTCTATGGCGTCCTTCAGGCACATCGCATTCAGCAAAAGGCCCACGCTAAAATAGGCATACTCGGGATCGTAGCCACTATTGTATAACAGGCGGGAGCCCCCGTAGTCAAAACACAARGATGTGGCCACGGTGGCGCCGTCCTGGTCCAGAAAGAACAATTGGAGTTGTCCCATCTCGGCCATGCGTTGCGTGATGTTGTGAAAGAAGCGCTCCCGCTCCGGGGTCATGAACTCGTCTTTGTCTGCACGGCTCAAGCGCATCAACGTCAGAAACTCGCCCAGCCGCTCGGCAACCTGGGCCGGTTCTGACAGGGAATACCATTTCCAGTCGGTCTGGGAGTCCAACCTGCGCAATTTGCGGCGCAGTTCGTGGCGGTCTTTCTTGTTCAGCATGCCCAGGTACTCATCCCAGGTAGCGGGAAGATTGATGCCCGACGTAACGTCTTCTTGTTCGATCTCCACGGTATAGCCGAGGCCGCGGGCCATCTCAGGGAGGAGCTCAAGTGTCGGAGAGTTCTCCCGCAGCGAGTCGAGGCGCAACAAACTAACTTCCTGCTCTTCCATACACTCTAAAAGGGAACGGTAGAACCCCTCTTCGTGTCCGGGCCTGATGGGGAAGTCGTTGTAATCAAAGGTGTCTTGGCTGCCCACAAAGGTAACGGTGTTTCCGGACTTGGCAAGGGACGCGATGGCGGCCACGCCGCCGGACGCCCCGTCAGTCCCGTGGTAGGAGAAACCGCACATGGTCCGGCCGTCTCCGAATGTATCCCACCATACTTTCTGCCATTGCGGAGTCAGGAACAGGGTGTCTGCCGGGCTATCATGAAGCACAGATTCCCATTCGGCTTCGATCTCTTGAAACGATGTGATCGGTGTATTCGCCACTATCTATTCACTATTTATTTTTATTTTTCTACCGGCTGTGCATCAGGGCTAGGAGGCCTTCCCGCCCTGACGGATAATTCTCGAATTCGCCGCGAGTCGCCGAAGTCAGCACCCGCGTTCCGGRTTTCTTAACGCCGCGCATGGCCATGCAAAGATGCTCTGCTTCGAGTTCGACAACCACGCCATCCGGTTTGAGAACGTTGAATATGGCGTTGGCGACGTCAGCGGTGAGCCGTTCTTGCACCTGAGGGCGGTGCGCCGCAATTTCCAGTGCTCTGGCCAGCTTACTTATTCCGGCGATCTTCCCGTTGGGCACGTAACCCAGACGGGCTTCGCCGAAAAACGGCAGCAGATGATGCTCACACACCGAATAAAAGACTAGGCCGTTCACGATAACCGGATCGTTGCCTTCGGCCTCGAAGACAGTATCGATCGCATCTTCGGTATCGATGCCGATACCGGAAAACAGACCTTCATACATCCGCGCGACCCGGTCAGGGGTGTTCAGCAACCCTTCGCGGGATGGGTCATCGCCAATTGCGGCCAATATCTCAGCCACCGCTTCTTTTATGCGCTGTTTTTGGACCGTTTTATTTGCCTCTATCCACCGATTCCAAGGGTGGCCGCTTCGATCGCCTCGATGTTCGCCTCGATCTCGATCGCCTGTCCTCCTGCGCTGCTAACCGCTAGATCGGGGTCTTTCAGACCGTTGCCGGTACAGACGCACACGATGCGCTTGTCATGGAGGTCCATCCCTTGGCGGTGCATCTTCACCAGACCGGCGAACGAGGCCGCCGACGCCGGTTCGCAGAATATCCCTTCCTGGCTGGCCAAAAGACGGTAAGCATCCAGTATCTCGTCGTCTGAGACCGAATCGATGACGCCTCCGGACTGGTCTCTGGCATCAACCGCGCCTTGCCAGGTTGCCGGGTTTCCGATGCGAATGGCCGACGCTATCGTCTGTGGCCGGGCCACCACCTCTCCTCTGACTATCGGCGCGGCGCCTTCGGCCTGGAATCCCATCATTCTTGGCAGCGTCTGGCTCCGGCCCAGGTCCATGTACTCTCGGAAGCCCTTCCAGTAAGCGGTGATATTGCCGGCGTTACCCACGGGTATGAACAGTAGGTCAGGGGCGTCGCCCATAGTATCCACAAGTTCAAATGCAGCTGTTTTCTGTCCCTCGATCCGGTTGGGGTTCACTGAGTTGACCAGAGTGACATCGTTGTTCTCTGTGAACTCACGGACCAACCCCAACGCCACATCGAAGTTTCCGTTGATCATGATGACTTTTGCGCCGTAGATCATGGCCTGGGCCAGCTTGCCCATGGCCACTTCCCCTTTGGGAATCAATACGAAGGTCGGTATGTCGCAATAGGCGCCGAAAGCCGCCGCCGATGCGCTGGTGTTGCCGGTGGACGCGCACATGATYGCCCGAGTGCCTTCTTCGAGCGCTTTGGCGATGGCCACCACCATGCCCCGGTCCTTGAAAGACCCGGTGGGATTACAGCCTTCCAGCTTGAAATACAGCTCCGGGCAGTCCAGTGTCCTTCCCAAGCGGTTGGACTTAACCAACGGGGTATCGCCCTCTCCCATTGTGATCATGGGGGTTTCGCTGGTCAGAGGTAGCAGTTCCCGGTAGGTGTTTAAGACCCCAGCACCCATACGCTTAACCCAAACTCCTGTTGSCTCGATTCTGCGCMAGTGAGGRCATTATTCTTCGATCCTGATCATGTTGCTGACCCGTCGGACCTGGTCCAGTCCGGCCATGGCTTTTAGGGCGTTCTGCATCGACGCTTCTTTGGCGGGATGCGTGGTGATCACGATCTCAGCGCTTTCGGTTTCCGGGTGAGTATCCCTTTGGAGTACCGCCGCGATGCTGATCTGCCCATCACCCAAAACCTGGGCGATCTTCGCCAGCACCCCTGGATGGTCGGCCACCTCCAGACGTATGTAATACCGCGCTTGGAGGTCCCCGATGGGCCGGACGGCTAATTCAGCTCCGTTGCCTGGTCTCTTTTCTTCTTGCGTTCCCGGTGGGGTGGCATGGTTCCCCATCCTGCGGACCACTTCGATCAAGTCGCCGACCACCGCGCTGGTGGTAGGCTCTCTTCCCGCTCCCATTCCATGAAACAGGACCTGCCCGCAGAGGCTGCCGTCAACCTCCACGGCATTGTACACTCCATCGACCTTGGCTAGCATATGTTCAGCGGGGACAAACGCCGGATATACGCGTAGTTGTACGGCGCCGTCTTCCAGGGTTGCGATAGCCAACGATTTGATGGAATATCCCAGTTCYTGGGCGTAGCGGAAGTCCTGGGGCTCAAGTTTGGAAATGCCTTCGCAGAAAACATCGGCGTGCTGGAAAGGACGCCGGTAGGCCAAAKAGGCAAGGATGGKCAATTTGTAGGCGGCGTCGATGCCCTCGATGTCGTTGGTGGGGTCAGATTCGGCGTATCCCAGGTCCTGAGCTTCACCAAGAGCTTGCTCGAAACTGGTCCGTTGGTGGGCCATACGGGTCAGGATGTAGTTGGTGGTACCGTTGATGATGCTGCGGATGGAACGGATGTCATTGGCGGCCAGTTCATTCATCAGGCAGCCGACGATGGGAATACCGCCACCGACACTGGCTTCAAAGAGCAGGCTTGCACCGTTTTGCCGGGCAAGAGCCAACAGTTCCGGCCCTGATTTGGCCATCACCTCTTTGTTGGCGGTGACAACATGCTTGCCGGCGGCTAGGCTCTGCTTGAGATAACCTTCCGCCGGGTTGGTGCCRCCCATCACTTCCACCACAATGTGGATTTCAGGGTCGGAGAGGATGTCTTCCGCGTTGGTGGTCAGCACACCGGAAGGCAAGTCGATGTCTCTGGGTAGAGCCAGGTCGCGGACCAAGACCTTCTTCAGCTTTACCGAGCGGCCGGCCACGTCGGCGAGGGACGACMAACGGTCAAGGAGATGAGCCGCCACTCCTGTGCCCACAACGCCCAGGCCCATCARGCCAACGTTGATCWCATCAGGAAYKTCRSMAGRCATACCGCTWRACGMCRCCATAWRCCCTACKRTCCTSSWCCWRGSRGRKKRRSRMYSSSAGGGAGTAGCTCGGGTACGGGGGTCGGTCGATCGATGCGCGGCGCGGTGATGAACACCTGATCAGTGACCCATTCGTACAAYCTRCTGTTGAAGTTCATCCGCACGAATCCTTGTTCGGTCCCCGAAACCAGGGCTTCACGCTGCCAAGCGTCCACCGACTCCCGCAGCAGTTTCGAACCCATTAGGCCGGTCAKATCCCGCTCTTCGGAAGGTGCGAGCACCTTGATAAGGTAATAGGCCTCGTTGGTGAAGATCGGCTCGCTTACCTCGCCGGGCATCAGCGCTTCGATCTCGTCTTTCAGATTGCCAAAGACGTAGTCATCGAGATCTGGGAATGCRCCTTGAGGAACCCATCCAACGTAACCGTTGGGGTCGGCGAACTGGCTGGGAGAATTCAGCTCCTGAGCGATCCGAGTAAAGTCTTCATTCACCAGGCGCTGTTCCACATCGCCGATGAGTATTTGCCCGTCGGTCGGGAGTTGGATCCATTGRATCTCTACGTGCTGTTGGCGTTCTTCARTGGCCTGCGTCAAGAAGCCCGCCAGAGCCTGTTGGGCAAGCTGTTCTTCGATGATAACCCTGAAATCCCCGTCCGATAAYCYGGTGGCCGTCAGGTAACCTGAATAGTTGTCTTTGAATTCCCGTTCCAGTTGTCCTGGATCGGTTTCCTGTCCTGRGGCCGCCGTCGGAACGAATTGCCGCCGGAGTTCCTCTTCGATATCGGCGTCGCTGATACTGATACCCAAAGATGGGGACCGCTGGCGAAGTATCTCGGCGTCAATCAAGTTTTGTAGGTACTCGAATGGGACAGTACTCAGGTTCACCTGGCCGCCCTGGTAGCGGTTGACTCCCTGCAGGACTCTGATGCGTTCTACCAAGTCGCYCATGTTGAATTCCACGTTGTTAACGGAACCGGCCCAAACTCTGGGCGGTTTGAAGAATTCTTGGTAATAACCGAACGCGACCACCCCTACTATGACGAGTATCAAGGCGGATCCGATTCCAAAACCGACCCGGCGCTGTTTGCGTTCGGCAACGATTTTGGGATCTTCCTGCGGGGCGGGTTCTTCTCCGTGAGCTCGTTGCTGGGCTCGCCTGCGGCGGCGGCCGCSYSYRSSCKRGYKWKCWSSGCMRRRSMTTYKKWGYSMRGSMRAYSSYRTTKWCYRSCKYSACSARCSWYRGGTGGAGATGGTGAGGGGATCGGCGGCGTGGCATGGCGCCTGCRMCGCCGGGTCTTTCAAGTTAGGGCCGCTKAGGTCACGGCTTAGTGTCGTCCGGGTCCGCTTAGCGGCGGATACCGCCGGAATAGGCGTGGTAGGCGACAAAAGGCACCAACGCGATCTGCCTGGCCCGCTGGATAGCAGACCGAAGGGCACGCTGATGTTTGGCGCAAACACCGGTGCGGCGCCGGGGTTCRATCTTGGCCCGCTCGGAGACGAACCGCCTGATCTTATCGATGTCTTTGTAATCGATGTGGGTTACTTTTTCGACGCAGAAGGCGCAGACTTTGCGCCGGCGTACGAATCGACCTCGAGGGCGTCCACCGGGGCCGCCGGGCCGTCCGCCTGGCCGGCCACCGCCGCCTCCCCCACCGAATCTTTGTGGTGGTCCGCCTGGTCCTCTGGGGGCTTCTGTCGTCATGCTGGTTTTAGTCCTTTATTTTCGCTGCCACRATCRAATTAAAATGGCAGGTCGTCTACCGAGTCGAATTCCGGGGCTTCGTCCGCCGCGGCGCCGACGCCCGATTCGTATGGGGCTGATGCAGGCGCACCGCCTCCGTCTCCGCCTCTGCCGCCCAAGAATTGGACGTCATTCAAGAATACATCGATGGAAACCCGGGTCTGGCCGTCGCGGCCTTCATAGGTGCGGCTGCTCATGCGGCCTTCGATGTAGACCTGCTGGCCTTTAGTCAGGTATTGGTTGCACGTCTCGCCCAACTTCCCCCAGGCGCTGACATTGAACCATTCTGTTTCTTCTTTCTGTTCTCCCGCGCTGGTGGTATACCGGCGGCTGGATGCCACGCTAAACGAGGTTACCGCTTGACCATTGGGTGTGTACCGCATCTCTGGGTCCCTGCCCAGATGTCCGATGACAATGATCTTATTCACGTCTGCCTCCCTTCTACTCCTCGCTTTCCTCTGGCTTCGGCGCTTCCTCGGCGGCCGGTTCTTCTGGCTCTTCTTCCGGACCGTYGCTGCTCTCTTCCGCGGCAGCTTCAGGCTCTTCGGCCGGGGCCGGTTCTTCAGCTTCCGGTTCGGCCTCCGCTGCTGTGGCTTCTTCTTCCGCCGTTGCTACCGGTTCCTCCGCAGCATCTTCAGATGCTGGGGCTTCTGCTTCGGGAGCGGCGTCCACAGCCTCGGCTGCTGGGGTTGCGCCTTCGGCGGGTGGGGCGGCCGCTGGGGCCTCACCATCAACAGGGGCGGGAGGCACCGGTGAGCCGTCCGGTCCGACAGGAGCCGGCCGGGGCGGTGCAGGCCGGATGGCCCGGGCCGCAGCTGCCGCCTGSGCAGCAAGTTCTTCTTCCGGCAGGGTCGTAGTTACCAGAGAGCGAAGTACTTCGTCGTCTACTTTTAAGAAGTTCTCCAACTCGATGTTGAAAGATCGCTCGGTGGCGAAGCGGGTTAGGTGGTAACTACCCTCCAAAAACCGGTGCTGTCCCTTGCGGATGGGGTACGCCAGTCGGCGTGTCCCCCATTGTTCTTCGTGACTRATCTCGGCTTCCCGGGTGGTGATAAACCCCTTTATCTTGTCCCAAGTCTCGAAGACTTGCTCTTGGTTCAGCATCGGACTAAGGACAACTAACAGTTCATAATGGCGCAAGCGGTACCCCTTGATAATTTACACGAAGATGTATTGCGAAATTCAGAATCAAATGCAGGATCACACAATCTTTGTGATTATAGCATCGGGTCTCGCCTGGCTCAACAGGGTGTTTATCAGTGATCTATGCCTGGCACGGCGAAGCGGGAGGTCAACTCCTTGACCTTGACCGATACTTTGGCGTGGGCTTCTTTGTCTTCAACATCGGCCAGCACCTTGATGAGCATGGCCGCCACCTGCTTGGCCTCGGCCTCTTCCATGCCCCGGCTGGTGATCGCCGGGGTGCCCAGGCGCAGTCCGCTGGTCACTCTGGGCGGTTGCGGGTCATAGGGGATCGCATTCTTGTTGGCGATGATTCCCACCGACTCCAGGGCCCGCTCGGCCTGTTGGCCCGTGATGCCCAGTGGGGTCACGTCCACCAGCACCATGTGATTATCGGTGCCTCCGGATACCAGTCTCATACCGGCCTCGGAGAGCTCCGCCGCCAGTACTTTGCAGTTGGCCACCACCTGATGCGCGTAGCGGGAGAACTCGGGTTTCAACGCTTGGCCGAAGCAGACCGCTTTACCGGCTATGGACTGCATCAGCGGCCCTCCCTGGGTGAACGGAAACACGGCGAAATCGATTTTCTTGGCGAGGTTTTCGTCGCAGAGTATGAAGCCGCCCCTGGGTCCGCGGAGGCTTTTCTGGGTGGTCGAGGTGACGATGTTGGCATGGGGGAAGGGCGAGGGATGGGCGCCGCCGGCGATCAAGCCGGCGATATGGGCCATATCCACCATCAGTAGTGTGTCCACGCTGTCGGCGATGGCGCGGAACCGGGCGAAGTCCAAGACGCGGGGATAAGCGCTGCAGCCGGCCACTATGAGCTTGGGTTTGTGCTCCTTGGCCAGACGCTCGACCTCATCGTAGTCGATGGTCTCGGTATCCTTGTTCAGGCCGTAGGGCACGAAGTTGTAGATCTTGCCGGAGAAATTAACGCTGGCGCCGTGAGTCAGATGACCGCCGTGGTCCAATTGCATCCCCATCACCGTGTCGCCCGTCTCGAGAACGGCGAAGTAGGCCGCCATGTTGGCCTGGGCGCCGCTGTGGGGTTGAACGTTGGCGTGCTCGGCGCCGAATAATTCCTTRACCCGGTCGATGGCAAGACTCTCAACTATGTCCGCATTCTCGCACCCACCGTAGTAACGGCGGCCCGGATATCCCTCGGCATACTTGTTGCTGATTACGCTGGCGCCAGGCTCAAGTACGGCCTTACTGGCGTAGTTCTCAGAAGCGATCAGGACGATGCAGTCCCGTTGGCGTTGGTCTTCGGCTTCTAGGGCTCGGGCGACATCGGGATCTTCGTCGAATAAGACGGACATGCATATCTCCTGGATGGTGGTTGATTGACGGGGGAAACCGGTAGAATTCTAACAGGTTATGTCTGCTGGACGACGTAATATCCACGAGTGATTCACGCCCCACGGAACCGTGGTTCTAGCGGTAGTGTACGATGGGGTTTCAGGGGTGTCAACGGAGATCGGTCAACCGATTTGCCGCTGGTAATCCAGTCATGTAAAGTAACCGCCTAAAGCAATTAATCATGGCGGCCGGCTGAAGCAATCATCACACGTAGGGAGAATCACGAATCGATGTCCACAGATTCAGACCATCCGGACATGCCCAGCACGGTTGAGCGCATGCTGCGGCCGGAACGGGCGGAGACACTGGACCCGTTCCGCGTCATGAGCCACTGCCCGATCAACTCCAGGGACACGGTGGCCGACATCGGCTGCGGACCCGGATATTTCACCCTTCCATTAGCCAAGTATTTGATCCACGGGAAGGTATTCGCCTTAGATACCTCTGACGAGATGGTCCAGGCCTGCCAAGAAAGAGTAGATAAGGCACGCCTGGGCAATGTCGAAGTCATGAGATGCGAAGAGTACGATTTTCCGGTGGAGGCCGGCGTGGCGGACGGCCTTTTCATCTCAGTGACCCTGCATCACCCAGAGGACAGGGTGCGTTTCCTGAGCGCCGCCAAAGAGATGTTGACGCCCGGTGGCTGGTGTTTCATCGTGGAATGGCAAAAGGCAGAAACAGAGTCTGGCCCGCCTCAACAGGTGCGGATCACTACGGACGAATTACGCCAGATCGCCAAGGACAGTGGATTCAGGTTCCAGAGCTCGCTTAATCTCAACTCGGACTACTTTGTGGCAACGCTGATCAACCGGCGCTAACCGGGTGGCAGGTCTGAGTTCGGGCGGCTGTGGCCCTCGGGATGGCTGGTTTGATGTAGGGCCTGAATCAGTCGGCCGGTATCACCGGCAGCAGTATGTGGGATGGCCGTGTCTCGTCGTGGTAGACGCTGTTCAGTGCGGTTATTCTCACCGGCGATGTTCCGGGGTTCTCTCCCGTGTTTCCATTCACATCGAACCTGGGGAAGTTACTTGAGGATATGTCCAACCGGATGCGGTGCCCCTTCACGAATAGATTTGATATAGGCAGCAGTCCCAATTCGATCTGGTAGACCTTTCCCGGTTCCATCAATTCCGTGCGCTCCCACGAGTCCCGGAATTTCACACGCAGGATTCCATCTGTCAGGTTTAGGGCGTATCCCTCTGGGAAGTCCTCGGATGGTGGGTAGACGTCGACCAGCTTGGCGGTGAAGTCGGTGTCCACGGCGCTGGACGAGATCCAGAGTTGGACCGATACAGGTCCGGTGACCTCTAAGTCTTCCACCAGCGGTTCGGTCTGGAACACCAAAACATCCGGCCGGGTAGCCAATGGCAGGTACGGCTCCTCCGAGCCGAAGAACTCCTCCGACTCCTTCTGGTCAAATCCGCCCGCTGCCATCACCGGCTGACCGGACGATATGTTGCCTCCGACCGTGGGCACGGGATGATCCGGGTCGAAYAGATAAGTATYCGGCGGATGGGGSCCYTCGGGAAGCTGGGTGGACAGACCGCCGTCGGGCTGCAAGTAGAACGGCGTGTTCACCGCGCGCGCCAGAGGCCATTCATTCTCGCTGCGCCAGCGTCCGCCGTGTTCCAACCGCTGCTGGGAGTTCTTGCGCCCCGACCCGCCGCCCATTACGAACAACATCACCGGCGCTTGCTCCTCCCAACCGTTGTCTTCTCCTTTGAGCCAGCGGTCGAAGAACCGCAGACGCAGATGGTTGAAATCGGCCGCCAGATGCTCGATGATGGCCGACTGGCCGAAGTCCACGTTCCCGGAGTAAGTCACGGAACGGGCCCCGTGGGTCCACGGCCCCATCAGCAGCGACACCGGTCCTTTCTTGAAGCCGGAAAGGGCGACGTAATTATCCGTGGCCGTCCTCGAATATGGGTCATACCAGGCGCTCATATGGACTTGAGGCACATCTGAGAACGAATCGTAATATTCTTCGGCACAGAGCCCTATCTGCTTCCAATAATCATCGAAAGTCTCCCGGGCCCAGATGTCCAGCAGATAATCCTCGTAGTCGGGGGTCCATTGCAGCGGCGAGTGCCCCTTCTTCCAGGGCAGCTTCTTGAACCAATCGAAGATATTCTGGGACTCGATGGCCGCCCCGATTACATCGGGGTCGGCATGAGCCTCACGGCTCTCCACAGCCTCTTTGTAGGCCCAGGTCAACTGGCGCAACTCGAAGGCTCCACCGTTGCGGCAGGCATTCAGGAATGCGTTGGAGAACCCGCCTGAATCGAGCCACATGCAGCCCAGGTTCGGGGGATTCAGGCAGGCGGCAGCAGCCTGGGTGTGGGCCGAGTAGGACAGCCCGTAAGTGCCTACCTTGCCCTCGTGCCAGGGCTGCTTGGCTAGCCACGCCAGCGTGTCAAAACTGTCTTCGCCCTCATCGGTGTACTTGGTGAAGCCGCCCTCCGAAAGATAACGGGCCCGGCAGTCCTGAAGCACCGTGACGTACCCGTGGGAGGTGAAGAACAACGCCTCCAGCGCCAAGTCCTCCCTGGTCTTGCTGTAGGGAGTGCGCTGGAGCAGAACCGGGAACGCCCCGTCCAGAGCAACGCCGGCCTTTGCTGGCCTGTAAACGTCGGTCGCCATCCGTACGCCGTCACGCATGGCGACCATGATGTTGGACTCGGTATGGATTTCATATCCGCCGGGCATTGGCAAGCTCCCGATCGATCGCTGGATGGGCTGGGCGGTTCAATTCTATGGGCGCGATTGCGCAGCCGCAACCGGGCCTGGAAACGCGCCAGATTATGTTGACACGATATAGGCGTCATCCTATAGTTAGGGCRACGGTCGCGGCCGAACTCGTCCACGCCTATTCCATGACTGTCTAACCACYCCTAAAAACAGTAATCACTCCCCTTGGAGGTGCCCCTTTTGGCAGACGATTTTGATGTATTGATCGTTGGCGGAGGCGTTGCGGGCATGACCGCCGGGATGTACKCCGCCAATTACGGACTGCGGACGGGCATCGTAGAGCAGATGATGGGCGGCGCGTCCATCATCAACATCGAAAAGATCGACAACTTCCCCGGCTTCCCTGAAGGGATCTCCGGCGCAGAACTGGGGCCGGCGGTGATGGAACAGGCCATGAACGCCGGGGCCGACTTCATCATGGGCGAGACCGCAAAGATYGCCAAGGACGGCGACTACCGGATGGTCATGAGCGACGCCGGACAGTTGCGGGCCAAAGCCGTGATCATCGCGGCAGGCTCCACTCTGCGCAAATTGGGCATTCCCGGAGAGGACGAGTTCTTCGGCAGGGGCGTCTCCCAATGCGCGACTTGCGACGGCCCTTTATACATGAACCAGGTCGTCGCAGTGGCGGGCGGCGGGGACTCGGCCRCCGACGAGGCCYTRACYCKSAYYGRRTAYTKCGASMSKSKKTKRYYRKTCYRSCKKRMSGAYRRMMWMRRWRMMMAKYRRKSGYYKMWWARSCGGGTGGGCGACAACCGCAAGATCGAAGTGGTCTGGAACACGGTCATCGAAGAGGTGTTGGGCCAAGACACCGTCACCGGACTTCRGATGCGCAACGTCGTCACCAATCTGGAGAACGCCATGGAACTCTCTGGGTTGTTCGTCTACGTTGGCCTTGAGCCCAACTCAAGCATCGTGGAAGGGCTTCTTAAAACCGACAACGCCGGCCACATCCCAACGAATGTTTCCATGGAGACCGAGGTGCCGGGAGTGTACGCCGTGGGCGACCTGCGGCAGAATTCTTCTTCCCAGTTGGTCTCGGCCGCCGGCGACGGCGCCACGGCGGCCGTCGCGGCCTTCAAGTACATCTCGTCCAAGAACTGGAATTAGGGGGAGGCGATATGGACCTGGTTGACGAGCAACTGCAAAACAGCAAGACCATCGCAGTGGTTGGCCTATCGGGCGACCCGGATCGGATAAGTTTCCGCGTTACCCGGTACATGCAGGAACAGGGTTACCGGATCATTCCGGTCAACCCGATGATCGAAGAGGTACTTGGCGAGAAGAGCTACCCCGACCTAAAGTCGGTCCCTGAGCCAATCGACATGGTGAACATCTTTCGCCGGTCCGAGTTGGTGGCGCCGGTGGTCGACCAGGCCATCGAGATCGGCGTCAAATACATCTGGATGCAAGACGGCGTGATCAACCCCGAGTCCGCGGCTAAAGCGGAGGCGGCCGGCATCCCTGTGATCATGGACGATTGAACCCTCCGCCAACACCGCCGCCGGTCTGGCGGCCAACAGGCTGAGGGCAACCGGAGCTAGAACGCCGTCTCAAGTTTGGTACCGGTAGCTCCCGAATTATGTAGGAGTCGGCAACTGTAAATCTGGTTGTCCCCCTATCGTCATTCCTGCGAAGGCAGGAATCCAGATTTGTTGCGATAGCCAAYCTTCATCACGCGGGAAATCCCTGGATTCTGGCCTTCGCCAGAATGACGGGTGAGGCGTGAACTGGGATAGGTGGCGTCAGGTCCATATTCGGCCTTACCTATAGACAATCTTATATTAGAATGATTATMATCTAGCGAACAGCAACCCCATCTACCAGCCTGGAATGTTCTGAGCAGGTTGCTTTGACCTAACAGRTTTCCCCTAGACTCGAGAATTTTCGCGGAAGGAGAGATTCCGATGGCCAGTCCTGATGTCGARCTGATGGCTCACCTAATGCGCCGCGCCGGATTCGGCGCAACCTACGAAGAGCTGGAAGAGTACGCCGCCAAAGGCTACGAGGCCGTGGTGGACGAGCTGCTCAGCCCCATGGAGCAGCCGGACCTSGAAATGGACATCCTGGAGCGTTATTTCATCGACTGG
This sequence comes from Dehalococcoidia bacterium, assembly GCA_002746355.1. Classification (GTDB taxonomy): domain Bacteria; phylum Chloroflexota; class Dehalococcoidia; order Lucifugimonadales; family UBA3495; genus UBA9611. The sequence goes on along the minus strand of NVWX01000014.1, from coordinate 25,934 downwards.
AAAGAGATGAACGCCCTGGAGATCAACCAGGCTTATCTCACCTACCGCATGATCAATACCAAGCGCCCGCTGCAAGAGAAGATGACCCTCTTCTGGCACGGTATCTTCTGCGTCGGCAACTCCAAGTGCGAGCACGGCCGCCAGATACAACAGCAATTGGACATGTTCCGGGAACTGGGGATGGGCAGCTTCCCCAAACTGCTGCTGGCGCTCTCCGTCGATCCGGCCATGGTRTTTTACCTGGACAACTGCATGAGCCACAAGGACGCCATCAAYGAGAACTTCGGKCGGGARYTSCTTGAGCTGTTYGCCATGGGCGTYGGCATGGACGGCCACGCCAACTATTCTGAAGACGACGTTAAGGCGTGCGCTCAGGCCTTCACCGGCTGGACCATCGCCAACGCCATCCCCAGATATCCCTACGGCCGCTTCGAGTCCCAGTTCGCCTTCAACGCAGCCGACCACGATTACGGCGAAAAGACGTTCCAGGGTGAGACGGGCAACTTCAACGGCGAAGACATCATCGAAATCATCGTGAAGCAGCCCTCCGCCGGCCGGTTCATCGCCCGCCACTTGTATAACTTCTTCGTGGCCGATGAGCCCCAGATCCCATCCTGGCAAGGCACTCCTCCCCGGGACATGGACGCCATCAAGGAGATGGAGGATGCCTATTTCGAGTCGGGCTACAACCTCACCGCCATGYTGCGGGTGATGTTCAACTCCGAYTGGTTCAAGAACGCCCGCTTCGAAAAGGTSAAGAGYCCCGCSGARACMGTKGCCGGGACCATGCGTTTGGTGCAGGACTTCACCAGCCCCAAGCCGGGCCTCCACCCCATCGCCATGGAGATTCGATACATGGGCCAAGACTTGATGAACCCCCCGACAGTCGAGGGCTGGCACACGGGCCAGGAATGGATCGACAGCGGCACTCTGGTGGAGCGCATCAACTTCACAGCCGACCAGATGGGCAACACGGACCTCCCCGGAGTGAAGGCCATCATTGAACGCATCAGTTCCGAGGACGTAACCGACCCTTCAGCGCTGCTCGACCGCTGTCTGGACATGGTGGGAGCTTATGCCCTGCCCGATGAGACCCGCGCCTACCTGGTGGAACACATCGGAAAGTCCGGTGACCTGAAGCCTGGGACCGAGTCTTACGGCGGACAGATCGCCCAGACCCTGCAGCTAATCGTAGCCACCCAGGAGTACCAGTTCGCCTAGGCGGACAGAATTTACCCGACGACTAGGCAGAAAAGTAACTCCGAGGAGGACCCATCAAATGACATCAACAAGGAAAGACCCGGTCTTGGCCGTCTTGCAGCTCTCCGGCGGCAACGACGCCTTGAACACCATAGTCCCCTATGCCGACCCTCTATATTCCGACAACCGGCCATCGGTCCGGGTGTCCGAAGACCAAGTGCTGAAGATCGACGACCACATCGGGTTCAACCCCGCCTTGGGTCCGATCAAAGACCTATTCGATCAGGGCAAGCTGGCAATAATCCTGGGCGTGGGCTACCCCAATCCCAACCGTTCCCACTTCCGTTCCATGGACATCTGGCACACCTGCGAGCCGGAAAAGGTGGGCAGTGAGGGCTGGCTGGGCCGCGCCATCCGCGACCTCGACCCCCAGGGTGAGAATGTCCTGACCGGCGTGAACTTCGGACGGGGCCTACCCCGCTCGTTGGCGGCGCCCGGAGTGCCGGTCGCCTCGGTGGGYAAYCTKGAGACCTACGGYSTSYTCMCCGRCMTSSASGACGASYRGMKGSRCRAGNNNGCYCTSGACWTCTTCTCCCGCATGTACTCTCCCGCCATGGGCCGCGGCCAGGTGATGGACTACCTGTCCCACACCGGCATGGACGCCCTTAAAGGCGCCGACATTCTCAGCACCGCGCCTGAGAAGTATTCTTCAACTATCGAGTACGGGAATGATTCAGTCGCGCAGTACATGAGGAACATCGCCCAGACCCACATAGCCGGGTTCGGCACCAGGTTCCTTTACACCACCGCCCCCTACAACAGCTTCGACACCCACGCTGGGCAAATGGTCGGACATTCAGCCCTCTGGGGCCAGGTTTCCGCCGCTGTACGTGACTTCCAAGCCGACCTGGTCGAGAACAACGCGGCTGACAATATGACGCTGTTGGTCTTCACCGAGTTCGGCCGCCGCGTGCACGACAACGGCTCCGGCACCGACCACGGTTCGGGCGGGATCGCATTTGTCGTAGGCGAGAACGTCAAAGGCGGAGTCTACGGCGAGTACCCGTCCCTGGAAGAGAGCAAGCTGCTGGAAGGCGACCTCCACTTCAACAACGACTTCCGCGGCCTGTACTCCACGCTGCTGGAAAAATGGATCGGCATCGATGCCAAGCCCATCGTTGGTGGGGAATTCGAGCAGATGGCGTTTCTTTAAGCCCTGGCCCAGAAGAGTCAAGCAAGCCGTAACCGTAAATCGAAAAGAGGTAATGATGGCTACTGCAGCATTGGGGGTATCCCTTCAATACAGTCATAGCATCGGGCGCGGAGAGTTCTCCGGCCCCGGATTCCGCAACCCCGTGGCCATGGCCCGGGGCGCCGACGACTCCATGTATGTGGTCAACCGGTCCTACGAGTACCGGCCCGACGGCAAGCGGATCACCATCTGCACGGTGGACGAAGAATACATCGGCGAGTTCGCCCGTGGCGTCCACACCGCCGGAGTGACAGACATCGTCACCGAGGACGGCTCCCTCATCTGGCCCACTAGCGTGGCGTTGGACCAGGCGGGCAACGTTTATGTGGCCGATGAGTGGCTGAACCGCATCTCCATCTTCACCAAAGACGGGGAATGGGTCGGCAAATGGGGCACTGAAGGCGCCGGCGACGGCAAGATCAAGAGCCCTTCCGGAATGGTCTTCGACGCCGCCGACAATCTGCTGCTGGTTGATAGCCAGAACAACCGGGTCCAGAAGTTCACCAAGGACGGCGAGTTCATCTCGTCCTTCGGGAGTCAGGGTTCCGGCGACGGGCAGTTCAACTTGCCGTGGGGCATCGACGTCGATGGCGAAGACAACATCTACGTTGCCGATTGGCGCAATGACCGTATCCAGAAATTCACCAAGGACGGCGCGTTCCTGATGGCTTTCGGCAGCTCAGGGAATGAGCCCGGCGAGTTCAACCGGCCAACCGGCGTGGCTGTGGACCGGACCGGCATGATCTATGTGGCCGACTGGGGCAACGACCGCATGCAGATGTTCGACCCGGCCGGCAAATTTGTGACGCTGACCACCGGCGACGGAACTATCTCCAAGTGGGGCAAAGACAAGTTGGACGCCAACGGCGAGATGTGGAAAGAACGGGAGATCGCTCAGGGCATCGAGCGGGAGAAGGACTTCTGGGGTCCGGTGGCCGTGACCGTGGACGACCAAGACCGGGTGTTCGTGGTCGAGTCCTGCCGCAACCGCATTCAGGTCTACCGCCGGCAGGAGCCCATTTTCAAGGGAGGCGGACGGCTCTAGGAGCTGTCAGGTATCAGCTTTCAGCGGTCAGCTATTTAATCAGCTATTTAAAATGAGGGGCGAAACTTGTCCCCCTTCCGGTTATCAACGCAAATAAGGCAGCAGTGTTTTGACTACACAGGACGAACTTGGCGCCCAACTAAAAACATTGGGGATCAGACTTACGCCGCAACGGTTGGCCATCGCCGAAGTTGTGGTCAACTCGGGCGATCATCCTTCGGTGAAGGAGATCTACGGTCGAGTCAAGGAGTTCTTCCCCTACGTAACTCTGGCCACGGTCTATTCCACACTGACCGTGCTGGAGAACGCGGGAATCGTCCGTGAACTACCGTTCCAGAAGCAGTCCCGCTACGACGCCAATCTTTCGCCGCACGCGAACCAGGTCTGTGTCGGCTGTGGAAGCGTCCATGACGCTGAAGTGGGCCAAGAGATGGTCGCCGACCTGCGCAAGCGATTGGAAGACTCTACAGATTTCCAATTCACCGGACAGCGCGTCGACTTCTACGGCTGGTGCCCCAACTGCGCCAACCGCCGCGACCGCCGTTCGGACACTCCAGCGGAGTAGCCGGTCCCGTATTCGGGTTAGATCCGCCTAACTTCGGTCGTGCGGTCTCCGTCTATATTCGGACCGGCCCTGGGGATTGTAATTCTAGGACAAGAGCCCTGAACGTCCGTCTAAATGTCCCCTTGGGTGTCCTCCCGTTTCGCATGTCCTTGCAATTTCACGCGGCGGTGACAAATTCATCACACCAACCGAGCAGCAGCCTCTTGGTACCTTCAAAGCCGATGCCATCAATCCTGTGTTGTATCGAAGATATATCCACTCGTTCAACAAACGTTTTGAATTGCTCTTTCGACCAGGCCGCCCTCAGCCCAATCAGCGCCAGACACATCAGTGTAACGTGGGGTTGCTCTTGGCGAAGTTCTTCTTGGAAGATTTCGACGGCCCGGTCTTGAATGATGATCGACTCCAGGTGCCCGGTGCCCTTGAACTCTTGGACCGCTTTGCCTAGCTTGATCTCCATCTTTGGGTGGCKATCGGCTTTCTCCCGCAGTATCTGGCTGGCGCCCAGTTGGTCGTTGAATTCGATCACCGTGACTTTRGTGGCGAACTTGGTCAAGAACARTCCCTCTTCGACGCCGCTATTACCGCCGCCCACCACGACCACTTCCYGGTCTTTGTAGAACGGGCCGTCGCAGGTGGCGCAGAAGTGGATCCCGGCGCCGATCAGGTCTTCCTCGCCCGGTACTCCCAGCCGGCGGTACCGGGTCCCTGGCGCCAGCAACACGGCACTGGAACAGTATTCATCCCCCGACTCGGTGGTGATCAACTTATGATCGCCGTCGGTCATTATTCCGGTCACTGTCTGGGCCGGCAGTATCTCCACGCCGAACCGCTCGGCATGGGCCTGCATCTGTTCTGCAAGCTCGCCGCCGCCGATACCCTCCACGAACCCGGGATAGTTGTCGATGCGCTCGGTGGTCCCCSCCTGGCCACCGATSCCGCCCTTCTCGATGACTANANCGTCTCGAYCCCCTCTCGGGCGGCATATAGGGCCGTGGTGAGCCCGGCGGGGCCGCTGCCAACAATCACCAAGTCGTAGTATTCTCGTTTTGCCTTGGGGCTGATGCCCAATTTGGCCGCCAATTCGGCGTTGGACGGCTCCACCAATATCRAACCGTCTTCGAAGATTATGGTGGGAATGATCTGCTTGCCGTCGTTCAGTTCCTGGACCCGCTTGCGGCCTTCTTCATCTTCGTCGATATCTACCCAGTTGTAGCGGACGCGCTGCTCCCCGAGAAATTGCTTCGACTGCCGGCAATCGGGGCACCAGGGCGCTCCGTACACGGTTATCTTGGATTGTTCCATTGGGCCTCCCCCTGCGCCACTCTGCGATCTGTAATGTTGGCGCYGCTCAGGATTTATGATGCCGGTGGGGCGGGGAAGGTTCCAGTCAGGTCGCTCTAGGCGGGTAGATTGACGATATCCACCGGCTCGACTGGGTCAGCCAGATCAAAGCCGAAAATCTTAGAGTAGAAATACAGCTCGGCCTCGAGRGCCCTTTTGATATTCTCGGCCCGCCGGAACCCGTGCTGTTCCCCTTCGAAGGGGATGTACGCTGTGGGTAGACCCTTGGCGCGTACGGCGTCGAACATCATCTCCGCCTGTTTCGGCGGCACGATCTGGTCCTCCAGGCCTTGGAATAAGATGAGAGGGCAGGACAAACCCTCCGTGTGGTTGATCGGCGAGCGCTCGCGGTAAAGGTCCCGGCGCTCCGGGTAAGGGCCGACCAGCCCGTCAAGATAGCGGGCCTCGAACTTGTGGGTCTCCTTGGCCAGGGCTTCCAGGTCGCTCACGCCATAGTGGCTGGCGCCGGCTTTGAAGACGTCTTTGAAAGTGAGGGCCGCCAGGGTGGTGTACCCACCGGCGCTGCCGCCGTCGATGGCCAGCCGGTTTTCGTCTGCTTCGCCTTTGGAGACTAGATGCAGCGCCGCGTTGCAGCAGTCATCTACGTCCACGATGCCCCAAGCACCGTTAAGCCGCTCCCGGTACGCACGGCCGTAGCCRGTGCTACCGCCGTAGTCCACGTCCAGCACTCCGATGCCCCGGCTGGTCCAGAATTGGATACCCAGATTCAAGGCAGTGGACGCGGCGCCTGTTGGACCGCCGTGGCTCTTCACCAGCAGCGGTGGCTTCTCTCCGGCGGGCCCTTGGAAATCGYTGTTCTTGGGCGGGTAGAAGAAGGCGTGGGCGGTCTTGCCGTCTTCGGTGGGAAACTCCACCGGCTGGGGCTCGGAAATAAAGCCAGGCTCGACCTCTARATCGTGRGACTTTCTGAGTTCCCGCCACTTGTTTTCGGCTAGATCGTACAGCACCAGGGTCATAGGGAGRGACGGCGCCCCGGCGATAAACACTACCTTGCCTCCACCAGCTTTGAGGTCGCCCCGGCCCATCTCTGAGAAAGGTGTTTCCACGGCCAGCAACATTCCCGACTCGATGTCCAGCGTGGCGATCTTCCACGCGCCGTTCTCGACGTAACTGCAGGCGATCAGTTCGGCGGAGGCGAACGAATAGGTGTCCGAACCGAAGACCCATTGCGGTTTACCGAACTCCGCGTTGCGGTCCGTCAATTGCCGAAGTTGGCCATCCTCCCAACGCCACAGGTTCCACCAGCCGCTGCGGTCGGACACGAAATGAAACGCGCCGTCGGGCGACCACTCGGGCTGGAAGATGGACTCGGTCTTGCCTCCGRCCACGACTTGCRGCTCGCCCAGCAGACCTTGGTCGTTRATCGATGCTACCAGCAGTAAAGTGCCGTCCCAGGGCATGTTGGGGTGGTCCCAAGTCAGCCAGGCCAGAGTCGAACCGTCGGGRCTGATGCGAGGGGTGGAACAGAAATCAGACCCCTGAGATAGGACTACCTGTTCAGCCTTTCCCAGGGCGTCCACAGCAACAATGGCGTTGATTGGTTCCCCGTCTTGCGTATGGTCTTCCCGGACGCAGATGACTCGGTTTCGGGCGGCATCGAAGCAGCCGTCGGCGTAGCGCATGTCAGTTTCGGGCGTGATGGGCTCAGGCGCCTCGCCCGAGTCTTGCCGGTACATCCGCTGGTCCGAGTAGTTGGAGAAGTAGACCGTTCCCTCATGGACCAAGTAGGCCCCKCCGCCGTACTCATGCACCCTGGTGCGTGCGCTGAACGGGCCCGGAGTGATGTCGCTTATCTCGCCGTCGGGAGTACGCTTGACCACGACCATGCGGCCGCCCTCRRCCGGGCGCATCTCCACCCAATAGATGTCTTCTCCGTCCAGCGCCACCTCGCCCAGGCCGATGCTGCCGGACACGATCAGATCCGTGGTGATGGGCGACTTCCAAGAGCCGTAAGGGGCGGTGGTGGGCATGGGGGATTGTCTCCTGGGTATGTTTAGGCTTATGCGAGCCAATTATAGCCTCGGGCCAAACTTGATAAAATCACTCTGACACGCGGTTGACCGGCAACCCACCTGCCCTTATATTTGTTCCACATTCGCGCTTAGCCGGGAAGGACAATTCCATGACCACGGCCCACGACCATTACGCGGCGGAACTGCCTCCGCCCACCATGGAGGAGATCAGCTCCGGCATCTTTGCCTACGTCCAACTGGACGGCAGTTGGGGGCTCAATAACGCCGGTTTCGTCAAGGGCAACGACTCGCTGACCCTGATCGACACCTGCTTCACTGAGGCGCGCACGAGGGCCTATCTCGAGGCGGTGCGCAACGTGTCACCACTACCGATGAAAACCCTGGTGAACACCCACCACCACGGCGACCACACCCACGGCAATTACCTGGTGCCTGAAGCGTCGATCATCGGCCATGAACTATGCCGGCAAGCGGTCATCGACACCGGACTTCAGGCGCTGTACCCCCTCTTTCCAGGCGTGGAATGGGGCGACCTTGAACTGGCCCCGCCCACCATCACTTTCAACGACCGCATGGAACTCCATTCCGACGACCTCAAGATCGAACTTATCTTCATGGGGCCGGCCCACACCACCAACGACATCGTGGCGTGGCTGCCGGAACGCAAGCTGCTGTTCGCCGGCGACCTGATCTTCAACCAGGGCACGCCTTTCGTGGCCATGGGTTCGGTTTCCGGGTCGCTACACGCGCTGAAGCGGCTGCGGGAACTGGGCGCAGAGACCATCGTCCCGGGACATGGCTCGGTTTGCGGCCCCGAGGTCATGGACGACATCGAAGCGTACCWCACATTCATCCAAGACAYCGCCCGSGAGGCATTTGAAGCCGGGTTGACGCCCCTGGACGCGTCGCGGCAGGCCGACCTTGGCCGGTTCGCCGAGTGGCACGACCGGGAGCGCATCGCCGGAAACTTGCACCGGGCCTACTCCGAGCTTCGCTGGGAGGCCCCGGGCACGGTCTTGGACCTGGGACCCATGGTCGCCGACATGGTCTCCCTAAACGGCGGGCGGCCAGTGCGGTGTTTGGCGTAGATTTAAATCTATCTCGTGAAACAGAGAAAATAAGGAGAATTCAATGGCTGAAATCGTATTAGCTACCGAGTCAAAGGGTAAAGGGGTGCCCGTCGAAGGGAAAGAAGGCGTTTTCCATGTGGAATGCTCAGGCACCGGCCCACAAGGCGAGGTCGTTACGTTTGAGTCCGAAGTGGTGATGACCGATGACGGGTTCACAGAGACCGGGACCATCGATTACGCAGGCCGTGGCAGTATCAAGTTCGAGAACATCGGTTGGGACACATGGCGCCAAGTGCGGTATCGGGGCTGAACCACGGCGCGGTCTTGTGGACCATCACCGAGGGCGACGGCGAATTCAGTGGGGCCACTGGGATCATTACGTCCAACTTCACGTTCTCCGATCAGGGCGACGTGGTGGACAATGAATACGTCCGGATCTACACCCCGTAGACGGCACGCCAAAACGGGAGCCGGAAATCCATCCGGTAAGCGCCTGAACTCGTAATATTTGGCAGAGGACCACGTTTACTGCTGAATGACTGAGATCGCCAAGAGAATCCTACTGCCTTTAGCCGCGCTCTTGTTTGTGTTGGCCATAACCGCCTGCGCCGGGGCCGCATCATCCGCTGAAAATTCGGCTTCGTTGCCTGGCGAGATTCTGGCCGCCGAAGCTGCCCACGAGTTCACTCTTCTCAGCGGCCTGAACGGGGATGTGTCGATGGAGTCGTATGCCGGAGAGCAGAACGTGGTGCTGGTCTTCTACCGCGGGTTCTGGTGAATCCATTGCCGCGAGCAGATCGTCGAGTTGCGGAAAGACTACGACACCATCCGCGCGTTGGACGCTGAGGTACTGGCAATCAGCAACGACCTCTTGTCAGGGGCGGAGCGGGCCATCGAACATCTGGATCTCGGGTTCCCGGTCCTGTTCGACCCTGACGCCAAGGTCATCGATAGCTACGGGATCTACGACACCCTGAACGACGGCTACGCCACGCCGTCGGTCTTCAYCATCGACAAGAACGGCGACGTCCGCTGGAAATACATCGGCCGCCACTACAACGACCGCCCCACCAACCAGCGGATAATCGCCCAATTGGAATTGTTGCAGGCAAGTTGACCGGCGGTTCGTAGACCGGGTCAACCATATCCATTCGTCCTGAGCCCATCGGACCACTACCTCTCAACAAACAAAGTCTTCAAGAAACGTGGGCCCTCACCCTAACCNTCTCCCGTCCTTCTGCGGAAGAACGGGAGAGGGGRTTTYTGATACGTATCCGTTCGTCCTGAGCCTGTCGAAGGGCGCGCATAAGTCATGGTCTTGTGGTGCAATCGCGGTTCGACAGGCTCACCGCGAACGGGGGTCGCGTGGATTTCTGTCATATCCGAAGAAAAGGGCTATTCCCCGAACAACTCATCAACCTTGCGTTGACGCTCTTCCTCAGAGTCCCCGCCGCYTTTGATCGTTTCATAGAACGCTGGGCCGTAGTCGCGGATGCGGACCACCACGGGCAGGGGCAGAGCGTGGCCAAAGACCAAGGCCTGCTGCTTGGCCTCCAAGCGGGAAAGCACGGAGCGTAGTGCCCGGCTTCCGGACGTTCCTGACAGCACGGCGTCGATATCCCGTTCATTATCCAGGAGGCAACAGAACCGGGTGCCCACTTGGCTCAGGACCTCGGRGTCGATGCCGCTCGGCCGCTGGTCGATGACCATCAGCGTCACATTGTACTTCCGGAGTTCTYTGGCGATGATGCCGAAGATGGTCTGAGAGGCCACGTTGGAGTTGAGGAACTTGTGGGCCTCTTCGATGACGATCACCAAGGGGCGTGGCTCTTTTCCGRCGCCGCCCATCGCCRACTCCTTGGCCTCTACGTATTTGCGGTGTATGCGGCGGGTGAGCAGGTTGCTGACGAGAATATAGGCAGCCTCGTCGTCCCCGTAGCGTCCGAATTCCAGGACAACGTGCTGTCCCCGCTCCAGGTGCTCRAYCATTTGTGCGGCGGTGTCGACGCGGCTGTGCTCCACCATGAACCCGTGGCGGGTGAACCGGCCCATGCGGTTATATAGGGCACGCAAGGCCCCGGCGTTGACCTGCAGTTCGTCGGCCAATTCCAGCAAGGACCCGCTCCGGCCGACGTCCAGGAATTCTTTGAGCCAGCTTTCCTCACCGAATTTCTCCCGAAGGTTGTAGGCGGCTGAGGCTGCAACCTCTGAAAGGTTCAAAGACTCCCGTAACAGCTCTACGTCTTCGGGCTCGATGTGATTGAAACCTAAGTGAACTGTCTCGTCGGTAGACAGGCCCCGGCGGCGGGAGTGTTCCTCRTCCAGGGTGAATGTCGAGACCTTTGAGCCGAATAGCTGTTTCAGGCCTTTGACCATTCTTCCCTTATCGGTGTCTTGGCCCTGCCAGCCGTATTCGCTGTGCATATCGAAGATCAGCGACGATGCCTGTCCGCTCTGTACGATTCCGGTCAGCAACAGGCGGGTTAAGAATGTTTTGCCGGTGCCGCTCTTGCCGAACACCCCCATGGACCGCTTGACCAGTTCGCCCAGGTCCAGGCACAGTTTGGTCTCCATGTCCAAGGGAYTGCCGATCCAGAAATTGCCGTCTTCTTCGCTRCCGAAGACCGTCTCCACGTCTTCTTGGGAAGCGGTAAAGGCCCTGGAGAAGTGGGACGGGATGCTCTTGGCCGCGGCGGGGCCCTGCTCATCTCCCAGGACATCGGGCAGGGTCAATTGGGGCAGTACGGATATGGTTCCAAAGGCGACCGTGCCCTGCAGCGCCTGAATAACGAATGGGTCGTCCGCCGGAAGGGGGGTGTATTTCAGGCGGGGGTCGGTGCTGCCTAGGCYCACATCGGTGACCACGCCAAAAAAGCGGTTGTTGGCGCCTTGAAGGGTCACGAATGTCCCAACTTTCACCTGCTCGACGGAGACCCCTGGATCCAGGCGGACCTCGACGCCGTTGGCCACCGAGCCTTCGATTACCATGCCSAGCGGCTGTCCTTGTTCCGGATGGGACTGGCCTTGGCCCGCGCCGTTGTTCTCCTGGCGATTCGTCACGGCGCGACTCTCCGAAGTATGGAGTTCAGCCGGGCGACGTCGGCGGAGAGTTCCACGGCCAACGCCCGGCAAGCGAAGGCCAGGAATTCGGYGGGCTGGCCGTGGGACGGGGCCRCCTGCCTGATGCACGCGCCGACGATCTCATCGGAGTGGGYCGCGCCTGAATTGAGCAGCAGCCGCAGCAGRTCAAGATTGCTGGTGAAACTGGCGGTCTCTTCCATGTCGCAGGCGTACACGAAGGAATGCACCCGGGGCGGTCGGGACGGGAGGTACTGGTAAGTGACACCGTCTTCCACATGGCCGGTGATGAAGACCTCAAAGCGAGAGGTCAGCAGCCGGGCCAGTTGGGGGTTGTCCCGGATCACCTCTTCTTCCGAACCGGCGTCTTCCCCTCGGGCCAGCACCGGTCTGGCCGAGTCCAAGGGCTCGGTGGTAACGCTGCCAACCACCCCGTAGATGTCCGGGGAATCGGTGCGCACCAGCCCGCCCAGAGCCGGAGCTCCCTCCAGTTGGTAGCACTGGGCCACAAAGGAAGTTGAGGTGGACTCAACCACCTCTCCAACGCGCCGTTCCATCAATGGGCTGGTCATCTCGAAGTTCCCATAAAAAAAGCCCGCCCGCGGCATAAGCGCGGTGGACTTGATGAACCACACGGATAACTGGGCAAATTGTCCTTCTGAACGGTCGCGATCGTACAGCCCATCCTCAACCCTACTTCCGCCAAAATTTCAGTCTATCGTGATGCGATCCAGGTGTGCTGGCAACGATATCACAATATGTAAACCGKCTCCCGGTGTCAATGTCACCAGGAGCCGGTCCTTCCGCGTCAGGATGTGCTAGTTAAGCGAGACAGCCATGGTCTTGACGGAGCGGAATGTGATGCTTTYCTGGTACTCCATATCGTGGGTCTTTAACTCCAGGTTGGGGTACCGCTCGGCCAGCGCTTTGAACACCTCTTGCCCTTCGACCCTGGCGATGGTGGCGCCCAGGCAGTGGTGGACGCCGGCGCCGAATGCAACGTGGGCGTTGGGCCAGCGGGAGATGTCCATGGCGTCTGGGTTCTCAAACTTGTTGGGGTCCCGGTTGGCCGAGGACATGAACCAGCGRATCCGGTCGTCTTTCTTGATCTGCTTGCCGCGCATCTCCACGTCTTCGGTGGCGATACGCTGGATGGACTTTACCGGGGWGTCGTACCTGAGGGCYTCTTCGGTGRCCCGTACYATCAGTCCTTCTGGGTCMGCTTTCAGCAGGTCCCATTGGTCGCGGTGGTTCATGAATGCCAGGGTRMCGTTGCAGATCAGGTTGATGGTAGTCTCGTGTCCCGCCAGAAGGAGCAGCGCTGTGTTGCCCAGAACTTGCTCCCGGGTAAACACGCCGGACTTCTCTCCTTCTGCGAGAACTGTGATGAAATCGTCTTTGGGGTTGACCATACGGTCTTCTACTATTGGGTCCACATATTCATTMATGCCTTRAATGCCTTCAACCACCATCCGCATGCGGTCGGGCGCGCTTCTTCCATTGAATAGGAGCTTCTCAGACAACGTCCTGATCAGTGAACGCTCTGACTCGGGCACTCCCATCATCTCGGCGATGACGAGCACCGGCAGGGGCACGGCCAAGTCCCRCATCAGGTCAACRTCTCCGCCCCTGGCTTCGGCCGCGTCCAAGAGTTCTGCGATAGCCGRCTTCACCAAAGGCCGCCATTCCTMCATGGACTTGGGAGTGAAGTAGCCGTGCATCACCTTCCGCATCTCAAGGTGATCCGGGCGGTCATATTGGATGAAGCGCTGTTCGTTTGCCGCCTTCATAAAGTCATAAAGCTCGGCGTCGGAATCGTTTATGGCCGGATACGGCGGGCGGGGGTCTTTGGCCAAAACGGAATTGGAGAATTGCTCGTGGTTCCGGGTGAGCCAGACCAGGTCGTCKTGCCTGGTGATCACCCACGTTTCATACAAYTCGTTCCAGTGGACCGSGTCTTCGTCCCTGATCTGGCCGTAATAATGGTAGGGGTCATGCATAACCTCTGCCGAATACATGTTGTCGTTGATCGTCGTTACCATTATACCACCGTATGTCTGCGAATCGAGCCTGGACGGACTTGAGGAAACCCTAATTGAATCATAATTAATTGTCAACGGCGGCAGAACTCCCAWGGGGCTGYGAAATGAGGGAGCTATGCGCAAAAACTGGCTTCCGGYGTTTGAATCACCGGGAGCCAGTTTTCCAAGTCTAAGTTTGGGCCGCGTCTTCGGGTTAGTTTCCCATCATTTAATTCAGGGAAACGGGCAGGTCTTTCATAGACCTGAATGTGATGCTGGGCTGGTACTCCCGCTCGTGAGTGGCCAGTTCCAAATTCGGGTACCGCTCCGCCAGCGCGCTAAAGACCTCTTGGCCTTCAACCCTGGCGATGGTAGCGCCCAGGCAGTGGTGGATACCGGAACCGAAAGCCACGTGGGGGTTTGGCCAGCGGGAGATGTCCATGGTGTCCGCGTTCTCGAACTTGTCCGGGTCGCGGTTGGCAGAAGAAATGATCCACCGGATCCGGTCGTCCTTCTTGATATGCTTCCCGCGCATCTCCACGTCCTCGGAAGCGAGACGCGTGATGGATTTGACCGGCGCGTCGTACCGCAGGGCTTCCTCGGTGGCCCGTACCATCAGTCCTTGTGGGTCCGCCTTCAGCAGTTCCCATTGATCGCGGTTTTCCATGAATGCCAAGGTGCCGTTGCAGATCAGGTTGATGGTGGTCTCGTGACCGGCCAGCAACAGCAACGAAGTATTTACGAGGACCTGTTCCCGGGTGAATATCCCGGCCTTCTCGCCTTCAGCCAGCACCGAGATGAAGTCGTCTTGCGGTTTCTTCATCCGTTCTTCGACCATGGGAATCACATACTCGTCCATGCCTCTCATACCGTCGGACAACTGACGCAAGCGGTCGGGCTCACCCCGGCCGATGCTTAACAGTTTCTCGGCCAACATTCTGATGTGGTGGCGCTCTTCTTCCGGTACGCCCATCATCTCGGCGATGACGAGAACGGGAAGAGGCACGGCCAGGTCCCGCATCAGGTCAACTCCGTCGCCTCTCGCTTCGGCGGCGTCCAATAGTTCATTCGTGGCCGACTTGACCAACGGCCGCCATTCTTCCATGGACTTGGGCGTGAAATAGGCGTGGATGACCTTACGCATCTCAAGATGTTCCGGGCGGTCGTACTGGATGAACATCTTGCTTTGGTAATTACGAGTGTAATCGTAAAGCTCGGTATCCGATTCAAGGATCGCCGGGTAGGCAGGCCGTGGGTCGTTGGCCATCACCATATTTGAGAACTGCTCGGCGTTCCGAGTCAGCCAGACCAAGTCGTCGTGTCTGGTGATAACCCAGAGCTCATAAAGTTCGTTCCAGTGAACCGGGTCTTCGTCTCTGAGTTGACCGTAATAACGGTATGGGTCCTGAATAACGTCTGCGGTGAACATGTCATCGTTGATCGTCGTTACCATTACACCACCATATATGTTCAAATCTTGCTCGATTCGCGTTAATTGAACACTAATAGAATAACGATTATCTGTCAATGACAACAGATTACACATGGCACTGCGAATTTCAGGAAGTCATACTGGCGAAACGAAAACAGGCCCCCGGTGAAAGCACCGKGGGCCTGTTTATGGCCTTTATTTGGGGGATAACCCCGATAGATCTGCGCGAAATCTAGTTCAGCGAAACCGGCAGTCCTTTGATGGAGCGGAAAGTGATGCTCTCCTGGTACTCCATGTCGTGGGTCTTTAGCTGCAGATTGGGGTACCGCTCTGCCAGGGCGCTGAAGACTTCTTGGCCCTCGACCCTGGCGATGGTGGCGCCCAAGCAGTGGTGGACACCGGAGCCGAAAGCCACGTGAGGGTTCGGCCAGCGGGTGATGTCCATGGTATTCGGGTTCTCGAACTTGTTCGGGTCCCGGTTGGCCGAGGACATGAACCACCGGATCCGGTCATCCTTCTTGATCTGCTTGCCCCGCATCTCTACGTCCTCTGAGGCGAGGCGTTGGATGGACTTCACCGGAGAGTCGTACCGCAGTGCCTCTTCGGTAGCGCGAACCATCAGTCCTTGGGTGTCTGTCTTCAGCAGGTCCCATTGGTCGCGGTTGTTCATGAATGCCAGGGTGCCGTTGCAGATCAGGTTGATGGTGGTCTCGTGACCGGCTAGCAATAGCAGTGAGGTATTTACCAGCACCTGATGCCGGGTGAACACACCTGACTTCTCCCCACTGGCCAGAACCGAGATAAAGTCATCCTTGGGGTTGGTGATGCGCTCGTCCACCATGGGATCCACGTAATCCAGCATCCCCTGCATGCCTTCGGTCAGAGTCCGCATCCGGTCAGGCTCGCCACGGCCGATGCTCAGCAGCTTCTCGGCCAGCATCCTGATATGGGGTCGCTCCGACTCGGGCACKCCCATCATCTCAGCRATCACRAGGACGGGCAAAGGAACGGCTAGGTCCCGCATCAGGTCGAYTCCATCTCCTCTGGCTTCCGCCGCGTCCAGAAGGTCGGAGATGGCTGATCTAACCAACGGACGCCATTCTTCCATGGATTTTGGAGTGAAGTAGGCGTGCACGACCTTCCGCATCTCAAGATGGTCTGGGCGGTCGTATTGGATGAACTGGTCGCCTTGATAATCGCGGACGTAGTCGTAGAGTTCGGAGTCGGATTCCAAGATCGCCGGGTACGCCGGGCGGGGGTCATTCCTGAAAACCGAGTTCGAGAACTGCTCGTGGTTGCGGGCGAGCCAGACTAGATCATCGTGCCGAGTGATCACCCACAGTTCGTAAAGCTCGTTCCAATGGACTGGGTCTTCATCCCGGATCTGACCGTAGTAACGGTAAGGGTCCTGGATAACGTCCGCTGTGAACATGTCATCGTTGATCGTTGCGACCATAAAACCACCATGAATCGTCAATTTGTGCCTGTTTCGCCGGAACCTTAAAGGATTGATGAATGAATGTCAATAATCTCTGGCGCGGCGAWGGRCGRATTAAATGTCTGAGGCTAATCACACAACAAAGGGCCGATCTGCCCTTTGTAATTCGGCGGGGCTTGGCGGATAATTGACCAGTCACGTTTGGACCAACACGGGCCACCRATTTTAGGAGTATTTAATGCGCGTCCTTCTGATCGCCACCAACCGCCAGGACAGACTTCAAGACAGAATGAACGCCCAGCCGATGCCGATAGGACTCGCCTACATCGCCGGGCACCTGGACCACGACCGCCATGAGATCAAGGTGCTCGACCTGATGTTTTCCGAAGACCATCTAGCTGAAGTTGAAGCCACGGTAAAGGAATTCCAGCCGCAGATGATCGGGATGTCCGTACGGAACCTGAGCAACCATAGCTACATGAACACCATCTGGGCGTTGCCCATCAGTAAAGAGGTGATCGATCGCATCCGGACCGTGAGCGATGCCGTGATCGTATGCGGCGGCCCGGCATTCAGCATCATGCCGTCGGAATGCCTCGACTTCCTGGGCGCCGACCTGGGCCTCGCCGGAGACGCCGGCGAGACGTTCGCCGCCTTGGCCGATCGGATGCAGGACGGCGAGCGTAGCTATTTCGACTTGCCCGGGCTGGTCTACAAGAAAGACGGCCAGATAGTTAAGAATGAAGGTTTCTGCACCTCGGAGTTCGCCAAGCCTCCCCGTTTGGAAGACCTGGACATGGCCCGCTATAACAAGGCCGGCTTCGGCATCGGCATCTTGACCAAGCTGGGCGGATTCTATTATCCGGCCAACGCCTCAGAGGCCCAGATCAACGAGTCCGGTTGGCGGGTGATCCGGCCCATCGACGAGGTTGTCGCCGAGGTCAAGAGCATGAAAGAACGCTTTGACATGAAGAAAGTATTCTTCGTAGACAACGGATTCAATCTGCCCTTGGACCACGCCAAGTCACTCTGTAGCCGATTGATCGAGGCCGACATCAACATCCGTTGGAACACCTGTCTGGCGCCCTTCAACTGTGATACCGAACTCATCGGGCTGATGAAAGACGCTGGTTGCGGCCTGGTGATGATGGTCAACCGCGGCGGCAACCCCGGCGATATGGGCAGCATGGTAGAAGAGAATGACGCCCTGGCCGAGGTCTGCCGGATGTGCGAMGAAGGCGGTCTCCACTACAACATCGGCAAACAGTTCGGCGAGCCCGGAGAGACCCGTGAGAGCGTGAAGAACAAGATAGAGTTCCTCCGTGGCATCAACCCGGCRGTGGCYAATCTACGGGTTGGCGTCAGCGTCATGCCGGGGACCGAGGTTGCTGTGATYGCCAAACAGGAAGGGTTGATCAAAGACGAAAGCGAACTGGTGAAGCCCACCTTCTATATCGCCGACGAAGTTA
Organism: Dehalococcoidia bacterium; assembly: GCA_002746355.1. Lineage (GTDB taxonomy): Bacteria > Chloroflexota > Dehalococcoidia > Lucifugimonadales > UBA3495 > UBA9611. The sequence continues at coordinate 8,026 of NVWX01000014.1, read as the reverse complement.
AAGACTGGATCGTGGATTATCTCAAGGAGCAGGTAGACCAGGACCCCCGCTGGAACCTCAGCTAACCCCGGCCGGCTGTCCCCTGGTCCCCGGCGGGCGCTGGATCCAGCGAAAAGCGATTTAACCGCCCGCCGGTCTTCTCCGCTACCCTGTTGCCCCTCCCMGKWTYCCGGCNGYCARYMMGGYSYKRCMMAKYMYCGACGCCAAAGCCAGCAGCGACAATCCCAACAGCACAAAGCCGACGATCAGGTTGCTGTTCTGCGCACCGATCTGGTCCAGCCTGGCACTGGGTGGGGCGATATCTCCAGAAGGGTTGGAGAGGTCGATGAAGAATTCCCACGGGTCGAGATTAGTTGACGGCGATTGATCGGACTTGACCCCAACGCCGCTGGAGATCTGYCCGCCCGTCTTCGGCGCGAGAACAAGCGTGAATGTCGTGCTTTCGGCGTTGGCCAGATCGCTYAACTCGCAGGTGACCGTCCCGCCTATTACTCGGCATTCCACCCCTTCTCCAATCACGGAGACCAGGACCACATCGACTGACAATTCGTTGGTCAAGACCACGTTCGTCGCATCGGAAGGCCCGTTGTTGCCGACCGTGAATACGCTGACTATCTCATCATCATTTAACTTGGGCTCTTCGGACCGCGGACCCACGAAGTCGATGCGTTTCAGCGAGAGATCGGCGATGGCCGTGATGGAGATGTTGGCTGAGACTGAATTGCGACTCGAGTCGAAGTCGGCTTCCGCACCCGCTACCGTCAACGTGTTCATTAGAGCACCCGAAGCCGATGGGTCGATGGCGAACGTGAGCGATAGAAGCCGGCTCTCTCCACCAGCGAGAATGCCGATCAGGCAGGTRATCTCGCCACCGGAAACGGTGCAATCCGCTGGGTCCACTCCAGATGGCACCAGTTGAAGTCCTGCCGGCAAGGTTTCACTTACGWACACACCTGAAGCATCGGATGGCCCRTCGTTGGTCACCAATAAGTCAAAAGTAACTTGGCCCCCAGCAGTGGCCGATGTTGAGACGTCCTGGAACGCGATCGACAGGTCAGCCATCAGCAGAACGGTAGTGCTTTCGTCTGCCTTTGCTAATGGCGCGTCTGGGTCTTGGCCAACTTTCACTAATTTGGCCTGGTTGTTCAGAATACCGGGCGCTATGGGTTCCACGACGATGGTCACTCGTGCCACCTGACCTGGCTGTAGCGAACCGAGCGCGCAGATCACCGTGCCTGCGTCTTCGGTGCACTCTCCGACATTCAAAATAGCCTGGGAGGCGGGGCCGGCCAGCACGGACGCCACTCTGGGAGCTGACCCAGACGGCCGTAACCGTGCGGAGCCGTTGCCCACCTCGAAATCGACGACGGCCGACTCGAACGTGACCGCGCTCGGCAGGGTTACGATCAGGTTCACTTCCGTGACCACTTCCGATCCGCTGTTGCTAACATCTAGGTCGTAAGTGAGGTCATTGCCCAGGAATACCGGGTCCGGTGAGTCGGTCAACACTATGCCGGTGTTCTCAATCTCACCTTCTAAGATCGAAACAACATAGGACAACACGCCCACGATAACCGGCGTCTCAACTGTGTCCACACCATTACNTGAAGTTGGGTCAACTTCCGAGCCGGAGACGCTGGAACGGTTCACCAAGATTCCTTCGGCGTCTGCAGACACTGTGACGTCGATCAAAACCACCGCGGCCTGATTCTGGGCCAGTGTTCCCAGGTCACAGATCACAGAGCCGGAAACCACGTTACAGTCCACGGACCCCGGAGCGACGGAGTTCAAGGTCACATCCCCCGGGAGATCGTTGACCAAAGTNRACTCSGGTGGYGGTGGCGGGGCCACGGTTCACAACCGTGATCGTATAGGTCAGCGTTCCATTCCGAACCGCGGTTTCTGCGGATGCCGTGACGCCGACCGACAGGTCCGTGGTGTTTCCGGTGATCAAGAAGGAATTGTTGGTCAACGAAACCACCTGATTATTGGTCCCTCCATTTAACCCAGAGAGGGAAACCTCGGCCAGACCTTCGGTGCCTTCCGRCACCACGTACGTGAAGACCCAAACCAGCGGGTCGCCGGTGGCAGTCATCACTACGCCGCTGACGTCCGGACCTTGGGTGTTGATCCCGATGCTGGGCGTCCCAGTGAACTTGCGGTCAAACGTGGCCGTGATCACTACGGTGGTGCCCGGCAKGATATTGCTTGCCGGCTGGTAGCTCAGCTTGACTCCGATCTTCACCGGCCCGATGGGGAACTCGTTGTTGGTGGCCGGTTTGTTGGTATTGCCGGCACTGTCCGTACCATTAGCGATGGTCACGACCGCATCTCCGTCGCTGTTGGCCGGGACAACGTAGCTGTAGGTCCACACCTTATTGTCGCCGGTCTTCGTCATGGCCACCGGGGTTAGATCGGTACCCGTTGTGTTGATGCTGATCGTTGGCGTGCCGATTATCTCCCGGTCGAAGGTGGCCGTGATGATCAATGTTCCCCCGGCGRAGACGCTCGCATTCGGCTCGTAGGTTAACGCCACCAACGCCCCGATGCTGTCGATATTGAACTTATTGTTGTTCAACACGATGTTGCCGCCATTTGATTGGCTCGCCACGCCGCCGATGGTCACGGTGGCTTGGCCATCGCTGTCCTCAGGAACTTTGTAACTGTAGGTCCAGACCTTTGGGTCCGACGTTGCCGTTAACGTCACCGCTGACAAGTCGACTCCGGCAGTGTCGATGGAGATAGTTGGCGAACCGGTAACCGGGCGGTTGAACGTCACCGTCACCACCACGGGTTCCCCGGATCTAACATCTCGGTCCGGATCGTAGGTCAAAGCCGCCGTCAGGGGCGGGACGATCTTAGTGGTTACTCTCACTGTATTGTTGGTCGGGACGGTGTCGTTCAGGTTGCTGCTCACCGAACCGACAATTACCGCAGTTCCGAGAGAGACGATCTTCACCACCATCGTAACGGTCACTGTCTGTGTGGCCCCCATAGCGCCCAGTACGCAGGTGACCTTGGTCGTTCCACTGCAACTGCCCTGGGTGGTGGCGGCCGACACCAGACTGACCTGAGTCGGAAGTGACRCGGTGAAAGTTACGGNGGATGCGTTGTNSTGCGCCGTTGTGAACAACAGTGAATGTGTGGGTCTGCGTCGCTCCCACCAACAGATCACTGGTCGAGCCGGCGTGAGTAATGCTGACGTCCGCGTTGGGGGTGGTTTTCTTTGGCGCCGCTGAACTCGTGATGGTGTCCGCGGTGACTGCGTCGTCCTTGTCTATGATCGTCCCATCGGATCTGGTGGTCTTTATAGCGTAGGTCCCCGTGGACCCGGCCGTCGCCGGGTTCTTGATGTTGGTTAATTCKATGGTGATGTTGGTCCCGGCGTTCAGCGAACTCCCGCCGGACCGAGTGATGGTGATCACGTTTCCTGAGACCGTGACGGTCTCCGTGCCGTCGAAGCTGGTGCCGGCAAGCCCGATGGCCGTGGCGCCGCCGCTGCTGGTGAAGCCTGCCGGGAGAGTGATGACGATCTTCCCATCCGCTGGGAGCCCGTTGGCCAAAGTGAACGTGACGTCGACATTGCCSACCGCGCCAGCTACCAAGCTCTCTGGTTGCACGTTGGTTCCCGTGAGGTCGCCGATAACTGTCTTTACAGCGGTGTGGGAATCGCCAAAAGTGGCCGTCGAGGAGCGCGGAAACATCGGCACGACGGCAGAGCTGATGTTGGCTGTCGCTGCGCGAAGGAACTTCGGCAAGAACGAGGTGCTGATGTTGGCGGTCGCCGCACGAGGGAAATTTGGCGCGAATGTGGAACTGATGTTGGCCGTCGCCGCACGGGGGAACTTCGGCGCGACGGTAGAGCTGATGTTAGCTGTCGCCGCGCGAGGGAAACTGGGCGCAAATGTGGAGCTGATGTTCGCCGTCGCGCTCCGGGGGAAGCTCGGCGCGAATGTGGAACTTATATTTCCCGTTGCTGCAATGTTGCGGGGGTAACCCAAAGAAACGCCTGAGCTGACATTGGCCGTTGAGCATTCCGTTACGCATGATTCGATAGAATATCTTACCAAACATACGGAGTTAATCATTAGCCGAATTTTGGTTGATCTCAGTCGTTCATCAGAGATTTTAATGCCTGGGTTCGGCTGTTTTGCTCGAATCGCCAAGAGCTAGCCAGAGCCGGGTTCGATGTCCAAGCCGGGCTGCACTCCCGTTCCGGAAGGTGGAATCCGTTTCGCTATTTCCTCGCCGGCGTCCGCAGCTATGGCGGTCTCCATTGCGCGGATGGCCACCTCTATCTGGGCGTCGTCTGGCTGTCTCGTGGTCAACTTCTGCAGCCACAGTCCGGGCTGGGCGATCATCTTCCCGAACCAGGCGTCTTGATGAGAACCGCTGAACCTGAGGAACTCGTAGCTAACCGCTGCGATCACGGGCAAGAGCAGTATCCGGGAAGCTATGCGCCATTCCAGGGGCGGGCCCAAAAGCATCGCAAACACCACCACCGAAACGACGACTACCGTCAGCAGGAATGCCGTGCCGCACCGGGCGTGTGGTGTGCCGAACTTCCGCACGTTCTCAACAGTCAGGGGTAGTCCTGCCTCCAGGGCGTGCACGGTCATGTGCTCAGCGCCGTGATAGGCAAATACCCTCTTTACGTCTTTGAGCCTGCCGATCAGGGTTATGTAACCCAACAAGAAGGCCAACCGGATCACACCTTCAACGATCTCGCTGAGCAGGTCTGAATTTAGGACCGGGTTCAGGGCCCAGGCGATCATCAGTGGCGTTATGAAGAAAAGCCCAACACCGAACAGCAGCGAGATGCCCAAAGTTGTCGCCATGACCCAAGCGGGAATGCCTTCTTCGGCGTCAGGGTCGCGGTCCATGGCGGCCATGTTGGCGGAAAGCTGGAGAGCTTTGATCCCCAGCAGCATGGTCTCAAGCAGAGTGAGGAAACCTCTGAACAGCGGCCAGCGCCGTGGCCGTCCGTTGTAGAGCGCGCTCAACGGTTCGTAGTGGAGTTCGATGGAGCCGTCTTCCCGCCGCACCGCCAGGCCAAAATAGTCCCGGCCACGAATCATCACGCCTTCGATGACAGCCTGTCCGCCGTACAGATGAGGGGCTTGTTCTGCCAACTTAGTCCTCTATTTGCCAGGCCAGTGGTCTGGGAGTCGGCCGAAATGAATCACATTACTTCTAGCATAAATGAAAAATCGAGGGCTACGTGCCCTCGATCTCTCGGTTTTCCCGGTGTTTTAAAGATTTCCGCTATGCCTGAATGTTCCGGCAATTCGGGCATAGACTAATTCAGGTTGTAGCGGCGCTTCATCCGCTCGATGCGGCCCTGGGTGTCAACCACCCGCTGCTCGCCCGTATAGAAGGGATGGCATTTGCTGCACACCTCTACGCGTAGGGTGGGCTTGGTGGCCCCAGTGTTAAACACGTTGCCACAGGAGCACGTCACCGTGGAATTGTAAAAATAAGGGTGAATTTCCGTTTTCATTTCTTAACCGATCTTTCTTCTAGTATTTTCTGGAATCGCCGCGCCGTCTTAGGCGGCTTCCACAGGGTACACGCTGACCCGGCGGCGGCCCTTAGCGGCCCATTCGAATTTCACTTCGCCGTCTATGACAGCGAAGATGGTGTAATCACGTCCCAAGCCGACGTTGGTCCCCGGCTTGATGCGGGTGCCGCGTTGCCGGACGATGATGGAGCCGCTCGTCACGCGCTCTCCGCCGTACCGCTTCACGCCAAGCCGCTTGGAATTGCTATCTCTTCCATTATTGGTGCTGCCGCCAGCTTTCTTATGAGCCATTAACTATTCCCTTCTCCGCCTTCTGCCTCGGTTGAAGCCGTGGCGGCCGCCCGGCGCCTGGGGGCGCGGGGTTTGTTCAGTTCGATGTCCTGAATCCGCAGCCGAGTGTACGTCTGCCGGTGGCCGCGCTTTCTCCGGTAACGGGTCTTGGCTTTGTATTTAAAGACCATCAGTTTCTTGTCTTTGTAGTGCGACAAGACCTGGGCCGTCACCTTGGCGCCTTCGACCAACGGAGCACCGATGGTCACTTCTCCGCCGTCCGAAAGGGCTAATACTTCAACAAACTCTGCCACCGAGTCGACCGGGTTGGGTAGAAGTTCTACATCCAACTCGTCGCCGGGCTTGACTCGGTATTGTTTTCCGCCTGTTTTAATTATCGCGTAGTCCATCTATTCCTCGACCTTCAATATTACGGGAGCCTCATACACCTGTCAAGGAATTTCGTGCCCATTCCCGCCTGAGTGGCTCATCGGCCATAGGCCGTTCAACCCTTCAGACCGGTCTGGCGTATCTCGATTCCAGAGCGCGGACCATGATATATAATTGCCCCGACTTCGACGGCAACCCCTTCGCATCTCTTTATCTCATAGATCCGGCGACGGACTCGACCATCAGGTATGGTAACGGGTTGAGCATGGACCAGTTACGGGGACAAGACCTCCAAGCCGCATTCTCCGCAGCCGCGAGTTGCCTGGAAGAATACCGGGACGCCGTGAACGCCTTGAATGTGTTCCCGGTGCCCGACGGCGACACCGGCACTAATATGCTGCTAACCATGCGCTCAGCCGTACAGTCGGCGGCGGATGCATGCCCGGGCGGCGAAGACCATTCCGTGGCCGCCGTATCCTCAGCCCTGGCCCAAGGAGCTTTCTTCGGCGCCAGGGGCAACAGCGGCGTGATCCTGTCTCAGTTCTTCAAAGGATTCTCCGACGCGTTGAGGGGCAAGGATTATCTTGCAGCCTCGGACCTGGCATTGGCATTCAAGCTGGCTGCTGACTGCGCCTACAGTTCAGTTGGCAACCCGGTGGAAGGCACCATGCTCACCGTGATCAGGATGGCGTCCGAAGCGGTCCAAGGCGTCGATGATGAACTGTTGGGCCTATGGCGAACGGCCTACCAGGCGTCCCAAGACGCCCTCGCGCATACCCCGGAGCAGCTACCGGTACTGCGGGAAGCGGGAGTGGTCGATGCTGGAGGATTCGGGGTCGTGATATTGATCGGCGCGGCTCTTCGGGCGATATCAGGGGCCGAGGCATCGTTGATCGATCTATCGGAGTTGGGCCGGTTCCAGGGAGCGGCCAACAACGGCGGCGGACCGGCGAATCCCGGCTTTCTGGATGCCACGGTGGAGGAAGATTGGGGTAATTGCACACAGTTCATCATCAGTAGCGTCAATGGGCGGGAATTAGACCTGGAGCAAGTCCGAAACCATTTTAAAGAAACCGCCCTCTCCGCCGTGGTGGTTGGGGACGAGCGCGACGTGCGGGTGCACATCCATGTCGAGGACACGGCGCCTGCCCTTAGCTACGCAGAGTCTTTGGGCGCGGTGTCCGATGTCAAGATCGAGAACATGGACCGGCAGAACGAAAGGTTCGCCGCCGCTGGCCATGGTGCTGTCAAAGAAGCCGCCGCATTGGCGTTGCTCCCGGTGGTGCAAGGCGATGGGCTGGCCCACCTTTTCCGGGACTCTGGCTGCGCCGGAGTGGTTGAGGGCGCGCAGACCATGAACCCCAGCGTCCAGCAGATCATCGACGCCGCCCGAAACACCGGAGCCACGGATGTGATAGTGCTGCCCAACAATAGCAACGTGGTCTTGGCGGCGGAACAGGCTGCCGAGGCGGAGGCGTTTCTCCATGTAATACCAACCAAGAGTGTCCCCCAAGGGGTGGCTGCCATGTTCGCCTTTAACCCGGAGGGGCCTTGGCAGGAGAACGTTGCGGCCATGACGGCCGCCATCTCCGAGATTGCCTCCGTGGAAGTAACCGCCGCCGTCAGGGGCGTCAAGATTGGCGGAATTGAGGTTAAAGAAGGCCAGTACATCGGTCTGTTGGAAGGTAAGCTTGTCACGGCGGAAGAAAGCGCTCAGCGAGCTCTGAGGGTAGCTCTCGATCTTGCCGGCCTCAGCGGTGATGCCATCGTCACCATCTATTTCGGCGCGGGGTGTTCGCCATCAGATGCTCAGTCCGTCGCCGACGCCCTGGAGAGCGACCACCC
>NVWX01000092.1 GCA_002746355.1 Dehalococcoidia bacterium | reverse complement strand
CAAGTCGGCGAAGAAGAAGCCAATTGCCCACGCCAACGGCCTTTCCATTTACCGATTCTTTCGAGACCTACGAGCGCCTGCAGAGATAAGTCCAAACGATTTTGGCTTCGGCCGGAATGGTGTGCCAATCCTCCTTGGCGACCAAGAAGGGACCGCGGCTGGCGATGTATCGTGGCGGTGGCACTAGCCGAGTCGCTGGACAGGCCTTCCCGCGGGCTGTGGGGTTCTTCTTCGGCAACACCGAACTTAGCTTGGAACTTTGGACGATTAGCCTGACCTATCGTATAGTCTCCCAATCTTGGTTTAGATTATGTTCTGAGGGGACTGAGAATGTACATGGTGAGAAACGTCTGGAAATGTGCTCGGGGAAAGGTGCCTGAGTGCTTGGAAGTTGTTAAGGAGGTTAGGGCTTCCTGGGCCAGCGATGGCAATACAACGGGCAAAATCTACACGGATTATACAGACCGAATGGATACCATCGCATTTGAGATTGAAGTGGAAAGCCTAGATGAGTACTTTAATAATCAGCGTTCCAATTACGACGAGCTATCCCCCGAGACTGAAGAGTCTGTCAGGCAATTTAATAGCAACTCAGTAGAAGGCAACCGCCAGGTCTGGGAGGTCATTCCATAGTCCCTGGCGTATGGGATTGGCGTGTGGCGGCGACGGCGTTGGCTGAGTCGCTTGATAAGCCCTTGGAATGGGCCGTCGGCTTCTTCTTCGGMAACACCGAACTMAGCCTAGACTACAGCCATGCGCTACCTATCTTCCATATCACTAGCACTTATCGTCCATGTCCTGCTGTCAATCGTCGGCTTGAAACAACAAAGAATTTCAGCTAGGTCTTTCCGAACAAATAGGTCAATTCCCAGGGTAGAACAACGACGTGGGAGTCGGCGTAGATATCCTGGTAGCACTACAACCATTGCCATTGCAGATACCACAACCACCAGTAGAGCAAATGCCGTACTCTAGGATTTTATTGGTGTGAGGTCCGCCAAGACGAAATCTAAGAAAACATTTTGGGGAAGGTTTTGGGCAGACCCGAAAGATAAGTGGGCGAATGACCCATAGCCACCGCATGAAACCTATGATCCGATGAACTATATAGCGCATCTATCCCACCGCGCACGGGGAGTCTTCTACGGCTGGTGGCTGGTAGGCGTCAGTAGCTTTATCCGCACATCCAGCGTACCGCTCTTTCATGCTATGGGGTTATGGTTTGTGGCGTTGGAAGCCCAGTTTGGCTGGAACCGTACTCAGCTGTCACTGGCCTTCGCTTTTACTCGCGTAGAAAGTGGTTTGCTCGGCCCTGTTGAAGGATATCTGACCGACCGAATTGGAACACGCCGCCTCGTGTTTATCGGGCTATTGATCATGGGCGCTGGCTTCTTACTGTTTGGTCAGGTAAACCATCTTTGGGTATTCTACGTAGCGTTCCTGGTTATGGCCCTGGGCCAAGGCCTAAGCGGCTGGTTGCCCATCACCACCATGTTGAACAACTGGTTTGTTCGGCGCCGGTCCTCGGCAATGGGTTGGTCTAACGCCGGCAGTCGCCTCGGCGGACTTCTACTGATTCCTTTAATAGCGTGGGCTATCGATCCCGATTACGGGCRTTTGGGGTGGGCATTAACCGCGTCAATCTTGGGGATTTTTTTTCTGGTGATCGCATTGCCAATCTCCCGGCTCATTCGCAACCGACCAGAAGATTACGGCCTACATCCAGACGGTGACACACCAGATTCGACACTCGTCGTCGCCGATGAAACCGAGCAAACCAGTCAACAGCGTAATCCAAATGGTGATTTCACCCTCGCACAAGCTATGCGGACCAAGGCTTTCTGGTACATTTCCTTGGGCCATAGCCTGACAGCTGTCGTGATTGTATCCATGATGACCCATCTGGCCCCACTCCTAACCGACGAGGGATTTTCGCTCCAGGCCGCGGGGTGGGTGGTGACCGTGTACACAGCTGTTTCCATGGTGTTTCAAGTTGTTGGGGGTTACGCAGGTGAACGTATACCCAAAAACCTGGGTATGTTCGTGTTTTCTTCGATTCAGGCAGGTGCTGTGCTAGTTCTTGTAGCCTTCCCATCCAACATCGAAATGGTCTATCTATTCGCAGTTCTGTTCGGCATTGGATTTGGGGGGACTAGCCCACTCGCCACTTCCATCCGTGGCGATTATTTTGGCCGGGCCAATTTTGGCAAGATTCTAGGCATTTCATCGGTACCGATGAATATCCTGTTGTTTGGGGCGTCTCCGTTCGCCGGATACATGTACGACCTTCAAGGCGATTACAAGCTGGCTTTTGAGATCTTGGCTGCCTTGAATTTCTTCGGTGCGCTGCTCTTGCTCATGGCAAGGAAACCGAAGTTAACGGGCAGTTGACCTAAATAGCCCGAGGAAATCCGCTAGTTATAAAAAGGGTGATAAGGCCAGCAATGGGAAGCAATCGAAATCGACATAGACGGGCGTACCTTCTCGGTGCGCCCCGTCGGATCATGGGTGCTGGAATCGGGCAACGTGGTGGCCCAAGCCTTGGCGGTTTCTCTCGACAAGCCCTTGGRMTGGGCCGTCGGGTTCTTCTTCGGGAACGTCGAACTCAGCCTAGAACTTTGGAMKRTWATTSCRGGSMYAKSRKKYKWYKRWGAWWRRWMWTKWAGSKACWKGGMWKATTGGCGGTATAGCAAATGACAATTTTAAGAATCGTTCTACTAATAGCAGGAATTGTATCGATCCTATTCGCTACTGGTTGTGGAGGCGGACAAACTGCACCTACTCCGGCGGAGGCCGTTAAGAAGACAACGTCCACATATACTCCAACACCTACAGACATGCCTGTCCCCACCAACGTCCCGTCCCAGGCGTCTGGGGTAAGTCGCTTGGAATGGCCCTCTGACGTAGGTACCAGTCATATCGGCGCTCTAGGGCAAGAACTAGAAGGATCCCCGGGAGGCTGGATACGTCCCCTTCCGGGTAATTTTGTTTGGGGGAGATTGAACCTGTAAAGGGTCGTTATCTTTGGAAAAAGACTGACAAGTGGGTACGCAAATGGCAGAAAGAACGCTTGGCAACATTGGTAACGATATGGCCTTGATTGTTGATGAAGAATCCTGCGCCTGTTGAAGCGGATGGTTTCCTGCGTTTCTCCTCTATGATCGCATCATCATTAAGTTGCTTTTTTCTCCGTTTGACGCACTCACCCTTGATCGAAAAAGACATATTGAGCCCACTTGTCTCAATACCATCAGCTTTCACACTGTAAGTTCCATATTCTCTGTCTATATTCACTACCACTTTACTATTTTTGGAAGATAACTTTTTATACGCCACTAATCTTGATTTTCTGATCGATATTCAGCCTTTTTCACTCGAAGTTTGTTGTCCCCGATTTTCGTGCCGTTCAAGGCCTGCATAGCAGCCTTGGCTTCGCCAACTTTCGGCATTTCGACGAAAGCAAAGCCTTTCGACTTGCTAGTTTTTTTATCCATAACGACCGTGCAGTACTGTACTGCACCATGTTTTTCAAACATCGGCAGGAGAGTCGCTTCCGAGATGCTGCGGTCTAAATTACGGATCAATAATTTCATTGGTTGGGGGTTTCTTAGGGTAAATATTCGTCGATCGTGATTTGCCAGGCACTCAAGAAACTAATCTTCAGATTCGTTAAGTCGTTGTTGCCGTTTGGCTTCTTCCGCCAATACAGATTTAATCTCACTGACTACGGCACCCACATCAGCCTGGTGAGTATCTTCCGGGTGAATACCGATCAGCGGGGTATCTTCATAGAGTTCGCCTTTTTCATACAAGGCCCACATTTCGTGC
>NVWX01000048.1 GCA_002746355.1 Dehalococcoidia bacterium | reverse complement strand
GCTGGCCGCGCCCCTGGGGCCTCCGCTCACAGGCGCATCCAGGACGTCGATGCCTCGGGCCGCGGCCTCAGCATGGATCTTGCGTATCATGCCCGGAGTGCTGGTGCTCAGGTCGAAGTAGACCTTGCCGGCGCTCATGCCCTCCATGATCCCCGCTTCGCCCAACGCCACGGCCTCGACTTCGGTTGGTCCAGGCAGCGAGGTGAACACGATCTCCGACTGCTCAGCCACCTCTCTGGGAGTATCCGCCCACTTCGCGCCGGCTTCCAGGTGCCGGGTGGCCGACACAGGGTTGATGTCGTGGACCACCATCTCGTTGCCGCCGTCCAGGGCGTTGTAGGCCATACTTCCGCCCATGGTGCCCAGTCCGATAAATCCTACCTTCATATTGTCCTCCGCAGCGGGGTGATCCCGCGCTTGTTTGTTCCTGGTTGGCGGAGCCTACGATAGCATGGCTGGGCAGGCTGGCGCGACTTGGGATTCGAGCGCAAGACAACAACAAATTTCGGACAGAATAATCGTGATTTTTTCCACAATATAGACACACTTATCTAGGCTTACGTATGATTATGGGAAGTTACATATGCCAGATATTTGGAGATGACCCATGGCTTCGCTACGTCCCCCCTATGCGACCTTTTGAAGATTGACACGCCCATCGGGCCGGCGACAACTCCCACGATGACGGCCGCCGTTTCCAACGCCGGCGGTCTGGGGATGTTGGCCTTCCTCCGTCGGGATGCCGACGATGTCCATAGGCTACTCAGCGAGACCCACGATCTGACGGACCGGCCATTCGGCGGGAATTTCATCCTACGTGGCTTAGAGGGGACCGACGATCGGCTAGACGCCTGCCTCGAGTCCGGGGTCGATGTTGTCTCATTCCATTGGGACGAGCCGTACGAGTATGTTGAGCGCGTCCACGCGGCCGGCGCCTTGTTGATGTACACCGTTGGCGACGCCGAAGCGGCCAGGAGGGCCGTGGCGGCGGGTGTCGATATCATCGTGGCGCAAGGCTGGGAGGCGGGCGGCCACGTCCGGGGCGACGTTGCAACGATGGCGTTGTTGCCGGTGGTCGTGGACGCGGTGGCCCCGGTCCCTGTGATCTCCGCCGGCAGCATCGCCGATGGCCGAGGCATGGCGGCCGCACTGATGCTGGGAGCGGACGGCGTATGGATCGGGACTCGGTTCGTGACCAGCGAGGAAGCGGACGTCGACCCTTCTTATAAAGAGCGCATCATCAACGCTTCTGAAACCGGCACGCTCCTGTCCTCCAAGGTTTTCAACGGGGGTTGGGCCGCTGGAGGCAGAGCCTTACGCAACAACACCATCGAGAATTGGGAAGCCGCGGGCAGCCCAGAAGTTGGGGAAAGGCCTGGCGAAGGCGAGGTCATCGCGAAAGCAGCAGATGGCGGGCCGGTGGAACGGTACTCGTCCATCGCTTCATATTCGGGTGTGACGGGCGACTTGGAAGGGCTATCCAACTGGGCCGGACAGGGCGTCGGCCTGATAAAACGGGTCCAACCGGCCGCCGATATCGTCCGGGAGATCACTGAAGAAGCGATTCAGGTATTGAGGAAGGCTAGCACGCTTTGGCGAGTAGCGGATGCGCCTGATTCGCTGACTACATGGTGCGATAGAATGACGCCAGAAACCTCGCATTTGATAGGAGCGCTATAAAGCATGGTGGACCAGCAGGAAAAACTGTGGACCTTCGACTCGGTAGAAGCGGGCCAGGTTGGCAACGAAACGGTGGTTGATATCAGTGCGGAGAACATCGCGGAGTACGCGCGGTTGGCTTTGAATGAATCTCCCGCGTACCAGTCGGACGCCAGCGGTCTCGTGGCCATGCCCACCATGGTCCTGAGCTATGCGCCGTTGCTTCGCGAGGAGATTGCGGAAGCCAACGGGTTCGTCGCCGTTGAGGTATCGAAGACTGCCCGAAGCCAGACCCCGTTCGCCAAATGTGAAATCCGCTGGTTCCTGCCGGTGGTTGCCGGCGACACCATCACCGGACGGCGGCGGGTGCTGGAGAAGTACGAACGCCGGGGCAGCAAATTCGTCACCTTCCGGGTGGAAGCTATCAACCAACGGGGCGAGTTGGCCGCTGAATACGACTACACCTGCATCTTTGAGTACGCCAAAGGGCAGCGGGAAGTCCCGGCGAAGGAGGCTGATTCCCAGACAGCGGTTCCGGAAGCTGTGTCACACGGATTGGTGGACTTTGCCGCGGCATCGGTCGGCGACGCGTTGGGCGAGTTGGCCATCACCGAGAGCCAGGAGATCATGAACCGGAAGAACGATTTCCGGCTGGCCGGCCGCCGTAACGACAGTAATATTCACACCGATGAGGAATTCGCCAAACAGAACATCTTCGCCGGCACCACCAACTCCGGCCCGGCCACCATGTCGTACGTGCACCAGATGTTGGAGCTTTCATTTCCAGCCAGCAGTTTCTACTCTGGTGGCAGCCTCCTGATGCGGGCCATCACGCCCTTTCGGGGTGGCGACACCGTCACCTTTCAGGGCGAAGTAACCGGCAAGGGCGAAGAGGGCGGGATGAAGATGTTGGAGTGCCGGGTGAAGGGAATCAACCAGCGGGGTGAGTTGGTGTGCTTGTCGGATGCGGTGTTGGCGCTATGAGGTACGGGACCTAAGCTGGAACTTCCACCATCTCGATCCAGGTTCCCGGCTCAGGAATGGCCTCATTCGACTCGCGCAAACCTTCGAGGTGAAACAAGATGGCCTCGCGGATAAGACTTTCTGTTTCTTCTCGCGTTTTGCCAGCAGCTACACACCCAGGCAGATCCGGCACGTACGCCGACCAACCGTTACCCGTTTGTTCGTATACCACAACGTATGTCATTCCCTTGCCTCTCTTGCCAATCCGGCCTGTTTTAAGATGCTGTTCCATGTGCCCGACCCGGATTTGATTGGATGTTTGTACTGACGGTGGCTACCTTTTGTTCTGGCGAGAAACCATCCATCGCGCTCGACTAAACGAATAGCGTCTCTAACCTTCGGCAAAGCTAAACACGGCCATTGACTCCTGCTTTAATTCGTTCCGGCAATATCAAAATTCTACCACTTCTACGACATCTTCCCATAAACCCGATCCGGCTTGACCAGCACTATCACCGCGTCTTGTTTGACCATGGCTTGGTCGTATTCTTCCCAGTCGGAGTGGTCTTTGTCGCCGCAGGCCCTAAATACCTCACGTAGTTCCACCCGCATCTTCTCTTTGTCAGTGTTCCCATAATCCATTAGCGTGGCCTGGCCTTCCACGATGGCACAGGTGCGCCAATTGTCGGATACCGACATCACTGTGCACCGGGCGTCTTTCCTCAGGTTCCGGGCTTTGGCTGAGCTCCCATAAACGATCACGAAAGCCGCGTTCCCCTGGTAGGCCCCGCAGACTACGATGCTGGAATGTCCGGCGCCGTTGGCCTGGAATGTGGTTATCACGCCCCGGTGGTTATTCTCGAAATGGGCCCGTACGTCCTCGAACTCCATGGCTGCACCTCTCGGCTATTGGTTATGGCTTCTGGTATACCATAGCAGGCGAAGGTGGCGCATCCGCCGATTCGACATACGGGGGACGGCAACTTGGAATATCGCGAGCTTGGCGGCACTGGGGTCATGGTGCCTGAGATCGGCCTGGGCACTTGGAAATACAAGGGCGGACCGGAGCCGCTGCGGAAAGGCATCGACCTCGGCGCCAACCTGATCGACACGGCCGAGATGTACCGGACCGAAGACGCAGTGGGCGCGGCGATAAAAAACCGGCGCGACAAGGTTTTCCTGGCCACCAAGGTCCTGGGCAGCAACCTKCGCCRCGACGCCGTGCTGMARGCCGCCGAGAACAGCCTYCGCCTYCTSGAMGACGATGTSATCGACCTCTACCAGATCCACTGGTCCAACCGGTCAGTCCCCATCTCCGAGACCATGGGCGCCATGGAAGAACTGGTGGACCGGGGAATGGTGCGCTACATCGGCGTCAGCAATTTCTCGGTGGCTGAGATGAAAGAAGCCCAACGAGCCATGACMAAGAACCCGTTGGTCTCCAACCAGGTGCTCTATAACCTGAAAAGACGCGAGATAGAGCGAGACCTGATTCCCTATTGCGCGGACAACGGCATCACGGTTATCGCCTACACCCCGTTGGCCGACGGGTCCCTAGCGGGGCGCTCCAGGCTCCTGCCGGACAAGCGTGGCGCTGTGCTGGAACAAGTGTCCCAAGAAGTTGGCAAGACCCCGGCCCAAGTGGCATTGAATTGGTGCCTGTCTCGACCCAATATGATAGTTATTCCCAAAACCAACAGCGTGGAGCGGACGATCGAGAACTGCGAGGCCTCAGGCTGGTCGCTCAGTGCGGACCAGGTGGCGATGCTTGATGAGGCTTTTCCWATCTAGTTCGCCTGTTCGGTCGGCGGTCCCCGGCAGTGGTAAAMTTYGCAAACRCCCGTTGCTGCGGAGACGGCCTGGCCGGTCATCTCGCTACAGGACACACACGGAGGAATATTCRTGGCAGGAAATTCAACAAGCCCATCCTACGGGCCGTCCGGTAATGGGGTCGCGCCCATCATCTCCGTGAATTCCTTGTGGAAGGTCTTCGGCAAGAAACCCGAACGGGCCCTGGAAGAACCATTCCGAAGTCAGAGCCGCGCCGAGGTCCAGCAGCAATTGGAYCTGGTGGTCGCCMTTCGCAACGTTTCTTTCCAGGTATCGCCGGGTGAAACCTTTGTTGTGATGGGGCTCTCCGGAAGCGGCAAGTCCACCCTGGTCCGTTGCCTGATCAGCCTTATCGAGGCCACAGCCGGCGAGATCCTGGTGGAAGGGGAAGACGTAACTAAATTCGACGACAGACRGMTCCGGGATTTCCGGCGCTCCAAGATGGCCATGGTCTTCCAGAACTTCGGCCTGCTGCCCCATAAGAATGTTCTGGACAACGCCGCCTACGGGCTGGAGGTCAAGGGCCTRGACAAGAGAGARCGGTACGCCATCGCCCAGGAGATGCTGGAAAAGGTGGGCCTCACCGGATGGGAGAACGCCAACCAGCGGGAACTCAGCGGCGGCATGCAACAACGGGTGGGGCTGGCGCGAGCATTGGCTGTGGACCCCTCGATCCTGCTCATGGACGAGCCCTTCAGCGGCCTCGACCCCCTTATCCGGCGTCAGATGCGGGAAGAATTGGCCGCCCTGCAGCAAGAGATCCAAAAGACCATCATCTTCATAACCCACGACTTGGACGAGGCAATCTCAGTTGGCGACCGCATCGCCATCATGCGGGACGGGGAGATCATCCAACTGGGCACRCCCAAAGACATAATCACTGAGCCTGCCGACGATTTCGTCCGCGAATTCACACAGGGCATCTCTAAAACCAAAGTCCTGGATGTCGGCCATATCGTCCGCGACCCMGATGTAGTCTGTTTCGACACAGAAACAYGGGAGACGCTCCTGGCGAAGATGGACCAGGCACAATGTGATTACGCCATCGGACTAAACCAAGAAAGGAATTTCCTAGGCGTGATCAGCCGCGAACTCATGAACCGCACCGCCGCGCCGCAAGTCGATGGTATCGATGGATGTATCGACCACTCCATCAAGCCGGTCCTGCCGAACGTTGCCCTGGAACAGGYTTTCCCGTTGTTAGCGGACGGCAATATCCCTCTGCCGGTGGTCGACGAAAGCAACAATTTCATCGGTGTCGCCACCCAACAGGACCTGTTAAAGATCGTTACMTCCGGCTTGTAACCGGGCTCCCTTCGCTCTGGCCCCGGACCTTTCAGCCAATAACTCACAGTGAGGRCACCGTGAATACACGTATAAAGGACCTGACCAAGCTGATCTCCGGCAACGGTGATGAATCCCCCAGCGAGGGCGCTCAAAGAGCCAGGAAATTCGGCCTGATCGCGTTAGTGCTTTGCGCCGCCTTGCTGGCTTCGTTCATCATTCACGGCATGGAAGCCGAATCGGCCATGGACTTCCAGAAGAATTTCAGCCCCGACATCACCCATGCCATCGATGATGGTATCGACTGGGTGATCATTAATATGGACTGGTTCTTCGATASCATCAGCGACTACCTGAAGATCGCATTGGGGCATCTTCGGGACTTCCTTGTYTGGATACCGTGGCCCGTAGTTTTGGCGCTGGTCTTCATAACCGGTTGGYGGGCCGCCGGTTTTCGCGTCGGCGTGGCTTCAGCAGCGGGCATGGCCGCCATCGGATTGGTCAATCTGTGGGAACCCGCCATGGTTACGGTTGCCATCTTGATGGTGTCGGTCACGATCGCGGTGCTCGTCGGCATCCCCGTTGGGGTCCTCAGCGCCCGCAGYAACTTCGTAGATACGATCACCCGGCCCATCTTGGACGCCATGCAGACCATGCCCAGTTTCGTTTACTTAGTTCCCGGGATAATGCTGTTTGGACTGGGCAACGTGGCTGCCATCTTGGCCACGGTGCTTTACGCCATCCCTCCGTGTATCCGGTTGACCAACCTGGGCATCAGGCAGGTCGACCCATCGGTGGTGGAGGCGGGCCGTTCTTTCGGCTCTAGTCCTTTGCAGTTGTTAGTCAAAGTACAAATCCCGATGGCCATTCCGACTATCATGGCCGGAGTCAACCAAACGGTGATGATGGCATTGGCCATGGCAACCATCGCAGCGATGGTTGGAGCGGGCGGACTGGGCATCGAAGTGCTTCGGTCCATGGGGCAACTTGAAGAAGGGCGGGCCTTCGTGGCCGGGACTGCGATCGTCGTGATGGCGATCATCATCGACCGCATCTCCCAGGGATACATCCTTTCCCAGGATAGCCAGCGGTAGGCGGACGGCGGAGCGTGGGCGCCCCCAAACGTCGCAGCCTCACCACGAGAGGATGGCTAGATACACCTCTCCGTCTTTCCGGCGGAAGCCGGATCCCACTGCGCAATGTATCAAGCCGTGCCGCGCCCGATCGACCTGAACTCCGACCGGAGTCGGGAATCTCCCAGGTGCACCAGGGGGTGTGTCGAAGGTTAGACGGTAKYATATGTTCGATGCGGACTAGGAGGTTCGACGGACTCACCGCGAACGGATGACAAATTGCATGGTGCAGTGGGTTCTTGCTTTCGCAGGAATGACGATAGGGGCGGTTTCGGCCACCGGTCAACACTCACAAATAACAAAGAGGCCCCGCCCTACTTTGAAAGGACCGGGCCTCTCTTTGGTTGTGTTAAGTCGCTAGATCTGGAAGTTGGCTAACTCTCGTTGGCTAGTGCTGCTTCCACGTTCGCCAAGATATCGGCGGGGACCCAAGTCTTCCAGGCGTCATTATTCTTGAGATACCAAACTCCCGTAGCTGAATACGCTTCCTCGGAGGAATCGTAGTCGTCCTTGTTGTCTCCGTACCAACCGTCGGCGGCCAATTGGTTGCCGGCCGACCAGTCCCAATTCTTGAAGAACGCGATCAACTCCGGAGCRTCAGCGTAGAGGTCRGTATTCATGGCGATCAAGATATTAGCTGCTGGAAATTCGCATCCRTTGACCGGGTCGTTGTTGGCGCACGTCGATGGGTCCGGCTGCTCCAAGCGCCGGAAATCGTGGTCAAAGGCCAGTTTGGTCGGGCCCCAGTAGTAGAACAGCAGGGCCTCTTCCTTCTTAAAAGCGCCTTCGATGGCCGCCGCCAAGGAACCGGCGGTACCGGGGTCTCTCAGTTCAATGTGGTCAGACAGGCCATAAGCCACGATCTGTCCCTCATTAACTGCCCGGCACGACCAGGAGGCGATACAACCGATCAACACGGCCTTTCCGCCGCTGTCAGGCTCAGTGAACAGRCTCTTGTACTCGTCTTTCTTCAGGTCTTGTACCGAGACCAGACCAGGATTGGCATCGGCAATGTATCCGGGGATGATGAATGTGCTCTGCCAGTTGTCTTCCAGGCTTCGGCCCACCGAGAAAACTTGGCCGTCTTTTGTCGCTTCATTCCAAGCTGCGTTTTGGTTGGGCAACCAAATCTCCATGGTGATGTCGATATCACCTTTCCGCAGACCCTGGAACAGAGGAATGGTCCCGCCTTCGATCTGGGTTGTGGGATAGCCGTAGCCATGTTCAACGATGTAGCGGGCCACGCCGTTCTGTACCAGCGCGCTGTCCCAGTTTAGACCGGCAAAGACCAATTCCCGCTTGTCTCTCTGGGCCATGACTTCGACGATCTTCTCGACCTCGACTATCTTTTCGACTTCCCTGACCGTCTCGACAATTTTTTCGACTTCGACGATCTTTTCGACTTCGACGATCTTTTCGACTTCSWYGATCWYTTCGANCNKWMCTTSMTYRSTGATTTCTYTAATCACATCAACGGTCTCGATCTTCGTATCACCGCAGGCAGCGGCGATGACCGAGAACATCAGGACCAGCATCACCAATAAACTTGCCTTCATGTACTTCTTAGGTAATATCACTTGATTCSTATCTCCTTACGGGTCTCTTTCAATCGCTGGATATCCGGGTAATCGCCGTGTTTTCCTGGCGCATGATATCTGGCGCGACCCTTGAAAATTCCGCCCCAACAGTATCGTACATCGGTTACCGAGTCAAATTCCGCGATCTCCAATAGACGCTCGATCAGTTAGTTCCCGCGCCGCATGCCCAACGCAGGCACRATGGCGATCAATGAGATTATCGAAGCGGTCAAGAAGAACCTCTGGAAAAGCGCCAGACCCGCGGCGTTGACGTTAGCCGAATATTCCGCGGCCCGGGTCTCAAATATCCCAGCCGCCTCTCCTGCCAGTGGCAACGGAAATTCCAGCCCCGTGGTGAGCACCTGGAAATGCTGTACGCCCCAAGCGGAGAGGGCCGCCAGCCCCAAAGTCATCCCCATCATTCGTGACACCACGACCAGCGACGCAGCCGTGCCCCGGTAATCCTCGCTCGCTGCATCCAAAGCATGCACGGTGATTGGCGCGATGACCAAGCCGAACCCAAACCCAGCGATCAGCAGGTGGACCGTCAATTCGGGGTCGGCCACGCCCAACTCCCAGCCGCTGGCCAAGAACATACCCAAAGCCACCAAAACAAGCCCAACAACTGTCAGGGGGYTCGGTCCCAGCCGGGATACAAGCAACCCTCCGCACACTGCGCCCAAAGGTATGACACCTGTAAGCCGCAGTAGCCAAAGCGCCCCGGTGAAGGGAGACTTGCCCATCACGGTGTTGGCCATAAGCGGCACGGTAATCATGGCGATRATCAGCGCTACTCCCACCAAGATCTGGGTCAGATTGGATGTCAGAAACGCCCACGACCGGAACAATGCCGGTGCAAGCAACGGCTGGTACGCCTTGGTTTCAACCAAGACCAGAAGGGCGATCAGTCCCACTGCGCCCGCCGCCAATAAGAACGGATAAGGCGAATCGAAGGTAAATAACCCGGTGCGGGACAAGGCGAGAGAGAGTAACAAAAGAGCGCCAACCAAGATCACGCCACCCATGTAATCCACTCGCGCCCCCGTGTCCCGGCGGTTGGGCAACCAGAAAAGCGCCATGAAGATGACCGCGCYCTGGGGTACGTTCAACCAGAAGATCCACCGCCAACTCAGGAGCTCGACAATCGCTCCGCCATAGACTGGRCCCAACATCGACCCCGCCTCCGCTGAAGCCCCAACGATGCCCAGAGCCAGTCCCCGCTGACCTCTGGGGACCAAAGTAGTTGCCAATGCCATGCCGATGGGGACGGTTGCGCCRCCGCCGATGGCCTGGATGACCCTGGCCCCCACCATCCACTCCAGGCTGGATGAAACAGCGACCAGACTGGTCCCGATGCAAAAAATTATCAGCGAGGCCTGATAGACCCTGGGATAGCCGTAAACGTCGCCCAGCCGGCCGATCAGCGGCATGGCCACCGTATAGCCCAGCAAGTAGGCGGTKATAACCCAGGCGGCCCGGTCCAGATCCGCGATGGGGACTTGCAGGTCTAGCATCACGCTGGGCAGCGCRGTCACAACAACCGTCTGGTCCAAGGCCGTGATGAATGTCCCGAGGCCGATGATCGTCAGCACGAATGGCGTGGGCAGTGTGCGGTTTGTTCCCAGCATGGGCTAGAACGTTATCCGGAAGTGTTGCCGGGTGGTTCGATGTTCACCGGCTGGTTGATATCTTCAAGGGTTAGTTGGCGGACGGTGTTCGGCGCATCGGTGGGGACCGCGCGCCCGATGATGTGGACCTGCTGCAACAGGCCTTGGGTACGGTCCAACCACAACTCCAGCCGCACAGGAAACCCTTCCCCTGAGCCGGGAACGAGTTCGGAAAGGTCCTCGGAGGCGATCTCACCCCGAATGTGAAGGGTGTCGACACCCCTCAGCCGCTCTTCTCCAACGACCTGTGGCGACTCCACGGCCTCTACGATATCAGCCAGGGTTTTTCCCAAGCCCGAAAGATTGAACGGCAGCGAGTCCACCGAGATCTGGTTCCAGCGTCCGGTGAATATGTCGGTCATGTACGCCGTATCGTCGATAGYAATGATGCTGATCTCGATGTAGGACTTCGGGAACTCGGACTCGGCTTCGACGGTGACCCGGAACCGGTCTGGGATGGAGACTTCGCCCGACACCTTGGTCATCAGCACCCCTGGCACCAAGACGGTGCTGCCTTCCAGRTGGTCCAGGCTGAATGCCGCCGATCTCAAGCCCAGTAATTGGACCACGGCTTGGCGCATGGCCGGCCCYGGGTCTATCGMAGAYGCCCCGTTCGGYGSYYGGGTKGMMGTGTYRGTMCCACACGCGGCCATCAGGCCMGCGGCCWTGATGACGGCTGCCAAGAACTTGGGCCTCAGTTCCACGACCAAATGGCCAGGACRCCGGCTCCCAGGTCTCGGGGTTCGGAGGCCCCATCAACGTCAAGTACGTAGACYCGGTCGCCGGCGGGGGTYCGGCCATTACTCCTTCGCGCCGCCTGTCCCTTGGACCCAGCCACGACCAACGACTTGCCGTCGGGCGACCAGGGTGAGTGGGAATACGCGTATTGGTCAAAGAAACTCAACATGATGAAAACTTCGGMGGACGGCTGAAAACTGAACAGCCTTTTGGCATCTGAGCCGTCACTGGGCGCCACGACCCATTCCAACTCCCGTTCGGCGGTATTTACCGCAACCCAAGCCAGCTTGTCACCGGCAGGCGACCAAAAGAATGCCCAYACGTCTTCAGATGAGCGCCCGGAWGAAAGCGTTGTCACCGGCGAACCGTCCACGGGCACCAACATCAGCCGGTCATAGATCGGGGCCCCCGAAACGGACTGGTCCGCCACCGCGATCTGTGTTCCGTCTGGCGACCACATGAATGCCGAAGGCGAGCCCACATCCAGGATCCTCCGCGCCTGTGATAGGTCGCTCGTGGGAGCGATATACAGGCCCATGCCTCCGTCTGCTTGGTCCACATAGGCCAGGCTGGCCCCGTCCGGCGAGATGGTTGGTACGCGAAAGTTGCCACTGGACTGGAAAGATTGCCGGGAAGCGTCTCCAGCGGGAGGTTTGGCCCAGATGATCTCAGTCCCAATGTGGAGGGCCATCGCCCCGCCGTCGTTCGCCCATTGATAGTACAGAGGTCCGCCCGAAGCGACCGCGGCGGCGKCATCGCCGGGAGCTCCGCCCCAAACGAACAAGGACAACCCCTCTGGCGTAGACGACAGAAAGGATAGCGCGTTGCCTGTCGGCGCCCAATAGATATAGTGGGGAGCCCCATCGGCGACCAGTCCGGGCTGTTCGTTCTCGAAGACTGTCTCACTGCGGCCGGTGCGGGAGTCCATGACCTGGACGGTTATCTCGGTCCGTTCTTCTTGAATCACCACCCGGGACGCGGCGAGTTTTGTGCCGTCGGCYGACCAGGTGGGCCAGGTATAGTATTCGTTCACTCTCGCCGGCTGGGCCTGGACACTGCCCTGAGAGCCAAAACCGGGCATAGCGTCTTCAGCCTGGAGTCCSCCGGTGAGCTGGGCAAGATCACCCCCGTCAGGGTTTACGGTTAATAGGTTGCCGTTGGGGCTGACGTAAGCTATTCGGTCCACCTGCCCAACCTCTCTGTCGATTTCAGTATCTGGCTGCTGACTGGGGTCTAAAACGGCCGTGCCTGGTGCGTTGGAACAGGCTGCAGCCACGATTCCCAATGACCCGGCCAACCCCAGCAATGTCTTGTTCGCAAACAGCATTCAGGTCCATCGCGCCTTGGTTACAYGGTGCAGTCAGGATACCACTACCATGCGTGGGTAAGGTTTTGCTACCGGTGGATAACTTCAGGACTTTTCGGCTTTAGCCTGGGACAATTATTCCAACCCAAAATCCGAGCTCAGATCTAATCACTAACCCGGTATTTCTGTTCGCTCCCGCATACCAGAGTATCCACCCAAATACTGAGCCCCTCCATGTTAAACTAGTTGTAATCAACTTRATGCTAGGCATSCCCACTAGGSGTTATCCCCGTCGTCCACGCTCTTATTACTTCTATTATTTTCTGTTAGAACAAAATCGATGATTGATACCGTTAGACTAAATATCAACGCCGGGTCCGGCGGAAACGGGTGCAGCAGTTTCCTTCGCGAGAAATACCGTCCCAAGGGCGGTCCAAACGGAGGAGACGGCGGTGACGGAGGAAGCGCCTATCTGGTTGGTGATTCTTCYATCAATACCCTGCTTCATATCAAGTTCAACAGTACRATCTACGTGGTGCATGGTGGACATGGGAAAGGCAAGAACCGCCGGGGYKCCAATGGCGACCACAAATATGTTGCTGTACCGATGGGCACCGTGGTTTATCGTCTGAATGAGGACGGCGAGAGAGAATACGTAGACGATATCACGAGTGAAAAGCCGAGGTTGGTTGCCGTGGGCGGCCGYGGTGGATGGGGAAATAGCAGGTTCKCCACTCCGACCAACCAGCAGCCGGTYTTAGCGCAACGGGGGGAAAAGGGAGAGAAGGCTATCCTCTTCTTGGAGCTAAAGCTGCTGGCGGACGTTGGCTTGCTGGCGAAACCCAATGCCGGTAAATCGACTTTRATCTCTATGTGCTCCGCCGCCAAAGCCAAGGTGGCGGACTATCCGTTCACGACAGTCGAGCCGGTCCTTGGCGTGGTYCGGGTTGGCGAGAATGATTTCGTGATGATGGAAGTCCCAGGGCTGCTTGAAGGCGCCCACGAAGGGATTGGACTGGGTCACGAGTTCCTGMGGCATGCGGAAAGAGCCCGGCTTTATGTGCATATGCTGGACGGGCTCTCCGAAGACCCGGTGAATGATTATCGAATGATCAATGAAGAACTGGAGCAATTCAACCGGGAAATGGCTGAAAAGCGCCAACTGGTTGTGGTTAACAAACTGGACGTTACTGAGGTAAGGGAAGCGCAAGAGGAACTGACCACACGACTGGTTGAGGCCATCGGCGAAAAAGGGTCTAGCGTCCAGTTCATCTCGGCGGCGACTGGCGAGGGTGTCGATAAACTGCTGGGGAATATCATCGGAGCCTTGGATGAGATGCCCAAGGAAGTAGTCGAAGAGGGCCCAGAGCCGGAGCCCATGCGTTTCCGTCCGCAGCGATCCGCGGGTAAAGAATCGGTCCGGCGTGGCCCCGACGGCGTCTACATCGTGGAATCCGAGATGATGGAACGGCTCACAGCCATGGCCGACACACGTGACCAACGAGTCCTGCTGCAATTATGGCGCGARATGAGGAAAACCGGCCTGGCTGATCGTCTGATCGATGCCGGAATAGAGGCAGGGGACACCATCAGGTTCGGGAAAGTAGAGATCGCATGGTTCTGAGCGGCGGTTAGCCTTGAACGTCGGCATTCTGGGCGGGACCTTCGACCCGGTGCATCTGGGCCACCTGAGTATCGCGGAGGCCGCTATGGACCAGGCGGGACTGGACCGGGTGCTTTTTATTCCCGCCGGACACCCCAGGCTTAAACAAGTGGAGCCTTTGGCGTCGGTTGACCACCGTCTGGAGATGGTGCGTTTGGCTATCGAAGATCGCCCAAAGTTCCAAGTATGTGACATCGAAGCCCACCGGCCAGGCCCCACTTACAGCGTTGACACCCTGGTGGAACTGTCGGCTATGCTGGGCCCATCGGCGGACCTGTTCTTCATCTTGGGCCTCGACGTTCTGGGCCAGTTGGACCAGTGGAAGGACCCGGTCAGGGTGGTGGGACTCTGCCGGATGTTGGTATTAGACCGGCCCGGGGAACAGGATTTTGATTGGGCCGGGTTCTACGGCCGAATTCCTGAAGCCAAGGGAAGAGTAGAGATGGTTACCGCCCCGTTGGTCGACGTGAGCGGCACCGAATCACGGCGGCGGGCCTCCGGTGGCGAATCTTTGGCTGGGCAGGTCCCGGACGCGGTGGCCGCGTATATCAGAGAGCGGGGACTATATCTGACAGCACGGRAAGGGAGGACGGCGACTTGAGCGAGACAGTGGAYCGGCTCTTGGAATTGGCGTTGGAGCGTGGCGCCATCAAATACGGCGATTTCACTYTAACATCAGGCAAGAAAAGCAGTTATTACTTCGACGGAMGGCTGCTCAGCCTRGACCCGGAAGGCTCCCACCTGATCGCGCAGGCCCTGATCCCCTTGCTGCAGCAGGCCGGGGCCAAAGCCGTGGGCGGCACCACSCTGGGAGCCGACCCGATGGTCGCGGCCGTAGCGCTGGCCAGCCACCTGGGAGGGGGCCCCATCCCGGCATTCATCGTCCGGAAAGAAAGTAAGGGCCATGGCACCAAGCAGAACATCGAAGGGCCTTTGATACCGGGGAGCGATGTCGCRATCGTGGACGATGTTTGYACCACGGGAGGGTCGCTTTTCCACGCCATCAAANRCGGCGRWWKMRSYSKRMTGCAAAGTGGTGAAGGTGGTCTCGATCTTAGACCGGAACGAGGGCGGGTCCGAAGAGATGCGGAAGCGCGGCTATGATTTCTCGGCGCTTTTGACGGCGACACCCGATGGCAAGATAGAGGCGGCTGCTGACTAAGGTTTTAGTCCTTGGCCGGACCGTAGGGTTGGGCGAAGGCCAAGATCTCCGCTGATGCGTTCTCCAGACCGGCAATGTCCAACCGGGCGCCTSGGGTGGCATTGGCTGCTTTGACGTAACCCAAACCCTTTAAGACGCCACTAGTGGCCTCTGGGGCCACGGACGTGATGGACCCAACCGGCTTTCCTTCTTCGAGCAACTCGAGGCCCGGAGAAACGGTGGATTCGGTGTCGAAGCTCAAAGAAACCAGGTACTTCTGTACCTTTTTGTAGCTGTCCAGCCGCGCGATGACCTCCTGGCCTATGTAGCAACCCTTGGTGAAGTCCACTGACCCGATCAGGCCGGCTTCCAGGGGGTTGTAGGGCTCACCGAGCTCTGGGCCGTATTCAGGCACTCCGAAGTTCACCCTTACGGCGTCCATGGCGGTTGCGCCGATAGGAATCGCCCCATTGTCCGTGAGGTGCTGCCACAGGCCAGCGGCCGCATCCGGAGCGCAGATCAGCCAGTATCTGGAAAGGGAGCCCAGGGGTTGTTCCACTGCCAAGACGTCTGTCCCAGCCAAGGAAAGGGACCGGGATGTGAGTGAGTCTTGGGGAAGCTGGCTGGGGCCTCGCCCCAGAAGATCTCCCGCGTCCGGGCCGATCAGGGCCAGCATGGTGGTTTCAGCGGTGACGTCCTCGATGACGAGGTCTTCCATGATGGTGTATYTATCCAGCCAATCGATCACCGCCTGTTGGCGGCCGGGGCTGGTCAGCAAGATCACATGATCGCCCTGGTTCACGACGCCAAGCACGTCGATGATCCGGCCGCGATCGGTGGTAAGAACGGTGACTGCGCCCTCGCCGGAGGCCAGGTCCACAACTTTGTTGGTGGACATTCGGTTCAGCAGGTCCAAGCCGTCTTCGCCGGTAGCCTTCAAGCGGCCCATATACGACGCGTCGTGGACGCCTACCCCCGTGGTGGCAGCCGCATATTCGGAGGCGAAATCGAAGTAAACGGCCGGCAGTTGAAATCCGTGACGCTCGACGAAGATCTCTGCGCCGGTCTGGAGTGGGGACTCTTGCAGGGCCATGGAACGCTCCGATTTGAAACTTAGTGGAGACTTGGGGTTTAATCATAAAAGCGCCGCTCTTGTCACGACAAGGCGGCGCTTTTGGTTCTGCTGGTTGGGACGGCTAGACGCTGCCCTGATTAAATGCTGAAGGAAGTTCCGCAGCCGCAGGCCTTCTTGGCGTTGGGGTTCTCAAAGACGAACCCTTTGCCGTTCAGGCCGTCGGAGAAATCCAGCTCTGTGCCGACCAGATAGATGTAGCTCTTCTTTTCGACAATTACTTTGACGCCGTACTGCTCGACGACCTTTTCGGTGTCACTGTCGGCCAAGTCGCCGGTGATCTTGAGGTCGTAGGTCAGTCCGGAACAACCGCCGCCCTTGACGGCCACGCGAACCCCCACGTTCTCTTCGATGCCGTCTTTCTCGGCGAAGTATTTAATCTTCTCGGCGGCTTTCTCGGAGATGGCCACCGTAAGTTGCACGCCATTTTGGGTTACGGGCATATCATTCTCTCCCGGCGTTTAGCGGCGCTGTCTGGGATTGTAATCAGTTACACGCCCCCATAAGGAGCGGACAGTTCTATTGTAGAGCTTGATGTCAGGCTCAGTCAAGAATCTGAGGCTACCAGCGGAAACTATCTAAGCAGTTGCTCCAGGGCTTCAGCGCCGAGGTACTGCTCCAGCAATCCGGCGAAGTGATTGGCTTTTGCGGCGGTGCGGGCGTCGGCTTTGTCCAGCAGACCGGCCAGGGCTTCGGCGGTGTCGTGGGTGTTGGTGCGTACCTGAATCAGTGGAACTTCCCGCTTCAGGGCCTCGGATTTGATGTACTCGGTGGGCTCGCCCGGCCCCGTGAGCACCAGACAACAGGTCTTTTCGCCCATGCTGGCCATCTGAATGTCGGGGCGTTCCACCCGGGTGATGACGGCTTGGTTCGGGTAGCGGTCGAAGTAGGTGGGGCCTCCATCCAGGATGTTGCCGCCGATCATGAAGCGCTCGACGGGAGCGTCGATGTTGACCGGGTCCAGCACCCATTGTCCGCCCAGATGCTCCGCCAGTTGTTCCACGGTCACCGTTAGCATCCCCCTGCTTTCGGGAATGACCGCCACTGGCACCGACTGACCGGCCAGCTCACGGGCGACCTCGTCGCGACGGTGGATTGGGACTGCGTTGACGATGATGGCGGAAAAACCTGAGGCAGCGTTGACGTCATCCACGATTGATCGGTTGCCTGGTTCAGGAGAGGTCCGGAGCACCAAGATGGTCTTTTGGTTCTGAGCGTATGGTCTGCCAACATGCCCAGCGATGGCGGGCGCTTCGATGATGACGATACCGGCTTCCGACTCCAATCTGGAGACCTCTGCCCGGACCTCTCCCATCGCTGTTTCTTCGCTCAGGTTGGCTAGAGGCCTTGGGGCGGGAACGTCAGGCCCACCGGAATTCGCCTGGAGCAGACCTGCGATAAAGGCGACGTCTGGGTCGGCGTCCGGCTCAGCGGCGAACGGCTTGTAGTAGGCAGCCTGCTTCCCGGCGGAGTTGGCAGTTGCCACCAGGGCCGCCGCCACGCTGGTCTTGCCAGAGGCGGGCTGAAGTCCGGCGAAATTTCCAACTATAAAAAGGACGGCCACGGAGACTCCTGAAGGTCTGTCTGCGGGGTAATTTTAGCACGGGTCCAAGCTAGTCGTTCACGTCCTTGGGTCCGGTGTTTTCGGGATCGAACTTGTCGGGGAAGTTGGTGGTGTCGTCCCACTTGGCCAGAGTGAAATCCGATCGGTGGAGGCTCGCCTCTTTGAAGCTGGCGCCCCGTACGTCAGTGGCGATCCACATGGAGTCGCGGATCATGGCCAGGTGGAAGTTGGCCCCCGGCATGATGGCCCGGCTCAGGTCGGCGCCATTCATGTTGGAAGACTGGAAGCGGGCGTTAGTCATATCGGCGTTTCTCAGGTCGGCCTCAATCATGTTGGAATGACTGAAATTGGCCCCAGAAAGGTCAGCGCCGATCAGGCTAACCCGGTTCATGCGGCAGCTCGTAAGTACGGCGTCCTTCAAGATAGCGCCCTTCATGTCGGTCCAGAAGAGGTTCACATTGACCACGGTGGCTGAGGTCAGGTTTACGCCGGCCATACCGGCCTGGCCCAAGTCCGCTTCCGACAGATTTGCGCCCGATAGGTCGGCGCCGGCCAGATTGGCCCGGCTGAGTCTGGCCCCGGAAAGATTGGCGCCCTTGAGGTTGGCGGCGCGGATCTTGGTCCCGGCCAGGTTAACGCCGCTGAGGTCGGCCCCTTCGAGGTCCAGTTGCACATCCGGGTTGTTCTCGCGCCAGTTGTCCAGGGCGTCAGGGCCGCTGGAGGCCAGATTTACGTGTTCTTGGTTAGCCAATTCGTTCTCCAGTAATTTGTCGGTCCACAAAAATACAGCCCAGGAACAAGTCCCAGGCTGCGTGGTCCATTCTGATGGATTCTGCCGGTGGCAGGTGTTGGCCAAAAATCTTAGGCTTCTTCCAGTTCGAAGAGTTTCTCGGCGATGGCCATCTTCAGTTCATTCACTTTACCCAGGTCAGGGAACGCGCCGGCCTCTTTGCGGTCGAAGATTTTATCTCCATCCAGGTACACTTCCAGGCGTCCTTTGTCCGAAGGCGTCATCTTGATGGCGATGTCGCCGGGAGCGTCGGAGCGAAAGAACTCGTTCGCCAACCACGTGGCGACAGGGAAGTACCCTCAACTTACGCAATAAATGATCTCAGCTTCTACTTTGCCGTGTTCTCCTGCCATTTGGTCCTCCAAGGATGTTGGTGCCCGGCCCCGGAAAATGGGGAGTTACTTGATAACTGCGGTGCCGATTCCCACGGCGGTGCGGTTTCCGTCYTGGTTGTCACAGAAGAGGTCAACCGATACTTTGGTGCCGCCGTCGGTCTGTTCCGACCCGCTGACTGCGCCGGTGACGRTGATGGTGTCTCCCGCCTTGACRGGCCGAAGGAATTTCAGGTTGACGGTGCCGGTGTGGTTGAACACTTCGGGCCCGAAGAATCTGCGCAGACTCTCGCTGGCGAAGGTGATGGACATCCGGCCCGAGGCGAGGGTATAGGTCGTTCCCAGCCTTTTCGCGGCTAGTTCCGGGTTGTTGTGGATGTTCTCCCGGTCCAAGATCCCAGTGGACTCGAACTCCAGGATGGATTCTTCGGTGATCGATTTGGTTACCGAGGGAATGGTATCTCCGGACTTTATTTCTGCTCTGGATGCCATTTTTTCCCCAATTCGTCAGGCTTCTTCAATTGGTAGGTGCTGAGCTTTTCGAGAAGGCGTCCGTCCTCGTCGATAGCGGTCGCTTCGATGACTATATAAGGCTTGTCCCGGCGCAGGTATTTGTCGGCGATCCGGCCCTTGACGCTGATCTTCTTGCCGACGATGGGTGGGTTGAAAAACTGAACTTCATTGCCCGCGTTCACGGTGCCGATGGGGTCGTCGTAGACCATGGCGAAGGCGGTGGCGTCGTGTTTGACGCCCAAGGTCGGAAACTGGGCTTCCGGGTCGTCCACCGAGGACCGGAAAGCGTCCAACATCTCTTGGGTGAGGATGTATTCGTAAGACCCCAGCTCTTCCCCGATCTCGGCCTTGTCGTAGTCGAATATCTTCAGTTGCGAATCCGCCATCCGGGGCTCCTTGATGACTCTGCTGGGCACGYTGCTTCTACAATACAAAGTTTGCATTGGGTAGTCAACGCGAATGCCGCCATGGCGGGCGTGGCCGGTCGCCCTGGTTTGTCCTATAATGGGGCGGGACATCTGCTTAGGGGCGTGACGGACTAAATGGACCTGATTTTCGACAGGGGAGACTCCCAGAACCCCAGAGGGCATGCATTGCTCTACTTCCGGGTGGACACGGAGCCGGACACGGTCTATGCCACCTATGTGGTTACGTTGCCGGTCAAGTCGGACCTCACCAAGTACGTTCCGCCATTCCTAGCCTCACATCTGGGCAACTTGCCCCTCAGCGACCTGTCGGCCTTCGCCATGCCACCGGTGCCTGAATCCGTTGGCTCCTACGCGGAACTGGAACGCCTAAGCCAGTTACGAGAAGATGATCTGGTGTACGGCGGAAGCATGTTCTCTTTCGACCTCCCCCGCATGATGGAAACAGCCACCGAGGCTGTCCAGATCTACTCCRGCCTATGTTCCGACGCTCTGGCTATGAACAGCACCCCGGCYGAAGGCGCGGCCGAGGCCATCGGCGARGRASWCCSKGMAASCSYSSMMGSMSCCGSAGCCNNNNCCYGAGCCGGAASMRGARCMKGAYRAYTCYYTGAACGTYAACGAAGTCCTCTTCAGCTTCATGAGCGAGAGCGACAAACTGGGCGAGCTGTCGCGGCTGCTGGGCCGGCTGAGRTTCGCTGTCGACGGGGCGGACCATCCGGAAGCGGACGAGGTCGGCGCGGAGATCAAGGTGCTGGCCCGCCACCTGCCAGAGAATTTCAAGGTGACCGACTTGCTGAACGTGGCCAAGGATAACTCGGAACGGAGTTCACAACTGGCCAAACTCTACATCGACCGTTGCTTCCGGCTTTCCGCCGGAGACGCCGGGGCGGCCACCGAACTGGATGCCCAGATCCAGTTGTTGATGGAYCAGGACTAACAAGTCCGGGTCTCCAGACCAGTCTAACGGGAGGAACACGACGGGTTGGCTTACCTCTCCCGATTGCGGCTGACGAATTTTCGCAACCTTGTTCACCTGGATGTTGGCTTGTCTCCCGGTGTGACGGTCTACTACGGCCCCAACGCCCAGGGCAAAACCACGCTGCTGGAAGCTGTCTACCTGCTGTGCATCGCCAGGTCTTTCCGAGCCGAGAACGAGCGTGAAGTGGTCAACTTCGACGCAGCGAAAGCCGGTGAGCAGGCACTGGTGGACGGGACCATTGAAAAAGACGGCCAGCGGCTCCGCGTGATAGTCGGCTACCAGCCAACACAACGCACGAGCCAAGATACCAACGGCCTGGCCTACAACGTCCGGAAGGAGATCCGGGTCAACCGGCTCAGGCGCACCGCTGGGGAGTTGATCGGCGAGGTGAACGCCGTTCTGTTCAGCGCCGCGGAYATCGAATTGATTCAGGGGCCGCCKKCGGSCCGMMGGCGGTTTCTGGATATCGTCTTGTCCCAGGCCGACTCGGTCTATCTCAAGGGCCTGCAGCGGTATCAGCGGGTGGTACAACAGCGAAACCAATTGCTGCGGCTGATCAGGGACGGCCGTGCCCAGGGCGACGAGCTTGCCTACTGGGATGACGAACTGGTCCGGGAAGGCGCACAGATCACCTGGCGAAGATATGAAGCCATGCGGGAGCTCACGGCGGCCTGCGTGCGCCACCACGAGGACCTGAGCGGCCCCGAGGAAGTACTGGAGGTAGAGTACCGGCCCAGCGTGCGCTTGGCGGGCGATGTTGGCGAGGTCGAGGACAACTTCCGRGAGGCATTGGCGGCGGCTGGCCACCGGGAGCGGGCAATGCCGGTCACGGCCGTGGGGCCCCACCGGGACGACTTCAGCSTACACATCGACGGGGCGGACATGGGCGTGTTCGCGTCCCGGGGCCAAGCACGCACCCTGGCGCTGGCGCTGCGGCTCGCCGAGGCGGAGTTCCTGGCATCAGTGCGCGGCGAGGGGCCGGTGGTGTTGTTCGATGATGCTTTGTCGGAGATGGACAGCTCCCGCAGGCACCGGCTGCTGGAGAAGGCCACGCGGTACGAGCAGGTCCTGATCACCACCACCGACCTGGACCAGGTGAACGATTTCTTCGGCGCAAGGGCAAACTATCTCTATGTCTCCAACGGAGAAGTTTGGCCCTCAGACAAGGACGGGAACGTGGGAGACAAGCCTGTTTCGGGCCAAGAATCCGATCAACACGCCGGTCAAGAAACGGGCAAGGCTATCGACGAATCTGCGTGACCGGTGTATACATCATGCAAAGATGGGCCGGACTAAATGAGACTAAGGCAGGGGTTGAATAGTAGATGGCGGTGACCAAAGAAACACTGGACGAGATCGCGCTTTCGCGGGCCGAGTATGACCTGATCATCGAACGGTTGGACCGGGAGCCCAACCCGGTCGAATTGGGGATGTTCGGGGCGCTCTGGAGCGAACACTGTGGCTACAAGCACTCCCGGCCGTTGCTGCAACTGTTCAGCCAGAAGTCCGACCGGGTCTTGTCCCAGACCGGGGCGGAGAACGCCGGCGCGGTGGATATCGGCGACGGCTTGGCAGTAGTTTTCAAGGTCGAGTCCCATAACCATCCTTCCGCCGTGGAGCCGCTGCAAGGAGCAGCCACGGGCGTGGGCGGCATCGTCCGGGACATCCTGGCCATGGGCGCCCGCCCCATAGCCTTGCTCAACTCCCTCCGGTTCGGCCCTCTGGACGACCCGCAAAACAGGTACCTGTTCGACGGCGTTGTGGGCGGCATCTCCTGGTACGGCAACTGCATCGGCGTGCCCGACGTGGCCGGCGAGATCTGTTTCGACGAGTCCTACTCCCAGAACCCCTTGGTGAACGCCACGTGCGTGGGGCTGGTCCGGACCGACAACATCGCCACGTCTTCGGCCACCGAGGTCGGCAACGTGATGCTGCTGGTGGGCGCCGGCACCGGGCGCGACGGCATCCACGGGGCGTCCGGACTGGCGTCCCGCACGTTTGAAGAAGAGGTGGAGTTGCGTCCCACGGTCCAGGTGGGCAACCCGTTCCTGGAAAAGGTGCTGATCGAGGCGTGTCTGGAGGCCCTAGCCACAGGTCTGGTGAACGCTATCCAAGACCTGGGAGCAGCGGGGTTGACCAGCGCGGCGGTGGAGTCGGCGTTTAGCGGCGGGATGGGATTGTCTCTGGATATATCGCGGGTCCCCCGGCGGGAAGCGGCCATGACGGGCTACGACGTGATGCTATCCGAATCGCAAGAGCGCATGTTGTTGGTGACCTCTCCCGAAAATATAGCTCCGGTAARACGGATCTTGNACAAATGGGAGGTGTCGTGCCAGGAGATCGGGCGGATCACGGGCCGGCGGCAAGTGTCGATATACGACGGCACCCAATCCATCGCCGACCTCCCCATACGGGAATTGGTCGAAGCGCCACGTTACCGGCTCCACGGGGAACGCTCCAAAGAGGCACTGGAGAGGCAACGCCTGAACCTAGCCGATGTTCCGCTGCCCTCTGATGGGCCAGATGGAGGACCAGATGGAGGGCCAAAGGGCGTTTTGCTAAAACTCCTGGCATCGCCCAACATCGCCAGCAAAGAGACGGTCCACCGCCAATACGACCATTAGGTTCAGACCAACACGGTGGTGAGGCCGGGCAGCGACGCCGCGGTGTTGCGCATAAAAGGGGGGAATAAAGGTATTGCCTTGTGCATCGACGGCAATGGCCGGTACTGTTACCTGGACCCCTACCGGGGCGGCCAGATAGTGGTGGCGGAGGTCTGCCGGAACCTGTCCTGTTCGGGCGCGGTCCCGTTGGCTTTGACCGACTGCCTGAATTTTGGCAATCCGGAGAACCCCGAAGTCTATTACTAATTGGAATGGTGTATCCGTGGCATGGCCAAGGCCTGCCGGGCCTTTGGGGTCCCAGTGGTTAGCGGCAACGTGAGCCTTTATAACGAATCCAGAGGGCAGGCCATCTACCCCACCCCGGTGGTGGGAGGCCTGGGCCTGCTGGAAGACGTGAACCTCCACTGCCGTTCGGGATTTCCCAGCGACGGGTTGGCGGTGGTGGTGTTGGGCATGGACGGCTGGCGGCCCAGGTCGTCTGATCTGGCGGCCAGCGAGTACCTGCAAGTGATTCGCGGTAAGGTGTTGGGCAAACCGGCCA
>NVWX01000091.1 GCA_002746355.1 Dehalococcoidia bacterium | reverse complement strand
GCCACTGCGTGGCCGTCCACTAGTACCATTTTGCCGTCGCTTTTGGGTTCTAATTTTGACAATACAAGGTCTCCTTTCGATTGAATAGCAGTGGGAATACACCAGGACAGAAGCACAGGACAAACGCAAAAAAACCTAAGTAAAAAGAGGTCACTTACTATCGGTGAAAGTGTGGTTTACCGGTAGTAAGTGAGGTCTGGCCCGCTTATATAATTTTAGGCGTATAGGCCTTCATGGCCTAATTACGAAAAACGTTACAGGCACGATTGTCGTGCCTGAGATCCAATCTGTGGGGATGAATTTTTTACTCGATGTGTTTGTTTCGTAACGTCATGGTTTAGTTATGAAAGAACTCGCGAATACCCAGATGAATTGGATGAGCCTTCGTAGAAGGCCAATGAAAATGCTCCGAGGAACCACGGGCTAATCGTCGAACGATTTATCTCGTGGTACAACGTGGCCACGGGCAAACGTGAGCAGATTGCCATCACATATAACTATTGGCATGAATTCGCCTATGGAGCTAATGCCCTGGTTGAAGGCAATTGCTAAACATTGATCGTGGTTTAACGGTGTTTGATGGCTGGAAACTGTGGGAGGCAAACGAATGTCTGGAATATTAGGTGTTGAGAATAGAACGGAGAACTGTAGGACAAGTATCCGGGCCTGAAGGGCGTCCATGTTGGCTGCACCAGAATTGGGACGCCCTTAGACGTCATGCTGGAACAACTGGAACGCTTTGCCTTGGAAGTGATGCCCAAATTTAAGAAACAGGCTGCAATGGGGAGAGGGTGAGACACTCTTTGACCAGTCACGCCGGAATCTGGAAAGGTCCTATACAGGAGGAGATCGTTGCCTAATAAGACCTCTCTTGCTAGAATAGGCACTCGGTCTGCTCGTTGATGATGATCGTGATCGATCGATCTAGCAAGGAATTGCGCAGGAGGTGCGATGGCGGGAAATAGGCTGGCTCCCGTCTACGAGGTCGCAGGGCTTGATCCTATCGAAGAGTGCTATCGCCGAGGGTGGACCGACGGCCTCCCAGTGGTACCCCCGACAGTAGATCGGGTGACCGAAATGCTGGACTATGTTGGTCTGGCGCCAGACCTGGTCTTGGGCGAAGTTGCGGTGCGGCGCCGGGTTTTGACCGCGGAGCAAGCCGCCGCCAATGCCGTCATGGCTGGATGCCTTCCGAGCTACTTCCCCGTGGTCTTGGCCACCATGGAGGCCCTCTTCGAGTATGATCCCAATTGCATCCACGAAGCCTCATCCGCTACCAATTCCCCGGGTATCCTCATCCTGGTCAACGGCCCCATCCGATCTCGTATAGGACTTAACTGTACCGATAATCTTTTCAGCCCTGGTAACCGGGCCAACTCTACCATTGGACGAGCGATACGCCTGATTTTGATCAACGTATTCGAGCAACGCCCCGGGGTTCTGGACCGGGGGTGCATGGGCTCTTTGACCAAGCAGGGGGTTTGCTTTGGCGAGGACGAAGAGCGCAGTTCCTGGCCACCGTTTCACATCAGCCGCGGCTTCAAGCCGGAGGATTCCACCGTGACGGTGGCGACGATTCAAAACCCAGAGACGTTGGGCAATCGCTACGGTTTGACCTCCGAGAGCGTGATGGATGCCACTGCCGAATCAATGGCTGCCCACGGATTGGCCCACTACTTTTTTCATGGCACACCCTGGTTCTGGGTCGTCGGTCATTGGCATGCGGAGATGCTGCAACGACAGGGTTGGGACCGGCCCAGCATACAGCAATACGTTTGGGAGAAAGCCTGGCGCTCCAAGGCACACCTGAAAAGAATGGGCGCTATGGCCGGCGAGGTCACCCCGGAGGWCGAGGAAGCTCGGGTCTTCGCCGCTCSCNCRYYGGMGSWTNYKYWWRKCGTSRANKRCCRGCNNYKWYMGCGRKWTCNWACANNRTKRGCKAAKCNTGAASYMCTKMKGGGTGATGGCTACCACAGTGCTCATTCGAGAGCCGTGAGGGAGCTAGCAAGGAGAGGATGAAATGACTGCTATTAAGGACACCACGCTTCAATTGGTGGACCCCACCGGCGAAGACCCGGGTTTGCGGCTGTTGACTCTGGCGCCACGCCCGGTTGACCTGCGCGGCAAACGGTTGGGTCTGCTGGACAACTCTAAAGCGAATTCGGACTTCATCCTTCGGGCTATCTCTCGTATCCTCGATGAGGAGTTCGAATTTGCTGAGGTGTTCCACGTTAAGAAGCACTCAGCGTCGTTGCCACCGTCGCCGGAAGTGGTGGCCGACCTTCACAGGCACGCCGATGTGGTGATCGCCGGGATAGGTGATTGAGGGGGTTGCTCGTCGGGCAGTTTGCTCGACGGAATTACGCTGGAGCAGCAGGGCCTGCCCACCGCCACCATCATTACGGATGTGTTCGTGAACACAGCGAAGGCTTACACCCGCCTGATGGGGGTTCCCGAATTTCCCTACCTCGTCTGTCCTCATCCCATCACCAACGTCGATTCAGCGGAACTGGAGGCTCGCGCACGCAAGTTGGCGCCCCAGGTAACTCGGCTGCTGTTGGAAGGCCGTTTGTGAGGCGTATCCGAGGGAGAATCCAATGAAAATTTCCGTGCCGCGACCCCGCAACCGGGGCGCAATCAGGGTCTATTCCTGATCAGTAGTCCTGGCGGACCTGGTCCACCGGCAGCAGGTCCGGTCACATCTTTCCCTCACCACCCGTAATGCTCCTCAGCCTCGGCCGGTCCCAGTACAGACTCTTGCACCTCTTGTTGGGACACACCTTCGGCTTGGACTCCGTTCGGGGCAGCCAGACATAGCCGCACCGCTCGCACTTGTTCGCCCACACCTTCACTCTTCCCATAGACCCCTCACATCACGGTCTGGCTCCACTTAATGGTACCCATYGGGTATTGTATTATATACCCAWTGGGTATATAATGTATATAGTGATTCCCRMWRRATCAAGTAYATCTACTACAGGGTAAAGAGTTGGAAGTAACGAGCGTATCAGCCAGTGTCAGGTTCTCCGGCACCGTCGGGCCGTCGAGGTTCAAGACGGTGGAACTGTCGGCAGAGGCCACGGTGCAAGGTGACGAGGACTGGCGGGATGCCCAGAGCCACCTATATCAAGAATTGGGCAAACAGGTGAAGTATCTGTGGCTGCAGGGCCAGAAGACCCCGGAAGGCGCTGAGAAGGCCATAGACGGGATTCCAGGCTCAGACCTGACTCAGACACCAGTAGCCGACCACCACTGCCTGGATCATCTGACTGAGTTCAAGAGGTACCAGCGTGGTGCCAATACCTGGTATAGCCACAAGACCGATGACGGGACATGGTGCAGGGAAACCCAGTCCGATTGATCCCCCTTGGTGACATCGGCTTATTGCCGGGTATGGTGGCCCATCACTAACGTCTCCACATGGGCCACTTCTACCGTTTCAAGCGTGGAGACGGCGTAACCATCGTCTCGGGCAGATATGCCGGTCTCCCCGGCACCGTTGACAGTGCCGTCTTCCAGAGGACCATCGACTACCCCGATGCGTTTTCCCCCGGGTACCACGTCGTCATCAGTGATGGGCCTGTGGTCACCGTCAGGTGGGACCAGGTAAGTGCAATGAACATCGATTTGGAGGATAACCAGTGACCCAATAATTCCTGGTGATTTTCGCTGCCACTGACCTGAAGGGTACGGATATAGGTCTGGCGGCGCACAGCGTTTTATTGAAGGGAATAGATAATAAAAATATGGAGAACAACAACCACGTGACGACCCAAGTATTTCTGATGCTGGACATGACCGGCTCGATGCAAGCTAACAAGCAGGCCACTATAGATGCCTGCAACGAATTCGTGGAGGGGCTGAAGGCGGACCC
>NVWX01000090.1 GCA_002746355.1 Dehalococcoidia bacterium | reverse complement strand
CCCCTACACGGGGCTATTTTTATTTTTGGAGGTAATCAATATGGTTACGAGACTTAAGAAGTTCAGGCAGGCAGAAGCAGCGGATTTATTAGAGAAGGCCCAGAACGAAGATGACATCTTTGGCAAGGCTGCCAGAGGCATCAGTTATTGGGTGGACAAATATGGTGACTATCGGATGGCTTGGCACCACGGGATTCTCTTCCACCTGGAAGCGTGGCTGGAGTTAACTGAGGTGTCTACTGTCGTTAGGACTAACAGTCCAGAGATGGCCATTGCCCTCGGTGATTTCATCGAATACCATCTGGACAGGTAGCCCAGTGGTAGGTTCCATGATTTTGGCCGATTTTCTGGCCGAAGTGGGGCAAAATGTGGGGCAACCCACCATTACCAGCCCCAAAAGAAAAGCCTAAGACAGCTCAAAATGGTCGTTTAGGCTCGGTTAACAGTGGTGGGCGGTACAGGACTCGAACCTGTGACCCCCTGCGTGTAAAGCAGGTGCTCTAACCAACTGAGCTAACCACCCAATTTTGTGCCTACCGACAGTAGATAACTGATTTAGCGTTGACGCACACCGCTCCGACAGTATATAACTGGACATAATTATTTAGCTTTACGGCGGTGTTTTTCATGGCTAAATCGGCCTCAACCACGGCTATTGTAGCAGGCGGCGATATCGGTATTAATCTCGAATCCTTCGGTCGCCACCTTGCCGCCGAGAACATGAGCCCTCGGACCCAAGAGACCTACTCCGAATCGGTGCGTCAATTCCACACTTTCTTAGCGGACCAGGGGATGCCRCTCGAAGTGTCTCGTATCCACCGGGAACRTATCGAGGCGTTCATATCACATCTTCTAGGGAAATGGAAACCCGCGACCGCCAATAACCGGTTCCGTGGTCTTCAAGGATTCTTCAAATGGCTTTCCGACGAAGGTGAGGTCAAACAATCCCCGATGAGTCGCATGAAACCGCCCAGAATCCCTCTCGACCCGCCGGATGTGCTCCGTGAAGACCAATTGAAAGCACTCGTAGCCACCTGCGATAAAGGACTAGAAGCTGACGATAGGCGGGACGCTGCAATCATCCGAGTTTTCATCGATACGGGGGCTCGGTTGAGCGAGGTCACTAACCTACGGTGGGACCCTTCGGATGATGCCAATAACGACGTTGACCTATCACTTGGAATCCTTCGAGTAGTTGGGAAAGGTCGCCGTGAACGGACTCTGGCGGTGGGAAAGAAGACTGTGCGGGCGTTAGACCGTTATCTCCGTAAACGCTCACATCATAGGGATTCAGACTCTAACCTCTTGTGGCTGGGATATAGAGGACGAATGACACCATCGGGGATACGACAAGTCGTTCAACGCCGGGGCCAACAGGCCGGTATTGGTGATATACACCCCCATCAATTGCGGCATTCCTTCGCCCATGCTTGGTTGAGTGAGGGCGGCGCTGAAACAGACTTGATGCGTCTGGCAGGGTGGAATAGCCGGTCAATGGTAGCGCGGTACGCCGCCTCCACGGCCACTGAGAGGGCGTTGTCGGCCCACCGGCGACTCAGCCCAGGTGACCGCATATGAGAAAGAGTCGCGCCGCCGGTATATACGGCAAATATGACTTCGCCACTGGTGTAGAGACCTGGTGGAAGTAATCCCTTTGCGAACACGGAACTTAGCCTAAAACTCTAGAACGTGATTGCGGGGGTCTCGGAGTTCGACGATTGATGGGGCAGCCGAGACGGGAAAGAATAACATGCATTATTCTCTCCAGGAGAATGTTTGGCAGGCACTAAATCATTAGCCCTGACCACGCTGGTTACGAGAGGCCTGTAACAAGAATAATGTCCTAAGAAGGATAATCATCGACTAGCAATACCTGGCCAACTCGGGGCATAACGGATTTTAAGTCCGACGAAAGGTGTCCTAATGGGTTTTTCCAGTAGTCCCCAGTTGGTATTCTGAATCTGAAACGCCTTGTTTTGTCCATCTGGTTGGGGTCAACCCCGGGGAGTTCGTGCACATTTCGTGCACATTGTTTCACGCTCAATTCGTAGCCGAACCGGCTACGAATTGCGAGGGAGCCGGGTTACTTGAACMGCTTCCGCATGGCCTTGCYGSNGGCCTTCCCCGCYGCCCGTCGGTATATCAAAATCATCCTTGGTGTCTAAACACCGAGATGAGCAGTAGCCGCCCTAGTGCATCTGTGCCCCACCGTCCACRACCATGGTCTGCCCTGTCATGAAGTCGCTTTCGGACGAACACAGGAACACGGCGGCTCCCACCAAGTCTTCCGGCACCTCGGACCTCTTTAGGGCTCTGGCTTGGATGCGCTGTTGATTCATCCCTGACCTGACATCGTTTGATTCATCCATGCTGATGGTCAACCCTGGGGCAATCGCGTTCACGTTGATGTTGAAATCACCTAGCTCACGCGCAAGCCCTCTGGTCAGCCCGATGACGCCTGCCTTTGAGGTGACGTAATGGAGCAGGTTGGTGCTGCCGAAATACACAGTGCCGGAACTGATGTTGACGATCTTGCCGCTCTGCTGGTCTTTCATATGGGGGACTACTGCCCGGCAACACAGGAATACGCCCCTGAGATTGATGGCCATCAGACGGTCCCATTCTTCAACRGGAATCTGGTCAAAGGGCACTCTGGACATGGCGGGCCGCTGGAACATGGCGGCGTTGTTTATCAAGCCGTCGATGCGGCCGAACCGCTCCATCGTTGCCCTGGCCATCTCCTCGGTATCCTCCGGGTTGGACACRTCA
The DNA here is from genome assembly GCA_002746355.1 of Dehalococcoidia bacterium. GTDB lineage: Bacteria > Chloroflexota > Dehalococcoidia > Lucifugimonadales > UBA3495 > UBA9611. The sequence continues at coordinate 1,109 of NVWX01000090.1, read as the reverse complement.
CCCACAACGGCCAGAGCATCGGTTCCCGCTTCGCCCAACTCTCCAACTGCCGCTTCGCTTCCGGCCTTGTCAATGTCGGCCACGACAACCTTTGCGCCTTCCGCTGCTAATCCTTTGCAGTAGGCCAGCCCGATGCCCTGGGCACCGCCCGTGACGATGATTACCCGGTCGTCCAGCCTTCCCATAGCTCTCCGCTTGTGCCGACTGKCGAATCTCTGGCTCCTGACCCGGTCAGTCTACCAGCTTGACCCAGTCRRGGTTTTGAATACGACTATTAACGGTTGCCTTTAGCTACGCATTTGTGTTGTTACTTGTCAAATGGAGCGGGCGATGGGATTCGAACCCACGACATCGTGCTTGAACAGCTTCCGCATCGCCTTGCCGGTGGCCTTCCCCGCTGCCCGGCGGCCCACCCGTTTGCCTCGACCRACGCGAGGCCTAATCGTCGAACCCTGAAATCCCGGCAATCACAATCCAGCCTTCCACGCAGGCGTCGCCGTACAAGCCAACGCCATCARCGCGACGATGGGCAGCAGGACATGCACGATAAGTGCTAGTGATATGGAAGATAGGTAGCGCATGGCGGTAGTCTACACGGTTGACTAAATGTGTAAAATGTGACCCATGAAAGTACGACCGATAGCACTCACAGCAGGGATGCTCCTGATATTGGCTTCTGCCCTGATTATCAGTTGCAGTTCAGCACCGTCCGCTACTCCAATGCCGACTTTGACAAAGGCCGAAGCCTTACTGAAGATGGCCCAGGCCGGGGCCAATCTGAAGGACGCCGACCTGTCCGGAGCCGACCTGAGTGACAGAATCCTCCAAGCGGCCGACCTGTCCGGGGCCGACCTGTCCGGAGCCGACCTGTCCAGTGCCTACCTATTCAGGGCCAAACTGCCCGGTGCCGACCTGACCGGTGCCAACCTGACCGGTGCCAACCTGGTCTGGACTAACCTGAGCGGGGCTGACCTGAGCGGGGCTGACCTGAGTGGGGCTGACCTGTTGGGAGCCAACTTGACCGGGGCCAACCTGACCGGGGCCAACCTGACCGGGGCCAACCTGACCGGGGCCAACCTGACCGGGGCCAACCTGACCAGGGCCAACCT
>NVWX01000089.1 GCA_002746355.1 Dehalococcoidia bacterium | reverse complement strand
ACCACGTTCTTCTTGCCAACCTGGAGCAGTTTCTCCAGGGCGGGAAGCAGGTCGGCGACGGCCGAGATCTTCTTGTCGGTGATGACGATGGTGGGGTCTTCCAWCACCGACTSCATGCGGTCGGKGTTGGTGATGAAGTARGGRGAGATGTAACCGCGGTCGATCTGCATCCCCTCTACRTATTCGATCTCGTCTTCCATTCCCTTGGATTCTTCAACGGTGATGACGCCATCTTTGCCGACCTTTTCCATGGCTTCGGCGATGGTCGCACCGATGGCTTCCTCGTGGGCGGAGAGGCTGGCCACCTGGCCGATGCGCTCTTTTGTTTCCACGGGCTCCGACATTTTCTGTACTTCCACTACGACCGACGCGACAGCCTTTTCGATGCCGCGTTTGATGGCCATGGGGTCGGCGCCGGCGGTAACGTTCTTGAAGCCTTCATGAATGATAGCCTGGGCCAGCACAACCGAGGTGGTCGTGCCGTCACCGGCGGCGTCGTTGGTCTTGGTGGCGGCTTCTTTCAGAAGCTGCGCGCCCATGTTCTGAAACGCGTCGGGCAACTCGATCTCTTTGGCGATGGTAACGCCGTCGCTGCACACCTGTGGCGGGCCAAATGACTTATCCAAGACCACGTTGCGGCCCTTGGGGCCAAGGGTGACTTTCACTGAATCAGCCAGAATATCGATCCCGACACGGAGCGACTTCCGCGCCTCTTCCGAATAAGAAATCTTTTTTGCGGGCATCCTTTCTCACCATCCTTTACTAATAAAACTGGAGACTAGAAGCGGACCTTAGGGCCGCTTAATCGGTTAACCAATCTTGGCCAAAATATCACTTTCCCKRAGRATCARKWRCTCKTCRTCRCCGTCYTTRTAYTCGGTSCCGGCGAACTTGGAGTAGATCACSCGRTCKCCCKTGGMMARCTCCATGGSRATSCGGYTRCCGTCATCGCTGACSCGKCCSGGYCCWACYGCSAYSACCTCKCCCTCCTGGGGYTTTTCCTTGGCSGTRTCMGGYAGRWAKATYCCSCCYTTGGTCGTTGATTCTTGCTCGATDGGCTTWATKACTAYYCGCTCRCCSAGTGGMACRAARTTTRCCATSTYTACCTCCTTNTCCTKGTYCTGCATTATCGGGATTTATTTAACGCGTAGACATAAACGCYCTAGTTACCACCTGGTCGCTGCTGCGGCTAGTGGCAACAGGCGCATACGTAGAACTGGCCCTTGCTAATTCCTGCTGCCTTCCAGCRCCYCGGACTTGCCAGTGTTTATGGTCAGCCGCTTGGCCTTTWYGGCCTCCAACCTGGGGAAGGTGATAGACAGAACRCCATGTTCGTAGCTCGTGTGGGCCTTGTCCGTATCCAGTGAATCGGGCAGCCGGAGAGCGCGGTAGAAGGCACCTGCTCTGCGCTCCCGCATCAGGTAATCGGCATCCTGGCCCCCATCGTCGGCCTTSGTCTGACCCTTGATGGTTAATACACGGTCATCGATAGACACCTGGATGTCCTCAGGCTCGATACCAGCCAAGGATGCGTAGATGGTGAAGTCGTCGCCTTTCTTGACCACGTCAAGGGGGAGAGGCCAGCCTTCCATAYCCCTRTGGACAGCCGTGTCCCCGGAGKATCCTCTCCAAAGCTTTTCCGTCGTCCGGAGCRCGCTAAASGGTTTCCATYCCTGAATTACCATGTGATCGACCTCCTNAAAAAAATGNTTTCRTGAACYGATGGTGGGTTATTGGTATSGTGTTTCYTAGAGAACTTGACGTAACCGGTCGCTGTTCTRATGTTCGAAAAAGTATTCACGAACACCTGCGAGCGGKATYCGGTAGCACCAAGTCGCTGTTTTCGACTCTTGGTTTTCGRGGCTGATCRAGGCTTGTTCTACTATGTCCGCTATCTCCTGAGCTAATTCGCTTTCCGGGTCTAGGGGCTCTTCGATAGGACTCTTCAGTTCTGGTTTCATCATCACTTGACCTCTCTTAGTGGGTAGCATCATTACCTCCTTGTGTTTCTTCCATCAGGACCCAACAGTCGCAGGGGGGCCGCGACTGCCGGGTCTGCCGTTGGAATTGGCGTAGGAGAACCAAATTCCTCGGCTCGGAGGGTTGCTGCCGCTACGGAATAATCTCCCTTTTTCAGCTTCCCAATATCTCTGAATCGCAGCATCGATGGCCCGCACCTTACCCCAGGTTCCAGGAGGTCTAGCAAGCCGATGAATCGCCGTGGGACCCGATATTGGCCCAGAGGTCCTACGTCATCCATCATTCGCAACCTTGCGTTGCGGAGGTCGCAGACTAAGCAGCTATTATTTGAGCGTCTCTCTCCGGCGTGTCCGGGGTCTCGTCACTCAGGTCCGCCAAGTCCGTGAGAAATCCACATTTAAGACAGCTCAAGTACCAACCGAATACATCGTCCTTTTCGACAATATCCCCATGGCATCTAGGACACCCTTTAAAGAAATTCATCTCGTCCAACCTGCACTCTAGGCAGCTACCGCTGGATTTCATGCTGCCCGAACTTGAGACGTATACATCTTATGTCTTGATACAAGTCATGTCAATCAGGCGCTTTTATATATATCATATTTATTGCTTTATTCACTGTAGGCGTTCAGCGATAATGGGACACTTTTAGGGGGATAAAAACATGAGGGAGATGGGGTGTATGGACTCCTGGTGCAGGGTATAGATTTACCCCACCGAAACCACCGCCGCTATCACAAAGCCCTTGGCAACGTAACGCCCGATGACGTCCTACACGGAAGACGGGAGGATATCCTGATCAAGAGAAGAGAGGTGAAAGCCCAGACCCTAGCTAGCCGCAAACGCTACAACCGCCTGCTGCGGGAGTCCAACAACACCGCCATTTCCCCCTGATCTCTCCTTGATAAAATTGTCCCACTTTTGCTGGTTGCCAACACACGGAAGTGGACGAACGTGCCAGGAGACTTCGCACCTGGCTAATTAATAACGCAGGCGTGACCACGGAGCCATTCGGAGCGTTCATGGCCGACGTAGCGCGTTTGGCGGACGGTGGCCACGGCGAAGAAACCAGCAGAGCGAGAGGATACTTGACCGCATTTAGCCGTCGTCGCCAGATACTAGCGGACTCGACCGCAAAGCTAGAATTGCTTAAAAAATTGGAACCCGCCGTTCGCGCTGCTGACCGAACGATTGTTTTCACAGAACGCCAAGAGTCTGCCGAGCAAGCCGCTGAGACTTTCATGGTTCAGGGTCTCCGAGCAGGTGCAATCCATTCCGGCATTAACAGCGATACCAGGCGCATCGTGTTGTCCCAATTTGCCCAAGGGGCATTGTCTGTAATCTGCGCTCCAAGAATTCTAGATGGAGGCATCGACGTACCCGCAGCGGACTTTGCGATAATATTGGCGGCAAGTCAAAGTCGGAGGCAAATGGTTCAACGAATGGGCAGGGTTCTCAGGCGGAAATCGGACGGACGATATGCACGTTTCGTAATTGCCTACGTAATTGGGACATCCGAAGACCCTCTACCAGGGAATCGTGCTGGCGTGCCATCGTGATGATGGGCCGCAACGTGGCCACCTACAAGTTCGCCCTGGCGGCATCACTGATAGAACTATCTTCAACAGGCAGCGACTTCATTCCACTAGAGGACCTTGCCGTTCCGTTCTCCAAAAACCTCTGCGAACACTTAAAGTATTCGGACAAACAGATAACCTCTCCCCGCAGCCAGTTCCTTGAGAGTTGTAGAAAAGCCAACCAAGGAGAGGTTTCCAGCGAGGAATTGATTGAAACAACCGCAAGGTTAGGTTTCGTCAACGTCATCAACGCTTTCCACGTTGTGAACGAAGGCGACACACCGGTACGGTTCTTCAACGACGATAGGAAAACCCGGGGTGGAATCACCCTTACGGACGACTTCTTCTACCTTGCTGAGGGAGGGCAATTCAGCAATCTCCCCCAAGAGGTCGAGGCCAGATGGAACCTCGTGGACACTGCCTGGGGACTCGATATGGCTCGAAACCTCTTGGACATCGAGTATGACCTGTAGGGAGGGCAGCTATATGTACCCAGGAGAGATACTTTCAGGGTAGCTGTGACATCATGTAGAGACGCCCTCAACGGCT
>NVWX01000013.1 GCA_002746355.1 Dehalococcoidia bacterium | reverse complement strand
TCTGGCTCGGGTATAAACTGGGCAAATCTGGGGGGCCATTGGGGCAATTAATGAACCGCAACAGTCCCCAACGCATCTAAGTATACGTAAACCAAAATGCTATGGAGGCATAAACAATGTCGGAACCCTTTGAAGTCAACGAGGACAATTGGGATGCGGAAGTGCTAGAGTCGGATCTGCCCGTAATGGTGGATTTCTGGGCTGAGTGGTGTGGTCCTTGTAAGATGATTGCCCCGACCGTACATGAGATGGCGGTAGAATATGACGGTCAGATCAATGTCGGCAAGCTCGACGTGGACACCGCTCCTGCCATCGCCACGAAGTACGGCATCCGGAGCATACCCGCCCTGATCTTCTTCAAAAACGGCCAGCCGGTTGACCAGATAGTCGGCGCGGTCCCCAAGGGAGTCTTGAAGAGCAAGATTGACGCGGTGCTGGCCAGCTAAACAGACCAGCAGTTTATCGGGGGAGTGGAAGGGGCCCGGTGGCTCTTGCGGACTTCAAATCCGTTGTGCCTCGTGACGAGCGGGGTAGGTGGGTTCGACTCCCTCGCACTCCCGCCAGACAATTTTCAGCTTCGAAAAGGCCATCTTTATGGGTGGTCTTTTCTTTTTKTGCAACTCCGTCTACTGAGAACTCACGGTATGAAAGTACTAGGTAAATAGCTTGGTAGTTTTCATGCCCTCCAACTGGTAATCAGGCGTGAGAACCCGTTCGCCTCCCGCGCRGTTAAGAAGACATTAAAGCATGGCCCATTTTTTTTGATTAAATTCATCCGTGGGCGCGCCGACGTAAGATCCGTAGTAAACTGACCGCATGGTGGATTTGAAACATTGGCTATCCGTACAGGGACTGACCGTGCGAGACTTCGCCCTTGAACTAGACGTACCGCTCAAGACAGCCCAGGATTGGGTATATCGAGGCGTCGCGCCTTCGCCGGAGAATCAAGACAAGGTCGCCGAGTACGTCCACGCGCATTGCGCCCACCATTGGGTAATCGCGGTYCCAAACGGCCCGATTAGCGAAGGCACGTGCCKGCGTTGCGAACAGGTACGCCAGTTTCAGAATTCCGTTGAATACACCCCGGCGTTAACGAAACCTCGGGWTAGCACYGACAAGGCCGTTGAGGGCAAGTCGGCGACCGCTACGGGCGAAAAAAAGCCCTAACCATGGGGCTGATCGTCTTCGGAGCGGCTTCTTTGGCGGCTTCCTTCGCACAAGATACAAACACATTGATCGCGATGCGGGGCCTCCAGGGCGTGGGCGCAGCGTTCATGTTGCCGGCCACACTGTCCATTATCTCCAATGTCTTTGAGCGCCAAGAGCGCGCCAAGGCCATCGCAATCTGGGCGATGGTTGGGGCGCTGGCGGCCGTGGCCGGACCGGMGCTCGGCGGGTTCTTGGTTGACGAAGTGGGTTGGGAAGCGGTCTTCTGGCTGCACATTCCGGTGGTCGCTCTGATCTTGGCGGGCCTCCGGATCGTCCCTGAATCCAAAGACTCCCGTGAGCGTACCTTGGATGTCCCCGGCGCCGTCCTGGTCACCGGCGGGCTTCTGACAGCGGTCTATGGCATCATTCAAGGCGGCGAAGCCGGTTGGTTATCTGCGGAGATCCTGGGGGCCTTCGCGATCGGCGGAGTTTTGTTAGCAGCATTTGCGCTGGTCGAAGCCCGAAGCGCATACCCTATGTTGCCACTGCGCTACCTGAAGCAAGCCGACTTCACCGGTCCGTTCTTCGTGATGATGGTTTTGATCTTGGCGATGGCGGGAGTTTTCTTCTTCCTGACACAATACTTCCAATTGGTCCAAGGCAGGACCGCCCTGACCGCCGGCTTGTTCATCATGCCCGTGGCCGGAACGATGATGATCGGCGCCGGGATGGCATCCAAGTTCGGTCCCAAATTCGGGCCGAAGGTCCTGACGATCGCCGGCGGGTTAGTCGTGATGGCCGGTATGGGGGCTCTGACGCAGATTCAGGTTGACTCGTCCTACGCCATACCCGCTATCGGACTAGCCCTATTCGGGTTGGGTATGGGACTGGTGATGCCAACCGAAACCGACACCATAATGGCCGCGGTGCCGGTGGAAGACGCTGGGCTGGGCTCGGCGATGAATGACACCAGCCGAGAGTTCGGGTTAGCCTTGGGTGTCGCGGTCTTGGGGAGCGTAGTCACGGGAGTGTACCGTGACCGGGTCACCAGCGGATTGGAGGGCTTGGTCCCGGCCGACGCGGTTGCCACGCTGGGCGATAGCCTAGGTTCTTTAAATGCGGTTGCCAGCCAATTACCGGCTGACGTAGCCCAAACAGTTGCCACGTTGGCCAACGAATCGTTCGTCGACGCTATGAGTGTGGGGATTTTGGCTGGTATGGGCATCGTTGCGCTCTCCGTCGTGATTGCCTTAGTCGCCATGCCCTCCAAGATGCGGGAGAGTCAGGCTGAGTTAGAGGAGGATGCGGTCAAGCCGGTCGTGGCCGGAATCCCAGGCATGTCACCGGCGGATTAGTCCCAACAACTCGAGCGAGCAACTGCCGAAAGCCCCTGACATTGTTCGGGGGCTTTCGTTTTTGGGCCAAAGCCGGAGAGGCCTTCTACTTAGACGCGGTAGACCACTCCGCCAAGGACGCCGGGGCCGGTCATTCCCACGGTTTGCTCATGCAACTCAAGTAACCTCGGCTCTGTCCCAGCGCCAACCGCAATGGTTGGAGAATATGATGTAGGAAAGACCGCATACCTGAAATCTCGTGCTTAACTTAGCAACACAATATCTTCGCGCCCATGAAACCATTAATCGTTATTTGATAGGAGTAGGAAAGCCCTATGTATTTTTACGTCATGTTTTCATGGGTCGTATATTCTTGACGGCCACGATTACGAACGGCAGCGCGATGGAGGGCAGATGAAGTACACCCGCATATACGCAGACTCCGACGGCGAGACGCGTTTTGAGGACGTGGAGGTTGAGTTGGCGGAAGGGAGGGTCGTGCCCGGTGGCGCACCGGCACAGATGTCGACGCCTCAGCCAACCACAGAATTGTTCTTTTCCAATTACCACAGTGTGTTTTTTAATGATTTTCATCCGACACCTCGGAAGCAGTGGTTCGTACTTTTGTCCGGAATGTGGGAGTTCGGTGCTAGCGACGGTCAAGTACTGAGATTAGAACCGGGGGTTGCGGTACTCCTAGACGACATGGACAGCAAGGGCCACACTGGGTGGGTGATTGAGCCGAGTACCGTTATGTTCGTGGGGTTGGAAGAATAGAGGCGGTGATGAGAAAACTTGCTGCCGCCCGCTTCGTCACCAAACTCGATCACTCCCCATCCGCGGGCGGCTTGGGCATCCACACGACCAAGATTATGTAGGCCACGAGGCCGAGCGTCGAGAAAGCCGCCCCGACGGCAAACGCCATCCGTACGAGTGTCGGCGAGACGCCAAAGTATTCCGCCAGCCCGCCCGCGACCCCAAAAATCCATTTCTTCCTGCTCTTAACGAATCGCTTTTTCACGTATCCTCGTTTCTACAAGATTCGCTCGGCGCAAACTCATCGGCCACCTGCCACAGCCGCATCATCTCGGCCCCCACAATGGCCCCCGCACGAAATATTGCCCCCATCCAGCGGCGAACATGGCGACCACCACGACGATCAAGACCACTGCGAAGATCACAAATGGTTTTAGTTGGTTTACTTCCCCCAGGAAACCCCGGATTCCCCCAGCCCTACGCGCCGGAGTCTGGGAAGCGCCGCAAGACGGGCACAGCCAACCAGCCGGGTCCGGCATACGCGCATCGCAGACCTGGCAACGTCTGTCTTCTGGTAGTTGGTATGAGTTCAACATCGCTCCCAAACGTGCCTACGTCCTATCCCCACCTGGGCTGAACATCGGCCGGGATACCGAACAGATGCTTGCCCAGCCACTCCCGCACCAGATCGGGGGTCTGGTTGGCCACCAGAGTGCCCATCCGTACGTCCCGGTAGTACCGCTCAAATTCATCTTCTTCATACAATCCATGAGCGCCTCTGATCGCGAATAACCGGTCGACCGCTGATTGGGCGTTCTGGGTGGCGACTAGACCGGCCATCGAAAGCCTGATGGAATCGTCCGGAGTGAACGGAATTCCCGATTCCGCTTTGGCCGTTACAGACCGAGCCTCTTGGTATAGAAGAGCGCGCGCCGACTCGATATACATGGCCGCATCGGCCACCGCAAACTGGTTGCCAGGCATCTTGGTTCTCGGGCTGCCTCCCAAAGTCATGTCGCGGTCCACTGCGAACTCGATGGTGCTATCCAAAGCAGCCTGGGCAACCCCAAGCATGATCGGTCCCGTTACTAGCCTCCCCGACGCTAGGCCGGCGGCCCGCAAGGCTGCGGGAGCGGATTCGATCGATGTCTCACCCGGAGATGGGCGGGTGAACACAGGGGCCTGTTCTTCGGGGAAGAAGACATGGTCCAGCACCACGTCGTTGCTCATAGTCCCGCGGAGGGACATCGCCTTCCAGGTGTCTTCGATTCGGACCCCGTCCTTGGCCAACGGCACGATCAAACATCGGCCGTCCGGACCGGTGGGGCTTTGGCCGGCGGGCGAGCCCTGGATGCGGGTGATTAACAGGACCCACCGGCAGCGGTAGGAAAAACTGATGAACGGCCAACGTCCGGTGATTATGTAGCCTCCGTCCGACTCCTTCGTTTCGGCTTCAGAGGGCAGCGCGCCAAACCCAAGCGCCGCTCCATCTTCTACCACAGCACGCAGGTAAGGCCCTGACGCACCGCCCAAGGACCGCTGCAGGATATCGCAGGCCGCAACATGATTGACCAAACACCAGGTGGTTGAGGCGCAAGCCTTCGCCAATATCTCATAGACTGACACGACGGTGACCAAATCGGCTTCTGTCCCGCCCGACGCCCGCGGTATGCTCATGGCCAGCAGCCCCGATTCGTGCAGGTCATTCACCGATTCAATCGGAATCTCTCTGGCCTGGTCGATGGCACGGGCTCGATCTTTGAGCTTGGAGGCCACTTCATGGGCCCGGGCGATCAACTCGCTAGTCCTAACTATATCTGCGTCGTTTTTGGGCATACTTATCCATCATCTGAATTCGTGCGCGCCCGCGTACCCTTCCACCAGGTACCCCAAGTCGATATACCTAATGTTTTATGATTAACTGAAATCGTATTATGCGGCATCTTCGATTCCAATCAAAACCGCTCAGACATCCAGGGAAAGCGATTACCTACACTGTGTGGAGTGCGCTACGGTTCGATGATGGTCGGATCGTGAAACGCTGAGCGACATCATTACGGCCACGGCTCCACCCGGCACGCATCAGCCGAACGAATCTATTGGCATGATCGCTCATCCAAGAACAACGCGACCCCAGACAATTCGAAACATAACTCAAAGAGACAACAATGGCCGGAGACGCAGTACAGGTAGCACCCCACGTTTACAAGGTGGTCTTGGAAAATGACCACGTCAGGGTGTTGGATACCCGGGCCGAGCCAGGTGGAACTTCAGACATGCATGGCCATCCCAACATGGTCGGTTACGCGATCACGGATCACACATGGGACCTCACGGGCCCGGACGGCACCACCGTCCTCGTGGCGGTTAAAGCGGGAGAGACCTTTTATTTGGACGCCGTGGAACACGCGGCGAAAGACGTCGGGACCGGTGGCTCCCACGCTTTGCTCATCGAACTGAAGTAAACCCGCACATTCCAAGGGACGACCGCAAAGGTTGTGAAATAGTGTGTAAGAAATACCCCAAACCTGAAATCAGGTTTGGGGTATTTCTCGTCTCTCAAGATCCATCGCCGGCCAGATTCAAGGAATACGGTCGTTCACCCGGCCGTAAAGGGGAGTCACCTCTCGTACGACGATCGCCATTGTATAATGCGGCGACTTCCGACCCCATCAAAACCGCCCAGAAACCAGCCGTTATAAATCTCTGGCGGCGGAGGCACAAACATGAAAGCCRAAGCAATTTCCCACATCGCGGTCTGCGTCCGGRACCTGGATAGGTCCCTGGAGTTCTACCGGGACATCCTGGATATGACGGTGACCATGGACGCGGTCCAGGACACTAGCACCGGCTCCCGCGCCCACACCTACAARCACCGCCGCGCCACCCGCCGCGTGGTCCACCTGGGTTGGGGTGAAGGCACCGAGCCCTACCTGGTGATGACCTGCCACCCCGGAGACCAACCCGACGGCGACCCCATCAAGTTGGACCAGGTGGGAGTCAGCCACTTCTCTTTCACGGTGGACGACCTGCCCCGCCTGGCCGATGAGCTGGTGGCCAAGGGGGTGGATATCCCGGGCGGCATCRACGCCTTCAAGAACGCCCAGGGGAATCTGACCGCCTTCTACGCGTTGGACCCGGACGGTATCCTGGTGCAGTTCGATAGCGGGTCGGCGGCTTGAGTTCGAAGATGATATTTTCGCCGAGGGGACATGGCGATAGGGTAATASAAACATCTCCCCTGCTCGCCGCAGGCGTTMACGCGAGGGCGGCAGCCGCCGGAACTTCAGTGGGATGGGGACCGSANTCACCGGCCGGWGACTCCGGCGGTTCCTCGTTCCAGCGCAGGATCAACCAATACCACAGACCGAGCTTGACTGCGGCGGCGCCGATGGCGAAACCAGATGCGAACCCGATGGCAACCCATTCTGTTAGGCCCATTGGCTTGCTCCGTTCCTTGGCGGACCCGGTCCGGAAGTTACRGCAGCAAGGCTTTTGCCGCACCACCAGGTGCCAAATTCTCGCTTGTCAATTGCATTATTGTGGGGAAGTGAGATTGTAATACAAGACAAAATACCAATCAACCACAACCTTTGCTTCCAAATGCTACGAAATCAGTAATTGGAATGGGGGTTGGGCGACACGGTAACCCAAGCGCGCCACTGCCTTTTTAGAACCAGTGACCGATTGGATTCAAGCCAACGACTAAGCGGCCGCAGCCTCTTGGCGGCCCGTTTTGGGCGCTCCGCGCCGCACGAAGGCGAACCAGACGGTCGTCGCCAGACTGAGGCCGACCGCCCCCGTGATGGCCACCTCCCAACCGAACTGCCCGGCGGCCAAAGCCAAGGGGAAAGCTCCCAGAAAGTGGAATCCTGGCGTGAACTGAAGCATCCCCATCACCCGGCCCCGCACCTCGGCGGTCGTCTCGATCTGGACCATGGTCGTGGCCAGCGGCCAGACCATGCCCACTCCGACCACACCAACAAGACTGAAAAATACGAAGGTAACCCAGAACCAGTCTGACCAGGCAAAGAGCGTGAGGAACACCGTGAATATCAGCAGGCTCAACAGCAAGGCTCGATAGACGTAGGCCCTGGGGATGGCCGGCAGGATCATGCTGCCCGCCAGCGACCCGATGGCCGAGCCCAGGAATAGCAGCCCGATCTCACCAGCGCCGRTCCCTAAGACATCTTTGGCCATGGCCGGGACCACCTGCATGTGCGACATGCCGAACCCACCGAAGGCGCAGGTGATGACGATCACCGTGAGGACCGTGGGATTGTTCTTGATGTAGACCACGCCGTCGGCGAAGTTCCGGAACACCGACTGGGCCGCGGGGGCCACGGACCGGCTGATGGGACCGATCTTACCAACCAAGAGCACGCTGAGCACGTAGCATCCCGCGATGAAAGCCAGGCTGACGCCCACGCTCCACACCTCGATGATTACCCCGGCCACCGGGGGGCCAATCATGCGTCCGGCGTGGACGGCCATGTTCTGCATGGCAACGGCGTTCAATACGGAAGGCTGGTCGACGAGGTCGCCGATGATGGTCATCCTGGCCGGCATGCTCAACGACTGAAAAACCCCCATGARCACCGCAGCCACGTAAATGTGCCAGGTGGACACCTGGGCGGTGATGGTCAATACCGCCAGCGCCRTGATGATTCCGCCAACAACTAACTGGGTCAGCATCATTATGTGCCGGCGGTCGAACCGGTCGGCGACTACCCCGGCCACCAGCAAAAAGGAAACGTTGGGCACGCCGTAGAGGGAGATGACCAGACCCAGTTGGGCCGACGACCCAGTGATCTCCAGGACCAGCCACCCGATGACCATGAACTGGGTGCTCTGGCCCAGACCTTGGATGGAGCTGGCCAGCCAATACCAGCGAAAGTCGCCCTGCCGCCAGACAGCGCTCAGCCGGCCCAGATAGCCGGCGATGCCGGACGCAGTCCGGGTAGTCTCGTGAGTTTGCACCGAGCAAGGCTACCACAGGCACAGCGCRATCAGGCGTAATTCAGCATTCGGGCAGATGCGATCGGCCCGCTGGATTGATTTGAACGGCGGCTATTTGTATCATCCGGTCTCATGAGCCGTAGCATATGTTACGTAATGAAAGGTCCGTTCAGTCAGCAGGGGGACGATGACGAGTTACTTGGGTCAGCCGCTCAAGCGGTTTGAAGACGCCAAACTGATCACCGGCAACGGCCGGTTCATCAATGACATCAGTCTGCCGGATATGCTCCACGCCGTGGTGGTCCGCAGCGACCACGCCCACGCCCGCATCCGGTCGATCGATGTCTCCGCGGCGCGCGAGCTGGCGGGGGTGGTGGAGGTGCTCACCGGAGAAGACCTGGCCGGCGCGCTGCCAAACATTCCCATCAGGGCCATGGGCGACCGCGCCATCGAGGTATTCAATCCCCCGGAACACCCCGTTTTGGCTCAAGGCAAAGTGTGTTATGTCGGCCAGCCCGTGGCCGTGGTGGTGGCCACCGACCCCTACCTGGCCAGGGACGGYGCCGATCTGGTGGCCGTGGACTATGAAGTCCTTCCCCCGGTCATCGACCCAGATATCGCTGCGGACGAAGCTACGCCGGTGATTCACCCGGACATTGGGACCAACGTGGCCATGCGGTCGGTCCAGGAAGGCGGCGACATCGAAGCGGCATTTTCCCAAGCCGACCACGTGGTGCGGCAGATGTACCGGGTCCCGCGCCTCGCTCCGTCTCCCTTGGAAACGCGGGGGGTCATCGGCGATTATGATCCGGCTGAAGATTTCCTGACGGTCTGGGACTCGACCCAAGCGCCCCATCAGGTCAAGCGCTACCTGGCCCAGATGCTGGAACGCCCCGAAGAGACCATCCGGGTCGTGGCCCCCGATGTGGGCGGCAGCTTCGGCATCAAAGATTGCCTGCTCCCTGATGACGCCCTGATCCCTTACCTGTCGCTGCGGTTGGAGAGACCGGTCAAGTGGATCGAAGACCGTCAAGAGAACCTGCTCACCTACCACGGCCGGGGCATGAGCCTGGATGTGGAGGCCGCGGTCAAGAGCGACGGCACCTTTCTGGGGATTCGGGTCAAGATCGTGGCCGACCTTGGGGCCTATTTCTATTTCACGTCGCCCTTTCCACTGTTCAACGCCGCCCGCCGGATCACCGGTCCCTACCAGGTCCCTGCCGTCCGCGCCGAGCTTCTGGGTGTGATTACCAACAAGACCCCCACCGCCGCCTACCGCGGCACCGGCAGTCCCGAGGCCGCCTTTTGCATCGAGCGGACTATAGACCTGATCGCCAAAGACCTGGGACTGGACCCGGCCGAGGTCCGGCGCCGGAATTACGTCCCTGCCGACGCCTTCCCGTACACAACCTGCACCGGCATCACGTACGACTCCGGCGACTACGCGCAGGGCCTGGAGCGCGCTCTGGAGTTGGTCGACTACCCCGGCTGGCAGGAAAAGGCGCGGCAGAGGAAACCCAACGAGCCGTATCTGGGCATCGGACTGGCGACCTTCATCAAGTCCTCGGGGGCCGGGGGCGAGCACCGAATCGAAAGCGCCCGGGTGACGATCAGTCCGTCCGGCCAGGTCGATGTTTACACCGGCGTGTCGCCCCACGGCCAGGGTACCGAGACCACCTTCGCTCAGATCGCGTCCGACGCTCTTGGGGTGGACCCGGCCCAGGTGCGGGTGCTGCACAGCGACAGTTCCATCTTCCCTTACGGCATCGGCACCAGCGCCAGCCGGGGCTTGATCATCGGCGGCTCAGCCGTGCACTTGGCGCTTCAAGAGGCGCGGGAGAAGCTGGCCCTCATGGCGTCCAAGTTGCTGAACTGCGCAATGACGGACATCATCTTTCAAGAGGGACAGGTCCTCAACCAACGCAACTCCGATGAGAAGATAACCTTCTCACAACTGGCGGCCTTGGCCCACGACCCGGAATCGGCGCCTGCGGGAATCGAGCCCGGACTGGACTTTCTCCACGAGTACACCCTGCCGCAGAGTCCGGTCTCATTCGGGGCTCACGCCGTGGTGGTCGAGGTGGACCAGGACACCTTGGCGGTGAAGATACTGCGCTACGTCGGGGTCCACGACTGCGGCCAGATCATCAACCCGATGATCGTGGAAGGCCAGATCCACGGCGGCATCGCCCAGGGCATCGGCCAGGCGTTGACCGAAGGCATCGCTTACACCGACGACGGCCAACCTCTAACCGCCAGCCTCATGGACTACGCCCTCCCACGAGCCATCCACATGCCCCACCTAACCCTAGACACCATCAACACCATCTCCCCCACCAACCCCCTAGGCGCCAAAGGCATCGGCTCCGTCTCCACCGTCCCCTCCACCGCMGCCGTAACCAACGCGGTGTTACACGCGCTTGCTGGCACTGGRGTGCGGCATATTGATGCGCCGTTGACGCCGGAGCGGGTTTGGCGGGCGGTTGGGCGTGGCAAGGTGAGTGGTGGGTAGTTGGTGCGAGGCAGTTAGTACCCGAATCGGCCCTGGTTCCCTCGGTCCGCGAGGGTGGGTTGGTCGGATTTCTTCGCCTTTTTCATTCTTCTTTCAAGCCTAAATCGGCAACCATCGCATCTCTTAGCTTGTCCCAGGATTTTTCGAGGGTAGGTGAATTGGGCCCTGGTGCGCTTCCCCCTAAGTTGAGTTGAAACCAAAGTGGCAAATAATCTTCACCAAGTGACCTATGTCTGACAATCTGAAAAATTTGGCCGCCGCTGATTACCCTTGAGCAGAGAGTCTCGAAATCGAAACAGCTCCATATATCGATGGGCATCACCTGCGGTTGCCGCAAAAGCCCTTCGGCCCTAACGTCTTCCGCAAACGCTTGATAATTCTTAAGGGAAAACGGCCACTGGTCCAGCGTGACTATGATTGGGTAGATCGTGGCAACTGTATTTTGATCTATTCCCGGCAACGAGAATTTCGAATTGCGAAAATCTGTGACAGCCTGATCTAGCTGGCGAGCYYCTTTACGCTCCCTWGGGCTTCCAATCAAAAAGCGGGTCCAATCGATTTTCAGCAACTCCAAATCGCCGCTAACCTGAGTTTGCTTGCGCGGTCGCGATGATTTTATCTCTAGGAATATAGCTTCCAAGGACTTCCCGGTTTGCCCAATTATGATTGCGTCAGGCCCTCCGGAAAGCCCTTTCTGCCAAACATATTGGTCTGGGGTATACCATCGGCTGGATGACATGCCGGTCGGTCCCAGCATATCTCCAATTAAACTGTAAACGTACCGTTCAACGATGTTCCCAAAAAAAWTCCAAACTTACCTCGATCAGTCGAGCCCAAATTATCGAAAATATCAAAATAAGCTCGGATGGTCATCCGATCTATTAAGTAATCTAGTACGGGTACACAAAATYTCGAGCCTCCTAAGTGAACAATTGGTGATGTCTTGAGGTGAGTAAAATCGAATACACCATCTGATTGGCTTTCATCGCTGGCGAATAGTGATGGGCTCGTGCTGAATTTAAGCATCAGTTGGTGAGCATCGGTGGGTGAAATGCGAGTGCTCTTGAGAAAGCTCGATGAATCCAGAATCCAGTTCCCTAAGTTAGGTTGCGGAATGTCTTTCCCTCTCCACCGMTCGTTTAATTCCACACCCAATGCGCCATAGGTGGAGTAAACCCCAAATGCCAACCCAAACAGCCGATTAATCTGAAACCCCATTAACTTGCGATAAATCTCCGTGATATCCATCCAGTTTGGATCGTGCTTCAAATCAGAAGGTATCTCGACTAATATTTGAAAATATCGGCCTATTCAGGAGTATATGTTCTCTCCAGAACTGACGCTGGGGAAGCGAATAAAAGCTTCTTGGTTTTGGAGACTGTCTGGGCCTCCACCAGACCCTTCAGTCGCGAGGTCGTTAGCCGTTAATAGTATTWCTCCGATAGTTTCGGGTGATGATAACTTGRTTYCCCCTSGTTTCTCTTCCCCGATTTCTAGTATCTTTGAGGTCATTWAAGCTAAAGAAAATTTATTGAGAAGATATGCGCCATCGCCGATGGCTTGGAGGATAGGTTCGGTAAGTTCCGTATTTACAAATAACCTTGCTATCGTGTCGTCAAATCTCTCCCCGCTGAATTCTCGGCTGTGTGACTCAATAGTCGATAGAAACGACACAAAAGGAATCATGACACGCCAATCATGGACCTTGACCAACGACTCAATATGGGTCTCGTCTTCCCSGGATAAACCTATTATTTCGTGGTCGAGGTAGTGACTAGTTCGAGGGTTCGAGTCAGAGGCCATTCCTTCACCTACTTTGGTGCTAGAATCCACCTTTTGTATTATGCCCGATTAGTAACTCTTGGCGACACTCAATGCTGCTCAACACCAAGATTCCTCTCCGCGTTCGGGCAACCCAAGGATCTCCTAGTCGCCGCGTCTCTGTAACAACACGACGCCCTGCTGTAAAATACCGGACGCCAAAAACAAAAAATCTCCCAACACGGAGCACAAACAATGGAAGTCTACCAAGCCATAARATCCCGCCGGACGGTGCGGGACTACAAGCCCGACCCCATCCCCGAAGACCTACTGCGGAAGATATTGCAGGCGGCGCGGTGGTCGCCTAGTTCTAGTAATACGCAGAAGTGGGGATTCATCGTGGTCCAGGACCGGGATACCCTTGCGAAGCTGGGCGAGATTGCCAAGCAGGGACCCTTCGTGGGGCAGGCGCCGCTATGCATCGCGGTGGTGATGGACGACGCGCCCCGGCCTCAGTTGGACGCCGGCCGGGCGCTGCAGCAGATGGAGCTGATGGCCTGGTCGGAGGGTGTGGGCATGTGCTTCGTGGGCGTGCGTGACGACGACCAGCAGAAGGCCGTGAAGGAACTCTTGGGTATCCCCGAGCAGATGGAACTGATCACCCTGCTGCCCTTCGGCTACCAGGCCGATACCCCCAAACCACCGGGGACGCCCCGGAAGGCCATGAACGAGATCATCCATTGGGAGCGCTTTGGCGAGACGGCGCAGGCGCGGTAGCGGCGGCGGCGTTGGGGGATGGGCCTGTTAGTTCTGCGAGAGTGTTGGTCAAGTGGCAACGAGATTCCTCTCCTTCCACGGAAGGTTCGGAATGACAGTTTAAGGCGCCGGCACAGCCGGTTCAGGTACGGGCCATCGGGCAGACTGAAGCTCCAGCCTACCCAGCCAACTCCGTGATCAAGACCCACATGGGCAGACTGCCCACGGCGTGGGTCTCTAGGCGGGTTAGCGCGCCGGACCGCTGGTCGACCCGGAAGCCGATGATGTTGCCGGTGTCGAGCCCGGTCACGTACAAGAAATTCCCAGTGGGGTCCAGGCTGAACGCCCGTGGCACCGGGTCGACTTCGGTCCAGCCGCTGGCGGTCAGCGTGCCGGTGGCCGAGTCGATGGCGAACGAGGCGATGGTGTTGTGGCCCCGGTTCCCCACGTACAAATGCGCCCCCGCCGGATGCATCTGGATCTGCSWKYMCRRTYTCTTTTCCGTATAGCCGTCGGGCAAAGTCGAGATCGTCTGCACCGGCGACAGCGTCCCCTTGGCCGTGTCCAGCGCGTACACGGTCACGCTGCCGTCCTGCTCGTTGGAGAYGTACATCAGGTCCTTGCTGGGATGGAAGCGGTAATGCCTCGGCCCGACTTCCTCTCCCTGAGGCACTTCTAATGGGTCGYTGGCGGTCAGACGTCCGGTGGCGGCGTCGAACCGGTACTGGTAGATGGCGTTCACCGCCTCTTGACGGTCCACCGGCAGCCGGGCGATACCGCCGGACCCGTTGGCGATGTGGGGCAAGAAGGCGTACAGGTTGGATGGGTCGGTCATGAAACAATGGGCCCCCGAGCCCGTCTCCAGCCACTCGGTGGCCGCCCCGCCCACCGCGCCGGCGGCGTCGATGGGATGGACCGCGCAGTACCCGGCCTGGTAGTAGGCCGAGAGCACGTACCGGCCGGTGTGGTCGGTGGACAGATAACACGGTTCGCCTCCAAGCTCCACGCTCCCCGTGTGCGTGAGATCGCCGTTATTCTGGTCGATGGCGAAGCTGGAGAGCAGCAGCCCGTCCCGCCGCCCGACGTACATGACGGTGCGGTCCGGATTGAAGGTCAGGGGCGCCGGGCCGCCGTCGATCTCCACCGCGCCATTGGGCTCCAGACTGCCGGTCTCCGGATCCATCAAAAACCTGACGATCCGGTTATCGCCCTGGAGCGAAACGTACATCTGCAATGCCATAAAGACTCCTTAGTTTGCGGCCAACGCGCTGATTCCGCGATGTTACACAAATTCGCAGGCGCAGGCAAAAGCTGAAGCCAAGGGGCTATAATTCCGGACATAACTATTCGCTCTTTTCTGCTCTGCTTATTTGCCGTTTCGACAGCCATCTTGCTGGGGTGCGCCCAGTCCGAGCCGGCCACGATCACGCCTCCCGCCACGGATAGCCCGGCCACAGCCGATCCGCCGCCCGTCCCGACTCTGTCGGGACTCTGGGTCACGTCACCCAAGACGACCTGGCAGTGGCAGCTAAACGGCCTGCCCCTGGATACGTCGGTAGATGTTGAGATGTACGACATCGACCTCTTCGACAACGACGCGGCCACCGTGGCCGCCTTGCATGTCGAGGGCCGGAAAGTCGTCTGCTATATGAACGCCGGTCGATGGGAGGAATGGCGCCCGGATGCAGCCGCATTCCCCGAAGCCATCATTGGCGCCAAYCTGGACGACTGGGAGGGGGAACGGTGGCTGGACATCCGGCGCATCGACATACTTGCACCCATCATGGAAGCGCGGATGGACTCGTGCCGAGACAAAGGATTCGACGGCATCGAGACCGATAACATCGACGGATATCTGAACGACACTGGGTTTCCGCTGGACTACGACGACCAGCTTGAATACAACATCTGGCTGGCCGAGACCGCCCACG
Organism: Dehalococcoidia bacterium; assembly: GCA_002746355.1. GTDB lineage: Bacteria > Chloroflexota > Dehalococcoidia > Lucifugimonadales > UBA3495 > UBA9611. The sequence continues at coordinate 67,455 of NVWX01000013.1, read as the reverse complement.
CCCGCGGACTGTCTATCGGCCTCAAGAACGACATGGATCAGGCCCCGGAACTGCTCGCGCATTTCGATTGGGCRCTGAAYGARSAATGCTTCSAGTACGAMGAATGYGARACCCTRYTRCCYTTCATYSARGCCGGYAAGGCGGTCTTCAATGTTGAGTACAGCCTGGAGGCCGGCGAGTTTTGCGCCCAGGCCCGGGACATGGGATTCAACTCGCTGAAGAAAAACCTAGACGTTGACGCCTGGCGCGAGTCCTGCGATTGACACTGCCCATCGGCGGCCCACGKTCCCAACCGATTGTGGCAACGCATGTTCCTAGCCGTTCGTGGTGGACCATATACCCAACCGTTCGTGGTGAGCCCCGTCGAACCACCTCATCGCCGGCGCCGAAGCCCTTCGACGGGGCCCAGGACGAACGGACCACCAAAGAGGCTAAATCAAAAAAGTGACTAACCTGGAAACTACTAGCAGTAATCCGAGGTCTTGCCCTCTTTGCCGGTGGGTAGCGAGCGCATCAGGTCGCCATCCTCGCTGGGCAGGTAGTCGAAGAAGCAGACGCCGTAGTGCCCGAATTCTTTGTCATTGGCGAACGAGTCGGCCCAGGCTGGGTTAGGAATCACGTTATTGGGAAAGATGTTTGAAGGCGGGATACCCACMGACGTGCCTACGATCTCCCCTTGCTCCACCCACAGTGGGGGACTCATGAATGTCGTCCGGCTGTCGTTGGTTGCCGGACCCGTGATGACCTTCAGCGCGTCCTCGATCTTTGGCGAAAGCCCGCTCACGTGATCGAACCGGTAGAAGAAACCGCAGGGGACCGAGAAGAACAGCAATACCTGCTCTTCCGTGCCTTCCAGATATCTAGCCGCCTGCACCAGATGGCCGCCGACCGGGGCCCGGACGATGATGCTGTSAGCGTCGCTGGAATCGAACCAGAAACCACCATGAYYCTTGTAGCCGCCCCGCGATTGACCGGGCCACAGCGCCGCGGTCACCTTACTCATGTCCACCGGCGTCTGAAATTCAAACGGCTCCGCGGAGCTCGGGGGCGGTCCGTTGGGCGACCAGGTGTTGCCATTGAACCGCCATATCGGCATCGATCCGCCGCCGTCAGAGCCTGACGGAGTCTCATGGTCAACCGGCGGAGATGTCGGCAGAGGCATTGCAGTCGGTTCCGGAGTGGCTGCAACAACCGCCGTCGGTGGGACGCCGGTCGGTCGCGGCGTAGAAGTGTCCTCTACTTGTTCGATGACGACCGGACGGGGCGTAGCCGTAGGCCGGGGCGCCCCGATAGCAGCCGAAGAGGCTGGAGTTTCAGTGCCTAGATCGAATGTCTCGGTGGAAGCTGCTACYGCCTTTGGCGTTGATGTCGCGGATGGCGCGGTGGTKGGTACGGAGGTCGAAGATGACGCACCGCCACATGCCGCAACTAACAACCGCGGGCCTACTACGGCCAGYCCGAATACCAAATTACGGAATCTCATGAACCGATGCTAGCAAATCCCGGGCGCTAGTTCGAACCGTTACCGCGGCGTCTCGCAGCATCTTATCTTGGCCAACCCCACACCCTGCGGCCCGTAGGTGCATCGTATTAAATAACCGGCGCTGTGCAAACGGGCCGGGCCCCAGATCCTGATGTTCTGACGGAGCGTGATTCATGCCCAACAAACGACTTGGCCGCCTGGGATTGATCGTCGGGGCCGCTGCCCTGCTGGCGGTGGCCTGCGGTGGCRGKGACGSKGWCGWCMSCGTCMCCGCCTCCCAGCCAACCGTTGCCCCTACGGCCACCGCCGCGCCAACCTCGCCAGCCGACCCCACTTCAGATTCGAATCCCGGCGCTGCAACAACTGCGGGGAAGTACACCTGGGAAGTGAGCGAGGTTGACGGCGCCGGCGCAAAGCCGTCCATCGCGGTGGGCGCTTCTGGAACCCCCTACATAGCGTTCATGTCCGAAGATATGCCGGGATTCGTGAAGAGCGCGGTCCTGCACGCCGGCGCCTGGGATATCGCCACGGTTGCCACTGGTTATCTGTACGGCCCGCTGGACATCGCGCTGGACTCAGACGGGTCACCGCATATCGTCTGGCACGACCACGACAATGAAGACGGCGCCTATAGCCGGCTGGAGAACGGGGAGTGGGTGAACACCGGTATCCAGAACAGTGGCCACGACGGTTGGGACATCAACGTGGCCATCGACTCGACCGGCTCGCCCCACGTACTGGCGGTAGACCCGTCCCAGTTTGGCAGCCGAAACGGCCTGGAATACGCGACATTTGACGGACAGTCCTGGACGGTGGAGACCGTGGGCACCGGACCTCTGCCCTATGAATTCGGCAATGCCATCGCCATCGACTCTCAGGACAGGCCTCATATCGTCTGGTTCGACGACCAAGGCCAAGACCTGAAATACGCCCTCAAAGACGAGGGCGATTGGACCATTTCCACCGTTGACTCGGCGGGCGACGTTGGCCGCTACCCGTCGCTGGCCCTCGACCAAGACGACAATCCAGTGGTCAGTTACTACCAGACCCTGAGCGAGACCAGCGGCGCCATCCGGCTGGCCCGGTGGGACGGCAGCGGATGGAACGCTCAGCGAATCGACCAGCTAGACGACGTTTTCCCCGGGTTCTTCGGCGCCCGAAAGAACAGCTCGGTGGTTGTGGACCCCGACGGCAACCCCATCGTCGCCTATTCGGACGAGTCGGTCGTTAAACTTGCCGCGTGGAACGGCAGCGCCTGGGACATCCAGACCGTTGCCACGGCCGACGGCGACGACTTGGGCCAACAGGTCTCATTGGCACTCGGTCCCCAAGGCGTGCTACACCTAACCTTCGCCGACGTCAGCCGCAAGGGCGGGCCCGGAGTTATCGGAAAAGTCATGTACGCCCGGGGAACGCCTTAGGCGGGTGATCAAACAATAATAAAAAACCCCAGCTGTACGACTGGGGCTTTTTTATTGTCAGAACTGATTTGGTAGTCGCTTGGCAGCGCGCCTCGATCAAGGGGCGACCCCAATACTGTCATTCCGAGGAGCGCTCCCGACGCGTCGGGAAAGAATCTGCCAAACATCACCTGGCAGACCCTTCGCTTCACTCAGGGTGACAGTTAGGGAACTTTGTTGAAATCTGAAACTGGATTTGCCCAATTGTCGGACGCATTCCCCTTTCCAACACCAAGGGACTGATAAGATTAACCGTCAAGCCGGTCCGGCCTGACGGGGAGCCACATGGCCAAAACAATCATATTCGACCTGGGCGGTGTCCTGGTGCATCTGGACTGGGTCAAGGTCTGCGCTTCTCTGACCGGTCTCTCCGACCAGTCCTACGACGCCGTCATGAAAGAAGTGCAGAACGGCCCCATCGTCGAAGCGTCTATGTTGGGCCACCTGTCTCCCCAAGAATTCCACCGTTCTCTGTGCGCSAAGWTYKRMAWYSAYGWSMMWTTYRMCCRKYYCRTTSMSMWCTGGWSCGGGNKYMYGRGYGYKGRKRAGSCYWKSGMRKCATYCGTGNMARSAGCKGSSSSMRGACCACCACCTGGTCCTGGCCTCCAACACAGACGCCACCCATTTCGCCTACTCCCGAGAGCATTTCAGTGTCGTGCAAGCCTTCGACCGGTTCTTCCTGTCATACGAGATGGGCCTGCTGAAGCCGGACCCGGCCTACTTCCACCATGTCCTSTACGGACTCTGGGCCTCGCCGGCCAACTGCATCTTCATCGACGACCGCCCTGAAAACGTGCGATCGGCCCGGAATCTCGGCATCATCGGGTTGGTCTTCGAGTCCATCGACAAGCTCAAGTCGGACCTTGCTACGATTCTCTGACCTATCTTAGGAGTCAAAATGCCCCAATCCAACCCCGTCCACTACGCCGACGCCACCCCGGATGTCCGTGCAGTTTACGACGACATCAAAGCAACCCGCGGTGTCGACGATGTCAACAACTATTGGAAGCACATCGCCAACCACCCGCCGACGCTGAAACGCACCTGGGAGAACGCGAAAGAGGCGATGGCCCCTGGAACGTTGGACTCGCTCACGAAAGAGATGGTTTTCGTGGCGGTCAGCGCCAGCAACGGCTGCGAGTACTGCTTGCGCTGCCACACCGACGCCGCCCGGAAGCAGGGCATGACCGACGAGATGTTGGGCGAACTGCTGGCGGTGGTCGGCGTCGCCACCCAGGCGAACATCCTGGCCAACGGCTACCAGATCCCGTTGGATGATGACCTGAAGGACTAAGCATCTGACGTTTTTGCGCCAGACCCCGCCATCATTTCTCGGCTGCGCCTGTGGGCTATACTGTYGCCGCCTATAAACAGCGCGGAGGTCCATTCATGGTTGAGGTATTTGTCCTGGGAGGAGGCACTCCCACGCCCACTGAGTTCCGGTTCGGCAGCGCCCACGCCCTGCGCATCGGCGAAGAGGTGCTGATGTTCGACTGCGGGCCGGCCGCCACTCACAAGTTGGTCAAGGCCGGACTCTTCCCCACTCAGGTGGACAACCTGTTCTTCACCCACCACCACTTCGACCACAACATCGACTACCCCTGTTTCCTGCTCTGCCGCTGGGACCAGGCCGCCGGCAAGGGGTCAGAGCTAAACGTCTATGRGCCCAAGCTGACCGAAGAGATCACGCAGAAGGTCATCGGCGTCGGCGGCGCCTTCGAGTCCGACTGGCAGGCCCGGATAAACCTCCCAGGCAGTCAACGGGTGTTCGTGAACCGGGGCGGCACACTGCCCCGCATGCCACCCGCTCCCAACGCCAAAGACATCGGAGTAGGTGAGGTGGCTTCGGGGAAGAACTGGCAGGTGACGTCAGCATTGGCGGAGCACGCTCAGCCCTGGCTGGACTCTCTGGCCTACCGGGTAGACACTCCCGAGGGCAGCGTGGTCTTCACGGGGGATACCCAGCCCTGCGATACGGTGCGGGAGTYGGCCCGGGACGCCGACATGATGCTGTGCATGTGCTGGGACGATCAGGCCGTGATGGAAAGTGTCAACGAATCCGAAGGCCAGTGCGGCACCACCGGCGCCGCCCAATTAGCCCAAGATGCCGGCGTGAAAAAGCTGGTCCTGATCCACATGGGCCCCAGCCTATCCAAAGACACCCCCTTCGAGCGTCACGTGGATGAGATGACCCGCATGTACGACGGGGAGATCATCTTCTCAGAAGAGTTGATGCGGATAGAGGTTTAGGGGGCGTGCTAAACTACCCCAAACCTGGCCCTGAATTTACGGCGGAGTAACAYCATGCAAGCARAGATAAAACACCTGACCATGCCCGACCTGGAAGCTGGGCTTGATGACATACGTAATTCGCCCAAGGACGTGGGCGTTCTGGACCTGATCGTGAGCCGTCCCGAGGAGGACGCCCGGGAAGTGATGCCGCTGGCCGACCTGGACGTTGCGGTGGGGCTGGTGGGCGACACTTGGCAGGACCGGCCCAGCGGCCGAAGCGGCGACGGCAAGGCCCACCCCGACATGCAGATCACAATCATGAACTCCCGGGTCGCCGCCCTAGTGGCCGGGGACAAGGAACGCTGGCAATTGTCCGGCGACCAGTTGTTCGCGGACATCGACCTCAGCGCCGAGAACATGCCCCCCGGCACCCGCATCGCCGTCGGTCCGGCCATATTAGAGGCCACCGACCAACCCCACACCGGCTGCAAGAAATTCTCCGCGCGCTTCGGCCTCGACGCCCTGACACTGATCAGCTCCCCCATCGGCAAGGAACTCCAACTACGGGGCATCAACTGCAAGGTCGTGCAGGGCGGGGAGATCAAGCCCRGAGACATCGTNAAAAAGGTATAGAAGATGCGCTTCGGCCACCTGATGCTCTGCGACCAAAGGGAAGGGCAGCCTCCTCAGAAACGCTATGAGGAGATGATGGAAGAGGTCCGGCTCATGGACGAGTTGGGCTACTGGTCGGTCTGGTTCGCCGAGCACCATTTTGACGGATATTCGCTGATTCCCGACTCCCTCCTTTGGTGCGCCGCGGCAGCCCGGGAGACCAAGCAGATACGCCTAGGCGCGGGCGTGGTGGTCTTGCCTTTTCATCACCCAGTGCGGGCCGCCGAACAGGCCGCGATGGTCGATTGCTTGAGTGACGGACGCTTATTGCTGGGCGTCGGCAGGGGCTACCAGCCCCACGAGTTTGCGGGCTTCGGCCAGACGCTGGAAGAGAGCCAGCGCMGGTACGATCAGGGACTGGAGGTTTTGGTCCGTTGCCTCCAGCAGGAAGACTTCTCTTATAACGCCGACGGACTCTGGGCTGGGGAGCGCGTAACCGCCTGGCCCAAACCGGTCCAAAACCCGGTGCCCATGTGGGGCGCCGCCATCAGCGAAGCTTCGTTCGAGAGGTTCGGCAGTCTGGGTTGGCCCATACTGGCATTCCCGTCCAGCACSSMGGNNCKGANARGCKGWMMSKCSARTYCSMKCKGTRSCRSWRRRCMTTYSCRSMWYGMRGGMWYSCACCGGAAAACATGCGTATCGCCGCCACTATGTTCACCTACGTGGCCGAAGCCCGCCAAGAGGCCCACCTGACTTTCGAACGGGCYATGGGGAAATATTTCGGGCACCTGGATAAATTGACCAGTTCCGCCGAGTCGGAACAACGTCTTTACGACCGCCTGCCCACCACCGCCCGCCTCTCCGGAGACCCAGCCCAAGTTGTGGACGACCTCAAGATCATTCAAGACTACCTGGGCATCACCGATGTCTTGAACGTCACCCATTTCGCAGGAGAACTCACCCACGAGCAGACATTGAGGTCGATCGAACTATTCGCACGAGAAGTGATTCCGGCCTTTGTGGCCGTCAACGCCTGAAGACAGATCATCATTTTCTCGCCGACACTCTTCAGAAAAAGCATTCGACAACAACAATCGGAGGACACACCATGGCCACACTGACCAAGCCCGACGCAGTCGCGATGGACAGCCAGAAGCTGGAACAGGTCAAGCGACTGTTCCAACGGCAGATCGATGAGGGCCTCCATCCGGGGGCGGGGCTGGCGGTGTACCGCTACGGGAACCTGGTGCTGGACATATTCGGCGGCATCGCCAACACAGAACCGGTTAACGCCGACACCATGTTCGTACTGATGTCCTCCACCAAGCCCCTCACGGCTTCGTGTCTGTACATGCTGAAAGAACGGGGCAAGATCGCCTGGGACGACCTGGTCTCCAAGCACTGGCCTGAGTTCGCCCAGAACGGCAAAGAGACCGTTACGATCAGGCACATTCTGACGCACCGGGGSGGCTTCCCTCAAACGCCGGAGTCGCTGCCCTGGACCGACTGGCCCGACTGGAGCAAGGTGACCCACGCCATGGAGCAGGCCACCCCCATCTACACCCCCGGTGAGACCCTGGCCTACCACCCCATCAACTACGGCTGGGTCCTGGCCGAGATCGTCCGGCGGGTCGACGGCCGCACCTTTGATAAGTTCCTCGCCGAAGAATTGGCCGCTCCCCTTGGCATGACTAACACTTACGTCGGACTGCCCGCGGGTTTGGAAGACCGGGTGTCACCGATGCATCTTATGGAAGACGACGCTGACACCAGCGGCTATAGCGGCACATTCAGCAGGCCGGAGGTYCTCCGGTCCATCGTGCCCGGCGCCAACGGCGTCGCCACTGCCGGAGACCTGGCCCGGTTCTACGCTATGATGGAACGCAAGGGGTCGTTGGACGGCGCCACGGTGATCCAGCCGGCCACGGCGGAAGAAGCGGTCGAGTTTCAAGTTGAGGGCGTCGATAAGACCATCGGGGTTTTCGCCCAGCGTTCCCTGGGCCTGGCCCTGGCCGATGAGCGCATGGGTAAGTCGACTGGAGACCCACTGAAGACCTTCGGTCACGGCGGCGCCGGCACGTCCATCGGATGGGCCGACTTCGACTCGGGCCTGGCCGTGGGCTACATCACCAACGGCTTCCGCGSCGCCRCCACCAACAACGCCAGACTGGCAGCCATGTCCCAAGCCATCCGCGACGCCTGTATCTAAGCCCACAGGGCTTTTTGGTAACAATTCGGCCGGTGTTTTCGGATGCATGGTTTTTGTGCTGCGTGCCATGGTTTGCCGCATCCGTTACGGCGTTCCCCTACGTATCTAATCCAGATACCAAACAGGCTCTACCGTGATTTTGCCATTGAGCGGAGGAATAAACTGTGTCTACCACCGATAGACTTCTCGGCGGCAGCCTGTCCCGGCGTGATTTCCTGGGCCGGTTGGCCGTGGTCGCGGGCGGCTCGGCCGTGGCTTTGGCCTGCGGTTCCGAGGCCACGGCCATCGCTCCCGCCACCACCACCGCGGCATCGCCGANNCNNNNGNNCGCNCNTACTGCAGCGCCCACGCCTGGCGACACCGCCTCGCCCGAATCCATCGAAGCCGGTTCGATCGAGTTCGACGCCGACGRCGAGACCCTGCTGGGGTACCTGTTCAGACSCACACTCCCCGGACCCCATCCCGCCATCGTCGTGGTGCACGAGAACCGGGGTCTGCTGCCCCACTTCCACGAAATCAAGCGCCGGTACGCGCGTGAGGGATACGTCGCTTTGGCTATAGATATGCTCTCCCGCCAAGGAGGCGCGGATGCCTTCGCCGATGGCAACGACATGCGTGCCGCTCTGAGCCGCATACCCCAGGACCAGGTCRTCTACGACGGAAACGCCGCCGTGAAGTTCCTGCAATCCTTGCCATATGTTCGCAATGACCGGGTCGGCGCGACCGGATTCTGTTTCGGCGGCAGCATCGTGTGGCAGATGGCCGTCGGCAATCCAGAGCTACGCGCGGCTGTCCCCTTCTACGGCAGCGCCCCGTCCCTGGACGATGTGGCCGGCATGCAGGTGCCGGTGCTGGGAATCTACGCCGGAGAGGACTCACGCATCAACGCGGGAGTGCCTGCCCTGGAAGCCGAGTTGATCGCCCAGAACAAAGAGCACAAGTTCATAACCTATCCCGGCGCCAACCACGCCTTCTTCAACGACACCGGCAGCCGCTACAACCCCCAGGCCGCCGAAAGCGCATGGATGGAAGCCCTGGACTGGTTCGAAGACCACCTGATGGATACTTAGTCTCGGAGACTACTGCAATGCTAGATGCCCAGAGCCGCCCTTTCTTCCAGGGTTGCGATCTTGAAGATGGTCCAATGTCTTAGTTGGGCGATCTCGGAGCCGTTCTGGTCGATCATCAGGACATCGAAATTCGCGAAATGGTGGGCCTTTCGCTCATAGGCGTCGATGAGATGCGCCCCTCCGATGACCATGGTCCCGGTGGCAATCTTGCTGTGGTGCTGTACCCGGCTTCTTGTATGCATGGAGCTTGGGATGTCAAAATTGTGCCGTAGCAGCTTCTCCGCCCACCCCGCGGTCCATGAAGGATGAGCGATCGCATCGGCGCCAAGAAACAGCGGATTGTCGGTATGTTGCTTTTCAGTCGTGAATTCTCTGGACTCCTCCTCCGAGAATTTCAGCTTCATCGCCAGCCAATCTTTTCCGGTCTCCGCATTCTCTAGAGTCAGCGGCCCCTTCTCCGGGGATTCTTCTRTCGGGTCCATGGATCGCGGCCTATTGAGTTCTTGAGACCATTCAGCTTTTCCGAGGCCGACCTTACYGGCGACACATACCTCGTCAGACTGGTTGATCATTTCCACATCCCAAGAACCGGACAGTGAGCCTGTATTCAGCGCAGCTCTGATGGTCAGAGTGTCTCCCGGAAATGTCGGTTGCCGGAATGAATACTCTGCCCAACCTTCCTCCAGCCAGTCCTCGCCCAGCGCCTCCAGTATCGTATCCGTGGCCCATCCCCAAACCGTTACTCCGCCCACGAGGGGGCCCGCGAACCCATATGCCTTCGCAACTTCCGTGGAGTGTATCGGGTTGGTTATATCAGGGTTGTCTTCAACATCAAGATAGGCAACAACGGTGGTCTCTATTTTTGTTCCTGGCATCGTCTGACCTTCGTTATTTTTTCTGATTCTGGAATAGAGTCCTCTACGAACATCTAGCGGGAGGAGGGTAGCATTAATCCGTTTTCAAACGAAATGGGAGACGGAGCCGGGCTCAGTTTTCCGATGGGTGGTTATTTCCGGACTCTGCGACACACCGTTGGGTCCATCGACAGGTCCCCCGATGCATCGAGGAGACTTTCGACATTCGTCGGAGCTCAGCACAAGCGGCATCGTGCGAGTCGATACACCGCCGCCCTCCGCCATCTTTAGCAACGTTMCTGGATTYCAGCCTTCGCTGGAAAGACGGGATGCGCCGCAGGATGACCGAACAGACCTAGCCTTATTGACGACAAACTGCGGGTTAAAAACCCGCGCCTACGCCCCCGTCATTCTGGYGAAGGCCAGATTCCAGATCGGCGGCCAAAGCCAAACGTCATCTTTAGCAACGTTCCTGGATTCCAGCCTTCGCTGGAAAGACAGGATGCGCCGCAGGRTGACCGAACGGACCTAGCCTTCGCTGGAAGGACGGAATCCACGGTCTARCGCCAAACATGAATGTAGGGGCAGGTTTCCAACCTGCCTTTTTTGCTTACCAAGACGGTTGCCGATCTGAACGGACTGCTGATGAAAGGATGCCAGCCTACGAGCGTCTCAGGTTATCGAAGCGTGATTCACGCGTGACTGGGCAGGTTTCCAACCCGCCCGGTCACSCCGTACTTCCATGCATTCCAGCCCTCAAGGCATCCGCCATTAGTGAGCCCGTCGAACCGGGTCGTTACTTCCCGCCCACACCGCTAAACTTGCGCTCAAAGTCATCCAGGCTCAGATTAGCGGCCTTAGCGACCTGGGTCATGAATTGGCGGTCGGCCCAGTCCTCGGCGTCCAGCCGGATCATGTATTCCCGGGCGACGGCATAGTACTCGGACTCAATGTCCACTCTTCTAACACGGATGCGTCCCGTATCCGGGTCTCGCAGATCGTCGAAGGCCAGGACTTTCCGGTGSCCGTCCAACTGGCAGATCAGACCCCCGTAACGCAGCCGCTCGTCTTCTGTGTCCGACAGCAAGAACCGGACTGCACCGTAACCCAGAGTCCGGGTGTAATCGATGTCGAAGGGTATGGGCGGCGCGCCGCGTAGCTGGTAGCCCAGCGTCACGTCCACGATGGCGATCTCCTCSCCCCTTTGGGAGAACGCYTGTTGGACCTGCCGCCGCAGGATGATCGCCAACGGTATATCGTTCAGGCTGATGTGGCCGTAGGAATCGTACTCCACGGTCACGCCCGGAAGGTTCTTCAACTCRTCAACCGACAGCTTCTCGGCGATGCCTTCCGCGATGACGGCAACGCCGTGCTCATGCCCCATCACCCGCCGCTTGAGTATCGCGCCTTCCAATATCTTGGAGACTTGGTCCAGGGTTGGCCCTCCCTCGGGGAATTCCTCGGGTATCAAGGCCAAGGTGGCCCCAGCGGCCTTGGCGATCCCYAATGCCAGATGCCCGGCCTCCCGCCCCATCACAACGATGAAGTACCAACGGTTGGTGGTGCGGGCCTCTTCCATCAGGTTGAGCACCGCCTCGGTGCCTACCTGGCGCACCGTTTCGAACCCGAAGGTGGGTTGGCCTCCCGGCAGCGGCAGGTCATTGTCGATGGTCTTGGGTACATGGGCCACCTTCAATCTATTTCCGGAGGTCCCGGCCGCTTTGGCGATCTCCGATGCCCCGAACGCCGTATCGTCACCCCCAATGGTGACMAGGTACTCKAYGCCCAGGRTACCCAGGCTCTCCACAGTCCGCCGCAGGTCTTCGGGGTTGCGGGCGGGATTTGTGCGGGAGGTCCGGAGGATAGAACCGCCTTGAGAGTGGATGCGTGACACATCCGATATACCCAAAGGCCGGACCATATCGGTCCGGCCTTCAGCCAGATGTTTATAACCGTCGAGTATCCCAACCACGGACAAGCCCGAGTTCACGGCCTCAATCACCGCGGCGCCGATGGCGCTGTTGATACCAGGGGCCGGTCCGCCGCCAACGAGGATACCCATTCGCGCGGTATTGCTCATGTCTAAATCATCCCCCGTTAACCGGGTTATCTTCCAGCCGATAGCTATTTATTTCGATGCCATGTCACGGCCGGAAGATCCTTGGCAGGCGTCCCSCTAGTCCATCACAAACACGCACTTGCCGGTCTTGGAGCCTTCGAATTCCTTGAAGGCCTCGACCGCCTGGTCCAAACGGTACCGGTGGGTRATCAGCTTATTCAACGGAGCTTTTGTGTCGACGAAGAACCGCTCGATCTCGATCAATTCCGCTTTGCTGAAGGTCCATGACCCGAAGATGGTGGCTACCTTAAAGATGACGTCGCGGTTGAAGTCGATCTCCGCCGGGCCACCGATGCCCACGTAGCAGCACCGTCCAAAGGGACGCAGACACTCCAGCACTTGCTGTCTGGCCTGCGGGTTGCCCGAAGTCTCCAGAGTGGCGGTGGCGCCCAAGTCGCCGGTCAGTTCCCGGATAGCCTCTACAGCATCGACTTCCGAAGGGTTTACTACGTGGTCCGCGCCCAACTCAGTTGCCAGGACCAGCCGCTCCGGAACCACGTCCACTGCGATGACTCTCGCGCCCATGGCCTTGGCCGACAACGTCCCGCTGGCGCCCACCGGGCCCTGGCCGAACACCGCCACGGTGTCCCGACCCGAGATCTCCATCTTCTTCAGCCCGTTCCAGGCCGTGCCGGTGCCGCAGGAGATGGCCGCGCCTTCCTCGAAGGACAGTTCGTCGTCGAGGATCACCAGGCTACGCGACGGCACCACGATGTAGTCGGCGTTGGCGCCATGGCCCGTGCCGCCGCCGAATGTGATACGCCCGTGGACGCASAGCTGCTCATAACCCATRGARCAGTTCTCGCAGACGCCGCAGCCGGCGTAGTGATGGCAGATGACCCGGTCGCCCACTTTGATGCCGGGAGGCGCTCCGGGCGATAATTCCTCGATTACACCGCAGGGCTCGTGGCCGGTGATCATGTCTGTCGGTTCAGAACTCCGGTACCGGTGAAGGTCGGTGCCGCAGAGTCCCGACGCCCGCACCTTGAGCACCGCCTCTCCCGGCCCGGCGTGAGGGTCTGGGAACTCCCGAATCTCCGCCCGCTTGTTTCCCGGAAAAGTCACTCCGCGCATGTCGTTTCTCCTAAGGTGTTATGCGGAACATTCTACCGCGAACGCCCAACCCTGCACATTGCCGGGTTAAGATTGGGCTATGAACCAGGGAAGATCAAGGAATTTGATACTCATCGCCGGGATCGTGGTGGTGGCGCTGACTGCGTGCAGTGGAGCGTCGAGCACCCCGGTTGCTGGGACNNTACCGCCCACACCCGACCTATTCGATCACCCAACACAAACATCCGCCCCGGCTTCTTCGGGACTGGCCGATGTGATCGACGTGTCGTTTACCGGAAACCCAGGGGACTATTCTCTGTCGGTAACGGTGGCCAGCCCTGACATCGGATGCGAATCTTATGCCGATTGGTTGGAGGCGGTCTCGAAGGATGGGGAGTTGCTCACCCGACGGGTCCTGCTCCATAGCCATGTGGATGAGCAGCCGTTCACCCGTTCCGTGGGCGGGCTCCATGTGCAGCCCAATGACACGGTGATCATCCGCGCCCACATGAGCGTAGGCGGCTATGGCGGTACGGTCATGCGGGGGACGGTGTCAGACGGTTTCACAGCCGCCGAGGTTCCACCTGATTTTGCCTCGGACTTGGAAACACAAGTCCCGCTGCCCACCGATTGTGCGTTCTAGCGAGCAGCGCCTTCACGTGTAGACCGGGATGCAGAACGTTTGGCTGCTGCCACCAGTTCGTGGTGAGCCCATACCCCGTTCGTGGTGAGCCCGTCGAACCACTGCTCAACAGCAAACCAAGTTTCCCGGAAAAACTTGGACCCTCACCCTAACCCTCTCCCTTCAGCACCGCCTCACCGGACTGGCGGGTAAYGGACGTGTTCGTGGTACCGACATCTGTGCGTACCGTCTAACCACGAGACGAGTGCGCGCCAGATGGTTAAATTCCTTGGTGTCTCACGTAATCGGAATGACCACTTGGCCTGCAATCATCCTGCTTCTGTGATCGGTYCAANGGTTGSCTGTTCTCCCGGCTCAAACGCTGCAAGCCATTTTGTATGCTTCCTCGAAGATCATCCCCCAACTGCTGCCGTAGCCATCACGCATCATCTCGGCCATATCGCCAAAAGCTTCCCAATTACTCTGGGTCAGCTCGACTCGCGTTTAGTCGTCTCCAAGAATGGTAAAGCGCACCTCAACGAGGCTTGCTGTTTCTGGCGGAAGTCCCATGTGAAAGTCCATGCTGATAAAATCATGCGGATYGAATGACTTTATCGTACCCCACAAATGCTCAGTGCCATCTTGGCCGGTCTCCAAAATCTTGCCACCACTTTTCGGCTCTACCTGTAACGACTTGGCAGGCTGGCCGCCACCCATCAACGACATTGAGCGCTTGTCCAAAGGCCACCAACTACCCATATCCACAAACACTGTGAACGCCGTTTCCTGGTTGCATGGAACTTCGATTGTATAAGTGATTKGWTNCGAGCATCGTTTCTCCTATTTGCGATTAGTAAGGCGCGCAATCTCAGCGGCATATGCAGACATGGCATCTGACCAGAAACCCTCGAGATAATGCCGCAGATCATCCAACCCATCGCTCTTGATTGAATACAGGCGACTATTACCCTGCGGCTCTATGCTAACCAGCCTCGCGGTCTCAAGCACCCTAAGGTGTTGCGACACCGCAGGCCTGCTCACTGGCAGACCTGCAGCCAATTCGCCAACGGTTTTASKCTGCTCGAGCAGCGCCTCGAATATGTGCCGGCGGGTCGGGTCTGCCAACGCTGTCAGAACTTCTGCGTAAGCCATGACTTACAGTAAGTTATCACTTACCAAGATGTCAACCCGTTTAGCCCAGTTTTGCCGATGGCTCATTTTCCCGATTGGCGAAAGATCGGCCGGAGATCAACTTGCGTCTGATCGTGCTATCTTGCCGGTCAGGCTTGCGGGGTATGTTCCGGCGTAAACGTATAACACCACGCCTCGCCCTCCAGCACCGTCTCGCCGGTCTGGCGGGTGATGGTCATCTTGAGTTTGGTGACCGGCTTGGTGGCGTGGACCTCTAGCACCTCAGCCTCGGCGGTGATCGTGTCTCCAATGAACACCGGCGCCGTATAGTTGAAGTTCTGGCTCATGAACACCGTGCCCGGACCGGGCATGTCCATCGCCACCAGCGCGTTCAGTATCCCCGAGGTCAGCCCACCCTGGACCACCAGCTCCTTGAACTTGGTCTTGGCGGCGAATCCCTCGTCGAAATGGAGGGGATTGTAGTCGCCGGTTATCTCGGCGTATGTCTTCACGTTATCGAACGTCAGAGTATTGCTACGGGTGGCTTTCTGGCCGACTTTCAAGTCCATGAAGTCTCTCTTGTCTGGTTGGAGTGATGCGCCAGCTTTGATTCTACCAATTCCACCCTTTGGAACGGCTACCCTCAATCTGCCATAATGGCCGCAGCTTGATACCAGCCGCAAGGACCATGAAACAGAAACCCATAGAAGACCGCTTTTACAACGCGCGCCACGACCCGTCGCTGGTGGTGATCGAGGGGTTCCACCCTTTGAAGCACGCCATGCGCTTCGGCGCGGAGTTGCTGGAGGTAGTCAGCCCCGACTTAACAGAACTGGCGGCATTGCAGGTAGAATACGCGCCGGACATCACCAAATCATTCCAAGGACTGGTCGCTGAAGTACCCAACGACGTCTTCGAGAGACTGGGGCCCACGACGCCGCCGACAGGCGTGATGGCCATCGCCCGAAGACCTACCGTCAACCTCGCTGAGCTATTGAATGACCCGGCCAAAACACCAGTGGTCCTGCTGGAGAATCCACGGAACCTGTTCAACATCGGCGCCGCGGTGCGGGCCGCCGCCGCCGCTGGGGCCGCCGGCGTGATCAACACAGGCAACCTGGACCCCTGGAAACCGGCTGCTCTGACCACCGGCGTGGGGCTCCAATTCGCCCTGCCGGTGGCGAACTCGCCAGACTTGCCCAAGTGCGGCCGCCCTCTGGTGGCCGTGGACCTGGGGGGTGACTCGCTGTCCGACTTCCAACTCCCGGACCGGGCATTATTGGCCTTCGGCACCGAGCGGCAGGGACTGAGCCAGGAGTTGCTGGACCGAGCGGACCACCGGGTGTCCATCCCCATGGAGAACGGCGTTTCCAGTCTGAACCTGGCTACCTCCGTGGCGGTGGTGCTGTACCACTGGAAGTTGGCCCAGTGACCCAGCCTGATATTTTAGAAATCAAAAGGAACCAACTATGAGCACTAGAGACCTGATCGGCTACGGCGCCAATCCCCCGGTGGTCAAATGGCCCAACGGGGCGAGGATCGCCGTCTCGGTGGTGATCAACTACGAGGAGGGCTCCGAATACTCGATACTGGACGGGGACCCCAAAGGCGAGTCCGGCGGCGAATCGCCCTCGCCAGCCGGCCCTGGTGAGCGTGACCTGGCCAACGAGTCGTTCTACGAATACGGCAGTCGGGTTGGCGTCTGGCGCTTGATGAATATCCTGGAAAAGCACGACATCCATTGCACCTTCTTCGCCTGCGCCCTGGCCCTGGAGCGCAATCCGGAGGTGGGCCCGGAGATCGTTCGCCGGGGCCACGAGGTCATGGGTCACGGCAACCGGTGGGAAGAGTACTACACGATGGACATCGATTCGGAGCGGGAGGCGATTCGCGAGGCCGTCGAATCTATGACCAAGACCACCGGTGTACGCCCCATCGGCTGGTACACCCGCTACGGACCCAGCGTGAATACTAGGGAGTTGGTCGTTGAGGAAGGCGGGTTCGAATACGACTGCAACGCCTACAACGACGACCTGCCCTACTACACCCAGGTGCATGGCAAACCCTGGCTGGTCGTTCCATATTCCCTGGAGGTAAACGACTACAAGTTTTGGAGTGGAGGGTTGATCGCGCCCAACGTTTTCTTTGAAACGGCCAAGAACGCTTTCGACGTCCTCTACGAGGAAGGGGCCACCCACCCAAAGATGATGTCGGTGGGCCTGCACTGCCGGATCATCGGCAAGCCGTCGCGGGCCTACGCCTTGGACCAGTTCTTGAAGTACGCCTCGGAGAAAGAGGGGGTCTGGTTCGCCCGGCGCAACGAGATCGCCCGCTGGTGGAAAGAGCAGTACCCGGCATAGTCGGGATTAATGGAGGGGACCTTTGATAAAGCTGACTGACGAGATGGTCGAATTGGTTAATAACGCCCGGGAGAGCGGCAACCCGTGCATCGTCGCCTCCGCGTCGACCAACGGTACGCCCAACTGCGGCTACATCGGCACTGTTTTAGCCCTGGACGAAAGTTCCTTCGTCTACCGCGACCGCACCGGCCGCACGCCCCTGGACCACATCGAAGAGAATCCAAAGGTGGTGTTGCTGTTCCGCCACGCCGAGAATCAGTCCGGCTGGAAGTTCCGCTGCACCGCCGCTGTCCACCGCGATGGCCCGGTCTACGATGACTCCATAACCCGGCTTTTCCAGGCTGGCCTGATAACCGACCCCGAATCGAAGACCGCCGCCGTAGTTTTGCAGGTCGACCAAGTCCTGACCCTCTTCGGCGAGGTGCTGCAGGAGCGGGAGCCGGGGCTTAGCTGGTAGAGGCTACCCGTCACCGAAATCAGGCGCCCGCTTCTCGAGGAACGCGGTCATCCCCTCGCGAGGCGCTCCGGTGGTGAATATGCGGGCGAACTCCTTGATGGTGAACGACGCGGACTCCTCTTCGCCCAACTCCAGCCACTTGGCGACGATGTCTTTCTGAGAGGCCAATACGTCCCGGCTCATGCCCACGAAGGTGTTGGCGGTTTCGTAGGCCACGTCCATCAGCTTGTCAGCGGGCACCACCCGGTCGACCAGCCCAATGGCCAGTGCYTCGGAAGCATCGACAGTCTCGCCGGTGAGCAGCATGCGGCGGGCCCGGCCCAGGCCGATGGTCGGCGGCAGCAACGAGGCTTCGATCACCGATGGTATCCCCACTTGGACCTCCGGCAGGCCTAATATCGCGTCTTCGGTGGCGATRCGAATGTCGCAGGCCAGGATCAACTCCAACGCCCCGCCCAGACACGGGCCACGGATGGCGGCGATGGCAGGAATGGACATGGTCAGCAGCTTTCTGGCCGGGCCGTGGAGCGCGGTGATAAATGCCTCGGCGTCCTCCGGGTCCAGGTCTTTCATCTGGTGCAGGTCCACCCCGGCGGAGAAGGCCCGCTCCCCCGACCCGGTGAGGACCAATGCTCTGRCGCTCCGGTCTTCATGAAGCCGGTCCAACTCAGMCTTCAACGCCAAGAAAGTTTCCTTGCCCAACAGGTTCAGCGGCCCCCGGCCTTCCAGCTTGGTCACYGCAATCGCAGGGTTTGTTGCGTTGTTATCCGTCATAGGTCCTCCCAAGTTCATTCACTCTGACCAAAGGCATCCGGATTCAGCATCTCTGGTTGACCGTTCCAGGCCCACCAGGTAGTCCCTGTGCTGGCCGTCTTCGGTCCAGGCGATTGCCAGGCCTTCTCGGACCAGTATCTCGTCGATGCTTGATCCGTCCTTAGTGTAAACGTAACCCAGGCGGCGGCCAAACTGGTCGGTCAACCTCGACCCTTCCTCCAAGCGGACGGAATTTCCGGCGAGTTCGCTGAACCGATTGGTGGCCTCGGATGCGCAACGCTGACCACGCTCGGGCGTATCAACTCCGAACAACCTAACGCGGCCCGAAGGGATGTCCAGGGTGTCGCCGTCTATCACCCGGCTCACACGCACTTCTTCGCAGTCGTCGCATAGGAGCAGCGTTGCTTCGACCGTGCTAGAACAAGCGACGATTAAGGTGAGGATTGTGATCAGAGCAAATCTCATCGGTCAGAAGGCTAGCATGCGGCAGAGGTTCGATGGCGACCCCGCCCAGATGCATCTGTCCGCTGTATAACCTTATCGAGCGAAGCCGTTTAACTAACGCATCAACACGGCCCCTAAACCTCCAATCATCACTTTCAGTTCATCATTTGGAGCGCCGTACACCGTAAATCGCAATAGATCAACGACGCTTGTAATCCGGGCCGTCAAATTTTCGCCAAATCTTCCGAGGTGGGTCATCGCGGCACGGACGATGTTCCTCCGCCGGCCTGAATACCGCTTCTAGCGAACACCCCACGGGTCTGAAGGCATTTCAACGCCCCGCTCGGTGGCCAACCTTGCCGCATTCTCCGCTCCGGCTTTGGCCCGAACGGTCTGCCATTCATCAAGTTTCAGRCCTAGGCCGTCGACGATCCTAACCCGCATGTTGAAATACGCACACACCTGGGCGATGTCCAGGACATCTCTATCGGTCCATCCCACTGCTCGCATCCCTTCAATGTCCTCTTCGACACACGTTGACGGGGCAACCGTCAGCTTTTCAACCCATTCAAGCATCACCCGCTCCGCCTCGGTGAGGTCCATCTGCCGCCAGTCCGACTTGATGCGTTCCACTTCCAGATCATCCCCGCCTTCTTGACGCAGATACTCTGCGTGGGCGACGG
The DNA here is from genome assembly GCA_002746355.1 of Dehalococcoidia bacterium. Lineage (GTDB taxonomy): Bacteria > Chloroflexota > Dehalococcoidia > Lucifugimonadales > UBA3495 > UBA9611. Next base: position 47,892 of record NVWX01000013.1, on the reverse strand, counting down.
TTCAAAACCGGCAGTTGAGAGTAGCTGACGTTACGGTGGCAATCATCTCCCGCTGCGCGGTGGTCAACCCGGACTCGCCGCGCATAATCTCCCACATCAACTCGGCGGTACTCCACATGGCTTTGGGATTTAGGCTGTGCAGTGTAGGTGGTGTTATCGGAGGTCCACTGGCCGCGTTGTTGCGGTCTTGATTGATGCGCTCGCCCGCCCTCTGTTCACGAAGCTTTTTGTAGACTTCTTTGAGCTCGCCCTGAGCGTCCTGCTCTCTGATTACATCTATCCAAGGCATTGGGGGCTCCTCCGCTTGTCAGGATTCAGGGTGGCCAGGTTGCCGCAGGGTAATTATTGCACACGACATCCCGCGGCTCTCCGGTTGGACGGCGGAGACTTACGACTACGGCATTTGATGGGTGCGGCGTCGCGACGATCGGGTGAAGATCACCACCGGCAAGGCGTCGAGGTGTCAAACTGCTTCCCCAAGCCCTCAAGACCTATAGCAAACCCCACCCGTTATCGCAGCGATACTCACAGCACATCACATCACAAACCCTGACTGTGGTGCATCGGACGAGTCTCAAGAACGGATCGAATGCGGCAGTTCTGTTGGATTGACGGCCCAGGCATCACCACCGGCAACTAGGCACCAAGGKGTTGCCATAAGTTGGCAATTTTTTATATGCCAGGGAGAACCCCGCAATCTCCAGGCTCTCACGGGACAGGAGGAATTTGGCTACCTATGATCCTGTGCATTGATTTTCGCCACCGTGCGGACCCGCTTCCTTATCACCGCCTCAGCCCGCTTCCTCGCCCTTCTCTCGATTCGTGCCGCCCGCTTTTCTGGGTCCCGGTGGGTCGTTTCCTTCGGCATTTTGACTCTCTCCTTAATATCGACGCYGGCCTGGTTTCCGCTCCCTGGCAGACTCATTATTCCACGACCKYTAGGAAATTGACGTCTATCGATCGGTCGCGGTAAAGACGTTCAAGTTGTGGGCGGTAAAAATCTCAGCTAGCGGTGGTGGAATGCCAATCTTTCGCATTACAGGCATTAGTCGGCTGACAAAGCCCTCTTCCATCTTCTCAGTTGACTCCCAGATATTCGTCATACGAATGTCGCCTGATTCGTCGAAGCAGACAGCGTGCATCAGCCAACATCTATGGGCTCAGTCTCCCATCTAACTTCCTGCCCCAGCCTTTCATACATGTCTTTAGTAAACCCTTTGCCTGTGAAGAYCGCCATTATCATACGAATTAGACCTCCGGTCCAGACTCCCCGTCATTATGACACGTCCCACTTCCCCCACCACATGATAACCCGATAACGTCCGTCGCATGTATGCAATGGATGAGGCGCCGCGGCGACCGGGTACGGACCACCACCGGCAAATACTGGGGCCGAACCGGGGCTGTGGAATCAAACATGTTCCAGAAGACCGTGGACTACCCGGGGGAGCTCTCGAACGGGTTTCAGGTTGTACTGGACACTGAGGAAGTGGTCATCGTGCGGTGGGGCCAAGAGGAATAGACGGTTCAGGCTCTTACCCCGATAGCTTATTGAGGCGTGCCACGATTTCTTTACCGCTTTCATACTCAATCGATTCAGTTGCTACGGTTTGCATGTGTCTGAAGACTCCGCCCCTAGTTTCCTCACTGTCAGATAAAGCGCGGAAAGAGCCAGATAGCGAAATGGCAACTGCATTCGCAATTGCTCCATTCAACATCGCCAGATTGTAAGCCAACTCGTCTATGTCCGAACAAAGTTAATCATCGTTCAAGAGTTCATACGTCAGTGAGCGGGTAGAATCGACTAGCGTAAGATCGATATTCGCTCCGCTGGGAATATGGGTGTCCTCCATTTCGGTAAATTCTTCGGCACTCTGTACGTTCGACTTGATTTTCAGCCCAGGATATCGGCTAACTGCTCGCGACGAACCGCCACATCTCTGCGCGTGTCATTCCGGGCAATTTCCCTCAGAATGAATGCCGCTCCAATTGCCAACTAGCTCCTAGGAACGTGGTTACCAGCGACCGACCGGACTCTATGTTAAAAAACGTATCCAAATTTCCCCCAGGAATCAAAGTAACACCCCACGAGTCGTCCACCGCCGCCACAGCGCTCCCCGAGACGCGCCCCACCATGCGGACACTGCTAAGGGAGATSGTACAGCTATCAATTATCAGGTCRTCCCCGTCCCATCCGTTGACGATGCCCTCCATGCTTGCCAAAGCTTGAGCCGTAACGAGTCTATCCAAGGCAGTCTTCTGGCTTGCCGCAAACACACACACTATGTCTGCCCCGGAGGTCGCAGCAACGTGCAAGTAGATATTTCCGTCAGAGCCAATGACGTTGAATAAAGGCATGYCTTCGAACCGGGCTGCCCCACCTTTTACCGTTTCTTGGTACGACGAGACCATACGATAGCCGTCATACATAGCCCGAGCGGGCAGTAGCTCGGGTACAGGTGTTGGAATGGTAGATTGCTCYGCAGCAGGGACCGTAGAATCCCCGCCACACGCAACCGCCACCACGGCCAGAACCCCAATTGCCAAGAGAATTCCACTATTAAACATGTCTCACTCGCTCTCGAATTCGATGATTAAGAGYTCCCCCACATCCACCAACGGTCTCCATTCCAGACCGCCACTGACCAGGCCAGTATCCCCAGCGGCCTAAAGACGATTGGCGCCAGGAACAAAGCCAAGACGGCACAGAAAANCAAGCCGCCGTGACAGAGTCGTASCGGCTATCTGGACCTGTATATGCTGTCGATAACGCTTCGTCTTGACGTATAATACCGCCTCGGACGACCTGATAATACAAACAAAAATCTGGAGGCACTAAACGTGAAGCTGCTTGTTATCACCGGAGGGAGGCACCCCTATGAAGAGTCCACCCCGGTACTTGAAAGGTTCCTGAAGTCGGCGGGCCATGACGTCACTGTCAGCGAAGACGCATCGGTCTTGGCCGACGCGGCCGGCATGGCTGCCTATGACGCTCTGGTTTTCAACACCCGGCGCGAGAACGCCGCCGATTTCGCGGAGATGAAACTGTCTGAAGGCGAACAGAAGGGAATCATCGATTATGTTAAGTCGGGCAAGGGGTTCGTCTGCCTGCACATCTCCGGCTGCGGCGCCGATTATTGGTCCGAGTTCGCAGAGATCACCGGAGGCGGCTGGGTCTCCGGAACCAGCTTCCATCCGCCGTACGGGAATGTCGCGGTGAAGGTCACCGAACCCGGCCACGCGGGCGTCGCCGGGGTCTCAGACTTCAGCACCGATGACGAACTCTACATGGGCATCGAATACAAGGGCGGAAGCGACGTGTTCCTGACCGGGAACTCGGAAGAAGGCACCTGGCCCYGGGGGCCGGACCGCGCCCCGACCCAYATGCCAGCCGGGACCTTCCCGCTGGGCTGGACCCGCACCTACGGTCAGGGCAAGGTATTCACATTCCTGTTGGGACACGACGGAAAGAGTTTCGAGTCACCCGAGTTCCAGAAGATCGTCTTGAACGGCGTCGAGTGGGCCACGGCCTAGACGATGTTCCAACTGCTTGGACTGGCAACACTACCGCTTCGCTTGGCTATCAAGCTGATGAAGCTGCCGTTCACGATCATGAGCTGCATCACCAAGCTGGGCTGCCTCTTGGTGGTCATCGGCATCCCGGTGGGAATCGTGGTGCTGATAATCTACCTGACTTGACCGCCTCCCGGCATGACGGCGTATACCAGTATGCAAGATGTTCAGGATAAGTAAATCGGCGTTCATAGATGCCCCTCCCGAGCAGGTCTTTGCTTGGCTGGCGGACTTTCGCCGGCATGTGGCTTGGTACCGGTCGCTCAACATGCGAGTCTCGGAGACATCTGAGGGAGAGCCCAGGGTGGGTTACGTGGGCCCAATGGAGGGAAATTACCGGGAMCGGCAGGTGTCTTTCCGGCTGGAAATCACCAGGTTAGAACCTTACTCGCACTTGAGTTTTCGACAGTCGGAGGTATATTTGGCCCCAGCGCGCCGGGACCGGCCTCGGTCCAAAGGCGTCCGCCCGGTACAAATGGCATCGGAATCCGCCTACCGCATCTCCTACGACCTGGAACCCAGCGGCCTKGGCACACGGCTAACCCGCAGCAGCGAGCCAGCCGGCCAATGGTGGGCATTGCCTGCTTACCTGGTATGGCCAGTGGTCCAGCCAATCAAGTTTTTCAATCAGTCCCAAGTCTTGAAGATGATAAAGACTGAACTCGAAGAATCCGACGACTAACAACTAGCTGTACCCGAAAATCAAAAGAGCCCCGATTCATCGGGGCTCTTTTTGGTGACTAAGGATTTGGCCTAGTTAGAGACCAGGTTAGGAGTGACGTCTACAGGCAAGCCGGGGTGACCCGTCAATGCCTCTCCTTCAGCCAGCATCTCACGCGCTTTCGCGGTCATCGCGGGCAGAACGGCATCAATCATGTCTTGGTCGAGATCGGCTGCGATACCGGGGTAACCRGCCCGMTCRATCATCGCGCCAAGCTTCTTGCCGTCGATCTTGTCCAAAACCCAGCCGAGGTAATCGGTGACCAAAGTGCGGTCCCAATAGATCCGGTGGTTCTTGTTCCGGGGGCCGTAGTGGTAGTGGGGGCCGTCCCAGAAAAGGTCGAATGCCATGATCTCGGTCTCTTCCACGAACGACTTCTCGGTGGAGCCGCCTACGTCGGTCAACACGTGGATCGCCAAGCCGCCGTCGCCGACGGGCAGGCGCCGCATCTCCAACCCAAAGCGGATGTTCCCGGCTTCGAAGATGTCGGTGCCGCGGTTGTGCTTGACGGTGTTCCGCTTGGCTACGAAGAGCTCTCTGGCGGACGCTTCCAGTTCAGGAACGACATCAGCCAGCACTTCGAGGTCGATCTCCTTCGCAATCTCGGGATACCCGGCCCGGTCCAGCATCTCAGGGAGCTGTTTCTTGATGGTCTTCATGGTCCAACCGATGGGGTTGCCGTCAGCCGTCGGGTCCATGCGGAAGAGCTTTCCCATGCCGGTGCTGTTTTCTGTCCGGCCGGCCAGCATCATGGGGCCGTCGGGTTTCAGATCGGGGTTCTCCGGACCGTAGATGTAGCTTCGTTCAATGTCGAAGCAATTGAACCGTATGAGAGTCGTCTTCTTGCCGTCGACTTCAGCTTGRACCACGATGGACACGCCTTGGTCGGCGTGGTCTTGGATGTTGCCGTCCCAGAGTTCATGCCTGGCTGTGAACGTTACAGGGCCGRCCTCRAATGTAGTTTTGATCTCTGCTTGAACCATTTCCTAGAACACCTCTTTAAGATTTAGCTCAGGGCTATATGGCGCCGGTACAAACCAACTTATTCGAATATTAGCACAAAACCGAATAAAGTTCGTGCCTTGATATGTCACCTTGCGCGCGGCTCGTTTAGCTGGCCGACCGGTCGAGCCGTCAATTCCCAGCAAGCTTTATCAAGTCGAACTGATCGGCGGTCAGATTGAAGGTACGCCCTTCAAGCCGGTCCCATTTTATAACCATCCACTGAAGTTTCCCGGCCTTGCGTTTCAGAGTCACTTCGCCAAGRTCCCCGGCCTCTATCGTGAATGAGGGGCCGCCTATGGGGGCTCCGCCCATATCACTTTTGACCGGGATGGACGCCACCGCTTCAACCCGTGACCCGGCTTCTACTAAGTCCCAACTCATATCTGGTTAGTCCTCCTGTTAGACATGGYCCCAAAACCGCATTTARATAATCGGTGCTCATCCCAGGTTCGGGGCGACTTTTTCCATCATCAAGCGCAGGCTGTTCACCTGGTTCTCCAAGGGCAACTTATTGCCATAGTTGACTTCGAACATGATCTGGTCCAGGCCCAATTCTTCGGTCAAGCCCTGCAACTTCTCGGTAACAGCCTCGGGGGTGCCGAAGGCAACCTTGTCCCGGAACCAGTCGTCGTAGGACATGCCCGCAACCGYCTCGGCTTCCTGACCCCAGTTGCCGGTGGTCCCGCCGTACTTAGCATAGCTGGCCACCCGGTCTGACAGGCGTCCCATGGAGAACAACGCGCTTTCCATAGGCTCGTCGTGGGCCTTCTGTGGGTCGTCGGAGAGATAGATGGGCACCCGGAGCCCAACCTTGCCCTTGCCCTCGTGCCCGGCGTCCTTCCAGGCCTTGTGGTATTCCTCRATCTGGGGTTTGAGTCCAGCCAAAGTGAAGACTCGGGAGGGGTTGATCAACATGTCGTGGCCCATACGGCCGGTGGTGGGGAAACTCTCGGCGGAGGTTACCCCGATACGGACGGGTGGATGGGGTTTCTGGTAGGGCTTGGGCGTGACCTCCAAGTCCTTCAGATTGTAATACTCGCCTTCAAACGAGAACGTCTGGTTGGTCCAGGCCTTGAGGATGATYTCCAGRCTCTCTTCAAACCGGCCMCGGCTYTCGGMRAAGGGKGARTTGAAGCCCTCRTGRACRTTRGGGAAGGTCCCSCGGCCKATGCCGAACTCCACCCGGCCTCCGCTGACCAGGTCCAGCGTGGCGACCTCTTCGGCAACCCGCACCGGGTTGGCCAAGGGTAGAAGCATAACCGCGGTGCCCAGCCGGATCCGTTCGGTTCGGGCGGCGATGTTGCTCAAGATGGCGATGGGCGAGGCCATCACCCGGCCCGGACTRAAGTGGTATTCCGCCARCCACAGAGAGTCCACTCCGAGCTGTTCCGCCTCATTAACCAGTACGAAGGARTCGTTGAAGGCTTCTATCTCCGTACCACCTTCGCTGACTGGGAATTCGAGGAAGATTCCAAGTTCCATGGCGGCCTCCCAACTGGGGCGCGGTACGTTTGCCGGAGCCTGCGCCCATCGACTTCCATCATATCGTGAACCTGCATTCCGAGTGGAACGACGGCGTCATGATAGTACAGACCCGTGGGTAGCCGTCAAGAAGAATGCATTGAATCTGGCCTCGAACGGCGCGGGGCCGGAGTAAGGCTGCCAAGCAGTTCCCTGACCTCTTTGGCGTTGTTGACCCGCGCCAGGTGGGAGCGGCACCGGCAGTCCGACGACCCAAAGMSRKSCRCGSSTRGGKYSRCSMYKGSGGYRGCSRYSSMGRCRSMKKCCCANMCGCMKKCCSWCCGCCNRSYSSYMMGCSWACTSCCAAGGCACTTCCGCACTCAGGTAATCGGCGTGCCAGTGGAGTTTCTTGTCGTTTCCAAGATGCCGGGCCACCCGCGCATCCAGTCCGCCCAGGGCGCTGCCGAAGTAGATGTAGTTGCCGCGGGGAAACTCAACCAAGCCCAGCTTGCCCACCTGTATATTGCGGCGGGAAGGAAGACGCAGCACCAAGGCGTAGCTGCCGGTTGGGCGGGGGATCTGCTTTCGGGATTTCGGGGTAGAAGTTGCCATTGGCGGCGTATGCCTCGCCTGTCGCCCATCTGATTCCGCGCAAGGCGAAGGGTCTTATTGTTCTCAGTCAGTGTTCGTAACTCAGCAACGAGATTCCTCTCCTTCCAAGGAAGGACCGGGATGACAATAATAAGGCCACATGGRMAAGATGTAGYTTGCCTCCAGACTATTTCTGAGGCTGGATGATCACTTTCAATGAAGATTTGGCTTCGGCAGTGAGTTGAAAACCGAGACCCGCTTCATCCAGTCCCAGCCGGTGGCTGATCATCTGGCCTACTTGGACCCTTCCAGACCCGATCATCTCCAGGGCAGTGGCCAAGTCGCCGGGAGCTCCGGCGTAAGTGGTGGTCAGGGTAGCGTCGTTCCGGAAGAACAGGTCGTTCACCGGCACTGTGATACTTACCCCCGGCTCGGTTGGAGCGAAGAATAGCACCGTGCCGCCGCGGTCGACTGAGTCCAAGCCTTGYTGCAGCGCCGGCGGCGCCCCGGTGCAAACGATGACCAAGTCAGCCAAGCGGCCGTCGTTCACCTCCCGCAACCGGGCGGGGACGTCGTCGGTGGCCAAGAAAGTGTGATCGGCGCCCAGGTTTTTTGCGGCCTCCAAACGGGCAGGGACCATGTCGGTGGCGATGATGCGGCCCGCTCCCAGGGCCTTGGCCAGGTTGATGTGGAGCAGTCCGGCAAGCCCGCTGCCCAAGACGATGACGCTCTGTCCCGGTTGGATRTTGGCYCGGCGCTGRCCCCGGTARACRCAGGCCAAMGGCTCGGCGAAAGACGCCTCATCGAAGGACAGACCGTCCGGCAGCGTGAAAACGCCCCGGTCAACGTTGATGGCCGGAACACGCAGATATTCGGCGARCCCACCCGGATCGAATGTCGTCTCGCGGAGAGTATCGCAGACGGTGTGGTGTCCGCTGAGGCAGTAATGACAGGCGTTACAGGGAACGTGATGGGTCACGATCATGCGGTCGCCTTCATGGAAGCGTTCCACGCCGGCTCCGGCCTGCACGATGGTCCCAGCAACCTCGTGGCCTAGGACMATGGGGGCTTTCTGGATGCGGTACCACTCCATGACATCGCTTCCGCAGATTCCGCTGGCTTCCACCTTCACCAGCAACTCGCCGGGGCCGATCTCGGGCACCGGCAGTTCTTCCACGCGCACGTCGTGGTTGTTGTAGTACATGGCTACGCGCATGTCAGTCAGTCCTTCCTAATCATTATTGGCATCACCAACACCATAATCGCGGGCTCCAACGTTCACCGCCGGCATGATTGGGGTTTTCCGCCGCTCACCGGCAACATCATCGGGGTTCACCACCGTTCGCCAGCAGCATGATTGGGGGCCTACCGTTCGTGGTGAGCCCCGTCGAACCACGGCTTGGGATTGACCCAGGTTCCCTATAAACAAGAGCTTGGCTTATGCACAYCCTTCGAGRGCCTCAGGACGAACGGATAGCCTGGGCTCATCAACGTGGCCCCAGTACAAAGGAGACCGGATGTTAAGCAGGTAGCGAAGCGACCCGGCCATTCTCGGCCTTGGCGCTGTCGTAGACCTCTTGGGCTTCAGTAACAGTGCCGTTTTCATGGACGATGTGGCGCAGTGCCCGAATCATGGGCACCGGGTRATCGCTCTGCCAGATGTTCCGGCCCAGGTTGATGCCGATGGCGCCGTTGTCCATGCCATCTTTAACGAAGTCCATGACTTCCTTTTCGGTATCGGCCTGGGGACCGCCGGCCATGACCACCGGCACCGGGCAACCGTAAACGACCTTGTCGAAATCTTCGCACCAATAGGTCTTGACCACCTTGGCGCCCAATTCGGCGCAGATGCGAGTGCAGAGTGCCAGATAGCGGGCGTCCCGCTTCTCCAGTTCCTTGCCAACAGCGGTCACGGCCATCACGGGGATGCCATACTTCTCGCCTTCGTCCACCAGCTTACCCAGGTTCAGCAGCGACTGTTTCTCATACTCGGTCCCGATGAAGACGGAGATGCCCACCGCCGAGACGTTTAACCGCACAGCGTCTTCCATGGAAGTGGTAAGTCCCTCGTTGGCCAGGTCGTCGCCAACCATGCTGGTGCCGCCGGACACCCGGAGGATCACCGGCTGGTCCATGGCGGGGTCGACAACGGCYCGCACCACGCCGCGGGTGGCGAAGAGGGCGTCGGCATACGGAAGCAGGGGCTTGATAGTCTCTCCCGGCTGCTCCAGCATCCGGGTCGGTCCCTGRAAATATCCGTGGTCGATGGGCAGAAACATGCAATGACCGTCGGGTTGAATCAGCCGGGCCATTCGGTTTGCCATTCCCCAGTCCATATCGATACCTCGCTTCACTTGATGAGTCTTTTGGGGCCATGGACCCCAGTTATGCAATCTTAAGTTGACCACCTYGACGGGAATATTATCATCGTTRGCGGGCCTGGTAACAAGCAGGGTTGAGGGGTGGTGTCTCTACGTTAATCGGATTTGCCGGGCTCCCAGGTTATCAGCACTTCCCGAACGTCCGGCATCCATCGGGGGACGAAACCTTCCGGCTCCTGCTGAAACAGCTCGTCGAAGTTTTCCCGCACCACTCGATCGGCCCGGTCCCGGTGTTGGGGAGCAAGCCAGATCCCGGCCAGCGCAACCTCCACCGCCTCCTCCTTGGTTTGTGGAAACTCCGGGGGCCGGGGCACGCCGTCAAATGTGGTCCCCTGGGGTAGAAACCGTACATCCGGAAGGATGCCCATCTCCCACAAGGCCGGCAGCAGATAGGCGTAAGAGGGCACCAATGYTTGTTCTTCCTCGTAAACCATCTTGAACAGTTTGGCGTTCAGCATCGGCCCCGCCACGCTCGCCAAATTGATGATTACGCGGCGGCGGGCCGCGCTTTCCAGATTGGCGACGAACCGTGTGATGTCCCGGACGAAATAGGTTACGTGGGCGGCATGGACCACGTCCCCTTCCACGCCATCAACATCCAGCCAATCGGACAGAACGAAGCTGGCGTTGTCTATCCCGGCATCGGCCGCGCTCTCGTCGAATTCCTGACCCATCCCAAGAGAGGGGTCGACATTGATCACCTGGTGGCAGCGGAGCGCCATGGGCAGGCTGAACCTTCCGGCGCCCCCTCCAGCGTCGACAAATACATCATCCGGCCTCACGAACGCGGCAAGTATCCCGAAATTGTCGTCCATCCGACGTTTAGGGTCGGCCCTAAATCGTTTCGCGGTCTCTCCGCCCCAGTAATCCGGAATGATTGGTCCTTGCAGCCAGTCCCGCTGGGACTCTACGGCATCGATCAGAGCTGTGTAATCTTCAATAGCGCCCATCTAACCTCAACATACGTCCTAGTCTGGCCGGTATTATCAACGGGTTCGCGCAAACCGACAACCGGCGGYGAATAACCTGAATYCGTCGCCAAAATCCGAATTTGCGTCGTTTRCGGTGTATCCGACCCTCATTATTCTTGACACTACATGGTGCCTCTGTTACAACCAAACGAAATCCCGATACTACTAATCGATCGATAGGCGGCGATCGGCCGCCAGGAGGCTGGGCATGGGCGAGATATTAGGCGTTGGCACCACTCACTACCCTCCGCTGATCACTCCCGACGAAGACCGGGGCTTCCCTCTAACCCGCACCTTGAAGCACAACACCAACGTGCCCGAAGAGATGAAGATTCCCACCAACTGGCCCGAGCCCATGCGTATCGAATACGGCGAAGACGAGGGCTTGAAGTCCGCTGGGGAACACCGGGAACGGCTCGTTAACGGCTTCCGGAAGATACGAACAGCCATCAACGACTTCAAYCCCGACATCGTCCTCATCTGGGGCGACGACCAGTACGAGAACTTYAAAGAAGACATCATTCCGCCATTCTGTGTTCTGGCCTACGACCATTTCGAAGCCACCCCCTACACCAACCGCGACGGCAGTTTCCGCCGCAACGTATGGGGCGAGGCCCAGGACAAGAAGTTCGTTTATCAGGGGGCGCCCGAGGCAGGACGCGCCTTGGCGACCGGGCTGATCAACGAGGGATTCGACATGGCCTATGCCTACCGGCCGCTGCACGAGAACGGCCTGGGCCACGCCTTCTTGAATACCCTACTGTACTTGGACTACGACCGCGAGGGATTCGACTATCCGGTGTTGCCCATAGCGGTTAACTGCTACGGCAGTAGTGTCATCCGCAACCGCGGCGGGGCCATCACMCAGAAARTAAACGGCGTCGAACTGCCTTTCGACCCRCCCGGCCCATCGCCCAAGCGTTGCATGGAACTTGGCGCCGCCACCGCCCGGGTGCTGAAAGACAGCCCTTATAAGGTGGCCTTGGTAGCATCGTCTAGTTGGTCCCATGCTTTTCTGACCGCCAAGAACCATTGGCTGTGGCCCGACCTTGAGTCGGACTACGCCCGCTTTGAGGAGCTCCGCGACGGGGACTACGACGCCTGGAAACGCATCTCCACCGACCAGATCGAAGACGCGGGCCAGCAGGAATTGTTGAACTGGATGTGTCTGGCCGGCGCGATGCAGGAAATGGGCCGCAAGCCTGAGATATTGGACTACGTTGAGACCTACGTCTTCAACTCCAACAAATGCCTGGCCCTATTCAGCCCATAAGCGACAAAAAAACAGCCCCMGCCGCAGCGGACATTGTCCCTTCTCCCGTCGCAATGGGGGAAGGTTAGGATGGGGGCTACACTCAACAATAGCCCCCTCAGAGACTGAAGAAAAATCCCCAAACCCTAAYCCCCGGAGCAACCAAATGGCAGAGATYCTAGGAGTKGGRCTGACCCACTCCCCTTCCCTCATCACACCCGATGAGTTAAAGAACTACTCCCTCACCAGGGCGCTGCAAAGCAATGACCGCATCCCGGCGGAGCATAARAACCCTGAATCTTGGCCCGATGCCATGCGCGAAGAATGGGGCGATGACGAAGGTTACACCGCCGCCAAGTACCAACGCGGGAAGCTGGTCGACGGGTTCCGCAGGTTGCGGGYGGAGATAGACGCCTTCAAGCCGGACGTGGTGTTGGTTTGGGGCGACGACCAGTACGAGAACTTCAAAGAGGATATAATCCCTGCTTTCTGCATCATGGCCTACGATGAGTTCGAGTGCCAGCCCATGGCCGGCCGGGACGGCGGCCARCGCCCCAACGTCTGGGACGAGCCCGCCAACAAGATYTTCCGCTATAAAGGCCACGAGTCCAGCCGCTATCTGGCCAGCGCGCTCCTGCAAGACGGTTTCGACATCGCCTACTCCTACAAGCCCCTCCATCAGGAGGGCATGGGCCACGCTTTCATCAACACCCTGCTCTACTTGGACTATGACCGGAAGGGCTTCGATTATCCGGTGATCCCCTTCTCCGTGAACTGCTACGGCAGCAACGTCATCCGGAACCGGGGCGGGGCCATCACCCAACAGGTCAACGGTGTGGATATGGCCATGGACCCGCCCGGTCCCACGCCCAAGCGGTGCATGGAACTCGGCGCGGCCACGGCCCGGGCGCTGGAGGCCAGCCCCTGGCGGGTGGCCCTGATCGCATCGTCCAGTTGGTCCCACGCGTTCTTGACGCCCAAGAACTGGTGGCTCTACTGTGACGTGGAGTCGGACCTGGCCCGTTTCGAAGAGCTGAARGCGGGAAATTACGAGGCCTGGCGCGGCATCAGCAACGCCCAGATCGAAGACGCCGGTCAACAAGAGATGCTGAATTGGATGTGTCTCGCTGGGGCTATGCAGGAGCTGGACCGCAAGCCGGAGATCGTAGAATTCCTGCAGACCTACGTTTTTAACTCTAGCAAATGCCTGGCGTTGATGAAGCCGTAACGGCCGCCTGAAAGGAGCCCAACCGATGGTGTCAGAAACGAAGCAGACCGACCTTGACCGGCGGCAATTGGCGCCGCCCACCGGACTCCGCGACTTCTGGTACCCGGCTCTCCTGGACAGCAAAGTCGGCCGCAAACCGGTGMGCCTCCGCATGCTGGGCGAAGAGTTGTGTTTCTTCCGCGATGCTCAGGGAAACATCGCCGCCATCTGGGACGTCTGCCCACACCGGGGCGCCAGCCTGTCTGAAGGCGATTGTCACTTCAAGGGCACGGTGGCCTGCCCCTATCACGGCTGGGTCTTCGACGGCGAAGGCGAATGCGTAGCCGTCTTGAGCGAGGGTCCCAACTCCCACATTCCCGGCAAGGTCCAAGCCCGTAAATATCCCACCCAGACCCTGAAAGGCATGGTATTTGTCTGGATGGGCGAGGACGAGCCGGCCCCCATCGAAGAGGATGTCCCGGAAGAGTTCTTCGAAGAGAATAGCCAAGTGCTCTACCGCGTCACCGATTGGCCGATAAATTGGCGGGTGGCCCTGGAAAACTCCATGGACTCCCACGTGTACTACGYGCATCGGGACTCCATCTTGATGCTGGCGCGCGGCCCCCTGGACCCCTACGCCCGCTCACCCCGTATCCGGCCAGTCTTCGTGGGCAACGGCTTCAACGTGATCTGGGGCGACTCGGAAACCCACGGAAATCCCCGTCGGTCTTGGGGCTTCAAAGACTATCTCGACATCATGAGGGGCAAGACCCATTATCAGGACTCCCACGACGGTCTGGGCCGCTGGCCGAAGAGCAAATGGCGTCTGCTCTGGAATTGGGTCTTCATCCCGGCCAACCAACGCCGCTTGAGCAAACCTCTGACCACCGAAAACCCGCTGTGGGGTCCGGGGCACCATCTGCCCGGCATGTTCCGCACCGACATGCGCACCCACATGTACACCCGGATGTGCGTCCCCATGGACGAAGAAAACACCCGGATCGTGTACTACCACACCACCCGTCCCGGCAGCCTGTTGGGCCGCATCTATGAACGGGTACATTTCTTCCTCTGGCACAACTGGGTGATGAACATTCAGTTCTCCAACCAGGACGCCAAGATAATGGTYCCGCAGCGCTACGACACCGCCGAGAAGCTGTCGGGGACCGACGCCGAGATCATCCAGTGGCGTAAGCTGCTGCAACGAGTGGCCATCGAAGGCCGGGGCGTTTTGAAGAACCTGCAGGCCGAGCATCTGGCCAAAGAGATGGACACCACCATCGCCGAAGGATTCGCCGTGGAGCAACTTAAAGAACAGGGTCTGGAAGACGTGTCCGAGTTCCTGGCCGGAACGGTATCCGGGGATGACGACTAGCCCGCAGGCCCCATCACCCCGATAAACAACCAAGACCCGTAACCGCCCTCGTTGGGCGGCAGGGTCCTADCTTCAACTCGGAACCCGGCCTGTCCCATCAAGTCAGACCATGTTTGGATGGAGAAGAGGCCTGTGATGTGAGTGTCGACTTCAACCGTGGTTACCCCGGCCTTCTTGATGGTGTAGGTGTAGGTTGATTCGACCTGGGTGTCCGACGGGTCCGGGTCCACCATAACCTCCTGGATATTTACCTCGATGTCCCCTTGTTGTCTGTCCCAGTTGTAGACCCACCCATCGGGAAAGGTCTCTTGGAACCAGTCCGGCGCCACCATCAACACGCCACCGGGCCGTAGGTGGRCTGCCGCAGTGGCGAATGTCTCCGTTAGGTCCTGTTCGGTCAAAAGATACGAGGCCGAGTCGTGGACCAGCACCGTGTCAAAGGTCCGTTCCAGCCGGATGTTACGCATGTCGCCAACGTGGTGTTCCACGCCTGGGTTAAGCCCTTTCGAAAGCGCCAGCATGGCGGGTGAAAGATCTACGGCAGTGCAATCAAAATCGTCGGTCAGGTGCGAAAGGTTGTGCCCGCCGCCCACGCCCAGCTCCAGCAACTTATGTCTTCCAGGACCCAACTCTTCGCGAATCACGTCCCCGAAAAACGCAGCCTCGCTGCCGTACTCTTCGGGCGGGCTGATGATCGGCCAGAGGTAGGCCAATYCGTAATAGAGTCGAATTGTTCGTGCCCCCTATTGGSGTGTGAGTCCGTTCGGTAGCCGGACGACGGCATCGCCGACTGTCAGAAAAGTGAACCCCGCTTTTAGCGACGCCCGGCGGTCAGTCTCGGTGTCACCCACATGGTAGTACTCATCGGCTGGGAACTTCTCTTTGACTTCGTCGAGCCGGTGTTTCAATACCGTGAATTCTACGCTGATGCCGTGGTCGCGCCAGATGCGCTGTTGTTCGCTCACGGTGCGGTCGGAGCAACTGCCGATCAGGTAGCCGAGACCCTGCGCCTTACGTACCATCTCCATGGTGATGCCGCCGGGCGGGTCGCCAACTTCCAGTGTCCCATCGATGTCGAAGCTGATCAGCTTGGTCAAACGCCCGCCTCGTGTTCGTCCCAACTCAGAMAGAATGCTGCCAGGTATCGCCCTTGGGCGGCTCACCCGACAACTTGAATTGGGGGATGCTGATCCCCTCGGGTTCGTCGTCGAAGATCACTTCAACCCGCTTGCCGATGGCCACGTTTTCCTCTTTCTCCGGCCCAAGGTCGCTAGTCACCAGRTTTGCTGTTATGCGCAGACCGTCGTCTGGTGTAGGTTGACCGGATTGCTCGTCCAACTCCACCAGCACGATGGCGAAGGGGGCCATATCGCGGAAGGCGGGTATGACCGTATGCGCAACGATCTGGTAGCTGTAGATGGTCCCCTTGCCGGTCACCTCTTGCCAGTCCCATTCCAGGGAAGGGCACCACGGGCAGCCCGGTCCCGGCTCACCGCGCAACAACCCGCAGGCGCGGCATTTCTTGACCACCAACTTGTGCTCTCCGGCGGCCTCGAAGTAGCCGCGGTACTCGCTGTCGTTATCTGGTATATCCAGACGTTGGCCCCGGTATTCATAAACGGCCATGTCTATCCCCTCCTCATGATGAGTGCGCTGCCCACGGCCGGGGTGCCCCATCCCATATTCATACTGGTCTCCGCGTCCTTGACCTGCCGGCAGCCGCCCTCGGAATAGTCGTAGGTGTGCTCGCCGTTGGCGGCGTTGGGACAGTAGTCGTCAATGGTGCCCCGTAGCTGGCGCACGTTCTCGATGACCATGTTCATCCCGTGGGTGTAGGCCTCGCACAGGTGCCCTCCGCTGGTGTTGTTGGGTATTTYCCCGCCCAGGTTTATGACGCCGCTCTTCACGTAATCCTTGCCCTCGCCCGGCTTGCACCATCCATAAGACTCCAGTTGAAGCAGCACGGTGTAGGTGAATGCGTCGTAGCAGCCGGTGACGTCGATGTCTTCGTGCTTGACCCCAGCCAACTCGAAGATGCGGGGKCCGACGTAGTGGCCCGCCACACGGCCCAAGTTACCGTGTTGAACGTGGAAATCGCCGCCGGGTTTGGTGCCCCGGCCYTGAGCGCCGAGGATATGGATCGGTTTTTGGCGCAGGTCCTTGGCCCGCTCGGCCGAAGTAACGATCACGCAGGTGGCGTTGTCRGTCTCCAAACAGCAGTCCAGCAGATGGGCCACGGGGCGGATGATCCACCGGGAGTCCATCACGTCTTGCACCGTCACCCTCTGTTTCATCAGCGCCTTAGGGTTGTTGCTGGCATGGTTGCTGTGGGCTACCTTGATGTGGGCCAGGTCCTCGCTCTTCACTCCGTATTCGGACATGTGCTTGGTGAAGTTGAAAGCGAAGTTCTGTACGGCGCTGATCAGGCCGTAAGGGCGCTTCATTAAATCTAGGCCCGAGATGCCCGAAGCGGCCCTGGCGCCCGTGCCGCCGATGCGAATACTGGAATACCCGTTCATTGACCGGAAGACGGCCACGGTGTCGCACATTCCGGCTTCAATGGCGCCCATCGCCAGGCCGATCAAGGCCTCCGTGCTGGAACCGCCGCCGGAGCAGTCCATATAGAAATTGGGCTTTAGGCCCAGGTCGTACATGATCGAAGTCGACGGTGTGGAATCCCCGCCATGGTAGCTGAGCATTCCGTCCACGTCGTCGGAGTTCAGTCCGGCGTCATCCATGGCCCTGCGKAAGGCCTCCGCGCCCATGGCCCTGGTGCTCCGTCCGGAGCCGCGGCTGTACTCAGTCTCGCCGATACCGACGATGGCGTATTTGCCCCTAAGACTGGTCTCCATGATCTCTCCTATGGCTCCAGCCTTAAAACGAGGCTGGGAAATCGAGCTGTATTATGGGTTCTGTGCCCCTGTTTGACAATCACAGCGGTGGTTACGGGCCGGGTTAATCAAACGCCCCTGCGATAGCCATCTCCGCCAATTCTTCATCGTCAACGCCCAATATCTCGCGGAGCACTAAGTCCTGGTCCGCGCCAAACTCCGGCGCTCCTTTGGTAACAGACCCCGGCGTGAGGGACAACTTGTATGGGGCCCTTTCGATGGTCCGCAACACCCCGGAGGCGTCGGGCACCTGTTTGAAGATACCTCGCTCTCGCAGATGCGGGTCGTTCTCCCCCATRTCTTGGCCGGTCTGGACCACCCCGGCAGCGATGCCAGCGGCTTGGAGCATGTGCATCGCCGCCTCGGCGTTCTGTGCAGATGTCCAAGACTCCACCAGTTTGTCCAAGTCGTCGGCGTGGCGCAGACGGGACTCGGCGCTGGCGAACCGCTCTTCCGACGCCCATGGAGGTGAGCCGATAGCCCCGGCAAAAGCATCCCACTCATCATCGTTGAACACCGTGATTGCAAGCCAGCGGTCTTCGCCCAAGCAAGGGTAGGCGCCGTGGGGCGCTCCGCCGCCCTGATGCAGACGGTTACCGGTGCGCTGGACATCAGTCTTGATTGCGCTCAGTTCCAGCGCCAACGGCCCCAGTAGCGCTGACATGGACTCCATCTGGGAGACGTCGATCCATTGGCCCTTTCCGGTCCGCGCCCGCTGTATCAGGGCCAATAAAACTGCCTGTGCTCCAGCCATCCCGCCCACCGCATCGCTATAGGCGCTGGCCGGTCCGCTGGGCTTCGTATCCGGAAACCCGGTCAGGTCGGTGAACCCAGACCAGGCTTGGAGCGTCTGGCCGTAGCTGACCCGGTCCTTCCAAGGCCCCGTGCGCCCGAACCCCGACATGCTGAGCATGATTATGTCCGGTCTAATCTTGCGGATGCTCTCGAAGTCCAGGTCCCAGCCGGGCATCACACGGCCGCTGAAATTCTCCGCCACTACGTCGGACACAGCCACCAAACGCCGGGCCAGGTCCTTGCCGGCATCGGTCTTCATATTCAAAGAGATAGACAGCTTTCCGGCGTTCCAGTTGTGGCGCTGTCCCAGACCTCGAGCCGTGTTGGACGCCGGGCCACCGACAACCGAGAGCGCCTGGTTGGACTCGACTTTAATCACCTGGGCGCCTTGGTCGGCGAGTATCCGCGTAGCCGATGGGCCGGCATGTATCCATGTAAAGTCCAGGAYCCTGATGCCCTGTAAGGCTAGCGCGGTGGTATCGGCCATCTCAGAGCACCCCAGCCTCGGTCAATTCTTGGAGTTCCTCATGGGAAAGCCCTAGTTCTTCGCAGTAGACTTGTTTATTATGCTGGCCGACCCGGGGCGCAACCTTGGACGGCCGCCAACCGGACTCGGACATCTTGTACGGAGCGCCGGGATAGACCATCTTTAGCCCGCTATCAGCGTCGTCGACTTCTTGGTAGAACCCCCGGTCCCAGAGCTGTTCGTTGTCCAGCAATTCGGCGGCCGTCGACACCGGACCCCAGGGGTGGTGATTGGCCTGTCCCCAGTCGGTGATCTCTTGACGTGTGTGGGTCAGCGTCCAAGCCTCGACCAGCTCTTCGATATGGGAACCGTGCTCACCGCGCAAGATGAACCGGTCGTTGTACCGCTCGTCCATCAGATCGCCGGCCATGCCATCTCGGTCCATCCAGGCCCGTAGGTCGTCCCATGCTTTCTGGGTGTTGGTGGTGATGCTGACGTACCCGTCGCGGCACTGCCAGGTCGCCACGAACTGCCCTCCGTGGCGGAACCCGCAGCGCACGGCGTTCTCTCCGGTGTAGTTGTARGTGGTGTTCACATGCTCGGTGGTGGTGGCCACGGCTTCTTGCATGGAAACGTCCACCTGCTGCCCCTGCGCGGTGGCTAGGCGATGGTAAAGAGCGATTAGGATACCGGTGAAACCTCGGTTGGACGTCGTGTGGAAGGCCTGGAGCCCCCAGAGCTTGTTGGGCGGGGTATCAGGCCAACCGGTAACGTACATATAGCCGCCCATGGCGAATCCGACCAGGTCGCTGCCTTKGTAGTCCTTGTAAGGGCCGGTCTGCCCGAAGGGCGTAAGCGAGGCGAAGATCAGCCCTGGATTTCCGTCACTCAGATGCCCGTAGCCTAGCCCTAGGGAGTCCAGGTAACCCGGCTGAAATGATTCCARCACGACATCAGAGTTTTCTGCCAACCGACTGAGYAGCGCGCCGCCGTCTTCAGACTCGATATCCAGGGTGATGCTGCRTTTGTTGGTGTTGTAGTGTCGCCAGTGGAGGCTGTTCTCGGGCGAGTCGACGCCATCGATAAAGGGGCCGGTGCGGCGCATTGAGTCGCCGCCGGGAGGCTCCACCTTGATCACGTCCGCACCCGCGTCGGCCAACAGCTTGCCGCAGTAAACGCCCAGTTCGCCGGATAGGTCCAAAACCCGGATTCCCGTCAGAGGTTGGGCGAGGTTCTCATCCGTCACAGCGAACTAGGACTTCCGAGGCCCCAAGTCTTTCTGGAGGTCGGCGATGGTCTGGTCCCTGGTCTTCTTCTGCCAGCGGACCCGTTGGCCGATGGGGACGTTTTCCACCTCGGGCACCACTTTCATGGTCACGAAGACCGGGCCGGGCTTGCTGAGGATCTCTTCGATGTTGTTGGCGAAGTCTTCCAGGTTGTCGAAGGCGTAGGTGGAAGGGTATCCCGAGCCCTTGGCGATGACGTCATATTGGATGTTCTCGGCGTTGGGTACCGGCTGCCCGCCCGTGGTGGCGTAGACCCCGTTATCCAGCACGAAATGATAGAAATTCTTGGGGTCTTTCTCGGCGATGGTAGGCAATGCGCCCATGTTCATCAGGATATCGCCTTCGGAATCGAACAGGATGATCTTCTCGTCGGGTCTGGCCAGCGCAAGACCCAAGGCGAATGAAGCGTGGCCGCCCATAGCCGGGTCCCCCAGAGGGACATCCCGGTCTGGTTTGTCGCTGAGGTTGATCCAATGGCGGCCGCCCCGGCCCGGAATCACCACGGCATTGCCGCGATAGGGTGCGAAGGCTTTGAACATATCTGCTGTCTGGAACATCAGTCCTCTACTAGGTCTCTAATATTGATTCGGGTTTCTCTGGACGAAACCGTGGAATTCATCGCCGATCAATACCGCCACCGGTTGCTTGGTGCTTTCCGCCCGTTCGAAGGCAACCGCTATTCGGTCGGCGTCGGCGTCGCTCTCCACCAGGTAATACTTGATGCCAAAGGCGTGAAGAAAATGCTCCGTGTAGGTGGCCGCGGTGTCGGTATCCACTCCGTGGCGCGTCCAGCCCCGGTACCCCACCATCAGCACCACTGGGATATTCATGCCCATCACCCAGCCCCGAAGCGAGTCTCCCGACTCCAGCAGGCCGGTGTTCTGGATCAGGATGACCGGTTTCGCTCCGCCTACCGACAGACCGGATGCGGTGGAGAACGCCTGCCCTTCCCGGCTGACCGCTATCAGGTCCAACGACGGCTCTTCCTGTAGCAGCACATATAGAAAATTCGTCTCGCTGTCCGGAAGCCAGACCACGTGGGTGACGTTGTTGGCTTTCAGATGGTCAATGATGGTCTGTGGGCTGAACCCGCCTTCTTGATCGGCCACGATCTATACCTCTYRAATGGAACGTATTTCTTGCTAGGAACTAATCAATAAAGTTCCGAATCTCTTGCAGAACCAATGCCGGATGCTCCATAGGCACAAAGTGGGAGCCGGCGCCCAGCTCTTTAAGGTGGAACCCCTTGGTCTCACGGGTCAAGTGCTCTACGGCGGCGTCTTGCGGCGTCTGGGCGCCTTTATAGGCCCCCACCAACAAAACATACTCCCCGCCCAGACCATTCAGGACCTGGGAGGTGTCCAACTCCGCGCGGCTTTCGTAGAACGTTTCTTCCACGACAGGCTTRCACTTCAACTCGACACGGCCGTCGTCCAGAGGCCGGGTGTTGCCTTCTATATAGTCGGCAAACACCTCGTCGGTCCAGGCCTTGAAGGCCCTCCGGTCCCGGTAGGCCTCGTACATCACTTCACGGCTCTCCCAGACGGTCCGCTTCTGCAGGGTCCTTTTGGCCCGGAGTACCTGCTCATCGGGAGTAAGCAGAGTCATCGGGCTGTCGCCCACCCTGGTGTCCACCAACACTCCTTTGCTGAGGATGCCAGGGAACATGGAATCGGCGATCAACATGGACATCCCGCCGGCCGAATGCCCGATGCCTATGGCCCCCTCCAGACCCATGGTTTGAATCACTGAAGCCACATCTTCGCCTATCTGCTGGAAGGTGTAATTYCCCTCGGGCGGTTGGGTGTCGCCGTGCCCTCTGAGATCGAATGAATACACATGATAGTCCCTGGCCAGSTCCCGGGCTGCGTTGTTCCAGATCTGGGAACACATGCCAACGGCATGAAACATCACTACGCTTGRGTTACCGGGGCTGCCCCATTCCAGATAATGGTGATTGACCCCGTTGGACTCCACGAATCTGCTTTCCGGTTGCAACTATTACCTCGAATGAAASGTTATATCTCCKTGATCAGGACGCCCGTTGGTCAGTCGACCACGGCGATTATCTCCAACTGTACCAAAACACCGGGCGGGAATGCGTCGTACTCGATGGCGTGGCGGGCCGGGCGGTCGTCCTCGTCTGGGAACATCTCCAACCAGGGGCGGTTGACCGCATCCCGCTGGGAACGGTCCTTCATATAGACCTTGATGGTCCCTATGTTCTTAATAGTGCCGCCGGCGTTCTCGACCATGGTCTTCATGTTGGCGAAGGCGAACACGCACTGGCTCTCCAGGTCCTCTGGGACAGTGCCGGTGGCCGGGTCCGTGCCCATGATGCCGCTGGAGAAGATCATGTTGCCCACCCGCGCGCCCATGGGTATCGGCGCTCCGTGCTTCAACCCGTCAACGTGYATCGAGCGTCCCTTCTCAGCCATCAGCCTCTCCGGACCTTAGATTCTTGGGCAGACCGTCGGTTCAAATAGCCCCGGCAATTATACCCGGCTTGTCTCAGTCTTCAACCTGGGCACGGTTTCAACCTGAGCTAGCTGCGAATTATCAGGCGCCATCGTGGTATTATCTGGGCGTCAAATTCAACGATAATGGAGGCGCCATCATGCCCTATGGAGGCAATGACTGGCTGGCTTTAACGCCGGAGGAAACCCTGGAGCCCGACCTGCCCATCTGCGACCCTCACCACCACTTCTGGGACTACCGCACCCAACGCATACCGTTTCAACGGTACCTTCTCCACGAGTTGTCCGACGATATGAACAGCGGCCACAACGTGCGCTCCACCGTGTTCGTCGAGGCCCGGTCCATGTACCGCATCGACGGTCCGGACGAGATGAAGCCGGTGGGGGAAGTCGAATTCGTCCAAGGCTTGGCTGCCGCAGGCGCCACGGGTCTCTACGGGCCGGGCCGCGCCGCAGCCGCCATCGTCGGCCACGCCGACTTGAACCTGGGCGACGGAGTAAAACCYGTTTTGGAGGCCCTCCAGGCAGCGAGCCCCAACCGGTTCCGCGGCATCCGCCACACGGTCACCTGGGACGACAACCCCGACGTTGAGAACACCCCCGCTCACAAGATCAAASGGCAGATGTCCAGCGACAGCTTCCGGGCCGGCGCMAAGGTTCTGGCCGGCATGGGACATTCTCTGGAAGGCTGGATGTTCTTCACCCAGTTGGAAGAACTGGCCGAGTTCGCCAAAGCCGTGCCAGATTTGATCATCATCCTCTGCCACGTCGGCGGTCTTATGGGGACCGGCCCCTACGCCGGCCATATAGAAGAGGTCAAGGCCACCTGGAGTAAGGGCATCGCCGCCGCTGCTCAACAACCCAACATCTACWTGAAAATTGGTGGCATCGGTATGCCCAGTGTCGGGTTCGATTGGCACACACGGGACGTTCCCATTGGCTCGGAGGAACTGGCGTCTAACATGGCTCCCATCGTCAACTACTGCATCGAGCAGTTCGGCCCCAGCCGCTGCATGTTCGAGAGCAACTTCCCGGTGGACAAGGTGTCTTACTCCTATAACGTGATGTACAACGCCTTCAAACGCATCACCAAGGACCATTCCGCCTCAGAACGCGCCGACATGTTCCACGAYGTGGCCGCCCGGGTCTACCGCATCGACGTGTGATTCAAGCAGGGGTATTCCCGCCGACAATTCGCAACGAAAAGACGGCCTCGATCTCATCGGAGCCGTCTTTTTGGCCGGGGTTATCACCCAGTTTCTTCACYTCAGGGAATTGGTCTGTGACCCCRAAGCGTGCTGCCAAGTGATTTCGGGGCTATTGCTAACTTTGGCGCCGCGGGCAATANTACTTCCATCTCTGCAAGAAACATCTACCTGGTAATCGAAATCCCCGGTACCGAGCACACTGCCCTTCGGTCTTGGCTTCCCGCTAAAGATCTTGACCCTTTTCACGATTTGTGTACCCAAACTCTTGGCGACCCTTTCATCCRTTATTGCGCAATCGACGATCAATTCAAGGGAAAAATCTCCGTTGTCATAGTTTACCCTTGCGTCGGCAACCTCGCGGTTGGCCAACATCGGTCCTACTATTTGAGATATTGCCCCGGCGCTCAGCGGATCATCCGGGAATTGGGTCTCCGTGCCGGGGTCTGGTGATGTGGTCCCGCTGTTACAGGCAATAGCGACCGTCGCTAGGATCCCGATGCCCAAGAATGCAGCCTTGTGAGCACTTCCTCGGATATCGAGGGGCTCCGCCAAGACAACATTATCTAGCGGGCGGTTTTGCCTCGACCCCCGCGCTTTAGCACCGAGCTAGCGGGTCATGCCTCGACCCCGCGCGCATCTGTCCCGTCCCGATTAATCGGGACGGGATTTTTTCGAATTGCAACAACAAATTTCCCAAGGTCGCCAGATGCCGTGTTGCGGTATAATGTCGGGAACGATTTCTGCCTGATGGAGAGCGGAATTCATGGCCACAAAAANCCAAGCCAGGCACATTCAGCAAGATAGTCGACGTTGATGCCGGCTACATCAGCCGAGAGATATTCGTCAATGAAGACATCTACCGGCAAGAACAAGAACAGATATTCGCCCAGGCCTGGCTCTTCGTTGGTCACGAGAGCCAGGTAACCAAGCCCGGCGATTACTTCGTTTCTTCCATGGGCGAGGAATCGGTGATCCTCTGCCGCGACCGCGAAGACCGCATCCAGATATTCCTCAACTCCTGTAGGCACCGCGGAATGAAGGTCTGCCGCTACGACGAGGGCAACACGCCCGTATTCTCCTGCCCGTACCATGGTTGGAGCTTCGCCACCGACGGCAAGCTCGTTGGCGTCCCCTATTACAAAGACGCCTACCAAGAGACGTTGGACAAGTCCAAATGGGGCCTCATCAGCGTTCCTCAGACGTACAACTACAAAGGCAGCATCTGGGCCACCTGGGACAAGCATGCGCCTCCTTTCCTTGATTACCTGGGCGACATGAAGATGTTCTTGGACCTGGCCCTGGACGGACGCGACGGCAGCGAAGGCGGCTCAGAAATATTGGGCGGCGTCCAGAAGTGGACCATGCCCAGCAATTGGAAATTCGCCGCCGAGAACTTCGCCGGAGACGGCTACCACAACATCAGCCACCGCTCGGTGGATATGGTTGGCATCGGCCCCAGCGGACGGGGACGCCGGGACGGCGACGAGATCTCGGACGCCACCCGCCTGAACATCTCCTTCCCGGACCTGGGACATGCCGCGGTAGTGGACATGCATCCGCCATCAACGGCGCAGGTCGCCACATACACCGACACSCAACTGGTGGAAGAATATTTCCAGGAGCAGGAAGCCAAGAGGCGGGAAAGCCTGGGCGGYCGCCCCAACCTGATCGGCATGGTCGGCACGGTTTTCCCCAACATGTCTTACCTCGCYCGGCAGCCCCGCTCCATTGCCATGTGGCATCCGCGTGGGCCCAACATGACCCAGGCCTGGCGTTGGTTCTTGATCGACAAGAACACCCCCGACGAGGTCAAAGAAGTCTTGCGGCACTACTACATCCGCTACTCCGGACCCGGCGGCATGACCGAACAGGACGACATGGAGAATTGGAATTACGCCCATAACGCCAGCAAGGGGACCATCGCCCGCCGGRCTCCATACAATTATGAGATGGGCGTCGGAATCGCCAAGGAAGACACTGGGCTGCCRGGCGTGGTCACGGAGGGAATCAGCGAGGAGAACCAAAGAGGCTTCTACCGACGCTGGGCCGCCATGATGGATGCCAAAAGCTGGAATGACCTGGCGCCAAATGGTAGATCGAATTCCAACGGGCACAGCAAAAAGAGCTGACCCACAACTATCGATCGGACCTTATTCATCCAAGATCAGGAGAGAGTGATATGGCCAGCGTAACGCAACTGGGATACGTGGGAATCGGAGCAAGCAATCTGGAGGAGTGGGAACACTTCGCCACCGACGTCYTGGGAYTACAGAGCAACGGCATAGACGACGAGGGCAACCTGTCCCTGCGGATGGACGAGTACAGCCACCGTTTCATCATCAAACCCAACGGCAAGGACGATATTGAATTCGTCGGTTGGCAGGTGACCGACGAGCCCGCACTCCGGGAGATGGCCGAGCAACTCCGCGATGCCGGCATCGAGGTCACCGACGGCACCGACGATGACAATAAGGCCCGCCGGGTCGAGGGCATGATCAAGTTCGAAGACCCGGAAGGCACTCCCACCGAGATATTCTATGGCCCACCCATCAGCTACGACAAGCCTTTCAATTCGCCCCGGGCCATCGGTTTCGTGACCAGCGAGCAAGGCCTAGGCCACGTGGTGCTCCACGTTGAGAACCTGGACCGGACGGTGAAGTTCTACCGCGACGTGCTGGGCATGAAGATCAGCGACTTCATCCGCAACCTGGCCTTCTTCCATTGCAACCCCCGCCACCACTCACTGGCGTTGATCGAGGCCAAGGCGCCCAAGAGGCTGAACCAYTTCATGCTGCAAGCCCAGACCATGAACGACGTGGGCACCACCTACGACATGGTCCTGGACCAGGACATGCCCCTGACCCGGGGCCTCGGACGCCACACAAACGATCATATGACCTCGTTCTACATGAAGACGCCCTCGGGCTTCGACGTTGAGTTCGGTTGGGGCGCCCGCACCGTGGACGACGCCACCTGGCAGGTTCAGAGACACGAGAAGGGCAGCATCTGGGGCCACCGCGCACCGGCTGCCATCGGCGTCAAATAATCTCACGATTCCTATCGARAGACGGGAGAGCGGTTAAATGAAACTCGGTTATATCGGCACTGGCACCATGGGCAACCCCATGGCCAAGGCCCTCATCGATGCGGGCCACGCCGTCACCGTATTCGACGCGCRCCGCGAGTCGGCCACCGGCCTATGCGAGATGGGCGCCGATTGGGCGGATACCCCTCGGGAGCTGTCAGAGGCYAGCGAGGTGGTGTTCACCTCGCTGCCCGGCCCGGTGGAAGCCGAGCAGGTGCTAACCGACCCGGACACGGGRATCTTGGCGGGGCTGAAAACGGGCGGCGCCTGGATYGACACCACGACCAACTCYCCGACCACGATCCACAAGCTGGCCGATAYCTGCAAACAACGCGGCATCGAGATGCTGGACTCGCCGGTCAGCGGTAGGATACCCAACATGACCATGATGGTCGGCGGCGAYCCTGCGGTGTTCGAGAGATACCGGGCCGTCCTGGAGACCATGGGCAAAGACGTGATCTACGTTGGCGGGACCGCCTCCGGCTGCACCGCCAAGCTGGTCACCCAATACCTGGGATACTCCAACTTCATCGCCGGCATCGAGGGCATGCTCATCGGGGCCAAGGCCGGACTTGACATGGATATACTGGCCAAGCTGATACCCATCAGCGCCTCGGCCAGCGGMGTGATGGCCCGGTCCATGGACGTGGTATTGGACGGCACATTCGCTTCCAATGGRACCCTGGACATCGTGGCCAAGGACCTGCACCTGGCCTGCCAACTGGCCCGCGACGTGGCCGCGCCATCCCGCATCGGAGACATCGTTGACGACGTGCTCCAACGAGCCCAGGCCCAGGGCTGGGGCAAAGATGGCTACCCATCCGTTGCTAARGTCCTAGAACAGATGGCTGGAGCCGAAGTCCGCTCCAAGTCAAAGAAATAACCAACAAGCTTCGCCCTATTCTAAGGAGGCGACCAAACATGGCAACCGCCCGCAAATCCCGCAGCAAGAACGGCCATTCCGATTCGCTGGTCGATTTGGACGCCGGCCTCATCAGCCGGGAAGTCTTCGTCAACCCGGAGATATACGCCCAAGAACAGGAGCAGTTGTTCGCCAGGGCTTGGCTGTACATCGGACACGAGAGCCAGATCAGCAAACCGGGAGACTTTTTCGTGTCGTCCATGGGCGAGGAATCGGTGATCCTCTGCCGCGACCGCCAAGGCGGGATCCATGTCTTCCTGAACTCCTGTGCCCACCGTGGCATGAAGGTCTGCCGGTACGACGAGGGCAACACGCCAGTCTTCAGTTGCCCGTATCACGGCTGGAGCTACGCCACCGACGGCAAGCTGGTGGGGGTCCCATACTTCAAAGACGCCTACCAAGAAACCCTGGATAAGTCCAAATGGGGGCTGCCTGAAGTCGCCCAGATGTGCAACTACAAAGGCACGATCTGGGCCACCTGGGACAAGCACGCGCCATCTTTCCAAGAGAATCTGGGAGGGTTCCAGACCTACCTGGACTTCCTGCTGGACACTTGGGATGGGGCCGGCGGCGAGACAGAAGTCTTCGGCGGCATCGAGAAATGGGTCATTCCCTGCAACTGGAAATTCCCTGCCGAGAACTTCATCGGCGACCGCTACCACAATATCAGCCACCGCTCGGTGGACATGGTGGGCGTGGGCCCCAGCGGCAGCGGACGGCGCGACAACCAGGAGCGGGAGGGCGCAATGGCCCTGGACATCTCCTTTCCGGAACGCGGCCACGGCACCATCACTTTTTTGCGTCCCGACGACAAGGTGATACCCGGCTACCAGCACTCCAAGATCGTCTCGGAGTATTTCGCCCACTGCGAGGCCGAGCGCCGCAAGAACTACGGCCAATGGTCCCGCTTGATACCCGGCCCCAGCACCGTTTTCCCCAACATGTCCTACTTGCCGCGCCAGCCCCGGACCATCGCCGCCTGGCACCCCCGTGGYCCCAACAGCCACGAGGCCTGGCGCTGGTTCTTGGTGGACAAGAACGCCCCTCCCGAGGTCAAAGAGTTCCTTCGCCTCTATTACATCAGCTACTCCGGCCCTGGCGGTCTCACGGAGCAGGACGACATGGAGAACTGGAACTACGCCCACAACGCCAGCCAGGGGGTCATCGCCCGGCGTCACCCCTACAACTACCAGATGGGCATGGGCTTCGACGCGCCACCAGTGGACACCGACGGCTTGGATATGCCGGGCCAGATCAGGAACGTGACCATGGCCAAGGCCACCGAGCAGAACCAACGCGGCTTCTACCAGCGCTGGTCCGAGTTCATGAACGCACCAGATTGGGACACCTTAGCCACCTGGCGCAACCGCAACGGAAAGTCCCACTAAACTTCATATGATTTAGGCGAATCCTTCGACAGGCTCAGGATGAGCGGATTTTCTTTTTCAAAGGTTGGTTGTGGTTCCGCTCATGGYSMKCMWRTYKARCCANNMMGYTCGRRKKCANTCWAATAMCNNSGWGMMMAYCACGGAGGCCCYAGCGTTATGACAACCACCGAATCARSCATCGCCCATCTGCTGCTCAARRRSGAGATYKMRGMRTTYCTMTWTSAGGAAGCAGARWTKCTGGACGACCGGMACTTCGCCGATTGGCTGGACCTGCTCGCCGACGACATACGTTATTGGATGCCCATGCGGCGCAACGTCAAGTCCAACGAGATGGACCGGGAGTTCACCCGCGAGGGGCAGGACATCAACTGGTTCGATGAAGGCAAAGAAACCTTGGAGCGCCGGGTCAACCAGATCCTCACCGGAGTACATTGGGCCGAGGAGCCCCTCTCACGCATCCGCCACCTGATCACCAACGTGCAGTTGCTGAACGCGACGCCGTCCGCCTCCGACCCATCGGAGGTCTCGGTGCGGTGCCGCTTCCTGGTCTACCGCAACCGGGTGGAGACGGAAACCGACTTTCTCATCGGCAAGCGGGAAGACACGCTTAGAAAATCGAACGGAGGCTGGAAGATCGCCGAGCGCAAGATTACTCTAGACCAGAATGTGCTCTTGGCGAAGAACCTGACTTTCTTCTTCTGATTCACACAAGTCCCAAAARCGACGGATAAAATGACGTATTTAGTTCAAGCAACCCCACTAAGGAGGGTTTTGAGATGGCCGATGTAGTTAACCTGAAAACCCTAGTAGAAGGGGCCAAGATTTCCACCACAGCCGGCGCCACCGTAGAGATTGTGGAAAACCCGAAAGACGGCGTCTGGGTCTTTGGCAAATACGTGATCAATCCCGACGACCCATCACTGGTGGGGACCGAAGACATGTTCTTCGCCGCGGACATCGTGGAAGTGCTGACCTGATGGCGAGCTCGACYACCATACAACCCAGTCACGAAGAACTTAGAGGAGCCTTCCAAGCGGGGTTCTACTCCATCGACGATGGCGACGGGTTCTACTTCGGGTTCCGTGCGTTCCTGGAAGACCACGGCTTCGCGTTGCGGGAGGACCTACCCTGTACCTGCTCCGACAACGGCGCCCACGGCCACCAGCCAGAATGCCGGTGGGTGAARGACTGAGGTTCTAATAACCTTATGTGCGGCAAATTGAGGCCGTAGGGGCGGGTTTCCAACCCGCCCTGGTTTTGGTAAACCACTCACCAACCAAAAAATCCTGACGAACGATCGCCGTGTCCCCACGATCCCATTGCTCCGGAAACCGCCGTGGCAGAACAAAAGGRCAGGTTAGRAACCTGCCCCTACGATTTTCCAACTGGGATCCTCAACCTGGAGAATTCCCGGGCTTAGACCGCTCTCCCCATCTCATTGATCGCCAAGATCATCTGGTTAAACCGTCCGGGTTTTTGCTTGTTATTACGGAGTGTGATTCTTGGCTTGGACATCAATTCGGGCTCGTCAGCTTCCTGCCGTAGCGCCTCCGACTTCACAATCTCACCAGACACCAACAAGTCAGCGAACGACTCGTTCAACTCCCGCATCTGTTCCTCTGACAGCTCTTTCTCCAGTCTGATGACCAGCTTGTCATGTACCTGGCGGACCGAATGGTATGTGGCGTAATAGGACTTTATCCACTCCGCCGCTTCTTCCGCGGAGTGGGCGATCTTATACAGTGACAGGTCTTCCGGCGATATGTATCCGCGGGCCAACAACTGGTCTTTCACATACCGGTCCCAAGTCTCCCAATAGTTGTCTCCCGGGACCTCCATCAGCACCAACGGCATCGGCTGTGCCTTCCCCGTCTGCAGCAGCGTCAGTACCTCGAACGCCTCATCCTGGGTACCGAACCCGCCCGGAAACACGGCGCAGGCGTCCGCCTCCATGACGAAGAATAGCTTCCTGGTGAAGAAGAACCGGAATGAGATCGACTTGGGGTCGTCTTGCATGACAGTGGTGGGGGTTTCAAATGGGAGCAGGATGCTCACCCCGAAACTGTTCTCTGGGCCTGCACCGTCGATACCGGCCTTCATGATGCCTGATGCAGCGCCGGTGATGGCCATGAACCCMTGTTCGGTCATCTGGCGGCCAAAATCGGAGGCCAGTTTGTAATGGGGTGCGCCCTYGGGGACCCRGGCTGAGCCGAAGATGGACACCTTCCGTATGCCCCGGTAGGGCTTGAACACCCGGGCGGCGTACCGGAACTCGTCCATGGTCCGGCTGACCACCTTMAGGTCCAGGATGTCGAGTTCGTCCCTCTTGGNTTTCAGGGCGTTAAGCAATATCTCGCGGTACAGCYATTGGCGCAGGTCCCTGCCCTCGAACTCCGCGATCTCCCTGACTTCTTGGAGAATGCCTTCATTGGTGTCTAGGTTCATAACTACCCCGATACGTTGCCCGATATATGTCCCAGGCGGACGATCTAACACCAATGATATCAATGCGAGGCCGGGTTGGTATAACCGTACAGCCTGGGACCGCAGCGTAGGCKCCGGTTTTTAACCGGCCTGATCCAGGGAAGACAGAKTCGTCAATGGAAGCCGAATCTCATTGCMTMGTTACGTGGTGACCGGATTTGGATTTGGCCTACCAACGGCAAAGCGGGTTAAAAACCCGCGCCTACGGATGTCCGT
Organism: Dehalococcoidia bacterium; assembly: GCA_002746355.1. Classification (GTDB taxonomy): domain Bacteria; phylum Chloroflexota; class Dehalococcoidia; order Lucifugimonadales; family UBA3495; genus UBA9611. The sequence goes on along the minus strand of NVWX01000013.1, from coordinate 16,137 downwards.
TTCCCCAGCGGAGTCCGGCACCCGGCGCGCACAAAGCCCTACGCCTTAAACAGTTCCAGCGCGTTGCCGCGGGTGATGCGGTCTTGGTCGGCTTGGTCCAAGCCGACGTGGCCGACGGCGTCCATCAGGCCGCCGCTCATGGCCGCCCAGACCCAGTCAGAGCCCAAGAGAACATGTTCCGGYCCGGCCAGGTCCAGCAGAAGTTTCAGCGAGCGTGGGTTCACCGTGACCGTGTCGTAGTAGAGCATGGACATGTAATCTTCGGGGCCGTCTTTCTTCAGGTCGGTCAGTTTCTCCATGCCACGCCGGTAGGCTACATCCACCCGGCCGATCAGATAGGGCAAAGACCCTCCGCCGTGGCACAGCATCAGCTTCAACTTGGGGTGCCGGTCAAGAAGCCCAGAGTGGATCAGCTTGGCGGCCAGAATCGTCGTATCCAGCGTCCGGCCCATGCTGAAGGCCATGAAGCTTGGCCCCACCAGCGGCCATTTGCTGTGGGATGCCCCGTGGAGCATCACCGGCACGTCTAGCTCTTCCGCAGCCGCCCAGAGGGGTCCAAGGCTGGGGTCAGCCACGTCAACCTCGGCCGGGTCGCTGGGCAGCATGACYCCCAGCATCCCCARCGTCTTCACGGCATACTCCAGCTCCCTCGCCGCCCGYTCGCCGTCCTGCATGGGCACCGCTGCGATAGTCCGGAAGGCCGGGCCGGCATCTTTGGCCGTCTGCACCATGTGCTCGTTCAACAGCCGCACCCAGTCGGCCTCCTTGTCGGGAGGCATGGTGTAGCCCTGGATATCTAGCCAGGCCGCCAGATACTGGGACCCCACCCCCTGCTCTCGCATCCATTCGGACCGCGTCTCGGTCTCGGACAGGCTGCCGCCGGCCGCCCTGAGGGTGGGCAGGCCGGGGAACGTGAGAGCATGGCCGCCGTCGGTTTCTTCGACCTCCACACCGAATGCTTTAGCCGAATTCTGGACCTCTTTCAAGAAACTTACCGGCGCTATGTGGGCGTGGACATCGATGAATCCCTGAGGGGTTTCCTGGGCCATGGCTCCTCCGATATGACTAGCGTTCGGGCCTGATTTTAGTATGCCCTGCGCGCCTGAGGATATATTCGGGGGCCGGCGGCGTCAAGGCTCTCTAGAATCTGTATAATGAGCGAGAAAATTCCTGGTAGGCTGACCGTTCGCCTAACCAGCACATATCTGGGAGGTCCTTACGATGGCCCAACGTAAAGATGGCGGCGACGCCGTCCTCGAAGCCCTGCGCAAGCTCGACGTGGACTACATCATCTCCTCKCCMGGCTCTGAGTGGCCCTCGGTGTGGGAGGCGCTGGCCAGGCAGGCCATCAACGAGGAACCCGGCCCCAAATACATCAACACCTGGCACGAGACCCTGGCCGTGACCATGGCCCAGGGCTACACGCGGATGACCGGCCGGATGCAGGCCGTATTGCTCCACGCCGGCGTTGGCGTGCTCCAGGGCTCCATGGGCATCCACGGCGCGTTCCAGGGCGAGATTCCCATGCTGGTCGCCTCAGGCGAGACATCCACCTACGGCGAGGCCGACGACTTTGACCCCGGCCCTCAGTGGCTACGCAACCTGAGCATCGTCGGCGGGCCCAACCGCCTGGTGGAAGGCATCACCAAGTGGAGCAGCCGCGTCACAAGCGCCGAGGTGATCTACGAGACCTTCAGCCGCGCCGGGGAGATGGCCCAGCGCACTCCCATGGGCCCAACCTTTCTGAACGTCCCCATGGAAACGATGCTTGAGGAATGGACGCCGCCCCCCAAATTCAAGAATAAGCCGGCAGCCCCAAAGACACGGCCTGAGTCTTCGGTCGTTGAAGAGATCGCGGACCTGATCATCCAGAGCAAGAGTCCGGTCATCCTGGCCGACTCCGCCGGAAAGAACAAAGAGGGATTCCTGGCCCTGGTGGAACTGGCTGAGACGCTGAACATACCGGTCTTCGAGTCGGAAGGCCCCGGGTACTCCAATTTCCCCACCAGCCACCCGCTGCACAACGGCTATGACCTGAAACCCAGGTACGCTGAGTTTGACCTGTTCCTCGTGGTGGGTTGCCGGGCGCCCTGGTATCCAGGCAGCGCCAGCCCCGCCAACGGCACGGTGGTGATAATCGACGAGAACCCGATCAAAGAGTTCATGGTCCATCAGGACCTGGGCGCCGACCATTACGTGGAGGGTGATCTGGCGGTCTCGCTGCAACTTTTGACCGAAGCCGTCAAGGCCAAGGGCGGAAAGCCAAGGGACTACGCCGGAAACAACGGGGTATTTGAGAAGTACCGCGCCGTCAATGACAGCGCCGCCAACGCCAGCCCCATCGATCCGGGCGTCCTTTGCAACGCGTTGAACGAAAACATGCCGTCTGACGCGATCTACATCGACGAGACCATCGTTCACCGGCCCCAGATCCTCCGCCGCATCAACCGAGACAACCCCCAGAGCTACCTGCGGCCCATCGGCGGGCTGGGACAGGGCCTTGGCACCGCGCTGGGTGTGAAATTGGCTTCTCCCGAACGCCCGGTGGTGGCGCTGATGGGCGACGGCGCACTGCTCTACAACCCAATCACYCAGGCGTTGGGCGTAGCCAGGGAAAGCGACCTACCCATCATGATCGTGGTGTTCAACAACTCCAGCTATGCCGCCATGAAGCGGCTGCACCTGTCGTTCTATCCGGATGGCGATGCCGCCAAGTCGGGCATCTTCCACGGAGTTGACATCCCCGGTCCCGACTACCAGGAGTTGGCATCCCCCTTCGGCGGCCACGGGGAGCGTGTGGAAGACCCCAAACGCCTGCCCGGCGCCATCAAAGACGGCTTGGCCGCGGTGGCCAAGGGCCAGGTGGCGATCCTGGATGTGGTGTTGTCGGGCTAAGGGGAAGAGTAAGGGATTCGAGCCTCCACGGTGGTGCCTCGRCCWAGAATGCTCCGGACCTTAAGGGAGCCGCCGGTCAATCTCGCCCGTTCCTGCATGCTATTAAGACCGAAACCACCGCCAGCCGGTGATTCGGCTTRCCCAGCAGAGTGTTYGAATCCTACGCCGTTGTCCGCMACCGTGATACAGACTTCTTCCGGTTCGAACCCTAGGTAAACCGAAGCTGTTTTCGTCATGGCATGATTAACGATGTTGTTTACAGATTCTTGAACTATCCTTAGCGCGGCCGCCTTATTTTGGCGGTCCATCGGGACCGTCTCGGCGCCGGATACCCTCATCGCAACATCTATCTCTTTGTCCCGAATGCTTTCAACCTCTTTTCGAACTGCGTCTTCGAGACCCGAAGAGTCCAGGCCCTGAGGTCGCAGGTCCCATAACGACCGGCGCACGTCTTCCTTACACTTTTTCACTAATAGCTCGATCGAAGCCAATTCTTGCTGGGCGGCGATTGGATCGCTGATGATCGAMTCANCGGCAAATCCCAATCGCAAAGCCATCACGGCTAGCGTCTGAACAAGCGTATCGTGAAATTCGCGGGCTAGGCGGTTGCGCTCTCCAACGACCGCGAGGTCCCTCAGGCCTTTCTCGGCCAGTTTTTGTTTGGATAACTCGCGGTGAATCGCGGCCAGGCCCACCACGCTACCTTCGCCATCGTAGATCGGAGACTCGCTGATCGCCACCTCGACTATCTGTTTGGTTTTTGTTAGCCTCTCGGTCTCGATGTTCCGGCTGGCCGGGCCGGAGCTTGCGTCCTCGATTCCCGCCATCAACGTTGGCGGGAACTCCGGAGGCTTGATGATGCCGAGAGAACTTCCGATTGCTTCGACGGCTGTGTAGCCGTAAAGGGCTTCAGCCTCACGGTTCCAGGTAACGACCACTCCCTCAATGTCACAAGAAATGATCGCGTCGTTGACCGCCTGCAGTACGGCATGGGAGGTGGCTTCAAGGGGTCTCGACATCAGTAGCTCCGGACGGCGTTTGGCAGCCTTTGGCGAGTTCTATCCAGGAGTACCGGTCCTCGAATCAAGTATTCCCCAGCTACCGGCCGGACTCTAACCCACTGCCACCGTACATTTTGGTGGCTAGAGCCCCTTCAGACAACTGTCCGTTCGCCAAGTTTCAAAAGTCGAAATCGGCGAATCATGCTGGCTTAATGGCCAGGGGCTAGGGTCACGATTGGGGTTATTCGGCCAGAAGRCCCTGATGGGCCGCCACGCTGATCAGYTCCGCGTGGGTCCGGACATCCAATTTCCTATACATGTTTTCGATGTAGAATTTCACGGTGCGAAGGCTCACCAACATCTCGGCGGCAATGTCTTTGTTCCGGCCTCCGTTGGCTAGTATCTTCAGCACCTGTAGCTCCCGGTTGGTTGGGGCCGGATGCTCGTCATCCGCATGCCGCCCGGCCAAGGCGCGGCCCTGATTGGAAGAATACTCAAACGGGATCCGTACTTCGATCTGGGTGCCTGATCCAGGTGTGCTCCGMACGTCAACGGAACCGCCGGCCAAACGTGCGCTCTCCCGCATGTTGGCGAGACCGATCCCACTACTGGCTGAAGACATGGAATTGTGGGTGGCCGATAGATCGAACCCTACCCCATCGTCGATGATCGTTAGCATCACTTCGGAAGTGGTGTAGGACAGCCGAACTTGCACCATATTGGCCCGAGAGTGCAACCTGACGTTGCTCAGTGCCTCTTGGACGATTCGGATGATGGCAAGTTTATTGCGCTCGTCCATCTCGTGGTTGCCTTCTTCGTCAACCGTCAAAGATGTCCTCATACCTTCGTCACCAAGCCTCTCCAGGCCCCGTGAGATAACTTCCCGAAGGCGTTTGGAAGTTATCGCCAGTGGCTCAAGGTCCCAAACGGCACGCCGGGTCTGTTCCAGGCCTAATCTTGCCAACGCATGGGTCGACTCCAACTCGGCTCGCGCCATCGATGGGTCTGATTCCATCAGCCGCCTGGCCGTATCCGTCCGGAGCATGATACCAATCAAAGAATGTTCCACGGTACCATRGAGATCGCGGGACATTCGGTTACGTTCTTCAACCAGTGACAACTGCCGCCATAGTTCCTCAGATTTCCGGTACTCGTTGACATCCAAGATATAACAGTAACTACCCAGGAACTGACCGTCTGAATCTATTTCCGCTACGGCAGAAAGGAGAACATCGATCACTTCACCATTTTTCTTCACCATTTGGTAGGCAACGTCTTTTGCGGCACCAGTCTTCAGAAACCTTGGCAGAGCAACCTCAACGGCGTACCGGCGCGATGCCTCGGTCAAAAAATCCGATGACTTGCGGCCGATTACCTCGGCCTCCTCGTATCCCATGGTCTCAAGCCAATTACGGTTGACGGAAACCAATTCATGGCTCATTCCAATCGAGTGCATCATGATYGGGGTGTTTTGGTAGATCGCCCTGAATAGAAGATTCGTGGCTCGTGATGACTCTTTCTTTTCGGGGTCCGTGGCCTTAGCATCGTCCAATGGTCCGGTTACCTCATGGGTCTTTGGAGGATTTGATTCGGTCGTCGCGTCTATTCCAATTTGTTCTTTCATGCCGGCCGRTCCTGCTGTTGAGTCTGGTTGATCGGTTGTCTTATGTAAGACAAGAGATACTAAATATTAATTTGATACTAATATAACATTATTAACTCTGATTAAGATGCAATTAGCCGTGAAAGGGTTCACAACGAATTTCAGGACCAGCAGGCTTTGTCAGTACGCGCGATCTGTGTAACAACGTGAGGGCATCCCGCCGGAATCGGGATGCCCTCACGTTTATCCGAGAGAAACCCTCAGCTACCCCGCCATGTCCTCATCCATCAGCCCGGCGATCTGAAGATTGACCTCCCCGCCCAGGGCCTTCAGTTGTTCCGCTACTCGGCGACGGTGGTGTTCCGGGTGGTTCTGGTTCAGCTTCCACTTTCCCTGTAGCGAGGTTAACTGGATCTGGAATGCCACGATGCGCTTCAGCATCTGGTCCGAGTAGGTGGACTCGAAATCCGGCTGCCACGGCTTGGGCTGGGAGGCCTCGTGTTGATCAACCAGCCGCCCGACGCTTTCTTCTAATTCAGCCCGGTCTTCCAAGGCCCTGAAAATACCCGTGGCATGTACCGCAACGTAGTTCCAGGTTGGCACCACTTCTTCTTCCTGATACCAGGTCGGCGACACGTAGGTGTGCGGGCCGTGAAAGACCACCATCACCTGCTGGCCGTCCGCATAACGCCACTGGCGGTTGGCTCTGGCCATGTGTCCCAGAACCAGCCCCTGATCTCCGGCATTCTCATCGACCATAAATGGCAGGTGGGTCGCCATGGGTTCGTCTCCGGTGTGGGAGAACAAGATGCCGAAGCTATTGCTGCGCATGAATTCGAACATCTTGGGCCTATCGGTTACGGCATAGTGCTTAGGCGTATACATGATTGTCCTCGAAGATATAGTCGGGGCGTCTTGTAAGCATTTTACTCCTCCGTCAGACAGCCCTAAAGTTGCCACCTACCCACGCCTCTGGTACGCTTCCCGAACCCAGACARGGAAGYGAGCCGCTTGACCCAGACCGCCAAAATCACCGTTGATCTCTTCGTTACCTGCGTCATAGACCAGTTGTACCCCGAAGTGGGCGTCAGCGTGGTCAAGGTGCTGCGGCGACTGGGAGTCAGCGTGGGATTCCCCCAAGACCAGACCTGCTGTGGCCAGCCGGTCTACAACACCGGCTACCACCATGAAGCCACCAAGCTAGCCAGACGAGTCTTGGAACARTTTCGAGATAGCGAATACGTTGTAGTGCCCTCTGGCTCCTGCGCCGCCACGCTACGGGTGTACTACCTGGAGCTCTTCGCCGAAGACCCAAAACTTCTTGAGGAAGCCAAAACCCTGGCCGCCAAGACCTACGAGTTCTCCGAGTTCCTGGTGAACGTCCTCAATGTGGAGGACGCCGCTGCCTTCGGAGCGAGCCACCAAGGGACTGCAACCTATCATCCCAGTTGCCACCTGCTACGAGAGTTGGGCGTGAAATCCGAGCCCCGGAAACTGCTCCGTTCCGTCCCCGGGCTGGAGGAGAAAGAGTTGGAAGGCGCTGAGGTCTGCTGCGGATTCGGCGGCACCTTCTCCGTGAAATTCCCGCATATCTCCGAAGGCATGGTTGGAGACAAGATCGCCAATGTGCAAGCCAGCGGCGCCGAAACGCTGGTRTCRTGCGACATGAGCTGCCTGATGAACATCGGCGGGGCGCTGAACCGCCAGGGGTCCAACGTAAAAGTCCGTCACTTGGCCCAGATATTGGACGCGGACTCAGACTAGGAACGAATCCATTGCCCGAGATAAAGACAAAACAGTTCTCCGCTGCGTCGGTGGCGGCAATCAATGACCCCAAACTGCGCCGGGCTCTGGACCGCGTGGCCTCTGGGTTCGAGGTAGCCCGCCTCGAACGCATCGAGGAAGTTACTCCCGATGTCTGGGAAGTCTGGAAGCAGGAAGCCAGGGATATCAAGGTCCACACACTTGATCACCTCGACTACTACCTGGACCTGCTCTACACCAACGTCACCGCTGCCGGTGGGCACCTTCATTTCGCCAAGGACGCCGATCAGGCCAACGAGATCGTCGCCCACATCGCGCGGACCCGGAACGTGAAAGTGGCAACCAAGAGCAAGAGCATGGTGTCCGAGGAACTRGCTCTGAACCCTGTTTTGGAAGCGATCGGCGTGGAGGTCTGGGAGACCGACCTGGGCGAGTACATCATCCAACTTGCCGAGGAGACGCCCTCCCACCTGGTGGCCCCGGCTCTGCACAAGTCCAAAGAAGACGTGGCCGAGYTGTTCGCCGAGAAGCTGGGTATCCCCTACGACGAGGACATCGACCACATGGCCGCCACGGCCCGGATGGTGCTGCGGGACAAGTTCATGGAGGCCGACCTGGGCATCAGTGGGGCCAATTTCGTGGTCGCCGAGACCGGGACTCTGGTGATCTTTACCAATGAAGGCAACGGCCGTCTCTGCACCTCAGCCCCTAGGATCCACATCGGCATCACGGGCATGGAGAAGGTCATCCCTTCGTTGCAAGACATGGCCGTCTTCATACGATTGCTGCCCCGCTCCGCAACCGGCCAGCGCATCACCAGCTACTTGAGCATGATCACCGGCCCGCGCCGCTCCGACGACGAGGACGGGCCCGAGGAATTCCACCTGGTCCTGGTGGACAACGGCCGCTCCCGGATGCTGGCCGACCCGGCTTTGCGGGAGGCGCTCTACTGCATCCGCTGYGGGGCCTGYTTGAACATCTGCCCSGTCTAYSAGCGCATCGGCGGTCACGCCTACGGTTGGGTCTATCCCGGCCCCATCGGCGCGGTGGTCACGCCCAATCTCATCGGCCTGAAACAGGCCAGCAAACTGCCTCAGGCCTCCAGCCTCTGCGGCGCCTGCCGGGAGGTCTGCCCGGTCAAGATCGACATACCCAGGATGCTCTTGGACCTCAGGAAGAAGACCGCAGAGAGCCCCGACAAAAGCGAGCGTTCGGCACCGATGATYGAACGGACCCTCGCTAAACTCTACGTCARGTTGATGAGCAGTCCCCGGACGTTGGCCATGGCCGTGACCTGCGGCCGTTTCCTACAGAAAGTGGAGCGCATCGTCCCGTTCTCGCCCCTGACCAAGGACGGGAAATGGATCAAGATGGCGCCCCTGCCTCCCTTGTCCCGGTGGACCCGTTCCAGAGACCTGCCAACCTTGCCCAAGCAGACATTCCATGAAGTCTGGAAAAAGGAGTTGTCCCGTGACGACTCCTGAGTCCGGCGAAATGTTGGGGGTGCCAAAAGAGGATTTCCTGCGGTCCGTACGCGAGGCCCTGGGCCGCGAAGATGTCCCGCCGGCCGAACTCTACCCTAGACTGACCGAAACCCAGTCGGAACTGGAAGACCAAGCCGCCCAGATACGGCGTAGGCTGGAAAAAAATCTGCCCGCCCTCCTAGACAAACTGGCCGAGATGGCCGCCCTCGGCGGCTGGAACGTCTACCGTGCCTCCGGTGTCGAGGAGGCCATCGGCTACATCGAGTCGGTAGCCCGAGATTCCGAGGCCACCAATATCGTCCGTTCCGCCCAGGATGTTTTCGACCAGATACCGGTGGACGCCGCGCTGGCSAACCTGGGCTTGAAGGTAACCACCGTCCTGCGGGACGACGAAAACTCCAGGGAGGCGTTGCGGGAAGAGATAAGGCAGTCCGAGATCGGCATCACGGGGGCCGACTACGCCGTGGCCGAGACCGGGTCTTTGGTCATCTTGCCCCGCCGCGGACTGAGCCGGCTGGTGTCGTTGGTGCCGCCGGTCCACATCGCGTTGGTGCGGCCGGAGGACATCCTGGAGTCGCTGGACGACCTGTTCTTGTTGCGGCGGCTGGAGTATCATCAGCGGGGCGGCGAGATGGGCAGTTACCTGAATTTCATCACCGGGCCCAGCCGCACCGCCGACATCGAGATGACCATCGTAGAAGGCGTCCACGGCCCCAAAGAAGTCCACATGGTCATCTTGGGCTAAGACCNGCGGAAAGTTCCTTCTCCCTGGCAGGGAGAAGGCTAGGATGAGGGTCGAAATTCCCCTGCGCCCCCATCTCTTAGACCGGAAACCCACCCCACCAAAAGGAAACCCACATGCCGATGCGCGTTGGATTTGGCGAGTTCCGCAGGCAGATGCTAGAGCGGGACCTGGCAGCCATCGAAGAGATGATTCCCATCCTTGGGGTAGAGAAAGTGATTCTTGTCGGCGATATGGCCGCCGGTGATTTCAAACCGGACACCAAGATCGAATTGGTCATCGTCCATAACACAGAATATTCCTTCGGAAGGCGCGCCGATTTCTTCTCGTACCACCTGCCCAGCTCGGTTGAGGTAGACACCCTGGTCTACACCCCGGACGAATTCGAGGAGATGCGGGAGAAACTACCGGCRTTGGCCAAGGCCTGCCGCGAAGGACGGGAGATTTTTAACAATGCCTGATTACCTGGCAGAGGGCGCACGCTGGYTGCGCCAGGCCGAACAAGACCTAGACGACGCCCGCTTTCTCAAGGAAGGCGGCCGCCACAACCTGGCCTGCTTCATGGGRCAGCAGGCGGCGGAAAAGGCCATCAAAGCATACCTSTACCACAAGCGCGTGGAAGACGTTTGGGGCCACTCCTTGCTAGACCTGTGCGAGGACGCCAAGCTCTTCGACATGATGTTCGACACCGTGAAGTCGGAAGCCCGGCAGCTAGACAAGTACCACTACATCACCCGCTACCCAGAGTTCTTGCCCAGCGGCACCTGCTCCGAGGCGTTTGACGAGGTCGATGCGGACCGGTCCATCGAACTCTCCGAGCAAGTTGTGAACTTCGCTAAAGAGCGGATAGTCTAGATGACTTCCAGACCCGAGTCGCTTCTCCCGGAGCAATTCGGTCCGCTCCAAGGCGTCCGGATCATATCCACCGGGACCGTCGTCGCCGAACCTTTCGCCGCCGCCCTGGCGGCGGAGATGGGGGCCGAAGTGGTCCAGATAGAGCGCCCTGGCCTAGGCGATGTAACCCGAAGTCTATCTGCCCCAATCGGTGATCAAGGCGAGCCCAAGATGAACGCCCTCTGGCTACAGGACCGTCGCAACACGTTCTACACAACATTGGATTTCACCGTCCCCGAGGGCAAGGAGATGTTTCTCGGTTTGATCGCGGAGGCGGACATCTGGATGGAGAGTTCCAAGGCCGGCACCTGGAACAATTGGGGATTGGATGACGCCACGKKCCTTGCCGTCAACCCCGCCATCGTAATCACCCACGTGTCCGGGTATGGGCAGACCGGCCATCCCGATTATCTTAACCGGACCTCCTACGACCCTATAGGCCAGGCCTTCGGCGGCACCATGGGCATCACCGGTTCGCCGGACCCAGAGCCTCCGATGACCGCCAGGCCCTTGGCCGCCGATTACACCACCGCCCAGATGTGCTTATGGTCGACGTTGGCCGCCTACATCTACTCGCAGCGCACGGGGCAGGGACAGGTTATCGACCTGGCGCAATTCGAAGCCGTGCACAAGGTCTTGTCCGGCACCATGGTGGACTACTTCGAAACGGGCATCGACCCCGACCGCCGTGGGAACCAGAGCGGAAGGGGTCAGCCCTTTGGCAGTTATCAAGCCAAAGACGGTTTGGTAGTCGTCGCCGCTTTAGGCGCTGTTTTCGACCGTCTGTGCACCGTTCTAGGACTTGATACTACCGATGGGCGTTGGCAAAACGCAAGGAACGATGTGGGCTCCATCGCCGGGATCGAATTCGACGCCATACTGCGGGGTTGGCTGGAGGAACGGACGGTGAGGGAAGTAGTGGCGGAGTTGAACGYCGCCCAAGTCGGTTGTAGCGAGGTCATGACTCCCAGCGCCATCGCAAAAAACCCCCACTACAAAGCCAGGGAGATCCATACTGAGTGGGAAGACCTGCAACTTGGCCGTAAGATCAAGGGCATCGGAATCATCCCAAAGTTCTCCGAGACCCCGGGMAAGATATGGCGAGGGTCTGTGCCCCTAGGTCATGACAACGACCTGGTTTATGGGCGTTACCTCGGCCTGGGAAACGATGAATTGGCGAAACTGCGGGACCGGGGCGTCATTTAGTCAGGCTAGGGCTTCAGCAAAAACAGCCGCACCGCGCGTTCCGCCGTCCCCTCCAGCATCACTCCCGTCCGGCCCAGGGCCTGCTGGAAGGTCATAGCGCCGTCCGATATGCATAGCACCGACGCCACTCCATGCTTGTAGAGTTCTTCGTGTCCATCACCCAGACTGCCCGCCAGCAGCACCGTGGGCACGCCGTGAGCTTGGGCATGCCGGGCGACTCCCACTGGAGCTTTGTCGAACACCGTGGACAGATCGGCCCGGCCTTCTCCGGTGATGACCAGGTCGGCCCCGGCCAGATGACGGTCGAAGTCCAACACCTGACAGACCATGTCGATGCCCGACTGGATCTTGGCCCCGGCGAATGCGACCAGCCCCGCGCCCAAGCCGCCAGCGGCTCCAGCGCCGGGGATGTCCAGAACGTCGTGTCCGGTATCCCTTTTGATGACTTTTGCGAAGTTGAGCAGGGCGGCGTCCAGTTCRGCCACCACCTCTTTCGACGCCCCTTTCTGCGGGCCGAATATCTCGGAGGCGCCCGTGGGTCCGCATAAAGGGTTGGTCACGTCGGTGGCGGCGATRATYTCAACATCGGCGATAGCCGACAGCACSCCTGACGTATCGATGCGGTCAAGGCGGGCCAGCGCGGCGCCGCCAGTGGGCAGGGCGTTTCCCGAAGAATCGAGGAACCTGGCGCCCAATGCCGTGGCCATTCCGGCTCCGCCGTCGTTGGTGGCGCTGCCGCCCAGGCCGACGATCACCCGTTCGTAGCCCATCTCAACGGCTTCTTTCAAAATCTGACCGGTCCCCAGGGTGGTGGTCACCTTGGGGTTGCGCCGGCGCGGCGGGACCATGGCCAGCCCAGAGGCCCTGGCCATCTCGATYACGGCGGTGCGGSYGTCACCCATGACTCCCCACTGGGCCTCCACCTGCTGGTTGATGGGCCCGGTCACGGTGCTAGTAAAAATCTCGCCGCCGGTGGCGTCCACCAGGRCGTGCAGCGTCCCATCGCCACCGTCGGCCACCGGCAGCAAAACCGTCTCGGCATCGGGAGCGGCCTTAAGTACCCCACGGGCGATGGCCCGGGCGGCCTCTAAGCCGGATATACCGCCTTTGAACCCCTGGGGTGCGATGATTATCTTCATTTGGGCGTTTGTGAGCGTTCAACCGAGGCGTGATTTGAGTCTAGGTCCGCAGCCCAGCCATTATACTCCGCTATACCCATCCAAAGCCGCCTTTGTTACAATCAACCCCGCCGTCTCCGGGCCTGATTGGCAGCTCGAACGAACCGMGGAATATATGGAGTTTGCCCATGCCCTCGAAAGAGGACCTGAAACGCCGCGCGGCGGAGATCATCGACGCCAAGGCCGATGATCTGACCGCAATCGCAAAGACCATACTGAAGAACCCTGAGCCGGGRTTCCGCGAACTGAAGACCGCCAGACTGGTGGCCGAACAGTTCGCCGCTTTGGGCATGCAGCCCAGGAACGGACTGGCCGTGACCGGCGTGCGTGCCGACGCCTCAGGCACCTCTGCCGGACCAACCCTGGCGATACTCGGTGAGTTGGACTCGTTGATYGTCTCCGACCACCCCCACGCCGACCCCGAAACGGGCGCGGCCCACGCCTGCGGGCACCATTGCCAGATCGCCATGATGCTGGGCGCGGCCACGGCCCTGACCGACCGCGATGTTCTGGACAATTTGGCCGGCCGCATCGCATTCATGGCCGTGCCTGCCGAAGAATATATCGAGATCGAATACCGGGACGAACTGCGCCGGGCGGGTAAGATCGAATTCCTCGGCGGCAAGCCAGAGTTTGTCAGGTTGGGGGAGTTCGACGACGTCCACCTGGCCATGATGCTCCACACCACCAGCAACCCCGCCGAAAAGATGATGTGCATCAGCAACACCAACAACGGCACGGTGGCCAAACGCATCCAGTTCATCGGCAAAGCCTCCCATGCCGGTGGCGCGCCCCACTTGGGCATCAACGCCTTGAACGCCGCCATGCTGGCCATGACCGCCATCAACTTCAACCGCGAGACCTTCCGGGACGAGGACAGCATCCGCGTTCATCCCATCATCACCAAGGGAGGGGAAGCGGTGAGCGCGGTGCCCGCCGACGTGCGGATGGAGACATTCGTCCGGGGCCGGACCATCGAAGCCCTCATGGACGCCAACAAAAAGGTGGACCGGGCGCTCAGGGCTGGGGCCATGGCGGTGGGCGCGCAGGTCAAGATTCAGACCATCCCCGGATACATGCCCCTGCAACAGAACAAAGGCATGGCGGAGRTCTTCCGGGCCAATGCCGCCGAATTGGTGGGCGAGGAGAACRTGGGCTACGTGGACCACCGGGGCGGCTCCACCGACATGGGCGACATCAGCCGCCTGATGCCGGTCATCCACCCTTATGTGGGCGGGGCGACCGGACTGGGCCACGGCGCGACCTACGTGATCGAGGACTACGCCCTGGCGGTGATTAAAGGCGCCAAAGCCCTGGCCTTCACGGCCATCGACCTGTTGGCGGACGATGCGTCCCACGGAAATAGCATCGCCGGGGGCCAGCGCCCGGATATGTCCATCCCCGAATACTTGAAATTCATGCGGGACCTCGCCTCCGAAGAGACTTTTAAGAGCACCTGACCCATGACCACACCAACTCTCTCGCCTATGACCATTTAACCCATGACAACACCAGCTCTTTCAATAGATGAACTTAAGAAACGCGCCTGCGAGACCATCGATAAGCGCAAGAAGGAGATCGTGGGTCTGGCCCAGCAGGTGCTAGCCAACCCCGAGGCTGGGTTCCGGGAGGTCAAGACAGCCCAACTGGTCGCCGAAAAGTTCCAAGAGATGGGCATCCAGCACGAAAGCGGGTTGGCCCTCACCGGACTGAAAGGCCGYATCAAGGGCGGCGCGGGTCCCGGCCCATCCGTGGCCGTGATCGGCGAGTTGGACTCCCTGGTCGTGACCGAACACCCTAACGCCGACCCCGACACCGGAGCGGCCCATGCCTGCGGGCACCACTGCCAGATCGGCATGATGCTGGGGGCGACTATGGGTCTGCTGACCCCTGAGGTGATGGCCCAATTATCCGGAGAGGTCGTGCCCTTCGCCGTGCCCGCCGAGGAATTCATCGAGGTTGAGCAACGACTAGAGATGCGAAACGAGGGCAAGCTGGAGTTCTTGGGAGGCAAGCAGGAGCTGATCCGGCTGGGCAAGTTCGATGACGTGGACATCGCCATGATGTGCCACACCGCCAGCGACATGGGCGAGCGTAAATTCGCCATGGGCGGCACCAGCAACGGCCATGTGGTGAAGTTCGTTCGCTACACCGGGGTCGGGGCCCATGCCGGCAGTCTCCCCCATAGAGGCGTCAACGCTTTGAACGCTGCGTCTTTCGCCATCCAGGCCATCAACGCGCTCCGGGAGGCCCACCGGGCCGACGACACCGTCCGCATCCACGGCATCATTACCAGGGGCGGTGAGGCGGTCAGCGCGGTCCCATCAGACGTCAGGCTGGAGTGGCGGGTCCGTTCATCCACTCCCAAGGTCGTGGTGGAAAACTCAGTGGCGGTGGACCGGTGTTTTCGGGCCGGGGCTTTGGCGGTCGGCGCATCCGTGAACATCACCACTATTCCAGGCTATCTGCCCATGCGCCACGACACCAAACTGCAGGACATCTTCCGGCGGACCGCGGTTGACCTTTTGGGCGATCACGCCACGCTGGTGATGCCGGCCCGCCGCAACCGGGGCGGCTCCACCGACATGGGAGACCTTAGCCACATCATACCGGCCTGCCATCCCTATACGGCCGGGGCGGTCGGTCCGGGCCACAGCTCGGAATACATCATCACCGACTACGAGTCTGCGGTGATCGTGCCGGCCAAGATCATGGCCATGGTGGTCATCGAGCTTTTGGCCGACGGGGCCAAACGGGCAAAAGAGGTAAAGGCGAATCACCGGCCACTGATGACCAAACAAGCCTACATAAAATTCCAGCGGGAACGGGCGGAGATAACAGACTTCGACGGGGCTGCCTAGCGGGGATACGTCCTCTGCGCCGACATATCGAAGACGGTCCGATAAGCCTCCGACAACCGTTCGTCGTGAGGCCTCGAAGGACCCACGAAAGTCATGCTAGCCGCAAAAACCAGTCTCAACCCCAGCAGTGGTTCGACGGGGCTCACCACGAACGGAAATGATACACCTTCATCCGCTAGATGCACATGGACCGCTCCATCTTGCCAAGGTCAATCCCCTTACGGACCAATGCTCATCCATCACCCAAAATTCCGTAGTCTCGCGAACTTTAGTTGATGCCAAGCGTGGCGGGTTAAAAACCCGCGCCTACGCCACAATCTCAGTGTTCCAGCGAAACCTGAAATGGGAAACCCACCGCACTCCGCTCATCCTGAGCTTGTCGAAGGACCCAGTTGCCGCCAGGCTCACACTCCCAGCAAGAACAAGGCCGTGCCCGCCAGGAGCGGAATAGATAGGTTATCGTCGGGCGGAAGAGAGATCAGTTCTACCATTCCGGCCACTCCGGCCCC
>NVWX01000012.1:11486-83492 GCA_002746355.1 Dehalococcoidia bacterium | reverse complement strand
GACGTCGTGATTGTCGGGTCCGAGGTCAACGGGACGATATCAGTACCCGCGCCTGCGGAGACCCTTGATTTGTCCATTGTTTCAGGTAAAACAACGCCTGAAGGGAACTGGATCGTAATGGTCCCCGTTCCGGCTACGAGCGCTGCGGAAACGCCGAATGTCACGTTCCACGAAGCTGCTGCGTTCACACTATCGGACGATGGCGTGAACGTCACATCATGAACCTTCGTAGCGGGGGCGTCGTTTAAGACACCATCAGCCGCATGAACTTGCGATGTGGAAAACATGCCCAGTGCAAACATTGTCGCGACGACGGCGATTGCCATGAGCAGTGCGAGTCCAAAAGTTGTTCCGATTTTAGTGTTCATCTACTCCTATCTCCTTGTTCTGCATAACTGAAGCGAAGACTACTTCTGTGATCCTTTACCTTTTGGACTTCGCTTACTTTGAGCTTAAGTTACCGGAATYTGTGTTACCGATTAGTTACCTGYCTGCGAGTCCTCCGGGCGAATCGGTCCTCTAGTCACATATTCAACCCCCGTGGAGGTTTGGGAATATTAGAGGGATCATCATCCGGAGAAACAGAAATAAGGCCACAAAAAGACATAGTCACCCCTCGCCTCCTAAAAAGWTTRGATAGACTGAGCTRAATTCTCTCATATTTAGCACTATCGACTTTCGATTGTCAAGGTACCCAGATTGGGTATAATCAGTAAAAATCGCCCCAWGGGTATCCCTTTGGGGCGGTCTTCCGATGCAGTTTTTAACCAGGGACTTGACGTAACCAGTTGCGCACAACTTGAATGCGCGGAATCCATTGTGGGATTCATCCCGGAAAAGCGCAACCCTTCTCAAGGGGCAATTTCCGGCCAATRRYKRSWSKYGGCCTNRWMAKMSMYMTYYKWMGMCRSSAWGATKGCRGTMTWTKWRWSGKRRYTTATGCGTCTTTGTTCAGRTTRGCTARGAATTCTTCATTGTTTTCTGATTTTGCCAGACGCTCCAACACCCGCTCGGTCGCATTCACCCCGCCGTCGTTGGAGATGAGACTGATCATCCGCCGTAGCAGCACGATCTGCTTCAGCGTTTCTTCATTGAAGAGCAGTTCCTCTCGCCGGGTGCCGCTGCGTACGATATCGATGGCCGGGAAGTACCGCCGTTCGGCCAATTTCCGGTCCAGATGCAGCTCCATGTTGCCGGTGCCTTTGAATTCCTCGTAGATCACCTCGTCCATCCGGCTGCCGGTGTCCACCAGGCAGGTGGCTATTATTGTCAGGCTGCCGCCTTCTTCGATGTTGCGGGCGCCGCCGAAGAATTTCTTGGGCGGATATAACGCCGCTGGRTCGATGCCGCCGGACAGGGTCCGCCCACTGGTGGGAACGGCCAAGTTATAGGCCCGTGTCAGGCGGGTGATGCTGTCCAGCAGGATGACGACATCTTGCCCCATCTCCACCAAACGTTTGGCTCGTTCCAGCGCCAACTCCGCCACCCGGCATTGTTCTTCTACCGATTCGTCGAATGTGGACGCGAATACATCTCCCTTCACAGCCCGTCGCATATCGGTGACTTCCTCAGGRCGCTCGCCGATGAGGGCCACCATCAATGTTGCTTCGGGGCAATTTTCCTGGACGCCGTGGGCGATCTGTTTCAGCATGGTGGTCTTGCCCGCTTTGGGGGGCGAGACGATCAGACCGCGCTGACCCAGCCCGATGGGAGCGAATAGGTCGACCATCCTGGTGGACAGTTCAGAACTACTTGTTTCCAGGATGACCTGTTTCTCCGGGAATATGGGCGTCATGTGTTCGAAGGTCGGACGATAGCGGCTCTGGATCTGGTCKGTCTCCATSCCGTTGATCAGTTCSACCCGSACCAGYCCGAAGTASCGYTCCCCYTCTTTGGGSGGCCGKACCTGKCCGGTGACGGTGTCGCCGTTMCGWAGGTTGAACCGCCGGATCTGGGACTGGGAGATGTAGACATCTCCGGAAGCGCGGAAGGTGGTGACCTGCCGCAAGAAGCCGTAACCCTCGTCCATGATCTCCAGGATGCCGGTGGACGCCAATGCCTGTTGGGCGGAGACGACTTGGTACAGCCGGCTGAGCAGGTCTTCTTTATGCAGGTTCGCCAGAGCGGAGGTGTCGTTCAAGCCGACATCGCTGGCCAGGCCCAAGAGTTCTTCCTTGGACTTCGCCCCCATCTCCGACACATCTAGCATTTTTTGAGTGGTAGCCATKTTTACCTCTTACAGGGGTCGCTGATCGTGAACCGGACTGTGGACTCAGCAGAGGCAGCGTTCCAGCGGGGCGGGAATGAAGCTTGCGGAGGGGTCCCAGCGTTTACGGCCGCGGTTTTTCGGACCGAGGTTCAGTGGACCTTGATTCTGTGGATTTAATTATTGTTGGCCGGCTGGTCTGATTTTCCTAGTTGCGCCGCCGTTGGCCGGYCCGGCGGCTATCACTTGCCGATCTTCTCCCAGTCCGCCTTGAACCGGGCTACGCCGGAGGTGGTCAGGGGATGTTCGGCCATCTGGGCCAATATCTTAAAAGGAACAGTCGCGATGTGGGCCCCGGCCTGGGCCGCAAGAGTGCARTGCAAGGTGTGGCGGATACTGGCCGCCAGCACCTTTGTTTCAATCTCGTATTCCTTATATATGGAAACGATGTCTTTGATCAGGTCGATGCCTTCGAGGCCGATGTCATCCAGCCGACCGATGAATGGACTGACCGCGGTGGACCCAGCCTGGGCGCCCAAGATGGCCTGGTTCACCGAGAAACATAAAGTCTGATTGATCYGGATCCCTTCACTGGAGAGTACCGATATCGCCTCAAACCCTTCCGCGGTGCTGGGTATCTTCACCCAGGGGTTCGGTATCCAATCGGCGATGTCGCGCCCTTCGGCGATCATCCCTTCAGCATCCAGTGATATCACTTCTACGGAAATGGGCCCATCGACGATCTCGGAGATCTCCTTTACCGCCGATTTGTAGCTTTCCGCGTTTCCGATGCCTTCGGCCGACGCCAGCGAMGGGTTGGTGGTGACGCCGCTGATCACACCAAACCTGACGCCATCTCTGATTTCCTGGATATTGGCTGTGTCCAAGAAGAGCTTCACGGTTTCGTCACCCCTGTAAGATTTTTGTGTAAGAACCCATTCTCGCCGAGACAGGGACAAAGGACTTGGTGGCGGAGRAGTTCTTGTTGGACATGAAAGGCATTTGCATCGGGCGAACCTAGTGCGGACCTAATCGGAGTTGATGTCCAGCGGCAATGGCCTCTGGACACCTTCCCGGATGGTCTTTTTGGCCGCTCCGATGAACTGACTGAATAATGGATGAGGCCGGTTGGGCCGGGACTTGAACTCCGGGTGGTATTGGGTGCCGACCATGAACGGATGATCGGCCACTTCTCCGGTCTCAACCAAGTTCCCGTCGGGCGATAGTCCGCCGACGATCAATCCGGAATTTTCCAATGACTCACGGTACGAATTATTAAGTTCGAACCGGTGGCGGTGCCGCTCCATGACGGTGCCGTCCCCGTAGGCCGCTTTTGTCAACGTCTTGCTCTGGGGATGACAGGGATAGTCCCCCAGCCGCATGGTGCCACCCTTGGCGGAGACGCCTTCTTGGTCGGGCATTATGTGCACGACCGGGTTACCGGTCTCCGGAACTAGTTCCTCGGAGTTAGCATCCTCGATACCCAGGACGTTTCTGGCCCACTCGATGACCATTACCTGYAGGCCSAGGCAAAGGCCCAGATACGGGACCTTGTGCTCTCTGGCATAACGCACCGTGTCGATCATTCCCTCAACGCCGCGGGGGCCAAAACCTCCCGGCACTACGATTCCGCAGACATCAGATAGATGAGCCTCTGGCCCGTCCCTTTCGATATCTTCGGAGTGGACCCATTGGAGATCGATGTCCCTGTAGTGGTCTAGGCCCGCGTGGCGCAGCGCTTCGCGGACCGAGATATAGGAATCGGGGTATTCAACGTATTTGCCTACTAGGGCGATGGATACACTTTCTTTGGGCTCGTTCATTCGGTCGACCATCGCCGACCACTCAGTGAGGTCTCCGGGTTGCCCGGTAAGACCCAGGGCATTTACCACGATGTCGCCCAAGCCCGCTTCTTCAAGTATCAACGGCACTTCATAGACGTTGCCAACAGTCAGCACGGGAATCACAGCATTAAAAGGGACATCGCAAAATGCCGAGATCTTCTCACAGATGGCCTCGGACACCGGATGGTCGCTTCTGCAAAGGATAGCGTCGGGCTGTATTCCTATTGACCGCAGYTCTTTCACGCTGTGTTGAGTCGGTTTGGTCTTCAATTCTTGTGCTGCCGCTATATAAGGAAGCAGGGTTAGGTGGATGTAAAACACATTGTCGCGGCCCACATCGTTCCTCATCTGCCGGATGGCCTCCAAGAAAGGAAGCCCCTCGATGTCGCCCACTGTTCCACCGACCTCGGTGATGATCACATCGGCGSCGGATTCGGCGGCCARGGCGAGGACTCTATCTTTGATGGCGTTGGTGACATGGGGCACCGTTTGAATGGTGCCGCCAAGAAAGTCGCCGCGCCGCTCTTTGGCTATTAGGTTGAGATAGACYTCWCCGGCSGTGAGGTTGGAAGTCCGGGTCAGCTCAACGTCGATGAATCTTTCATAGTGGCCCAGATCGAGGTCTGTCTCCCCGCCATCTTGGGTCACAAAGACTTCACCRTGCTGATATGGAGACATGGTGCCTGGGTCGACGTTGAGGTAAGGGTCCAACTTGATTACGGAGACGGAGAGACCCCGGCTTTTCAGGATGCGTCCGATCGATGCGACGCTGATCCCTTTGCCCAGTGAACTGACTACTCCCCCGGTTACGAAGATAAACTTTGTCGGCATTTGCCTACGCARAAAAWRGGTGTTGGGGAGGGGTGCTCAATCTTACAAACCACCGCCCCAGAGGACACGCCAATCAATACAAYGGAAGTATGGCCGTGCAGGGGACGCTAAAACAAAAACGAAGGCGTTTGCGGAGAATCCACCGTAATTATAGGAGCCCATTTTCCAAAGTGTCAAGCGTCAAGGCACGAGTTTTGGAAACACCTGAAAACCGGGCGATCTTCGGGACGGAAATGTCGCGGCTACCTGGGTCACACCGGCGGCAGTTCCGCCAAGTATCCGGGGTCGTGTTCGACGATCCACCCCAGCTCCACTTGCTCCTCCAAAGGTACCGCACCCGGCGCTCTGCCGTCCTCGGGTGTATCGCCGATGRTCCAATCTTCCGCCAGCGACTTCAGTTTAGCCTGGTCTATCCCCAACAACTCCCCGAGTATGTRCCCGTTGGCTTCCCCCAACCTGGGCGCCGGTCMGCGGATCCCGGCTTCGCTTCGGGAGAACTTCCACCCCCGTCCCACATATCCTTTGGGCCGCAGACCTGCTTCAGGAGGGTTGTGGACGGTCTCGAAGAACCCCCGGTCAACGTATTGGGGATCGGTCAACGCTTGCTTGGCCGTTAGCACAGCTCCAGCCGGCGCTCCGGCGTCTTGCAGATCGTTCATCACCTGGTAGGAAGTCTTTTCGGATGTCCAGGCCGCGATGATCTCATCTAGTTCTTCTTGATGAAGCCGTCGTTCTATGGGATCGGCAAACCGGGGATCAAACGCGAGCTCCGGYAGGCCCATACTCTGACAAACCGCTTGCCATTCTTCTTCATTCCGGGCGGCGATGGCTACCCATTGATCATGGCCCTGACAGGGATAGACGCCGTGGGGCGACCATACGGGATGACGATTGCCGATGCGGAGAGTCCGCCGGCCGTTGAGGGCGTAGTCCAGCAGACCGGCGCCGATAACCGTGGTCCCAGTCTGGTACATCGCCAGGTCGATCCATTGACCCTGGCCGGTCCTGGCCCGCCGCAGCAGAGCCGCCATCAGAGAACCTAAAGCGGTCCAGGTAGCCATGAAGTCGGAGTAGGAATTGCCCATCTTGTTTGGGACCTGCCCCYCGGCCAGCCGGCCGTCCGGACCCTCTTCCATATATCCCATGAACGCCCCGGTGCCGTGGGTCGGTTCCAGGGCCGACGCCATGGCCCCAAAGTTACTCCAGGGCCCGCTGTGCCCATAGCCGGTGTTGGACACCATGATCAGGTCCGGTTTGTGGGCCCTGAGGCTTTCGAAGTCCAGTCCAAACCGGGCCATCACCCTGGGCGTAAAGTTCTCAAGTACAACGTCGCAGAGCCCAACCAGGTCTTTTATGATCTTTTGAGATTCCTCGGAACGGAGGTCCAGAGTCAAGCTCCGCTTGCCCCGGTTCAGGTTCTGAAAGGTGCCGCCCTGTTCCCACCAAAGTTCGCCAGGTTGGTTGTCGGGGAAGGGTCCCGTGATCGTCCGGGTCGTGTCCATGAACTGGGTCTGGCAGGTGTCGACCTTTATGACCTCGGCGCCTAGGTCCGCCAGGTTCGCCGCGGCGAATGGCATGGCGAAGACCCGGCTCAGGTCCAGTACCCGGATATTTTTCAATGGGGCCATGGGTGTGTGGGCAGGGGGCATGTTTTTACAGACTTCCTATGTCCGAGTGGGTTTCGTGAATCTTTAGATGACGCCCTGCTGGCGAAGGGATATCAGGTCTTCAKTTGAGTRGCCCAATTTTTGTCCGTATATCTCAGCGTTGTGCTGGCCCAGCAGCGGGGCCGGTTGGGAGCCGGTGATGGTCTCTCCGGGCAGCCTTACGGCCATTCCCGGGTATTGGGCCCGCCCGACCACCGGATGGTCCACTTCGACGAAGAAGTCCCGGGCCTGAAGATGAGGGCATTTGGCCAGGTCGCCGGCGTCTTGGGCCATGCCGAAGACTAATCGCTGCTCACCGGAGGCCAGGAACAGCGGCATACGGTCCCATTGGGCCAGGCCTTTGATCAACAGTTCTTTAAGTTCTTCGCCGTGGGCTACCCGTCCGGCGCCGGTGGCGAATTTTTCGTCTTGGAGCTCTTCCCCCCCGATTAGGCTGGCGATGGTCGACCACGGTTGGGAGCCTTGTACCGACGGCGCCACGTAGCCGTCGCGGGCGGGCATCAATTCTTCGAACCCGGCCCCCCGGACTGGACGACGTCCCTTCACGGCGCCCATGTAGTTGTAGTACGGGAGCGGTTGGACCAGGTGGGCGCCAAGACAGGCAGCCGCCGAGACGTCCACATGCTGCCCTTCCCCGGAGGAGAGGCGGGCGAAAAGGGCCACCTGGGTGGCGGCGGCGGCGTTGGCCCCTGCCACATAGAAAGACTGGTCCAGGACGTTACGCAGGGGAGKCTGATCGGAATCGCCCGAATGGTACATCAGACCGCTCAGGGCGTAGGTCACGATGTCGGTTGCCTCGAAGTCCCGGTAGGGACCCGTTTGACCGAAAGGCGTGATGGACGTGACCACCAACCCGGGGTTGGTCTCAGCCAGCGACGCATGGTCCAGGCCCAGTTCTTTGGAGCGGGAAGGGGGGTAGTTCTCCACCAGGACGTCGGCGTCGGCTACAAGCTTGTTGAGCAGGCCGCGTCCGCTGACGCTGGATGGATCGAGGGTAACCCCCTTCTTGTTGGTGTTCAGATAAAGGAACGTCAGGCTTTTTTCCAGGTCGGGGTCRTCGCCGGCGAACGGGCCCATGCGGCGGGCGGCGTCGCCGGAACCGGGGTATTCCACCTTGATGACCTCCGCTCCGTAGTCCGCCAGGATCTTGGCGCACCAGGGCGCGGAGATTCCAGAGCCTAGGTCAAGTACCCGGATGCCTTCGAGTAGCCCTGCCGGCATTACTCTTCCACTTCCCAGACCAAGGGCAGGCATTGGCCCTTCTTGGGTAGAACTACCGTGCCTCTACCGGACGCGGTCTGTTCTCCGCGGTTGTTGGTCAGGTTGACGTCGCAGTCAACGTGGCCATATCCGCCGACCTCGCGGACGGCGGTGACCGTGCCGGACGCAGTGATGACGTCGCCAGGGTAGTCCATCCCCCGGTGTTCCACATAGAAACGCTTGAACCAGCCTTCAGGACCGGCCAGCTTGATCATCAATTGCCCGAGGTATTGGTTCTTCAGCGAGCCATTCACCACAACGTTGGACAAGCCCTGATGCACCTGGGCGAAGGGGAGGTCCCAGTGGATGCGGGCGTAATTCCCGTTCGCGGCGGCCCAGCGCACCAGATGGGTGGTGGTCAGCGGGCCTTTCACCACCTGCTCCAACGCCATGCCTACCGATATATCCTCGAAGTGATTCTGGGCTCCAGCGGCGTGGACCGTGCGGGGAACGGTCTGGTCGGGGGCAGGTGGAGAGATCACCACACTGTTCAGTCCCTCCCCGGCTTCGGCGACCGCCTTGACCTCATCCCCAGGGGGCCGGCTCCGGTGGATGCTGACCCGGTCGGCGACGCTGATGGCGTCCCCGTGCTGGTTGGTCTGGGTCTCCYGYCKSACCACGAAAACCAGRAGRCCSGAGCGGCCCTGCTTCTCGWAGATGTCSACGATKCGGAAYCGGCGGGTSAYCCARTCKCCRRCRTAGRCCGGRCGSAGRAACTGCCAGTCGCTGCCGCCGTTCAAACCGTAGCTGTTGAAGGGTAACGGCACATCGAAATGGGAGTCCTGTCCGGCGCCGAAATAGCCGATCTCCGGGGCGATGTCCTTCCAGGTCGCCAGCGGCGGGCACAACAGCCCTTTGAAGCGGCTGGCCTCGGCGGCAGCTTTATCGATGTACAGGGGATTGGGGTCTTCAGTGGCGTCGGCCAGGTCGTAGGCCATCTCGTCGCTGAGGGGGAAACGGTTTCTTTCGGGCGAGGTCTCGCTGCCGATCAGGGCGCGGGCCTCAGGGGTGATCAGACTGTCTGCCATGCAAAGCGCTCCCAGTGTGATTGCCAGGTAGGATGAAAGCCAGGCGGACACAGGCGTGCGCCGCGCTCYGGATAGTATACCCCGAATGTCCCGACCGGGTGTATCATGTGGGCCGGTTAAGCCCCCATCCGGCGGGAGATTGCCGGCCGGTCACCCCGCTGGTCACATAGAGAGGACGCAATGACTCTGAACGAATTTATCGAAGACGCCTTTAACACTGAGCACGAATACCTGATGGACGCCTTGGGAGACATCACGCCTGAAGAACTGATGTGGCGGGCCGGGCCCGAAGCCAACCCCATCGGCTGGATYCTTTGGCACATGACCCGAGTCGAAGATATGTGGTTCCAATTCTTCATTCAGCGTCAGCCTGAGATCTGGGAGAGCGAAGGTTGGAACGAGAAATTCGGACTACCTACCAGGGACAACGGCTTTGACCACACACAGGAGCAGGTGGCCAACTTCCCGGCCTACGACTTGGCCGAGATGCTGAGATACGGAGAGGTGGTGCGGGCCGCAACTTTGGGCTACTTGAAAACAGTCACTCCGGAACAGATGGACGTGGTGCCCAGAGAGGCCCGGCCCGAGATGTCGGTGGGCCGTATCTTTAGACAGGTTGTCGGAGAGRTCTACCAGCACCAGGGCCACATCGCCTACCTGAAGGGACTGGCCCGGTCTGGAAAGTAAAAGTCCGAGTTATCGGTCATTTCAACCCAAAACACTGGCTAGGTTCCTTGACATAGGAATCCCCTGCGCGTAGGTTGAAACCACYTGAACGTTTCCSAGTTTCRTGCCCGYTTTCCCGCAGGTTACTGGGGAAGAACCTATAAATATCCTCACTCGAACTAACCACACCGGCGCTTGAATGGCGATTTGAAAACCGCGGCAGGCTTCCTCCGAAAATTCTTTCTACAGCCCAAACTCAGGATGTTCCTGGGACTGGCCATCGGGGCGGGCATCGGTTTCGCTATGGTCCGGGACATGGAATGGGGCTCTCTTTCCAACGCATTCACCGATTTTCCGATCCGGTGGGGTCTGATCTCATTGGCGRTATTCGCCGCGGCCACGGCGATGCGCGCCTACCGGTGGCAAGTGTTGTTCATCGGTGACMAAGTACCTCTCCACCGGCTTCTACTCGTACAGAACGTCGGCATCGGCCTAAACAGCGTCTCCCCCCTCCGAATCATCAGCGAAGCCACTCAATTCCTCATGCTAACCCTGCGCTACCGGGTGCGAGGGGAAGAGGCGGCCGCCACTCTGGGTATCCAGCGGGTGTTGGATTTCGTGGCTGCGGCCATCCTGTTGGGTGTAGGTCTGATGGTGCTGCCCAGTTTGAAGGGGTTCACCCCCTACGTCATCGGGGCCGTTTTGATCGCAGTGATSAGCRTACTRGCGRTACCGGTGGTTATCTGGTTCGGGTCGAGGCCCGGCCTGACCCACCTGCAACTGCTGGCATCCACTTCAGCATCCCTCCGGGAGCTAACGCGGGCACAGGTGCGGCTCACTTGGTCTTTCCTCCTGACCATGGGATATTGGATATTGCTGGGGCTCTCGGCCTGGGTTTTGGCCCACGGAATGGGGATCGACATCTCCTTGTTGGTCGCCACTCTGCTGGTAATCGGGRCTCTCACTTTCGTGGCCCTGGTCCCCTCACTGCCGGCCKCGRTGGGGACTTTTGAGTTTGCGGTCTTTTACCTGCTGACCACCATCGGTGTGGGAGACGGCGATGCCTTGGGATTCGCTTTGGTGATCCATGCCATCCTTTTCATGCCGCCGATCCTGATCGCCATCATSGTCTTCGCGACCTGGGCGATCACCGGCCGTGGGAAYCCCACACGTCTGGAACCAGATGCCGCARCCGGCGACTCCATGCAACCCAAACCACCAGTTGAATGATCGCGTTTCGTTTCATCGGCCCCACCTGTTTTCACCGTAGCGCGTATCGCTCTCCCTCATGGGGCGGCAGCCACTCCAGCTTATAATCGGGGGTGGTTWCCGCTGATCTGAGGCGGGGCCAAACCAATTTTCTGGGCGCTCTACGGGCCAGGCCGGATGTGTCAGCCATGAAACTATTCTTTCCGAAAAAGCTTTTGATCATCGGAGTAGCCGTGTTTGCCATCGGCTGTTCCTCGTCTGACGCTACCCCGTCTGCCACCACCACCAACATGACCGACGGCCTTCCCGTGCCGTCAGCCACCGCCGTCGTCACGGGTGCACCTTCGGGTATTAACGGCGGCGCCCTCACCGTGGTCGCCGCAGCCCAGATACCGCATCGGGACGTCCATCAAGAGGTACAAGAGACTCTGACCGCCCTGGGGCCGGGTCTGGCCTACAGCAGGCTGCTGCGGCTCCGCTCGGGCGAGGGTTCCAACCAGCCAAACCTRCTGCTTGAGTGCGACCTTTGCGAGAGTTGGGAATTGAACGAAGACCTGGCCTATGTGTTCAAGYTGCGGCCCGGTATCTTCTGGCAGAACGTGGCGCCGGTGAACGGCCGGGCCCTGAACGCCCAAGACATCGTATTTAGCCTGGACCGTCTCAAGACTCCCGGTTGGCCCAATGCCCCGCTACTCTCTTCRATCGGAGAAGCCACCGCCCTGGACSACCTGACGGTGCAGGTTGAACTGGCCCTGGAAGACGCCGATGCTCTCCTAGCCTTGGCCGATGGGCACGTTAAGATCGTGGCGCCGGAAGTCGTGGCTATGTATGGCGACCTTAAGGACGCGCCGGTGGTCGGGACCGGCCCGTGGGTCTGGCAGGAGACAGCTCCAGGCGAAGGCATGGAGTTCACGCGGAATTCCAACTATTTCGAGAACAATCTGCCTTTTCTAGACCAGCTAAACATCACAATCATGCGGACCGGCCCGCTGGGTGATTCCCCAGGGTCGGTTGAGTTGGACAAAGTAGCGGCGTTCCGGGCAGGGTTGGTGGATGTATTTTCTGCCGGCCCCAATGAGTGGGATATGGTCCGCCGAGGCGATTCCGATTTTCAGTCTGTAGTTTCACGTCGGTCTGGAGCCGGCATCGTACTGGCCATGAACTCTCAGATGCCCAACTTAAAAGAGACCACAGTGCGGCAAGCGGTGTTCCAGGCCATCGACCCATGGGACTACCTGGATACGGTCTGGTCGGGACAGGGATTCGCCAGCGTGGGCATTCCGGTGCGGGAATCGGGTTGGCTGCTAGACCGGCCGGAGATGCGTCAGAACTACTTCGCCGACCCCGGCAAAGCCCGCCAGTTGCTTCTGGATTCCGGTCAAAGACTGCCCATAGACTTGGAAGTAACGGTGCGCATCGCGCGTACTGGAGGCGAGAACCTGGCTCTAGAAGAGCGGCTGATTGCCGACCTGACCGCGGTGGGATTCAATCCAGAGTTRCGGCGCATGAACCCGGTGCAGTTCGACGACCTAGTCATGGGGCCGGCTAGGGAATTCCAGTTGGCCGTGGGAGCGATCCCTCCGACATCAACCACCAACAGCTACTTGTTCGGGTTGTTGCATAGCCAAGGYCAATGGAATCTGGCCGGGCACGAAGACGATCAGTTGGAYGCGATGATCGAGGCACAGGCRGCKGAAYTSGAYSMYRWMKYACGMMRRGACCWRYTKGYGGARATCCAGCRSCRSGTKYTSSACCAGGCTTACCTGTTCAGCCCGGTAACCGCTRCCTCCMGGTGGGTGTTCAGCAGCGACCTGATGGGTTTTGAACCCAACACAGCTCTCTCCGAGTACAACTTCTGGTCGCGGACCTGGCTGGACCGTTAGCTCGTCTTGGCCTGGTAGGCTTTGATGCCTTCTTCCAGGGCGGTCAACGGCAACAAGGCGCATTTGATTCGCACCGGGTACTGGCGCACGACCTGAAGGGCGCGCAGGTCACCCAAGTTCGTGTCATCTTCAGCAGCGCCGTTCTTCATGGCTAGGCGGTACTGCTCCCCAATCTCACCCACTTCATCCAATGACTTGCCATGAAGCTGGTCACAGAGCATGGAAGTAGCAGCTTGGATGATTGAGCAGCCTTCGGCTTGGGCGCTGACCCCACATACTTTGCCTTGACCGTCCAGCTTGAGCTGCAAGGTGGCCCTGTCCCCGCAGAATGGGTTGAATTCCTCAGCCTCAACGTCGGCGTCACTGATGGGCGCTCGGTTGCGGGGGTTGCGGTAATGGTCCATGACCAGATCGCCGTACAGGCCGTCCAAAGGGACATCAGGTAATTGAGTCATTTAAANNTCAGCAAAGGCGAAAAAGAGTCCGCATCCACCTTAGCACAGCGTAACTAGACGGCATCTCCGTACAWACCYCGGCTGTGCCGGCGGCGCTTATTCGGTGGTTACTTCAGACTCGCCGGATAGGGCGGCGTTCATGGTGTGCCAGGCCAAGACCGCGCACTTGATGCGGGTGGGAAATTCGTTGATGCCGGAAAGGGTTTCCAGGTCGCCCAAGGTGTCCAGGTCCAAATCACCGCCTGGTTCGGTAATCATGTAGTGAAATGCGTCGAAGATCTCTTTGGCCTTCTCCACGCTCTGACCCTTGATACTCTGGGTCATCATGGATGCCGAGGCGCGGGATATGGCGCAGCCGGTGCCCTGGAACCCAACGTCGTCGATAACCCCATCAATCACCTTGAGATAGAGGGTGATCTGGTCGCCGCACAGCGGGTTGTAGCCATCCGCGGTCTGGTTCGCGTCGTCGACGGTCTTGAAGTTCCGGGGCTTGCTGTTGTGCTCCAGGAGAATCTCCTGGTAAAGATCGCTTAAACCGGCCATTAACTGAACACCTCGATGACCCGGTCGATGCCCTTGACCAGCGCATCGATATCTTCTTTGGTGTTGTAGAAGGCCAGGGAAGCCCGGGCTGTGGCGGGTATCTGGAAGCGCTGCATCACCGGTTGAGCGCAGTGGTGACCCGTGCGGACGGCGATGCCCTGCTCGTCCAAGATAGTCCCGATGTCGTGGGGGTGGGCCTGGTCCATCACGAACGAAATGATGCCTGCTTTGTGTTCAGCCGTGCCGATTATCTTCAGTCCTTCAATCGTCGAAAGGGCGTCGGTGCCGTAGCGGAGCAGCGCATCTTCGTGAGCTATGATCTGGTCAAAGCCCAGGTCGTTCACATAGTCGATGGCCGCGCCTAAACCGATGGCCCCTGCGATGTCAGGGGTCCCGCCCTCAAATTTATAGGGCAGGTCGTTATAGATCGTCTTTTCAAAGGTGACCGACTTAATCATTTCRCCGCCGCCAAGGAAAGGCGGCATCGCTTCAAGGAACTCGGCTTTTCCGTAGAGTATGCCGATCCCGGTTGGCCCGAACAACTTATGTCCGGAGAACACGTAGAAATCGCAGTCCAGTTCCTGCACATCGACAGGCATGTGGGGGACTGCCTGAGCGCCGTCGAACAAGACCGCTGCGCCATGGGCGTGGGCCATCCGGGCGATCTGGGTCGCCGGCAGGATGGTGCCCAGCGCATTGGATACGTGGGTAATGGAGACCAGCTTGGTCTTGGAGCTGAGCATATTCTCATACTCGTCCATCAACAGTTCGCCGGCGTCGTTGATCGGCACGACCCGCAGGTTAGCGCCCTTCTCCTCACACAGCATCTGCCAGGGGACTATGTTGGAGTGATGCTCCATATTKGAGACGATTATGTCGTCACCGGGACCGATATTCTGACGCCCGTACGAGTATGCCACCAGGTTGATGCCCTCGGTGGTGTTCCGGGTGAAGATTATCTCCCGGTCGTCGTCGGCGTTGATGAACTGGCGGACCTTGGCCCGAGCGCCCTCATAGCCGTCAGTGGCCTGCTGGCTCATGGTGTGGACGCCGCGGTGCACGTTCGAGTTGGTGGTGGAGTAATAGTTGACGATAGCGTCAATCACCGACTGCGGYTTCTGGGACGTGGCCCCGTTATCCAGGTAGACCAGGGGAAACCCATTCACCTGCTGCTTCAATATCGGGAAATCGTTCCGGACTTTGTTTATGTCGAAGGTTGTGGTCATGTGGCCCTCGCAACGGGAAGGCTCTTGTTGGGAATGGCCGCGCCGAAAAGAACGTCCAGGTATTCGCGCAGGGGTTCAGGCCSGACCTTGTCTATGATCTCGCTGGCGAAGGCKTGGACCAGCATTCTGCTGGCCGTGTCAAGGTCAAGGCCCCGGCTGCGTAGGTAGAACAGCGTGTCGGCGTCGATGTGCCCGGCGGTGGCGCCATGGCTGCATTTCACGTCGTCGGCGTAGATCAGCAAGCTCGGCTTGCTGTCCGCCTCGGCCAACTTGGAGAGAATCAGGTTTTTGTCGGTCTGCTCCGCATCRCTATGCTGGGCGTCGCGCCGCACCGTCACTGTGCCTCCGAACACCGCCCGGGACCTGCCGTCCAGAATCCCCTTGTAATTCAACCGGCTGGTGCAGTGGGGTTGAGCGTGGTCGATGCTGATCAGGTTATCGATGTGTTGATTGTCGGCGGTGAGGTACARGCCGTTCAACGAGCAAAAGCMGCCAGGACCGTCAAACAACACTTCCAAGTCGTTCCTGGCCAGGGCCGTGCCCAAAGTGAAGGACGCAGAGTTGAAGCTACTGTCCCATTCTTGCTTGACTCGGTTGGTGCCTACATGGAACGCTTTTTCGCCTTCCAGCAACAGCCGGTAGTGGTCGATATGGGCTCCAGCGCCGACCGAAATCTCGGTAACGGCGTTGGTGAAATAGACACTGTCTTTGGGGCCGGTATAGCTTTCCACGACCGTGAKRTCGGTGTTCTGGCCGGCCACGATCATAGTTCTGGGATGGGTGATCTTAAGATCGGCGCCATCCGTCGTGATATAGGAGAGGCGTACAAACACCTTCTCTGAATGGCCGTCGGCAACGTGGATATAGGCGCCGTCATAAAGGAATGCGGTGTTAAGCGCGACGAACCCRTCGTCGTCGGGGGTAGCGTAATGTCCAACCTGGCCCTCAAGATCAAAGCTGGAATCCGATGCTATCGAGGCCAAACTCGCGGCGGTAATCCCGTTGGAAGCGGCCGTTGGCGAAGATAGGTCCGGGGAGTAGCGGCCATCGATAAAGACCAGGTCGAAGGCTGATGATCTTTCGATTTTGTAGCTGGGCGCCAAGGCTTTCGAACCATTGGCGGAGGTTGGGCCGCTGGCAAAACCGAAGTCGGTCCTGGCTATAGGACCCACGTTGGTGTACTTCCAGCGTTCGTTGCCACGGCGCGCCGTGGGGAATCCGGTCTCGTTGAACCTGGACCAGCCGGTATCGCGGAGGYCCTGCAGCCAGTTTGGCGCTCCGGCCCCCGGTCCCTGTACCAGGGACTGGAAATCGGCAAGATAGTGGGCATATTTGGCGGGTGCGGAGGTCATGAGGTCTCTGTGTCGCAGTGTGGGTTACACGCCCGCGTCAACGGCTTCTTTGATCCAGTCGTAGCCCTTTTCTTCCAGCTCGTGGGCGAGTTCTGGGCCACCGGACCGGACGATGCGTCCGTCAAACAGCACGTGTACGTGGTTGGGCGTGATGTAGTCTAGGATCCGCTGGTAATGGGTCACCAAGACAACGGCGTTCTCAGGAGAGCGCAGCAGGTTTACTCCGTCGGCGACGATGCGCAGGGCATCGATATCCAGACCGGAGTCGGTCTCGTCCAGCAGGGCCAGCTTGGGCTCAAGAACAGCCATCTGCAAGATCTCATTGCGTTTCTTCTCGCCACCGGAGAACCCTTCGTTGACTGCCCTCTTCACCAGGTCAGGGTCGATCTGGACCTGCTCAACCTTGGCTTTCAGCATCTGGTCGAACTCGCGGGCGCCCATCTCTTCTTCGCCGTTATGGACCCGGCGGGCATCCACTCCGGCCTTCAAGAACTGCCAGGCCCGTACGCCYGGGAGTTCCAGTGGGTATTGGAAAGCCAGGAAAAGGCCCATGCGGGCCCTGATCTCAGGCTCTAATTTCAGGAGGTCTTGGCCTAGGAACAACACCTGACCACCGGTGACCGTGTAATCCGGGCGGCCGGCCAGAACATTGGCCAAGGTGCTCTTTCCGGAACCGTTGGGTCCCATRATCGCGTGRACCTCGCCGGGGAAGACCTCTAGATCGATGCCTTTGAGGATCTCCAAGTCGCCAGCCGAAGCAGTGAGGCCCTTGACTGACAGCAAGGGTATGGAGCCATTCGCGGCAGCAGCCATYTAGCCCACCGCCCCTTCGAGGCTCACCTTAAGTAGTTGCGACGCTTCCATGGCAAATTCGAWGGGGAGCTCCTGGAAGATACCCCGGCAGAAGCCGTTGATGATCATGAAATGGGCGTCCTCGACGGACAGGCCCCGCTGTTGGCAGTAGAAAAGTTGGTCGTCGCTGACCTTTGATGTCGAAGCTTCATGCTCTATCTGGGCCGTCGGGTTCTTGACCTCGATGTAGGGGACCGTGTGAGCCCCACACTTATCCCCCACCAGAAGGGAGTCGCACTGGGTGAAATTCTTCGCTCCATCGGCGGAGGGCAGTATCTTAACCAGGCCGCGGTAAGTGGCGTTACCCTTTCCAGCGGAGATGCCCTTGGCCACGATGGTACTGCGGGTGTTCTTGCCYTTGTGAATCATCTTGGTGCCGGTGTCGGCCTGTTGGTGGTTATTGACCAGGGCCACCGAGTAGAACTCGCCAACGGAATTGTCGCCTTCCAAGATCACGCTGGGGTACTTCCAGGTGATGGCCGAACCGGTCTCAACCTGGGTCCATGAGATCTTGGCATTCTTGTGAGCGATGCCGCGTTTTGTCACGAAGTTATAGACGCCGCCATTGCCGTCTTTGTCCCCGGGGAACCAGTTCTGCAATGTGGAGTACTTGATCTCTGAATCATCCAGAGCCACAAGTTCGACCACTGCGGCGTGGAGTTGGTGGGTCTTCCTGGCGGGGGCGGTGCAGCCTTCCAGGTAGCTGACGTAYGACCCCTCTTCAGCGATGATCAGCGTCCGCTCAAACTGGCCGGAGTCGGCCTGATTGATGCGGAAGTAGGTCATAAGCTCCATGGGACAGCGAACGCCCTTGGGTATGTAGACGAAGGAACCGTCGCTGAAGACTGCCGAGTTCAAAGTTGCGTAGAAATTGTCGCCGTAGGGCACCACGGAACCCAGGTATTTTTGGACCAGTTCCGGATGTTCCCTGACCGCTTCGCTGATGGGGCAGAAGATTACGCCCTGTTTCTCCAGCGTCGCTTTGTAAGTAGTGGCCACCGATGCGCTGTCCAATACCGCGTCCACGGCCACCCCGGCCAGCTTCTCTCGTTCTTGGAGGGGAATTCCTAATTTGTCAAATGCCGCCAATATCTCTGGGTCTACCTCATCTAAGCTCTTGGGTGCGTCAGTTTTTGGCGCAGCGTAGAAGTAAATGTCCTGGTAGTCGATGGGYGCATGTTCCACGTTTGCCCAGGTTGGCGCCTGCTGTTTAAGCTTCAACCAATGGCGGTAGGCCTTTAGGCGCCATTCCAAGAGCCATTCCGGCTCTTCTTTCTTGGCTGAGATCAACCGGACGATATCCTCACTCAACCCCTTGGGGGCCAAGTCGGACTCGATATCGATGGTGAAACCCCACTTGTATTCGGAATCCAGTTCACTGGAAGTGGCGTTTCGCGAAATGACCTTGGGTGTGGTCATTGACTGCTCCTAATCTGGTTCCGTGATGTGGGGATTTTCGGGGGCAAGATCGGCGGTGATTTAGACCAAGCCGMACGGCAATTTAACATTGTCKACCTGTTTGGTCAACAATTATGCTAACACCCGCCTTTGAGGCTGTCAACGAGTTTCGTAACKGGNNVKBYYNAKCYAGKYCCNNGSAGSSGRWMMRKWRGGCWAACCAAGATTACTCTAAGCGTGCCGCCGCGGGGCGGTTTGACKTTTTTAGGTAATTTTATCGAATCGGTAGGARGTAATTCGCCATRTTTAGGTAGGCTAATAGCGAAAAATGAAACTAAACAACCTCAATGCGCATCCATAGTRTATAATTTCTCTTTAAGTGTAAGGTTCGTGCCGACGCTTTACTACAGATCGATCAGATACCTGCATTGTCATTACCGWAGAGGTAATTATTTATGCCTAGCCCAATCCTGTTGGGGGACTGTCACACCCACCTGGACCAGTATCCRCCTGCGGAAATGCCCGAGATCTTAGACCGGGCCCGTGAATCGGGTGTGGCCTTCGCGGTCTGTGCCGGCACCACTTTGAAGTCCACGAAAGACTGCATCGCCCTAGCGGACAAGCACGGACCGCTCTACGCCGGCGTCGGAATACATCCGATGGAGGCCCGAGAGCCGGTCACARAAGAGATCTATGCCGAACTCGAACGCCTGGCCAAGTCGTCGGCAAAGGTCGTTTGCATCAGTGAAGTTGGGTTGGATTATCTGCCGGCTTCGCCGGACCACGACACCCAAGACCAGGTATTCAGGGAACACATCCGCCTGGCGCGCAGCCTTTCATTGCCCATCATCTTTCACTCAAGGGAGTCCCACTCCGCGGTATTCAAGGTTTTGCGGGAAGAGAACGCCGGCGAGGTGGGCGGCGCGATGCACTATTTCCAAGGCGACGAGGCTACGGCCCGCGAAGCCATAGACTGCGGGTTTTACATCTCTTTGGCCCGCCCTCTGACACGGTTGCCCGAATTACAGGAAGTGGCCAAGGTCATTCCCTTGGAGAATATCGTTCTGGAAACCGATGCGGCGCCCCAGCCCTTCAAAAAAYACCGCACGAACTGGACCGAACCCAGACATGTCCAGTCGGTCGCCGAGACCCTCGCAGAGATCAAGGGAATCACGGTTGACGAGGTCGCGAGAGTGACTACCGGAAATCTGGCGCGGCTGCTTCGGCTTGAGCGCCTAGTGGAAACAGGTTAACGGCCATGGCCAACCGACCCAGACGCGCCGCCGGTGGCGGCGCCGTCGCCCGCCAGTTGAATTTCCACCAGTTGTATATCTTTCAGATGGTTGCGAACCACCTGAGTTTCTCCCGTGCCGCGGAAGCCATGGAGATCACCCAGCCCGCGGTGTCGATCCAGGTCCAAGAGTTGGAGAAATTTCTGGGCATCACCCTTTTCCACCGCCGGCCTCGCGGTCTAAGGATCACCGAGGCGGGGGACGCGGTATTGGCCTACTCTCAACAGATATTCGCCCTTTCAAACCAGTTGGTGGAAACGGTCCAAGAATTGGAAGACCTCCAGTCCGGCCATCTATTGCTGGGCGCCAGCACCACCYCCGGTGAGTACGTGCTCCCAAGTATCGTGGGACGTTTCCGTCAGCTTTATCCGGGAATACACGTTGAGTTGGTGATCGGAAACACCCGAAACATCATCCAGCGGATATTGGACCGCGACATGGACCTGGGAATGGTTGGCGACCATGTGGAAGAATTCTCCAATGAGCTGGAAATGGTGGACTACCAAGACGACGAGATCGTTCTGGTGGCCGCGCCCAGCCACCCAGCAGCCGGCTTGAACCGGCCATCCATCGCCCAGATCGTTGACCTGGGACTTGTNGGGCGTGAAGAAGGATCGGCGACGCGCCTGGCGGCCGAGCGCCAACTTCGGGACCTCGGCATCGCGCCTTATTTCGCCATCGAACTCGGCAGCAATCAGGCCGTTAAGCAGGCCGCGATGGCCGGCGGCGGTGTCGGAATCATCTCTCGGATGGGTATCGACGCTGAGTTGGAAGCAGGAATGCTCGTAGTGCTTGACGTGGCGGGCTGGGACTGCCGGCGTCCGCTGACCTTGATCCAACCCAAAGACCGCTATCTCTCTCCATCGCAAAKGGCCTTTAGACAGTTCCTCATGGACCAACAGTCTTCCTTCTCCGGACCCGCCTCCACAACTTAGCTTCCAGCCMYGGTTTTCGCAGGGGATTGAGCGTATCTAGGGCCGGTGATACCATTGACCGCGTGACGCCCGATCTAGTACTTTCGAGCAAGTAATCTGGGGATYCGATAGGTTTTCCCCAATCATCTAGAATTTTCGAATATCCATGAGAGTATTCCTCAGGCAATCTGCATTATCGAACTGAATACGCCTAGGGCGACGGAGACCGAAAAAATGCTACCCAACAATTGCCAGATGGCGCTGAAGGAATGGGCCGTAACTGTAGAGGCCATGGCCCAGGGAAACCAGGTACTGCTCCTGCGCAAGGGCGGTATCCACGAAGACGGCAAGGATTTCCGGGTGGTCCACCGGGAGTTCTTGTTCTATCCAACCTACCTACATCAGAAAGAGGAATTACTGCAGCTGGCCCACCAGCCCGCGCTGCGCAACATGCTGGAACAGCCCCATGACAACGACCACATCACCTTTAGCTATTGGGCCAAAGCGGAAGAGGTTCTTGAGATCTCCGAGCAGGAACAAGTGGATGACCTGGAACCTCATTACATCTGGACGACTGCCTACGCCCAGTCTAAGCTTCATTGGAAGCCCATGCTCCCCATGTCGGTGCTTCTACTGCGCGTCTACAAATTGGAGCAGCCGGTAACTGTGCCCTACCTGCCAGAGTACGGGGGTTGCACTTCRTGGGTGGAGGTCCTGTCAGACGTTGCTCTGGGCGAGATGGAGCCCGTGTTRGACGATGCTGAATTTCAGCGCAGGGTCGATGGTATCAAGGGCAGCTTGGGTCTCACCGTAACCGCGGGTTAGCCGSTAGCCAACTCAGGCGGTAAAGTARTGCACATGGGTAAGTTGCTCTCCATGTTGGAGACCGAAAGCCAAAGAAGAGGACTGRTCCAGCCGGGCCAGGACATCGATGCAAAAGCGGCCTTCGCTTTAGTAAGAGATATGCCCTATCAGCGGGCCAGCAGCCGGGCTCCCGAGGCTGTGATTCAGGAATGGCGTGGCACCTGCTCGGGCAAGCACTATCTCCTAGACCGTATCTTCGAGGAAGAGGGCATGGAGTCGAAAGTAATCATGTGCACCCACCGCTTCACCGAGGAGACCACGGCGAATTACCCGTCCGAATTGCGGGAGGTGGTGGCCCGCGGTCCRGTGCCGGACGTCCATACCTATGTCCGGCTAAAGACCGATGCCGGTTGGATGACCGTGGATGCAACCTGGCCGGCCAAGACTGAGCCCTTGGGCATGACGGTTAATAGCAAATTTGAGCCAGGCYGGGACATGACGCTGGCCTGTAGTCCGATAGAGACTTTCGAGGTACCGGAAGGCCGGGAYCCCCAAGCTTTCAAAGAAGAATTGATCGAGAGATTCTGCGGCTCGCAGTCCAATGACCGGGACCGGTTCATCAACGGGATGGGCGAGTGGCTGAGCAAATACACCTCTTAAGATTTAAGGACGTATAGACAATGAAGTTTCGCAAGATGCCCCGCACCGAACTGGTCCTATCAGAGGTAGGCTTCGGAGTCTGGACCGTGGCCACCAACTGGTGGGGCAAGATCGAAGACGCCGACAAAAAGGCTCTGTTGGAGAATGCCGTGGAAGAGGGGATCAACTTCTTCGACACCGCCGACACCTATGGCGACGGTCTGGGTGAGGAGATTCTGGCCGAGGTTTTGGGGCACAAACGCAACGAAATCATCATCGGCACCAAGTTCGGCTACGACATCTACGACCCAACCCCCAGAGACGGCCACAAAGAACGGGCGCAGAAGTTCGACAAAGAATTCGTTAAATACGCCTGCGAGCAGAGCCTTCGACGCCTGGGCACCGATTATATCGATCTCTACCAGGCGCACAACATCAAATTAGCCGACTTGGAGAAAGACGAGCTATTCGAGACACTTGAGCAACTCCAGTTCGAAGGGAAGATACGGTACTTCGGAGTGGCGATCGGTCCGGATATCGGGTGGCTTGAAGAAGGGGAATATTCCCTCATCGAGCGCCAAGTGAAAAGCACCCAGATCATCTACAACATACTGGAGCAGGACCCAGCAAAACGCTTCGTGGAATTGGCTGAGGAGCACGACCTGGGGTTGCTGTCCCGCGTTCCCCACGCATCCAACACTCTCACCGGGGAGTACGATCACGGGCTGCCGGTCTTCGATGCGGRTGATCACAGGGCCCACCGCAAGAACGAGTGGTTGGAAGAGTCCATGCGGAAGGTTGACCGGGTGCGGTTCCTGGTGCAAGAAGACACAAGGACCATGGCCCAATCGGCCATCCAGTTCGTATTGAAGCAGAAGGCGATCGTATCGGTGCTTCCGAACTTCACCAACCTGTCTGAGCTCAAGGAGTACACCAGCGCACTGGACACTCCTGAAATCACCGACGAAGAACAATCAAAGTTGGATGAGTTGTGGGAGCATGACTTTGAYCTCGCGGAGCCGGAACGCCAATTCCGCGAGGTWTAACCGGTTKTTATGACARCCCGAAAACGCCGGGCCTATTAGCACAGGCCTCGGAACATTTCGGCGAATACTGGTGTTTATGGCCGTATATTCACGTTATTCGCAACACCTAGGCGTGGTCTTCGGCCATTTTCCATTTCTTGGTTATTTGATTTCATCCGATTGTCCGTTATATAGTCCGGTGGMTGGGGACCGAAAGCCCGGAAGGGCATAGGCMGATGGGAGKAAGTGCCCATGACNATACAGGCGCCACGGACTGTGAAGTTCGTCTACCGGTTTGACGAGGGAGACGCCTCCATGGCGGACCTCCTTGGGGGCAAGGGCAGCAACCTTTGCGAGATGGCGCGGTTGGGGCTGCCGGTCCCGCCGGGTTTTGTTATCTCCACCCAAGTGTGCCGGGACTTCCTGACCAAGAATCAGGCTCTGCCCGAGGGGCTCGAAGAGTCGATCAAAGACAATATCCAGCTGTTGGAAAAGTCCATCGGCCGCAACTTCGGTTCTACTTCCAGTCCCCTCTTGGTGTCCGTACGCTCCGGAGCGCGAATCTCCATGCCAGGCATGATGGACACCATCTTGAACCTCGGCATCAACGACCAGATAGTCGAGGGTCTCGCCTCCATGATGGGTGATCCCCGCCCCGCCTACGATGCCTACCGCCGCTTCATCCAGATCTACTCCGAAGTTGTCATGGATGTGGACCCGGAGCCGTTCGAGAAGGTTCTGACGATCCACAAAAAGATGKYGGGCGTGAGCCTGGACCACGAGTTGACCGCCGAAGAATTGAAGGCCGTGGTGGCGGACTTCAAGAAGATAGCTATAGACGCCACCGGGTCCGAGCCGCCTTCCGACCCTTGGGAACAATTGATGGCCGCCGTTGAGGCAGTGTTCCGAAGCTGGAACACACCTCGGGCCATCTTCTACCGGGACCTCAACAAGATCRACCACAATATGGGCACCGCCGTGACGATAATGGCCATGGTCTTCGGCAATCTGGGCCCCAGCAGCGGCACCGGCGTACTATTCACCCGCGACCCATCCACCGGCAAGGCTGAGGTCTATGGCGAGTTTCTGACTAACGCCCAAGGCGAGGATGTTGTCGCCGGCGTGCGCACACCGGAACCCATCGCCAGCCTCCAAGATGTCATGCCCGAGGCTTACGGCGAGTTGATGGACTTGGCCAAAGRCCTRGAAACCCATTACTCCGATGTGCAGGACGTGGAGTTCACGATAGAGAACGCCCGTCTGTTCCTGCTCCAAACCCGCAACGCCAAACGCACCCCCCTGTCGGCGGTGAGGACGGCGGTGGATATGGCCAACGAGGGTCTGATCACTCAGGCCCAGGCGCTGCTCCGGGTAGACGCCGAAGAGATATCCCATCTGCTCGTGCCTCAATTCTCGGACGACCTGCCTAGCGAGGTCTTGGAAGAGAATTTCCTAGCCCGCGGCGCACCCGCTTCYCCGGGCGCGGCCTCCGGGACCGTCTGTTTCGACGCCACCAAAGCCGCCGAGTTGGCCGACGCCGGCGTGGCGGTGATCTTAGTCCGCCCGGAGACCAAACCCGACGATATCCACGGGATCAACGCGGCCGYTGGAGTCGTCACCAGCCGCGGCGGAGTCACCAGCCACGCGGCGGTGGTGACCAGAGGTCTGGGCAAGCCGTGCATCGTCGGCTGCGAAGGCATACAGGTCGATCTAGAAGCCGGTTTGTTTACGGCCAACGATAAAACCGTCTATGAAGGCGAACAGATCAGCATGGACGGGGCCTCAGGTTCGGTCTATCTGGGCGAGTTGGAAACCGTTAGCCCCAGCCTGGAAGACCTGCCCGAAGCCAATGAACTGTTGCGCTGGGCCGACGAGACCCGGAGATTGGGAGTCATGGCCAACGCGGATACTCCGTCGGAYGCCACCCAAGCCCTGATCATGGGGGCTGAAGGAATCGGCCTCTGCCGCACTGAGCACATGTTCCTAGACCTCGAGAGGCTACCGTCCGTCCGCCAGATGCTGCTGAATGCCGAGGCCGCCGAGGCCTGGCGTCAAGAGAACAACGACCGGGTGTTCCGATCGGAGAATGAAACTGACRCCCCCCAGGCTGTGAAGGATTTCTACGAAGCCTTGGACCAGGTCAAGGAACTTCAGACCGGCGATTTCAGCGGGATCCTGCGGGTCATGGGCGCCCGGCCGGTGATCATCCGGCTGTTGGACGCTCCRCTTCACGAGTTCCTRCCGCCGTATGAATCGCTGTTGATCGAACTGATAGAGCTGCGCCATGCCGRCGCGCCCGTAGAGGAACTGGAAGAGAAGGATAATTTCTTGCACATGGTGGACTCGCTGCGGGAATCAAATCCCATGCTGGGTCACCGGGGTTGCCGGTTGGGCCTGAGTTTCCCGGCCATCTACCGGATGCAAGTGGAGGCCATCATCACCGCAGGCGCGTTGTTGGTGAAAGAAGGTTTGGACGTCAATCCGGAGATCATGATACCGCTGACCGTCGATGTCGAAGAGATGCACCGGCTCAGGCAGGACCTAAGCCTGGTAGCGGCCCAGGTGCAAGAGCGCYACGGCGTCAAGGTCCACTACATGTTCGGGACAATGATCGAGACGCCCCGGGCCGCGCTGACCGCCGGTGAGATCGCCAAGGAGTCGGAGTTCTTCAGCTTCGGCACCAATGACCTTACTCAGATGGTCTTCGGGTTCAGCCGGGACGACGCCGAGGGCAAGTTCCTCCGGTCTTATATCGACACTGGAGTAYTGCCCCATGATCCCTTCGCYTCCATCGACCTTGAGGGAGTCGGAGCATTGGTCAAGATGGGAGTCGAAGCAGGGCGGAGGGAGAGGCCCAACCTGGAGATYGGCATCTGCGGCGAACATGGTGGGGACCCAGCCAGCGTCGTGTTCTKCCACGAARCCGGCCTCGATTACGTGAGCTGCTCGCCCTTCCGTGTGCCTGTGGCTCGGTTAGCGGCGGCCCAGGCAGCSCTGGCAGACGACTAGTTATCTCCGGAAAATCGCTTTGACTAAGATAACGGCGTCCGCTTGGTTGTGGACGCCGTTTTTTATGTCCGGCTTTTTCTTGACCCGGTTTTGGCCCTAAGCTAGACTGCTTATCAGGCCGATTTCTCCGAAAGNAAANGGAGTTTCTTTTGACACCTACACCCCCCGAAGCCCGAGCCCAGATCGTAAATATGGTCCGTGACTTTGTCCGGCGGGAAGTGGAGCCGGTGGCGGCCGAACACGACCGTGAGGACACCGTGCCGCACGGCCTGATCGACCGCATGAAGGAACTGGGTCTTTTCGGGATCACTGTGCCTGAAGAATACGGCGGCATGGGGCTGGATTACACCACGTTTGCCTCCATTTTCGAAGAGCTGAGCAAGGGCTTCATGACCTTGAGCGGGGCCATCGGCACCCATCACATCTTGACTTACGTGCTCACCCATTACGGGACCGAAGAGCAGAAGCAGAGATTCCTGCCCGACCTGGCTTCCGGTCGAAAGCGCGGCGGTCTCGCCCTCACCGAGCCCAGCGGCGGCACAGACATGGCCAACCTTCAGACGACGGCCACCAAAAACGGTGAAGAATACACGATCAATGGCACCAAGATGTTCATCACCAACGGGCGCTACGGCGACATGTTCTGCCTGCTGGCCCGCACCGACCCGGACATGGAACCCAGGCACAAAGGGATCAGTTGTTTCGTGGTCGAGAAGGGCGGAGACGGCTTTACCGTCGGCAGAGACTTGGACAAGTTGGGCTACCGGGGATTGGACACGTCTGAACTGATCTTTGACAACTTCGCAGTGCCTGAAGACAATCTGATCGGCGGCAAAGAGGGCGCCGGGTTCGGAATGGTCATGARCGGACTGGAGACCGGCCGTATCAACATCGCCGCGAGGGCCGTGGGCGTTGCCCAGGCCGCCTTTGAAGCTGCCATCAAGTACTCCCAGGGTCGGGAGACATTCGGTAAGCCCATCTCCGAACATCAGGCCATCCAGCTCAAATTGGCCGACATGGCTACCAAGATCCAAGCTGCCCGGCTGTTGGTCTACGACGCGGCGGCCAAGAAGGACACCGGGCAGAGGGTGGACCTCGAGTCTGGTATGGCAAAATTATTCGCCAGCGAGGTATGTTTGGAAGTGGCCATGGAGTCCATGCGCGTCCACGGCGGCGCCGGGTACATCAAGGACTTGSCAGTGGAACGATACTACCGCGACGCCCCGCTGATGGTCATCGGCGAGGGCACCAACGAGATCATGCGGCTGGTGATCGCYAAGCAGTTGCTGCGGTTGCCTGAATATCAGTTGT
This sequence comes from Dehalococcoidia bacterium, assembly GCA_002746355.1. Taxonomy (GTDB): domain Bacteria; phylum Chloroflexota; class Dehalococcoidia; order Lucifugimonadales; family UBA3495; genus UBA9611. Next base: position 56,078 of record NVWX01000012.1, on the reverse strand, counting down.
AGGCTTACGCTCCATTATTGCGCCAACTACACGTAGGGGCGGGTTTCTAACCCGCCCTGATTGATTTAGGCAGATTCCTGAATCCGGAAACTCAGTCACAATAAGAAGCGGTCTGGTCTCCCCTGACGGCTTGGCCTCCCAGAGCAGGGCAGGTTAGAAACCTGCCCCTACACCACCAGCCGCTGGAGACCGGCCATGCTTAACAGAGGTATCCTTCGACAAGCTCAAATTGAGCGGCCATAGGGCGGCCCAGSCATCGGCCACACCGTCTTTCCAGCGAAGGCTGGAATCCAGGAATGTCCTACATAAGCAGGTTTGACTGATTCGGGCAATCTGGATTCTGGCCTCCGCCAGATTGACGATATGGAACCCCTGTCTTTCCAGCGAAGGCTGGAATCCAGGAATATCCTACATAAGYAWGTTTGACTGATKCGGGCAATCTKGRYTCTGGCCTYYGCCAGAATGACGATATGGAACCCCCGTCTTTCCAGCGAAGGCTGGAATCCAGGAATGTCCTACATAAGTAAGTTTGACTGATGCGGGCAATCTTGGCTCTGGCCTCCGCCAGATTGACGATATGGGCCCCATCGTCTTTCCAGCGAAAGCTGGAATCCACTGAGGAATGACGTTCTCTTGCGGAGGTGGTCCAGAGGCCAACCACAGTAAACCAGTGGGTTCCGGCGTTCGCCGGAAGGACGGAATGACGAAAAACCCCCTCGACAGGACGTCGAGGGGGTTTTGCTTGGTCAATCGCGTGCCTGGTCCTAACGCCCCTTCCACTGAGGCTTTCGTTTCTCAGCAAATGCTTTGGGGCCTTCTTTGGAGTCTTCGGTCAGGAGCAGGGCGTCGTACATCTGGTAGGTCAGGGCCGATATGTCTTGGTTAGACATGTTCAGACCCCGGTAGGCCAGCTCTTTGAAGGTCTGAACGGCCAGGGGAGCGTTGTCGGCGATCTGCTGGGCCATGGCCATGCTCTCTTCCATCAGGTCTGCGGCGGGGACCACTTTGTTCAGGAATCCCATGTCGTAGGCCCTTTGGGCGGTCACTGGCTGGGCGGTCAAGACCARCTCCAACACTGCGGCAAGGTTCATTTGTTTGGGGAGGATGGCGCCGAAGGGAGGCAACAGGCTCCACCTGGTCTCGGAGATGCCCAGCTTGGCCTCCTCAGACGCGATACGCAGGTCGCACATCTGAGCGATGGACCAACCACCGGCCAAGGCAAAACCGTTCACAGCGGCGATCAGAGGTTTCCAGGTCTTGGGCCACATGAACGGGGTTTCCTTGGTCATGCTGTGGGACGCATCCACCTGTATCCCTTTGGCGTTGTCTTCGGCCCGTTCCTTGAGGTCCCGCCCAGAGCAGAAGGCACGYCCGGCGCCGGTTATGATGGCGACGTAGGCTTCCGGGTCCCCATCGAACTCAATAAGGGCCTCCCCGAGTTCTTTCCGCAACTGCCGGTTGATAGCGTTCAAAGAGTCGGGCCGGTTGAGGGTCATGGTAACTATGTTGCCCTTTTTCTCGTAGATGATCGTCTCAGCCAAAATCGTTTGCTCCTAAAGGGAAATTGTTTGATCCGCTGATCGTCCCGATTCTATCGGGACTGACAGCTACCTATGCGTACGGACCCAGGTCTGTTCCGCCGATGACGTGGAGGTGGCCGTGGCTCTGGCTCTGCATGCCGTCGCGTCCAAAATTGGAGAGTATGCGGAACCCGTTGGGGGCGTACATCGCCCCCATATCCACGGCTAGGTCCCCCATCCGGGTCAACAGTTTGCTGCTCCACAGTTGTATCTGGGTCATGTGATCTCGGGGCATGACCAATAACATCAACGGCACCCAGGTGAGTTTGTTCACGATGACCATCAACTCGTTGTCCAGATAGCGGTACTTGGCCGGTTCTTGGCCTTCGGAAATTCGGCAGAATACGCAGTTGCGGTCTGAACTCAAGAGCGGTTGGTCCTCATCGTCGGCGGCTCGTTTGGAGAGTCTCAGTTCGAGATTCTCGCTCTGAGACTATAGATTGCCCCTTTTTTCTTGTCAACGAGACGGTGATTTGCCAGGCTCGRACCCCGCCTGTGGTATCATTTCCCACGGAGGACGCCATGTTCGGATTAGCCGTGCTTACGGTCAGCACTTCAGGCTCACAGGGAAAGCGGGACGACAGCAGCGGGCAGGCCATAAAAGACCTGCTGGAAGGCGATGAATTCCAGGTGGTCCGGTATGAGATCGTAAGCGACGATAAGGACACCATATCAGCGAAGTTGGCCAAATGGGCCGACGCCGRCGACGTGGACCTGATCGTGACCACCGGCGGCACCGGGTTGGGAAGATATGACGTTACTCCGGAAGCCTGCCTGGCTATCCTAGACAAAGAAGTTCCGGGAATGGCGGAGGCGATGCGGGCCAAGACTTTGGAATTTACGCCGATGGCTATGATCAGCCGTTCGGTGACCGGCATACGGGGCAATACTCTGATCATCACCCTGCCTGGCAGCACCAAAGCAGTCCAAGAGTGTYTGGATGTGGTGATGCCCGTTATTCCCCACGCGTTGGAACTGCTCCACCGCGAGACTGTGAACGAACACCCCCGCTAGGCTGGCGGTCTTCACGAAAATGTCGTTGGTTTTCTGTCACTCTGATCCTTCCGCGGAAGGAGAAGGGTCTGCCAATGTCGTGTTTGGTAGATTCTTCGTCGGCCTTCGGCACTCCTCAGAATGACAATGCRCTCGGCAATCTCRGGAAACCGGCTGGATGAGCATTAATAGGCTCGTATTTCGAATCATAAAAGAGCTGTGACAATGAGCGAAGAGACCACTCAAGAACAGTCYGTTTATTGGCCCAGGGTTAAAGAGATCCTGGACGGTATCATGGCGCGTTGGATCGAACGTTGGGGACGCCAACCGCTCCCCGGTATCCACTCGTATTACTGGGAGACCTCGCAAGAACTCCGGGATTCTGTTTTGTCCGGCCTTCGGTCGATCGAGCCTGGATTGCCCGCCAGAGAGACCAATCTGGTGAAGGCCCTCGCCCGAGCCGTTGGGACCTCGGGGAAGATGCCCCTGCGCGGACCGTTTTTGTCCACGGAAGAAGTTGACGAGGTGGTGGCGTGGATCGACGGAGGGATGCCCGAAGGTCCGTAACAATCGCACCCGATCTCGATGAAAGATAAAAGAAAGAGCCGTCCTTYTGCGGAAGGACGGCTCNTTNTTTTTGCCTTKGTTGTTGCGGGGGCGGGTTAGACCAACGCCGGCTCAGCTTCCTTGATGTAAATCTGGAGGCGATTMCGGGTGTGGTCAATGATGACAATCCGGCCCTGAGAGTCGATCTTGACTGCGCAGGGATGGGCCAGACCTTGCTCGTAGCCAGGGTCGTTGGCGAAAGCGAGCGACCGCTGCCGGATCATGTCCGGGTTGGAGGCCAACTTGTCCCGGCCCCACTTAGAGAGCTCGGCTTTCCCGTGGAACTCGGTGATGTACCGGCCGTCAGGYGCRAATACCTGGACCCGGTTGTTCATCCAGTCGGCAACGTAGATGTCGCCATCTGCGTCCACGGCCACGCCGTTGGGACGGTTCAATTGACCGACGCCGCTACCGGAGGAGCCGATGGAGGCTTCCCATGTGCCGTCGGCGGTGAACTTCTGGATGCGGTCGTTACGCCAGTCAGCGATGTAGATGTGGCCTTCGCTGTCGAGCGCGATGCCCCAAGGATTGTTGAACTCGCCGTCGGCGCTGCCCTCTTTGCCGAATTGACTGATGTACTTGCCGTCGAGACTGAACTTCTGGACCCGGTTGTTGCCGGCGTCAACGACAAATATGTTGTCGTCGGAGTCGATGGCCAAYCCGGCTGGACCTTTGAGTTCTCCGTCTCCGGAGCCGGCGGTGCCCCACTTGCTGACGAATTCGCCGTCTGAGGTGAACTTGGTGATGCGGTTCAGCCATTCGTCGGCTAAGTAGATGTTTCCTTTGCTGTCCAGAACAATGGACGTGGGCCACATGAACTCGCCGTCGGCCTCGCCGTAGGTGCCGAATTCAGTTACGTACTCTTCGTCCAAAGTGAGCACGGTGATGTGCACGCCATCCGGCCGGTTCTCATAAGACCGGTTGCAGATGTAGACCGTGCCGTCSGCTGCGATGGCCATGTCCGTGGGGTTACGGAAACCCGTCCCCGCGAATTCGGCGCGGCCTACGGCATGGCTGTACTTGTATGTTCGGCTGGTTAGACCGAAAAAATGTGTTGCCATATCTTTTTACCTCTTCGTCGGTTGGTCCGCCGGACCGCCAGATCTCCGGCTATTAGCCTCAAGAGCGGCCCGGCRAGATTTGCATTGTTTAGCCGTTGCTACCTGCGGTTATTTAAGCGAGGAACTTAACCCGTTCGAAGTTGCCGCCGACGATGGGCTCGGCATCCAACTGGAACCAGTCTTCCAAGATGGTGGAGTAGACGGACCGGAAGTCCAGGTTGAACTTCAGGTTACCGCCCTSTTCCTGGTCGGCCGGAGCTAGGGAAGGATACGTGCCGTAGACGCCGCCCTTCACATGCTCTCCCACCGCGAAGGCAACGCCGGCGGCGCCGTGGTCGGTGCCGGAGCCGTTGTCGGTAACCCGGCGGCCGAACTCACTGAACAGCAACAAAGTTACGTTATCGCTGGCGTCGTGCTCCCGCAGGTCGGTCATGAACGTGTCCACGGTGTTGGAAACGTCGGTCAACAGCCCTGCATTGGCCTGCGCCTGGTTGGCGTGGGAGTCGAAGCCGTTGTACGGGGAAGTGGTGTACAGGACCCGCGTGCCGAACCCRGCGAGGTGGGTCTGTGCGATGTTCTTCATGTACTGGCCGATGGCGGTGGTCGAGTACTCCACGCTGGAGGTGTAMTTGTCCGGCGCCGTGGACAGRATGTCGGCGCCCTTGAGGGCGTCGGTGCCGGTCTGATGGATGTAGTCCATCACCGCGCCGGTGCCGATGGCGGGAGCATACATGCGGCCGAACACGTCAAGCGCGTCGTTCCGCTGGTTCTCGCCTTCGATGCCGGTCAGCAGACCATAGGTCTCCAGRTTGCCCACGGAAGCGACGGGGACGCCGTCCATGACCAGAGCCCGGGGAAGTCCGCGGCCGAAGTTAACGGCGGTCAGAACGTTCTCGGAATTCGGGTCCAACTGTTTGGTGGCCCGGCCCAGCCAGCCCTCGGTCCCGATGAYATCCGGCTCACAGGTGTGCCAGATGTCCATCGAGCGGAAATGCGARTAGCTGGGGGTGGGGTATCCGATACCGACGAAGATAGCCAATTTGCCTTCGTCCCAGTACTTCTTAAGAGGGCCCATCGTGGGATGAAAACCGATCTCATCGTTGATGGGGATGATCTGGTCTTCGGGTACCGCCAAGGTGGGGCGGAAGTCCCGGTAGTATCCGTTGTTGCGAGGGATGACGCAGTTTAGGCCATCGTTTCCGCCAGACAGGGAAAGTACTGCCAGGACGGGATCTTTCTTGGTTTGAACCATGATTTCTCCTTAAGCTTTAGATATCTCGAGTGAGTCTATTAACCTTTTGGTAACAGGCGTCGACCTACTCGAACTGGAATTCAGCGGTGGCGGCGATCATCTGGAACATCTCGCCGGTGCGCCGGGTAAAATCGGTCAACTCGGCATCGTTGCCGTGGCTAAGGTCGCCTTCCYGGGATGCGTGGCCAACCAACTGAGTCATGGTGTCCGGGAAAACCTGGACGGGGCCGGTTAGGTCCAGACAAGCGTTGACGAACTGTTCTGGGGTGAGCTTGGCGCCCAGACCCATCAGCCGGTCGACCAGTGAGCGGACTCCAGCCAACTCGGTGTTGCCGAGCAGGTCGGATGCGAAGTTGATGCGCTCAACCAGGGTTCCGCTGTCGATCCACTCGCGGCCGGTATGCCAGCCTTCAACAGTGGGCGGGTTCATCAGGTCCATGCCCATGTACTTGGGCTCCTGGGAGGCTTCGAACAGACCGGGCTGGTAGCCTTTGAACTCTCCGGTCATGCGGAGGAGGCTGACAACCATCTCGGTGGGGTTCTTGACCTTCTGGTACCGGACCGATTCGTCTTTGAAGAAGTCGGAATTGAAAAGCACTTCCAACATCGCCTTRATGGAATGGTCGGAATCSYARTAGGCCTTCTCCATSGCTTCGATGGCCGCCTGRTCSCGRGGCGGKGTCAGCCGCCAKGCCGGWATCTGGGGCTCGTCAGCGACRAAGTAGTTGTASAGGTGSCGGGCRAGGAACCGGGCRGTGGCSGGCTGCYSGCAGACRATMYYGATGATRTCKYYGCCRTYCCAGTTRCCSGTTTSRCCCARGAARGTTTTCTCRGWGKAGTCGTGGTCRSCSGGRTCGAACCGGAATTCCCAAGGGCTGCGGCCATGGGGGAACGGAGGATAGGACGGTGCGATGTTCCAACCCGTGAAAGCCCTGGCGCAGACTTTGACATCGTCTTCGCTGTAGTTGAAGGCTTCGTCCATTCCCACTCCCAGGGAGAAGAGCTCCAGCAGCTCACGGCCRTAGTTCTCGTTCAGGTTGGCCTTGTGGCTCTCGGTRTTGTCCAGGTAGTACATCATGCCKGGGTTGGTGGAGAGCTTGARCARRAGWTCRTCGAAYTTGCCCATTCCGTCTTGGCGGAAGATATCGACCATCAGACCCATCTCTTGGCCACTGTCGATCTTGCTGTGGCCGGCACAGAAGATCATGTGCCAGAAAAGGGCCACCTTCTCTTGAAGCTGGCGGGGGCTGTTGATCATGCGCCAGATCCATTGCTGCACGTTGTTCTCGATGGCAGCCGCTTCGTAATAGGAAGGGTTGTACCGAATGAGCAGGTCTTCCTCTACGGCCTCTTGGGACTCGGGGTTGAGTAGCTCTTGGACTACGCTGTCATAACCTTGGGCTGCCTTGGCTTCGATCTCATCACGGCTCGCTCCGAAACCGGCGCGGCGCAAGAGGTGGGCCATCAAGGCAATATCCTGTTCAGCCATGTGCTCCTCCTTGGGAAAGGTGTGATTTGGGTCGTGACCGGGAGGCTACGCCACCCGTATTCTTCGGTTACATCAAGAGAGCCCGACGGTCATGGGCGATTCCCAGGCTCGTTATACCCCTTATGTAACATTCATTACAAGGAAGAAATATAAACTAAAGTGGGAGAAGTGTCAAATGAAAACATGTCTGTTTTTGCCGTAGCTAAATGGTGCCTGGCTAAAACTTCCATCATCCGCAGTTATGAGGGCYCARATCGCCGTCAGAACRGTCCTCGGTCTGTCAGRTCAGGCCAAATAMCCCGCATTTTATGGTGTGTTCCCGCTTATTCGATCGGGAACCTGTAAATCATATCARCTTTCGTTAGATTCTCACAGCCATCAGCCAGGCGTAAACGCCTATCATGTACCTATGAGATTTCAGGCAGCCAAGCTCCAAGGTGGCGAGGCTACGATTTACCTTGACATGGTCTAAATCGCTTTGCTAGCATTTCAGGCATCGCTATCCATCGAATACCGATGTATCAACTGCACGCCTGATCCGGCGTAAATCGCATGGATTCGGCCGTCGATGGGCGGCCCACCTTTTCTCCATAGAGAAGAGGAGTATGGTGCAAAACAACGGAGCGCGGCGATYACAAAGTAGYCCGGCCTCGGGGACAACGCTTCCGGGAATGTTCTCCAGATACAAAAGCTCTGTGGAAAATGGGCTCTACAGTGCCGTGCCCGGCGCTGAGAACTTCGAAGCTCACCGGTTGCTCCGCTATCACCTGGGCTGGGTCGACCAAGAGGGTGGCTCRCTGGACACTTCTATCACTCAGGGCAAAGCGCTCCGTCCTACCCTTTGCCTCTTCGCCTGCAATGCGTTGGCCGACGATTACTCCCAGTCATTGCCCGCAGCCGCGGCCGTGGAGTTGATACACAATTTCTCACTGGTCCACGACGATATACAAGACAAGGATGTGGAGCGGCGGCACCAGCCGACCGTTTGGCATCTCTGGGGGATTCCCAAAGCCCTGTGGTCGGGCAACGCCATGCAATGCACCGGCGACCTATCKATGCTGAATGTGGCTGCCAAAGGCGTACCAACCGCAACAGTCCTCCGAGTCTCTGAGATTCTGACCGAGAGCTATCTGGAGATGCTTCAGGGCCAGTGCTTGGACATAAATTTTGAGTCCCGCACCGACATCAAGGCCGATGAATACCTGTATATGATCGCCTGCAAGACGGGGGCTTTGATTCGCTGCGCCCTGCAGATAGGAGCACTCCTCGCCACTGAAGACGAAACGGCGGTGAATGCGTTCGCTGAGTTTGGCAACCATCTGGGCCAGGTTTTCCAGATCAGGGATGACTACCTGGGGATCTGGGGCGACCAAGCCACCTTGGGCAAGGCCACCGACAGCGATATACGCCGCCGGAAGAAGTCCTATCCTGTGGTTTTCGCCCTGGAGCGAGCCAGCGGACGGGCTATGGAAGACCTGCTCCGTATTTACGGACAGGAAGAACTGGAAGAGGACGACGTGCAGCGGGTGATGGCCGTTCTGGACGAAGTTGGTTCGCAGGAGAACTCTCAACACATCACAGAGGCCGCTGCAGCCCGGGCCTTGGAGGCTTTAAAGCCGGTTTCGCTGCCCCGATGGGCGCAGACCGAGGCTGAAGAACTGGTTGATTTTCTCGCTCGRAGAGAATACTARCCAAGTTGCCGACCAATCAGAAATCGCTGACCAACAAGGTTTATACGATATGACGACTACAACTAACGCCAAACGAGCAAAACGGCCYCTGGARCTGTCCACTAGGCTRGCAGGCTACATCCTGAAGAATAAGCTCAAGGGAAGGAAGAAATTCCCGCTGGTGACCATGCTTGAGCCGCTGGAGATGTGTAACCTGGCCTGCATCGGTTGTGGCCGTATCCGCGAGTACAAACCCGTTTTGGACAAGATGATGCCGGTCGAGGAAGCCCTCGCCGCAGTGCGTGAGTCGGGCGCTCCCATCGTGTCCATCGCCGGCGGAGAACCCACGATCCATCCCCGGATAGACGAGATCATCAACAAGTTGATCGAAGAAAAATACTTCGTCTATTGCTGCACCAACGGATTGCTGCTGGACCGGGTTATRAATAAGGTGCCCCCTTCYAAGTACCTGTGCTGGGTGGTCCATATGGACGGCATGGAAGAGAAGCACGATGAGTCGGTTGACCGGAAAGGCGTGTTCACCAAGGCCGTCGGCGCCATCCAATCGGCACTGGACCGCGGCTACCGCGTTTGCACGAACTCCACTGTCTTCCGCACGAGCGATGTCGAAGACCTTTCCGAGATGTTCCGGATGGTAGCGGATATCGGGGTCGAGGGTTCCATGATCTCTCCGGGTTTCGATTTTAAAGACGCCCCGGACCAGGMCATGTTCTTGACCCGCCAGGAATCTCACGCGGTCTTCCAAAAACTGCTGTCCCCGGAGAACGCCGAGGGCGCCCGTTTCTACAACAATCCCCTATATCTGAATTTCCTTAAAGGGGACCGGGAATACCAATGCACCGCCTGGTCCAACCCGACCTACACCGTGATGGGCTGGCGGAAGCCCTGTTACCCGCTGGCCGATGAGCACGTCGARCACGTTCAAGAGCTCTTCGATGAGGACATCTGGGAGAGGTACGGAGTGGGCAAAGACCCCCGTTGCGCCAACTGCATGATGCACTGCGGCTTTGAGTCGGCCACCATCTTCGAGGCCGTTAGGACGCCCAAAGACTGGATCACGTTGATCAAATCCGGAGCTGCCCATAAGGGCGGCATCACCGCCGCTTAGGTCCAAGARTTGGGGAATTTGTTGATCGTGGCTGCCAGCATGGAGCAAGAATTGACCGGTCTCCGCCGTGAATTGCTCGACATCGAAGACGCCACGGGGGTCCGCCCTCCGGTGGMGTTTCACGTATTGGGAGTTGGTCCTGAGCGGGCCGGCGCCTCGATGACAGCATTGCTCGACCGCGGCGGCCCCAAGGTAGATGGAGTGCTGGTCGTCGGCGTAGCCGGCGGCATCGACCCCGAACTGGAGACCGGAGACCTGCTGCTGGCCGACCGGTACGCCCTCCAAGACGGAGCTGCCCAAGGCGCGGGGCAGGCGATCAGGCCCGACACTCAGATGCTCCAGTCCGCCCGGCAAGCGGCGCTGGACCTCTCGGTCCCCACCTTTGACGGCGGTTCGTTGACCGTTGACCATCTAGTCGCGGAACCCCAAGAACGGGTGGAACTGCGGGCCCGGTATCAGGCCACCAGCGTCAACATGGAGGACTATCGGGTAGCCGAGGCGGCCCAGAAAGCGGGAGTCCCGTTCCTGTCTGTGCGGGTAGTTTTGGATACAGCGAGTCAACGCCTGCCCGGTTATCTGCCGGGACTGGCCGGGTCGCGCTACAAACGTGTAACCCGGGTCTTACTGATGCCCTGGCGRATCCCCACCATGCTCCGTCTCAAGAAGCAGTTCCAACTGTGCCAGGCAGTTCTGACAAACTTTGGACTGTCCTACCTGAAGGCATCTGGGAGCATCGGCGCCAGTTAGGTCCCGATAATCAGGCTTAACAAATGAAAGTAATGGTCACCGGCGCCACCGGGTTCATCGGCGGAAACCTGGCCCGCGAGCTGTGGCGGCGCGGTGATGACGTAAGGGCGCTGGTGCGTCCTGGCAGCAACCGCTTAACAATAGAAAACACCGGAATCGTCCCCATCGAGGGCGACATCCTGGACCGTCAGTCGGTGGACCGGGCCGTCCAAGGCTGCGAGGCGGTTTTCCACGTGGCCGCCGCCTACACGTTCTGGTCCAGGGACCCAGCCGGAATCTCGCGGACCAATGTGGCAGGCACGCTAAACGTGCTTGAAGCCGCGCGGCAAGCCGGGGTCTCCCGTACGGTCTACACCAGCACTGTGGGGACCGTTGCACTCGTTAAAGACGGTTTGGGAGACGAGGACACGCCCCTAGACCCGAAATCCCTCCACGGCCATTACAAGAGGTCCAAGCTCCAAGCGGAGCGGGAGGCCCTGGCCTTGGCGGCTGCGGGGATGCCGSTGGTGGTGGTSAAYCCCACGGCGCCGGTGGGGCCGTGGGACGTGAAGCCCACGCCGACAGGGAAGATGGTGTTGGACTTTTTACGRCGGAAGATTCCGGCCTATCTGAAGACGGGAATGAACGTGGTGGATGTGGCGGACGTTGTCGAAGGCCACATCTTGGCATTGGAGAAGGGAAAGTCCGGTGAGCGGTACATCTTGGGCAACCGGAACGTGAGTTTGAAGGAAATATTCGACATATTGAGCAGCCAGACCGGCCTGCCGGCGCCCCGAATCAGGGCGCCCTACTGGCTCGTGGTCGGTGCTGGCTATGCCGACCGGTTCATTGAAGGCACTATCTTTCGCCGCGAACCGGCCATACCCGTGGAGGGAGTGTTGGCGTCCAAGACTCCAGCGTATGTCAGTTGCGAGAAGGCAGTCCGGGAGTTGGGGCAGCCCCAGCGGCCCATCGAAGAGGCATTGAAAAAAGCAGCCGATTGGTTCACTGAACACGGCTATGTGAACGGCGACCGGCAGCCGGTCAGGAGCAACACAAGCTGAAGATGGTGGCCCAAGAGAAACATACACCCGTCGAACAGGCGGCAGGCCAGGCAGTGCGGCGGTCCCAGGATTATTTCCGCCGGACTCAGTACCCCGAAGGGTACTGGTGGGGCGAACTGGAATCCAACACCACCATGGAAGCCGAGTACCTCATGCTGTGCCATTTCACCGGCCGCCACGACCCAGAACGTTGGCGCAAGGTCTGCAACTACATCTTGAGCAAGCAGCGGACCGACGGCTCATGGGGCCAGTATTACGAGGCGCCTGGCGACGWCARMACSWCCRYYGARTGCTACTTCGCCCTCAAGCTGGCCGGACATGCGCCGGAATCTGATCCGTTGCGAAAGGCCCGCGAATTCATATTGTCCAAGGGCGGGATRCCAAAGGTGCGGATCTTCACCAAGATCTGGCTGGCGTTGTTTGGACAATGGGATTGGAAGGGCACGCCCAAAATGCCGCCCGAGATGATCTTCTTGCCGTCGTGGGCGCCCTTCAACATCTACGAGTTCGCCAGTTGGGCCCGCGCGACAGTGGYCCCGATGCTGATAATCCTGACCCGCCAACCGTATTGTCCAGTGCCCGAGTCGGCCAACATCGACGAGCTGTATCCCAACGGACGGGAAGGCACGRACTATACCCTGCCCAAACCCACGGGTGGATTCGGCTGGGCCAAGGGTCTCTACTGGACCGACAAGCTGGTGGGGCTTTACCAACGGTTGCCGGTGCATCCTCTGCGCGGACGTGCCGAGCAGAAGATCATGCAATGGGTCTTGGAACACCAGGAGGCCGATGGCTCTTGGGCTGGTATCCAGCCCCCGTGGGTCTACTCGTTGATCGCCCTTCACACGATGGGCTACGGGCCGGAACACGAGGCGGTCAAGAAGGGATTCCAGGGCTTCGAGACGTTCGCCCTGGAGGACGAAKATAAGTGCAACGTCCAGGCATGCATCTCCCCGGTATGGGACACTTGCATCGCCCAATTGGCCCTGCTGGAATCAGGCGTAGCGCCCGATGACCCCATGGTCCAATCATCGGCCAGGTGGCTGATGGATAAACAGATCTTCGCCGGGGGCGACTGGCAGGTCCGGGCCAAAGATGTCCGCCCGGGTGGATGGTCATTTGAGTTCGATAACCAGATCTACCCGGACATCGATGATGCATCCATCGTCGTGATGGCGCTGGACCAAGTCCGGCTGCCGGAGGCTGAGGAATCTCGCCGGGCCGACTCCATCCAACGGGGTGTGGAGTGGATGGCTGGTATGCAGTCCAAGAACGGCGGTTGGGCGGCCTTCGACAAGGACAACAACAAGAAATACCTGACCAAGATTCCGTTCTCGGATTTTGGCGAGACTCTTGACCCGCCCAGCGTCGACGTAACCGCACATCTGCTGGAGATGTACGGCCGCTTGGGTTACACCAGGGRCGACGCGATAGTCGCCCGCGGATTCGAATACGTGATCAGCGAGCAGGAGGAAGACGGCTCCTGGTTCGGGCGTTGGGGYGTGAATTACGTCTATGGCGCCGGGGCCGTCCTGCCGGCATTGGAAGCCATCGGCGAAGACATGTCTCAGCCGTACGTCCGGCGGGCAGTCGATTGGTTGGTGGCCCACCAGAACGAAGACGGCGGGTGGGGTGAGAGCTGCGGGTCATACGTTGACCCAACTCTGCGCGGCGTTGGTCCCAGCACTGCGTCTCAGACCGCATGGGCTTTGCTTGGGCTGGTGGCCGCCAAAGAGCATGACAGCGAGACTACTCAGCGGGGCCTCGCTTACTTGGCCGAAACACAAGAAGAAGACGGCTCCTGGGACGAGCCGTATTTCACCGGCACCGGATTCCCTGGTTACGGTGTCGGGGAGCGCCTTAAAGCGTTGCCYGATATCGGAGAAACCAGCTACCAAGGCTTGGATATGCCAGCCGGATTTATGATTAACTACCACCTGTACCGCAACTACTGGCCGTTGCTGGCTCTGGGAAGGTATTTCCAGGCCATATCCGGGCGGTAGGAGAAAGGGCAGGGCGGGATTTCAGAAGAGCAAGAATCAACGCCCAGATCGATTTGGGGCTAACAATTTAGGGGGGTCTCGAATATGAAAACTAGGTCCTTTTGCAAGCGGGTGMAAACCAAGTGTGCGCCGCAGTTCATCGACATCACAGACTGGGTCACCGAGTGTGTCGCTGAATCCMAGATCTCAAACGGTTTCGCCGTTGTGTACTCTAAGCACACCACCGCCGCAGTGAAGATCAACGAGAATGAGCCGTTGTTGTTGGAGGACATGGCGAGGTTCCTAGAGAAGATTTTCCCACGGGACCACGACTACCAGCACAACAACTTTGAGATTCGCACGGTCAACATGACCGACGACGAATCCCCCAACGGCCATGCCCACCTACAGCACCTACTATTGGGCACCAGCGAGACGGTGCCGGTGRTGGATGGCCGCATKCAATTCGGGACCTATCAGAGCATMTTCTTCATCGAGTTAGACCATCCACGYCCCCGTGAAGTCCTGGTCCAGATCGTCGGAGAATAAACACAAGACCCCACGGCGGCCCAGACTAGAACGACCCCCGGTTTCGGCCGAACGTCGAATCTCTCCACCGTCAGTAGGCCCTATGCAGCTTCCCACCACCGACCCCAAATTGGACTTGGAATCCGCATACGAAGCTTGCCGGACCATCACCCGCCGGGAAGCAAAGAACTTTTACTACGCCTTTTTAACTCTCCCCGCAGCCAAGCGCCGGGCTATCTACGCCGCCTACGCGTTCTGCCGCCACTGTGATGACTCGGTGGATGAAGAGACCTCAACCGACGCCAAATTAAAGGCCCTTTCCGACATTCAAGCCAACTTGGACAGCACCTACTCAGGTAACGCCTCCAGCCCCGTCTACGTAGCGTTGGCCGATGTGGCGCGGAACTACGATATCCCMCAGGACTATTTCCAAGAAATCATCCTGGGCGTCGAGAGMGACCTGGTAAAAGACCGGTTCCAGAACTTCGACGAGCTCAAGGAATATTGCTACCGGGTAGCCTCGGTGGTGGGACTGATCTGCCTTCAGATCTTCGGTTACGAGGACGACGACGCCAARGGATACGCCGTGGACCTGGGCCTGGCCATGCAGTTGACCAACATAATCCGGGATGTKCGGGAAGACTTCGATATGGGGCGAGTCTATCTTCCTCAGGACGAGATGGTCCGCTTCGGCTATTCGGAAGATGATCTGAGGAACGGAGTCCGTAACGAAGCGTTTCTGGAGYTCATGAGATTTCAGTCCCAGCGCGCCCGTGAATACTTCGACCGCGGCTTCAAGCTGTTGCCCTATCTGTCCCGCCGGTCCCGCGCCTGCCCCGCCGTCCTGGGAGCGCTTTACTCCAAGGTCTTGGACCGGATCGAAGCGTCGGACTATGACATCTTGGAGACCNYGSSKKYSMTKSRGMRMSSSMSRAWRKRKYSKYMYWRMRGCYMARWCMWKKCYMKSMWGWMWSYWSYCCYTYYSYKYCTYSCYYYRGTAACCTCTACCTGAGACCTCAAGTCCAAACAGCGTCCGTCATTTCTACGATAATTCACCCGGTCATGCGRMAGGATAGGATGGCCCAACAGGGAAAGGTAGTAGCGGTCACCGGAGCCTCGGGTTACGTTGGCACCAAACTTCTGGAGCGGTTGGAKCAGGAACCCGGCCTCCGGAAATTAGTGGCTTTCGACGTTAACTCGCTGCCCCTACCCGTCCACAACATCGCCTTCTACCGCAAAAACGTGTCTGAACCCATCGAAGATGAACTGAACGACCAGAGCGTGTCCACCTTGGTACATCTGGCTTTCAACGACCGCCGTGGGGCCAACCGACGCGAGATAGACGCCATACATGAGGAGAACCTCGAAACTTTGCGGTCGGTGATGGCCTCCTGCGCGAGCGCYCGGGTCACCCACCTGATATACCTCAGCTCTCACCTGGTCTACGGCGCCCACAGCGACAACCCAATACCCATCACCGATGATGCGCCGATGCGGCCGTCCCACGATTTCCCCTACGCCCACGACAAGCACCACTGCGAGTTGCTTCTGGATGAATACGCCCGTGCCCAACAAGACGTGAAGATCACTGTCTTAAGGTCGTGCACTGTGTTGGGTCACGGCGCCGACAGCCTGGSGACACAGTCGATCTTCCGCCCCTGGATGCTTGGCGTGCTGGACTACGACCCACCCATGCAATTCGTCTATGACGACGACCTGGCGCGGGTCATTTCAATCATCATCCAAAAAGAGATTCCAGGGACCTTCAATGTGGCCGGAGACGGGGTCGTCCATTACCGGGAGATCGCCAAGATCATAAAGAGCCGGTTGATAAACCTGCCGCCCTTCCTGGCTTATCCACTTGTCCAATTGTGCGGTGGGTTACGGCTGCGGCAGGATGCCTCCACCGACTGGCTGGACCGGGTACGCTGGCCCATCTTGATGAGCACCGGGAAGCTGCACAAGGCCACCGGATACCGGTTCTGGCACACGGGSCTGGAATCCCTGACCGCCTTCGCCAACTCTGGATATTTCTACAAGGACCCTGCTYCATTTTAAGTTAACCGCGCTGCTCCGACCAAGAATCCCATGGCCGAACCGACCAAACTACTCATCGACACCGACCCTGGCGTGGACGACGCCGTGGCCATCTTCATGGCGCTTGCCGCGCCGGAGGTTGAGCTCTTGGGGCTGACCACCGTGGGCGGGAACGTCCCGCTGGCTAGGTCCACCCGTAACGCCCTGGCCCTGCTGCAAGCGGCCGGCCGYAGCGATATACCAGTGGCCAAGGGTGCATCTCGTCCGTTGCGCGGCAGGTTCAGATACGCCCCGCAATTCCACGGCCCGGGAGGGCTGTCCMGACGGCTGCCGGAGCCGACTGTAAGGCCGGTCGCGGATGGAGCGGTCCGATTTCTGAACGACCGTTTGACCCGGCAGCCCGGCAAAGTGATTCTCGTGGCACTGGGGCCGCTGACCAACATTGCCCGGCTGCTCTGGGAGTACCCGGCGGCGTTGGAGCAGGCGAAGAACATCGTGGTCATGGGCGGGGCGGTGAACACGCCGGGCAACGTCACCCCAAAGGCGGAGTTCAACTTCTACAGCGACCCTGCGGCCGCTGAGATAGTTCTCTCGAGCGGTCTGCCCATAACCGTCGTTGACCTGGCCGCCTGCCGGCAGGTCGCAATCAGCCGCGAACAGGCGCTGAGGTTCGGCTCAAATCACCCCATCGGCCGGCTTACTTTGGAAATGCTTCAGGGTTGGTTCGCGAAAGACCCTACCAGGCAGTGGTTCGAGTTCTACGACCCATTGGCCCTGGCAATCGCCTTGGAACCGGCCATCGCCACGGTCGCCAAAGTGGACCTGGACGTTGGCCTCGAAGAGAACGAGTCCTGGGGGGAAACTTCAGAGACGGGCGGTCCAGGTGAGATATCACTGCCACAGCAGGTGGACTCGGCCCGGTTCTTTGGCCTTCTGGAGGGTTTGCTGGAGTTGGAAGGGTTCTAGCCTACYTGGCCAGCGCCGCCGCTCCGTCACGCACCATGGGAATCAGTTCTTTGCCCCAGTCGATGGTGTCTTGCATCGGGTCGAAACCCCGGATGATGAACGCGTCGGCACCGGCTTTGTGGTAGGCGAGCAGGGATTCGGCCACCTGTTCGGCGGTGCCCACCAGCGCGGTGGTGTTGCCGGCAGCCCCGGTGGTGGCGGCGATGGGCATCCAGAGGCGTTTGTCGTGGATGTCTCCCTGGGATGCAAAGTCCAATAGTCGGCGCGACCCCTCAGATTGCAGCCTGGCCGGTTTTCCTGGGCCGATGGTGTCACCCACCGACGACTTGACCCGCTCCAAGATACCCTGGGCCCGTTCCCAAGCTTCGCCTTCGGTGTCCCCTAATATGGGTCGAACGGAAACGCTAAACTTGATGGTGCGGCCGTACTTGGCGGCCCGCGCCCGAATATCTCCTATCTGCTCTTTGATGGACGCCAACGGTTCGCCCCAGAGGGCGTAGACATCGGCCCGYTTKGCGCCGACYTCCTTGGCCACGTCCGATGCCCCGCCGAAATAAAGGGGCACGTGTGGTTTCTGGAAAGTCCTAACTTCGCTCAGGTTCTGCTCGAACCGGTAGAACTCTCCGTCGTGATCGAAGGGGGTGGTCTCGGTCCAGACCCGCTTCATCACTCCCATGTACTCGTCGGTGCGCCGGTAGCGGGCGTCGTGGTCGGTCCAGTCGCCGTCCCGCCGTTGCTCTACGTCGCTGCCGCCGCTGATGATGTGCATGGCGATGCGGCCTTGGGTTAGCTGGTCCAGGGTGGCTATCTGACGGGCCGCCAGCGTAGGGATCATGAATCCGGGACGGTGGGCGATAAGATAGCCCAGGGTCTTGGTCCGAGACGCGGCGTATCCCGCGACGCCRAACCCYTCAGCCGTGGCCGAAGAATACCCRATCAGGACCTTGTCGAAGCCACTGTCTTCGTGGGCCTGGGAGAACTCGGCTATGTACTCCGCGTCGATCCCGGCGGGAATCTCGTCGGCGGGGTTGATGCCGCCACCGAATAGGCTGACCGTGACGCCCCGGGAGGAGTCCCGCTCCCGGTTTACGCCAATCATCCCCATGATCTCTACTTCAGACAATTTATCMGCTCCTAACTTTGGACCGCCAGGGACCGGCGCGGCGGCGCAAACACTACGATGACGCTGAGGTCTTCTGTGATGGCGTGGAACCGGTGCTCGATGTGGGCGTCCACGTAGATGACCGACCCGGCGCTCGCTGGGCGGTTTTCCCCGTCCACCTCGATCGTTGCAGCTCCCGACACGATGTAATAGATCTCATCCTCGGTATGGGGCACCTGGGGGTCGGTGGCCCCGGCCGCCAGGACGTACAAGCCAACACTGATGCGTTCGGCTCTAAGAAACTCGTGGTATAGCTCCCCGTTCTCGCGGTGGCCCTCCACGATCTCAGACATGTCGAATGCGTCCATCTTTCTCCTGACTGTGTTCGGGGTTGGCGGACGTGCCTGACACCCGGTAATTCGCCCGTAATTTTCCGAGTATATCATGGTGATTGATGGGTTATGTCGACCAACTTACCGCAGACCGTGACAAAGACAACTGCTCTGCGAAATGGACGGTGTGCTAACGTGGTGTTATGTCTACAGGAAGCAACCTGGACCAGCCCCCGGAGCCGGAGCAAGATGCCGGAGGACCTGGAGCCGCAACTAGCTCCCAGCGTGGCCCAAAGCGGCATTCACTCCAGAGTCTGGAGGACGCTGCCGGGGAACTTGCCAGGGCCATGGGGCTGCCCGGACCACGGGGCCAGTCCCAACGGGAAGCGCTCATCCTGGCGGCCCGCCGGGCGATTGACGCCCCTGATCTAAACGGCATAAACCTCAAAGCCCCGGAATGGGACAGCCGCCGGCCGGAGTTGGACCAACTTCTCGCCGCCGGGACTGCGTTGGCCTTCATCCGTTCCGAATTCGGGCGCTACCTCACCCCAGAGGCTTGGGACCAGGACGCAGCCGAAGTAAAGGAAGTCCTAGCCGAGGCCGGCGGCCGCCGTACCCGGATCCTATCCAGCAAGTACCGCCACGCCCGCAGCGCCATTTCACAGATGTGCCTGTCGTCGCTGCCATCCGATTTAGCAGGCCAGATGGCCTTGTTGAACGCGGTCATAGATTCCCAAGAGCAAAGCCGCATCATCGAAGGCCACATGCCCCTGGGAATATCGCTGTTTAGCCAGGGCCGCATCGCCGGACCCCAAGCCTGGCCGGCCCTTGAGTCCATCGCATTGTGGCGTCGCAAGATCGGCGACGAGATCGAAAGCGGCAGCGTGCCGTCAGGGCTGTTGGACTATCTGGAGGCGGATCATGCCCACGGCCTGCTGCTGCCGCTGGTGCAAGCGGTCGAGGAACTGGCATCCGCCCAGCAGACCCATTCAAACGCCGTGGGCGCCAAGCTCGAAGCGGCGCGCCGGGACCTCTTGGACCTGGGGATGCGGAACCCGCTGCTCAATTACCGGCTGCTCCGCTCCAGGGGCGCCCGATTGCAGGGCCACTCTCCACAGGAAATCATCGACGCGCTGGACGAACAAGAACGGGTCGCGATGTTGGTCCCGGAATCGGCCGAAGAATCCTCCGGTGCGGACCGCCGCCGTTATCTCCAGTTGAATACGGCGCATGAAGCCGCCGATCTGGACCGGAGACTGCTTTCCACCTACCGTTTGGCCAATTCCTTCATCCAGGAACAGGGGGTGAACACCCTCTTTTTGGCCCTGGGCATGCTGCAATGGCTGGATAACGGCGCCAACTCGGAGCCCCGTCTGGCCCCTCTGGTGCTGCTGCCCGTCAGCCTGGAACGGACCAACCCCCGCGGACAGTTCCAGTTGCGTCATACGGGCGATGATACCGTTTCCAATGTTTCGCTGCGGGAAAAACTTCGTCTGGAATTCGGCATCGCACTACCCGAGTTGCCCGAGTCGGAACGCCTGGATGTCGCGTCGTATTACGACTCTGTAGCCGAAGCAGTGGAAGGGTTGGACGGCTGGACCATCGACCGGGAGCGGGTTGCCCTGGGATTCTTCTCCTTCAGCAAGTTCCTGATGTACCGGGACCTGGACGTTGCGACTTGGCCCGAAGACAACTCACCCGCCGAACACCCGATCATCGGCGCGTTGCTGGAGGACGGATTCGACGAAGACCCTTCACTCATCGGAAGCGACGATAATCTAGATGACGTGCTAGCTCCGGGCGAAAGCTATCACGTGGTCGACGCCGACGGCTCCCAGACCCTGACCCTGCTGGACGTGAACCAGGGAATTAACCTGGTGATCCAGGGGCCGCCTGGCACCGGAAAGTCCCAGACCATCACCAACATGATCGCCGAGGCCGTGGGCCRYGGSCGGACSGTYTTGTTCGTGTCSGAGAAGATGGCGGCGYTGGAGGTGGTSAAGCGCCGGTTGGACAACGTGGGKCTRGGCGACGCCKKSCTGGAGCTGCACAGCCACAAAACAGCCAAGAAGATGGTCCTGGACGAACTGGCCCGAACGCTGGACCTTGGCCGTCCCCGCACCGGCGCGGTTGCCGAGGACGTGACCGAATTGACCCGCTTAAGAGAGCGCCTGAACGGCTATTGCGGGGCTGTTAACCGGACCATCGGTGATTCGGGCGTCACACCATTCCAAGCGGCCGGAGAGTTGCTGGGCAACTCGGAAAGCGTTCTACCAAAGGCGACGATCTCCAACATCAGCCAATGGTCCCAGGCCGAATACCGCCGCAAACGGGGGTTAGTCGAGGAGTTACAGGCCAGGATAACGGCCATGGGCCCGCCCAGAGACCATTCCTTCTGGGGCATGGGTTTGAAGGAACTGCTGCCAGCAGCCCAGGACGCACTCAGGGCCAAGCTGAGCGATTACCGAGCGGCGTTGGAAGCGTTGATCCACCGGGTCAACACCCTGGCTCGGACCATGAGATTGATCGCTCCGGCAGACTTGGTGGCAGTCCACCAAACGGTGGCGGCGGCCCGCAGGGCACTGGCCGCGCCCGACCTGACCGGCATCGACCTGATGAGCGAGCATTGGACCCAGCGCCCGGATGGCGTTGTGGACCTTGTCGAGTCAGGGTCGGTCATGGCTTCGCTACAGGCCGAGTTTGGCTCATCCCTTAGGCYCCATGCCTGGGAACAGGACCTTTCCGCGGAAAAGCTCGTATTGGAAACCGAAGGTGTCAAACCGTGGCGGCTGCTCATCTCGGAATACCGTAGTACCCGAAAGCGGATCGCGRGTCTGACCTCCACGGGCCGCGCTCCGGGAGCAAAATCTTCGTTGGCCWTGGTGCACGCGATCGAGACCCATCAGCGGAACGAATCGACATTCGTCGAGCATGAATATCTCGGCGCTGACGTATTCCGCAACGGATGGCAGGGCAGGAACTCCGGCTGGCCCCGGCTGAGGCTGGCAACACAGTGGCTATCGGAACTCAACGGCGAGATCGCCGAAGGCCAGATGCCTCAGGCGCTTTTGGACTACCTGGGCCGTGCGCCTGACTCCGGGCAACTACTTGAATCGGTCCGTRGCGTCGATGAGGCAGTGGCCGAATTCCAGAACGCCGCCGGTGAAGTGGCCATCGGCATGGACATGGACGTTACCCGGCGCTTTRAAAATCCTGGGACCCTAGCTGAACAATCGTTGGAGCAACAGCTCCAATTTGCCACCAGTTGTCTCGCGAACWTGGAGAGCGTCCATGACATGGTCCGCCTCAACGTCCAGGGCACGAATTGCGAGGCCGATGGACTCGGGCCTATATTGGAGGCTGCATACCTGTGGCCGTCCGGGGAAACGGCCTTACTCGACGTCTACGACCGGGCCTGGAACGAAGGCCTCTGGGAGCGCGCATTGACCGAGCGGCCCGAAMTTGGTTCCTTYGATGGAGCGGCCCACGACCAGGTCAGGCAGACCTTCCAGGACCTAGACCGCCGWATCTTGGTCCATAACCGCACCCGGCTGGCTGAAGCGCACTGGGAACGCATGCCCCGGAACCAGGGCGGCGGCCAGTTGGCGGTGCTGCGGCGGCAGTTCGAGATGCGCCGGCGCCACCTGCCCATCCGCCAACTCCTGGAACGGGCCGGAAATCCCATCCAGGCGATCAAACCCGTCTTCATGATGAGTCCGTTGTCCATCGCGGCCTACCTTAGCCCCGGCGGCGTCAAGTTCGACCTGGTGGTGTTCGACGAGGCCAGCCAGGTCAAGCCGGTGGACGCCTTGGGTGCGGTGATGCGAAGCGGCCAGGTGGTGGTTGTGGGCGACARTCAGCAACTCCCGCCGACGCCATTCTTCGAGACCGCGGGTCAGGTCGAGGAATACAGCGACGATGAAGTAACCAGCGATATCGAAAGCATCCTTGGCTTGTTCGCGGCCCAGAACGCGCCCAGCCGCATGTTGCGCTGGCACTACCGGAGCCGCCACGATTCCCTGATCGCCGTTTCCAACCACGAGTTCTACGGCGGTGGTCTCGTGCTGTTCCCCAGCCCGGACGCCGGGCGAGAGGAAACCGGCCTGTTCTATCACCACCTACCGGATACGGTTTACGGCCGGGGGACCACCGGCACAAATCCCCTGGAAGCCGAGGCGGTGGCCCGGGCGGTCATGGAGCACGCACGGAACAGGCCGGAGCTATCCCTGGGCGTTGCGGCCTTCAGCATGGCCCAGACTAGAGAGCTCCTCGACCGGCTGGATGACCTGCGGCGTGAGGACCAGTCGGCGGAGGGGTTCTTCTCGTCGCATTCCGAAGAGCCGTTCTTCGTTAAGAACCTGGAGACAGTGCAGGGAGATGAAAGGGATGTGATCTTGGTCAGCATCGGCTACGGCCGGGCGGAAGACGGCCGGGTGGACCTGAATTTCGGCCCCCTCAACCGGGAGGGCGGAGAAAGGCGCCTCAACGTCCTGATCACCAGGGCCAGAAGGCGCTGCGAAGTGTTCACCAATATGACCGAGGACGACATAGACCTGGAACGCACCAACTCTCAGGGAGTCCGGGCGCTGCGTACGTTTCTGGCCTTCGCGCATAGAGGCATCTTGGAATCCCGCGATGAGGAGGCGGCATCCGGCGGTGAGGCTGAGCAGCCCACCCGGTTCCAGAAATCGGTTGCCGAGGTCATCAAAGAGAACGGGTACTTGGTGGCCGAGTCACCGGGATGGGGCACGGGCACGGTTGACCTGGCGGTCTCGGACCCGGAAAAGCCTGGCCGGTACATCTTGGGGATCGAGTGCGACGGCCCGTCCTACGGCAGCGCCAGATCGGCCCGCGACCGGGACCGGCTGCGTCCTCAGGTGCTGGAAGGGCTCGGCTGGCGACTGCACCGTGCCTGGAGCCCCGAATGGGCCAGCAATCCCCAGAGGGAACTGGAGCGTGTCCTGGAGGCGATCGACGCTCCAGAAGCTCAGCCGCCGGAAGAGTTSATACAGGAACCCCCTGCGGAGCCGGTCGATTCGGCTTCGCCGGAAGAAGAGCCATCGGATATCGAGGGTGCAATCATCCGAGATGCGGTGCCTGCTCCGGAAGTCTTTCAGGTTAGCGAGTACCAGGAAGCAAAACTGAGTTCCAAGCCCGCAAACAGGGACTTGGCCGCCGCTTCGGCTAGATCCCTGAAACGTTGGATCGATAGGGTGGTGCAAGTGGAGAGTCCRGTGCACATCTCGGAGGCYGTTCGCCGCATATGTACTGAATCGGGCGTCAAGCGGCCRGGCAAACTCGTGCAGGCGGCCTTGGACGATGCGGTTGACGAACTCGTCCGGTCKSSYSRTRKNTTCCNCGGCGMKKWGWSTTYSKWWKKRKSRSKWWYWKGRSACSSYYKSSGGTYYGGGRYYKRWSRSSCYTRCCCGCCGCATCACGCAAGCTGGAGATGGTCTCGGACGAGGAGATTGCCGAGGCTATCTGTGTGGTTGTCGGGCGGTCTTACGGGATCGCCCGGGACCAAGCTCCGGCCCGGGTAGCAAAACTGCTGGGCTTCAGCCGCACCAYCCAAGCCGTCAAGGACCGGTTCGACTCCGTGATAAACGGTCTATTATCCGAAGGCCGACTGGAGGCAGACGGCGATCTCCTGGTTCTGGGCGAGTTGTCTGACTCCTAGTTGGCGCCCAATATACGGTTCAAGTTGCCGTATCTCGCCGGGTCCAGGTCCCGTCCCTCTAGCGCTGGGTCATCTGGGGCGAACCGGTGGGCGCGAAAGACCGAGTTGGCCTGGCCCGATGAACTGCCACCCGCCAGCCTCCCACTATCGGCGAACAGGGGATTGATGTACTCCCAGACTATCTGGTGCCCAGCGGTAACCTCGATGAACCGCCCGGTGGCCCCCTCGCAGATCAGCGTGTTGCCGTTGGGCTGTCTTTCCGCCCCGCTGATCTGATAGCTGTAGAAGGAGATTGCCGGCTCACCCCGGTAGTCCCAGGCGATGTCGTTGTTGGCCGGGTCGATCTCGACGATCCGGGAGTAGTTGGTATTGGGCGCGCGGCGGTGAGAGCCGTTATCGAACAACAGCACCCGGCCATTGTCCAGGAAGCTGGGGTTGTGCTGGTGGGACACCTCTCCCGGTCCCCATTTCCAAGTGAAGCGTCCACTCACCCGGTCCACTATGCCCACCGTGCTGGTCTGCCTGAAACTGACCAGGTAATCGCCGTCGGTGGTCACGTTGATGCTATTGCCGTGGGTCCACTCACGCCGGCCTTCCAAGGGACAGATCACGTCTTTGTCAAAGTCCAAGTGCTCCCAGGACTTCCATTCGTGGACCACCTCTCCTTTTGGCGAGAATTCCCGCACCACGTCGCCCAGCATCTGCACCGGGTCTTCGGCGGTTGTGAACCCGCCTTTCACGCGGAAAGTCATGTCGGAAGACAACTCCTCCCACACCAGAGCCAGGGTATTGCCGTTCTCCAGCCGTTGGAAGTCGTGGTGCATCCAAGGGTTCTCCAACTCCCAGACCAAGTTGCCGTCCCAGTCCAGTTCCACCAGCCCACCGGCGTGGCCGCCGATTCCGGTCATGGGGAGCTTCTCGTCGGGCGCCAGACTCATGAATAGCAGGTTGCCGTTGGGCAGCAGATTGGCGTAATTGATGCCGCCGGGCCAATGCCACCGATGGCAGATGCGGCCTTCCATATCGATGAGGTTGGCGTCATGGCCGCGCAGATTTGCGAACAGGGTGTAGCCCCGGTGACAATATTGGGGTGCGTGATAGATGAGTCCGTGGGGGTGATGCAGAGACCAGCCCATCGTGCCTCCATGATAGGTCAGATTTTGGAAAAGAGCGGCAGTCAACCTGTGTTATCAGCCGCGCCCGGATTCAGGATGCGGGTCGTGAAGAAATGGYTCAGGCCGACAGCGACCGGGATGGCCACCGCGTAGATTGCCAGAGCAACCGAGCCTTCGACCGGCCAAGCTAGCACAGGTATGCCGATCAGGAAGATGGCTAGAGGATAGATCGCTTTGCGGGWRACGTAGAGAACGACCAGGCAAATGGCGCCGATGGGCAGACCGATCAAGGGCAGCGATGCAATCAATACTCCCACTGCGGTAGCCGCGCCGCGGCCGCCCCGAAACTTGAGGTGGACTGGGAAGTTGTGACCTGCCAAGGCCGCTCCGCCAGCCATCATTTCCATGTAGGTGTCATCCACCAGCACCATGGCCAACACGACTACCACGCCGCCCTTGATGATGTCGATGGCCCCCACGGCGATGCCTGCCTTGGCGCCCACATTTCGGAACACGTTGGCCGCGCCGCTGTTGGAATCACCCATCTGCCGTATGTCCTGGCCCAGGAAGTAACGGGTGAAGAGATAAGCAGTCGGAAGGCTGCCGATGGCGTAACCGAGTAGTCCCAGACCGATCCAGGTCAAATCACGAAACTCCAACTCGAAAGGTCCGGCTAAATGAGCCGGTTAAACCGAACGGACGCCCGATTGTATGGGCGTCCGTATAGTTCGCTGATCAGAAGCGGCTACTCCCTATCGACTAGGCCGGCACCACTTGGGGCGAGACCACAGTACACCAGTGGAGGTACTTGGGGTTGCGGCCTACCACGACATCGAAATACATCTTCTGTAGCGCCAATGTGATCGGTCCCGGCTCGCCGGTGCCGATGTTGCGGCGGTCCAGTTCCACAACCGGAGTCAGGTGCGCTGCCGTGCCGCTGAGGAACATCTCGTCGGCCAGGTAAAGCTCACTGCGGTCGATGCTGCGCTCGACAACTTCGATTCCAAGGTCGGCCTGGGCCAATTGCATGATGGTCTCYCGGGTTATGCCCGGSAGCGCGTTGTCCTCTGACCTAGGCGTGAACAGCTTCCCGCCGGTCACCATGAACACGTTCTCTCCCGAGCCCTCGGACACATGCCCGTCTTGGCCCAGGATGATAGCCTCGTCGAACCCAGCCAGGGTGGCTTCGGTCTTAGCCAGCATGCTGTTGACGTAGATGCCCGAGCTCTTGATCTGGGTCGGGATCATGTTGTCGTCCACCCGGCGCCAAGAGGAGGTGCAGCATTTCAGTATGTCGGTRCCCAGGTAATTCCCAAAGGGCACGGTGATCAGCGTGAAATCACTTTCCAGCTCCTGCAGCTTGAGRTTGGCCACAACCTCAGCGCTTTTATAGGCCAGCGGGCGGATGTAGATGTCCGACTGGTGACCGTTGCGCTCCACCAGGTCCACGGTGATGTCGCAGAGTTGGTCTGCGGTATAGGGGATGTCCAGCAGCAGTATCTTGCAGCCGCGGAGCAGACGCTCGTAGTGTTCCCGCATCCGGAAGATGAACATCTTGCCTTGTTCTTCGTTCCAGTTGCCGCGGATACCTTCGAAAACAGCCGTGCCGTAGTGCAGCGCATGAGTTGTCACACTCACCTTGGCCTCATCCATCGGTACCACAGCGCCCTTAAAAAAGGCGTGCAGTTTTTGATTGCCGTTGACGGATGTAGCTTTGTTCGTGCCCACGGTAAGACCCCTTTATATTAGAATGAGRGCTAAATTATAATCGGACAGTCGCAGCTAGTACAACCGGGGTTTAGATAMAGACCAGACGAACACTGAATATCCCTGACCTAAGRTCTTTGGCGTGGGACAGAGTATGCCCGAGCTGACCGCCCGAAACTTATCTTTCATCGTGCTGGTAGCCGCGACCGTGGCGGCGGTTTTGGCCGCCGTCGTCCTGCTTGCCCGGCAGGACGACAACGCGCCGGTCCGGATCATCGCGCCAACGGCGCAACAGGAAAGCCCTGCCCAGGTCAGGGTCTACGTCAATGGGSSNGTGGTCAACCCCGGAGTCTACACTCTCGATTCAGAAAGCCGGATCACCGACGCCCTGGACGCCGCCGCCGGTATCACCGACAAAGGCATCCTCGACGGGCTGAATCTGGCCCTCCGCGTCAAAGGCTAAGCACAGTATTACGTCCTCAAGTTAGGCGAAACCCCTCCCGCTGCATCAGACTCGACTAGGGCAACCGCCGGATCAGCCGCCCAGCCAGGCAGCTTGATCGACTTGAATCGGGCGTCGGTGCAGCTATTGGACACACTGCCCGGCATCGGCCCTGCGCTGGCCGAAGCTATCGTGGCCTACCRGAAAAATGTCCGTCCTTTCCAATCGATCGCAGAGGTCCAAGAAGTCCCGAAGATCGGGCCAGTAACCTATGAGAACATACGGGAATTGGTCACGGTGACCGGAGTCCGGTGATCTCAGACCGAACGCCATTYCCAACTAGCTGTTTCGTTCCATGAAACTGGCCTTCATGGTGGCGGCGTGGCTGATCGGCGTCCTGATCGGACTGGAAACCAGCACGCCGCTCGCGCCGCTTTTGCTGCTCTTGGGTGGTTCCATCACCTTCGGCCTGGCTCTGCGGCTGYGTGGCTTGCCGGTGTTTACAGTCGTGTTGGCGTTGCTGCTGGTGCTGGGCGCCTGGCGGGCCGACGTTGCTCCCAGCCTCAATTTGGCAGGTCCGTCCGACACCAACGTGACGCTGGGTGGCCGAATCAGCAGCGACCCGGAGTTCTCCGGTAGCCGGGTGGAATTCACGTTGGACCTAACGGCGAACGATGCGCMGGAAGGCCGACTCCTGGTANTACGCCCGCCCATCCGATGATCTGGTAGCCCGACGGTYTCCTCCCTATTTCGATTATGGCGACTTAGTCACCGTTTCCGGAACATTGCGCCGTCCGGAGCCATTTGGCGGGTTCGACTATCCSGCTTACCTGGCCGCGCAGGGAATAGCCGGGATCATGTCTGCTGACTCCGCTGAGGTAGCTGGTGAATCGGGCGGATGGCGGAAATGGCCCTACTCGCTTCGGGGCCGTTTATCGGAAAGTATCGAAGACACCATCCCCTACCCTCAGTCCGCTTTGGGACAGGCGCTGTTACTGGGACTGCGCGGCGACTTGCCGCCCGAGATGGTCCAGGACTTCCGCGGCACTGGTACCCCGCATCTGTTGGCGATCTCCGGGCTGCACGTCGGTGTCCTGGTGGTTATGTTCTTAGCCGCGTCGGCGTGGCTATTTGGGAGGCGAGGTTTCTATTTCCTTGCCGTCCCTTTGATCGCCGTTTGGGCATACGCATTGGTCTCGGGGATGCCGCCATCCGTGGTCCGGGCGGCGRTGATGGGCAGTGKATATCTGGTGGCGGTGGGAATCGGGCGGCCTGGCAGCATCCTCCCGGCGCTGGCCTTAAGCGCGGGCCTRATGACCGTCATCTCACCGGAGATCRTCCAACGGGTGTCGTTCCAGCTCAGTTTCGCCGCCATGGCGGGGRWYGCGTTGACTCAGCCGTTCATACCCAGATGGTCGCCAGAATCAACCGCGCCARGCCGATCTTGRTGGGCCCCTTTGGCGTTGCCGATGGTCCGCGCGCCCTTGATGATGCTCATAATCTCATGGTCGGCCATGCTGGCAACCTGGCCGTTGCTTGCATTCAACTTCCGCGAGGTGGCCCTGCCCGGCATCATCGTCACGGTGTTGGCGCTCCCGGCCATGCCGTTCATCATGGCCGGCACTCTGGCCGCGGCGGCGGTGGGTCTCGTCAGCACGACACTCGGGCAATTCATCGGCTGGATGGTTTGGGCACCCACCAGTTATCTGATAGAGCTGGTGAAAATAGCCCCGAAATGGACTCTCCAGACAGACTGGGCCGGCAACTGGCTGGTGGCCGTCTGGTACCTGGCCTTGGGCGCATCGCTGTTGCTGCTCAAGCCAGGCCGATTGGGGTGGCTATGGTCTAGGGTCAAAGATCAAGCGGGGGAATTAACYCGGCGTCCGATGGAACCAGCCAAAACCCTTCCCATCATCACGGGGGCGGTCTTCATGACGGCCGCGGCGATTGCGCTCTGGTGGCAGGTTGGTACGGGCGRSGACGGCGATCTGCACGTGTATTTTTKCGACGTTGGTCAGGGCGACAGCGCGTTGATCGTGACGCCCGAAGGTCGCCAAGTCTTGGTGGACGGTGGCCCGGCGCCCGACAGCGCCATTCGCGCCCTGAGCGAAGCCATGCCCGAAGGGGACCGCAGCCTAGACCTGGTGGTGGTGACCCACTTGGATGCCGACCATAGCCGGGGGCTCATCGATGTCCTAGACCAGTACGAGGTCGGCGCCATAGTCGCCGGGACCGAGTCGTCCACGGCGTCGATGTATGCCCAATGGCAAGCAGGTGTTGAGCGAAACAAGGTTGATGTCGTTTCTGTTCACCAAGGCTWCGCGCTGGACCTGGGTTCCSGGGTGGTGGCCGAGGTGCTGAATCCCCGCTCAGGTATCTCAGGCGGCGGGTCGRCGAACAACGAMGCCCTGGTGTTGCGAATRACCTATGGGTCCGTCAGCTTCCTGCTGACCGCCGACATCGAGGCCCAGACGGAGTCATTATTGGCGTTGATGGGCGCCGGGATCGAAAGCACTGTGCTGAAAGTGGCCCACCACGGCAGCAAGRCCTCATCGACCGCCGGGTTCATCGATGCGGTGGGCCCGGCGGTGGCGTTGATATCCGTGGGCGGCGACAACTCTTTCGGACATCCCAACGACGAAGTGATCGGTCGCCTGATGCGGCAGATCGGCGGTGAAAACATCTACCGGACCGACCGCCACGGCGACGTGGAGTTCGTTACCGACGGCGTGGAATTGTGGGTTGAAACCCAACGGTAAACAAAACAGATGGCGGATTGTTAAGAAGCCTTCAAGACTACCTTTCAAAGGCTTAATGTATACTGGATTTTGATGCCTGGACCGAGTCCAAGGCGTCTTCCGCACATTCTGGAYCAGGGACCGGTAACAATTGGCTGAAATCACCAGACGGGACGGGCGGGCTTGGGACCAACACCGTCCGACCACCATCACACCAGGTTATCAGAAATACGCCGAGGGTTCGGCGKTGAYCSAGMYSKKSMCCWSSMMKSKSMKMWRYSCCGSSWCKYKSKMWKMSMRMGWSCCGGGATTTCTGCGAGGCCAGGGCAAGGGCTGGGTCACCGCCGAATATTCCATGCTGCCCCGGGCCACAAACACCCGCACCGCCAGAGAGCGCGATTCGGGTCGTCCTAGCGGACGCTCACAAGAGATCCAGAGGCTGATCGGGCGGTCACTCAGGGCCGTCACCGACCTGGACGCCCTGGGAGAGCGAACGGTCCAGATAGACTGCGACGTGATTCAAGCCGACGGCGGCACCCGCACCGCCGCCATCACCGGGGCTTATGTCGCCCTGCATCAGGCGCTGCAGATGTTGGTGAACAACGGTGTGCTGACCAAGCTGCCGTTGCTTTGCCCTGTCGCGGCCATCAGCGTGGGCATATTGAAGGGGCAGCTCCTGCTCGACCTCTGTTACGAAGAAGACTTCTCAGCCGACGTGGATTTCAACGTCGTGCTTACGTCCCAGGGTGGCCTGGTGGAGCTGCAAGGCGCCACCGAGGCCCAACCTTTCCCGCGCCAGCAGGTGGAGGAAGTACTTTCATTGGCGTCTCGAGGTATGGAGCCCTTGTTCCGGATCCAACGTGAGGCGGCGCAAGGATTCCAGTGATCATGGAGAGCTTGCGTAACATGATTAAGTTTCGCTATTTGCTGGCGGTGGTAATGCTATCTGTCCTAGCCGCGGTTGCCTGTTCCAGCGACCCGACGGCCACCGCTGAACCGTCCACGGCGTCACCACCGGTCACCCAGACGCCCGGCACCAACGAAGTCGGGGACGTGGCGATGCTGCAATTACCCAACATCGCAGATACCGTGGAGAAGGTACGGCCGGCCGTGGTTTCGATCGTGGCCAGGATCGTGTCCCAGGACCGCTTCGGCAGGCAGTCTACCGGGTTCGGCAGCGGGACTGGGGTGATTTTCGACGAGTCTGGCTTGGTCTTGACCAACAACCACGTGATCGAGGGTGGTGTTGAGATCACCGTAACCCAGGATGACGGGACCCAGGTCGTGGCCGAATTGATCGGAGCAGACCTTCTGTCCGACCTGGCCGTGTTGCAGATTCCGGGAGACGGTTACCCTTTTCTGCCTCTGCACCAGAACGGCCCACTGCGCGTGGGCGACTGGGTGATCGCCATCGGGAACGCGTTGGCACTGCCTGGAGGCCCCACTGTCACGGTTGACGTCGTCTCTGCCTTGGGACGGTCGATAGAGTCCACTCCCGGAGTGACGCTGTATGACCTGATACATACCGACACCTCGATCAACCCCGGCAACAGCGGTGGGCCGTTGATCGACTTGGGCGGAAACCTGGTGGGGATCAACACCGCGGTCCTGCGGGGGGCCGGCGGGCGTGACAGTATCGATGTGGAAGGCATCGGCTTCGCCATCGACGTTGAAACCGCGCAGCAAGTTGCCGAGCAACTCGTCGAATTGGGGCGGGTCCGCTGGGCCTGTATGGGAGTATTCCTGGCCGATCTGGTACCGGAGGTAGCCGCTGAAGTGGGGCTGCCGATCCGGGAAGGGGTAATCATCCGGAACACCGTGGTCGATGGGCCTTCCGACCGCGCTGGAATAATTCCGGGCGACATCGTAGTCAACATCGCCGGTCAGGATATCGCCACCGTCTCAGACCTGACGCGCCTCCTGAAACAGGAACTTAGAGCCGGACAACAGGTTGAAGTAGAAGTGTTCCAAGTTGCGGATGGAGCTGGGTCCCGGAAGACGTTGACCCTGGAATTGGGAGAACGGCCGCAACAGTAATCACTGGTCCCGGTGCGCGAAAATAGGTGACCTTTCCATAGGGAATAACGTCGGATACACGTAGGGGCAGGTTTCTAACCTGCCCTTTTACTTTGCCGCTGTGGTTGTGGAAACGAGATCGCTACCGAGAGCAGCATGTGAGCCCCGACATTCTTTCCCAGTATAGATTTGGATCACGAGCAACAGGGCGGGTTGGAAACCCGCCCCTACGTTCGATTTCCGCCGCCGTCGGCGCTTATGTGATCTCGACGCCGTCTAGGTCCAAGATGACGGTGGGGAGGTCCAATTCCCGGAGCCCGGTCTCGATCTGTTGCCGGTCTCCCACCACCAGTATCTTCATCTGGTCAGGACGGACCAGTTCCTGGGTGATGCGGTGCACATCCTCCAGGGTTACCGCCTCGACGCTGGAACGGACGGTCTGTAGATAGTCGTCTGGCAGGCCGAACTGGACCATCTGAAGAACCTGGCCCATGATCGCGCCAGGGCGTTCGAAGTTGGCGGGAAAGCTTCGAAGAACGCTCTGCTTGGCATTCTCCAGTTCTTCCTCGCTGATCGGCCGGGACCCTCGTACGTCGTTGAATTCCTTCAGCGTTTCGAATACCGATTCTTTCGTGACCTCGGTCTGGACCGCTCCGCCGGCCAACATCAGGGATAGGCCCCGGAACCACTGTACGTGGGACTGATAACCGTAGCTATAACCCTTGTCTTGCCGAAGGTTCTGGTTCAGCCTGGCGGAGAACTGTCCGCCAAAGGCATAGTTCATCAAGGTCAGTCCCAGATAATCAGGGTGCAGCCTGGGGATGGTGGTATGCATGGCGCGGATGACCGATTGGGGCGCTCCCGGCCGGTCTACCAGGTAGATCGTGGCGGTCCCATTGGCCGGTGCGATGGTTGCAATGCCGTTGGGCGAGGCTTCACCGCCCCTCCAGGAACCGAAAACGGCTTCAGCCCGTTTCGCAACTTCGTCGATACTGACGTCGCCAACCACGATCAGGTTGGCGTTGGCGGGGCTGTAGTCACGGCTGAACTGACGAATAATATCGTCCCGTGTCAGCGCACCGATCGACTTCTCTGTGCCCGACAGGGGGTGTCCGTATCCTGAGTCCGGTTCGAACACCAAGCCGGCCATCAACTGGTCGGCCACGGAATTGGCATCGTCTTTACCCCGGCGGAGTTCGGTGAGGTGCTCCCTTCGAACTCGCTCTATCTCATGGTCTGGGAAATTGGGGTTTAGCACCAGATCGGCGGTCAGTTCCAACGCCGTGGGCCAATGCTTGGTGAGCGTCTCCGCCGATAGCAGGGTGTACTCCCTCCGTCCATCGGCCGAGATACGCGAGCCGATGAACTCAAAGGCCTGGGCGATCTCCTGACTCGTCTTGGAGGTGGTGCCTTCCGGCAGCATCTGCGCAGTGAACCCGGCCAGTCCGGGGAGTTGTTTCGGATCACGGGAGGCGCCGGCGTCCATCAACACCCCGAAGGCCACGATGGGGAGACCGCGCTGCTCGATAACAGAGATACCCATGCCGTTGGAGAGCTTGGTGCGGGTTGGCGTCGGCGGGTTGAAGACCGGCTCGCTCGTGGGCGGCGGCATGATCGTCCGGTCGATCGTGACGGTGGCCGGCGACAGAGTCGGTTCAGGCAACACGCGGAGCCGGACCTGGTTCTCGTCCAAGACGGTTTCGGCCACCCGCATCACGTCCTCTCGGGTCACCGCCATGTACTTATCCAGGCTGGTGTTGATCAGTTCGGGGTTGTTGGAAAAAACGCTGAAGTGGTTGAGCTGGTCGGCACGTCCGCCGAACCCGCCGATACGGGCCAACTGGCGGTAGTGGCTGGCTTCGATACGGTTCTTGACCCTTGTGATCTCTTCGTCGGTGGGCGGCTCCCGAAGCAGCCGGGCCATCTCGGCGTCGGCGGCGGCTTCGACTTCGGCAAGTTCATGCCCTTCGGCGGCGGTCACTGAAAGCACGCATTGTCCTGATATCTCTGACGAGTGGTAGCGCATATTGGCGCTCTGAGCGATCTGCTTCTCATAGACCAATGATTTATGCAAACGGGAGGTCAGGCCGTCGGACATGATGGCCTCATARATCTCCATGGGYGCATCGTCGACATCTCCTTCTGGGGGCGTCGGCCAAGCGATATAGGTCCGGGGCAGGGTCACTTTGTCCCGCATCTCCAACTCGATGCGGCCCTTCAACCCGGAGTCGTGACGCCCCTTGCGGGGGACCGACTCACCGGGAGGTAAATCACCGAAGTACTTGTTGACCATCTCCAGCGCTTCGCCCATGTCGATGTCCCCAGCGATGGCCAGGCTGGCGTTGGCGGGGGTATAGAACCGCTTGAAGAAGTCTTTGATGTCGTCCAGATTCGCGGCGTCCAAGTCTTCTTGGGAGCCAATGGTCATCCAATGATAAGGATGGGGCAGGGGATATAGGGCTTCCTGGATGTGCCAGGAGGCCATGCCATAGGGCCGGTTTTCGTAGGACTGGCGGCGCTCGTTCTTGACCACGTCGCGCTGAATGTCAAAGCGCTGCTGGTCTAGGGCATCCAGCAAGAAACCCATGCGGTCGGATTCCAGCCAGAGGGCCAGGTCCAGGTAGTTGGTGGGGACATCTTCCCAGTAATTGGTGCGGTCTGGGGTGGTTGAGCCGTTGAGATTGGCGCCGGCTTTTTGCAGGGGCTCGAAGTGGCTGCTGTTGTGGTGTTTAGACCCTTCGAACATCACATGTTCGAAAAGGTGAGCAAACCCGGTCCGCCCCATCTCTTCGTCTTTGGAGCCSACGTGGTACCAGACATTTACGGCCACTACGGGGATGTTGTGGTCCTYGTGGAGTATCACGTCCAGCCCGTTTGACAGGGTATGTTTTTCGAAGGAGATGGTTACCATCTGCAGAAAACCTCAGTTATTACGCGTAGTGTTAACCAACCCATCTTACGGTGGGCCAACGCCGTTGTAAACCAAAATTGGTCCTCAGAATTTCCTCCGATTCTGGGGTCYCAAATACACCAAAAAACAGGCCCCGGACGATGTCCGGGGCCTGTTTCAAGTCGCCTATTTGCCGATAGCTGACCGCTGAAATCTGTAAGCTTAAGACCCTTCTTGGTGTGAGAAATAATTCTCGTCCGTCCGCTCTGGAATGGGAGATGTTTCCTTATTTTTTCCRATCTCTCCGGCGTCCCATAGGTGGGAAAAATTGAGGGCCCGTGGGCAGTGGGTGTAGGCTTCTTCGACTTCGATCAACATGCCCTGCAGATGCYTGGACCGGTCGTCGGTCTCGTAGAGCGCTACCTCAATGTTCTGGTTTTCCAGGTCCTCTTTGCTAACGATCCTGACCTTGCCGTTGACGCGGACGGTGTCGTTGATGCCGGGTATGAAGAAGATCAGCCCGATGAAGGGATTGTCATCAACATTCTGGTAGGACTGGAAGAGACGGTTGCCGGCCACATCGGGGAACAGCAGGTGCTTCTCGTCAATCACCTTAACGAAGCCAGGCTTGCCGCCCTTGGGAGAGGCGTCRCAACGGCCTTGGCTATCGGTGGTTGCCGTGACCACAAACGGAGCGGCTTTGATGAACTCCTGAACGAAGGGAGTCAGGTGAGTCTTCAGTTTGCGAACGGCGCGCTCTGACGGCGGGCCGAAGGTTTCGTTGAACCGGCTCTCGCCAACGATCTTACCTGTGGTAGTAGCCATGACGGACAACTCCTAATGCGGTGCCGGATGCCCACTATGGKCCGGTTTGTTGGTTCTGATTCTAATGGGTGGGCCGTCAATCAGCAAGGGCGGTTTGGACCACTTGAGCCATGGCCGCCGCCAGAAGTTGGCAGTCCGCCAACGGTCTGATGCCCACCCGGATATACTCGGGCATGCCGAACGATGTGCAGTCCCGCACCACCATACCCTTGGCCAAAAGCTGGGAGCGCCACTTGGCGGCGTCCCCGACCTTGACGAGAATGAAGTTGGCCTCGGACCGGGGAACCTCCAGCCCCAGGGCTCCGAGCTCGTCGGACAGGAATCTCTTGGCGCTGAACACGGCTTCTCTGGCCCYGGGTAGRTAGCCGGCGTCCGCCAATGCCGACACTCCCGCCTTCTGGGCTAGGCCGTTGACGCTCCAATCGGGCTGGTACTCCCTGAGCCGTGAGACGACTTCCTCGGAGGCCAGGGCATAGCCGAGCCGTAGCGCGGTCTGGGCGTAGTCCTTGGTCATAGAACGCACCAACATAACTTCGGCCCGGTCCAGCAATTCCAGGGARTCCCAGGGTTCTTCGACGAAAGATAAGTAGGCTTCGTCCACCACAAGCAGGCTGCCCGCATCCTCGGCGGCGTCGGCCAGGGCCTCGATTTCCTGGCGGTCCAGGTAGACCCCCGTGGGGTTGTTCGGGTTGCAGACTATGACGAGCTCGGGTTTCTTGCTTTTGATGATGCTCGAAGCTTCCCCGATGTCCCACCTGAAATCACCCGACAGGTCGGCCTCTAGGTTGAGTATTTCAGCCCCCGCCAGACGGCAAGCACCGTCGTACTCGCCGTAGGTCGGCGTCAGTAATAGCGCTGTACCCTGGTTGGCCAGATAGATGCGGGTCAGAAGGTGGAATATCTCGGTGGAGCCGTTGCCCGCCAACACCCGATCGATAGAGATATTTCGGGACGGGGTCGAGATGTGGCGGCAGATGGCTTCCCGAAGTTCCAAGCATTCGGGGTCGGGATAGGCGCTGAGATCAACGCTCCGGATGGCCTCCCAAACTCCTTCGGGCGGGCCGATGGGGCTGATACTGGCGCTGAAGTCGAGCAGGTCTTCCAGCTTCAGGCCAAGCGCCCGCAATTCACTAGGATTGATACTCCCATGCACCGGCCTGCCACTCTTGGCGTTTACTGGTTGTTGGTTTGGCATCTGATATGGCTGTTCTTTTAGAAGATAGTGCCGCGGGCGAAGGTTATAACCAGCGCTATCGTTAGTCCGAAGAACCCTACCAAATACATGGACTGGACAGCGCGGCTAATATCTGACGGTTCGATGGGCCGGTCGGGTTCGCCCAATGTATAGCCAAGTTCGGGGTCTACTTTCTGGAGTTGGACCCCCAAGGCCCCGGCCATTCCGCTCATAGTCCAGCCGGCGTTGGGACTCTGGGTCCGGCCGTGGTGACGCCACATGATACGCCAGGCCCTAGCCATCTGCTGGCCTGGCAGGAAGCCGCTGGCGGCCACCAGCAGCAGCCCGGCCAGCCGCGCCGGGACCAGGTTCACCAGGTCGTCGAGRCGGGCGGAAGCCTTGCCCAGGTACTCGTAGACTCCCCGGTAGCCTATCATACTGTCCARCGTGTTRATCATGCGGTAGGCGAAGGCCCCGGGCAGACCGAATAGAGCGAAGAACAGCCACGGCGCCAGGAAACTGTCGTTGATGTTCTCGGACACCGATTCAACGGTGGCGGCGGTGGCCTGCTCRGCGGTCAGGCCTGAAGGGTCCCGGCTGACCAACGACGGCATTCGGGCCCGAACCTGTTCCATGTCTCCCCGGTCCAGATGCCCACGGACCAAAGCCGCCTCTTTGTGCAGCATTCGCAGCGAGAAAGTCGATTTCAGYAACACGGCGCCCACGAGAATRTAGACGATGGAGTGGACGTCTTGCAGCCAGAATGCCAGGAAGAAAGCCTCACCCCCCCAGATCGCTGGCAACACCAAGGCGATGGACAGACCCGCCATGAGTCCGATAAAACCTTTCTTGGGCGACCATCGCTCGACGAACGATATGTGCCGTCCCATCCAAACCGTTGGGTGGAACCGCGTGGGTGGCTCTCCCAGGGTGAGGTCAAGCAGCACGGCCAAGGCTAAGACCGCCAGGTCGTCGGGGCCGGAGAATATCAAAACCGGTCCAGAAAATCGGGAAGCGGTTCCAGCCAACCATAGGGAATGAGGGCTGTCGCGGCAAGTATCACGGCCATTTCGATTATCTCGTTGGTCGCACCGTAGGTGTCGCCGGTGAGGCCGCCCAACGACTTTGCCATGGCCCATCCCATAAGCCAGGCCATCGCGATGGCGCCAAAGAAGATCCACAACCCGGCGTAACCGCCCAAAAGAAAGGCCGCGGCCAAGGCTGAGAGTCCAGCCACGGTTGTCGCGATCTTAACGCCTCCCCCATGGAACGGCGACCCCAGACCCTGGGCGCGGACGTATGGGAAAGCCCCAAGCAAGACGACCATGGACCACCGGGAGATCAATGGGAAGAGCAGCAACGCCCACTCTTTCCCTGGCTCGGCCAAGGTGATCAGAGACAACAGCGCCCCGTATTTCAATAGCAGGACCGTCACGCCACCGGCCACTCCGAAAGCGCCCACCTGCGAGTCGCGCATGATCTCCAATCGCCGCTCCGGGGTGAACCCGCCAAACAGGCCGTCGCACACGTCCATCAGCCCATCCATGTGAAGAGCCCTGGTGATGATGACCATGGCGGCCACCAGAAACGCGGCGGTTATAGGCGCGGTGAATATCTCATCTGAGCCTGCCTCGATCCCGACCAATAGCAGACCCATCAGCAG
Organism: Dehalococcoidia bacterium; assembly: GCA_002746355.1. GTDB lineage: Bacteria > Chloroflexota > Dehalococcoidia > Lucifugimonadales > UBA3495 > UBA9611. The sequence continues at coordinate 17,314 of NVWX01000012.1, read as the reverse complement.
ACCGACGGCAGGGTAAAAGGCCCTGGAGTTGCTCAGGTCCATCGGGCCGCGGTCCAGGTTGCGCGCCACCGGGAAGATGGTGAGGAAAGTCACCGCCAGCCGGAGGGGGTTGAGCCAAAAGGAGATCAGGAGGCGGCCTCTTCACCGTCGTCTTCGATCTTCTCAGAGACGCCAGCTTCGGCGAAGGTGGCCATGTCGGAGAGACACTTGGCGGCGGCTTCAACGATGTGCATCGACAAGGCCGCCCCGGAGCCTTCGCCCAATCGCATGCCCATGTCCAGAAGCGGCTCCAGTCCCATGTGGCTGAGGGAGATGCGGTGGCCCGGCTCCACCGACTGGTGGGATGCGATGAAACGGTGCCCGGCCTCGGAAGCAATGGCGTAGGCGATCAACGCCGCCGCACCGGAGATGAACCCGTCAACGATCACGGGACGGTGTCCGGCGGCGGCTCCCAGGAACACCCCGGCCAACACCCCGATCTCGAACCCGCCGACCTTCATCAGGACATCCAGTCCGTCTTTGGCGTCGGGCTTGTTCACATAGATGGCCCGCTTAACGACAGACGCTTTGTGGGCCAGTCCGGCGTCGTCTAGCCCAGTGCCACGTCCGGTGGTTACGTCCGTGCCGGCGCCGGTTATCACAGATGTGATGGCGCTGGACGGAGTGGTGTTCCCGATCCCCATGTCGCCGCAGGCGAGGAGGTCTGACCCGGCCGCGATCTGTTCACGCGCAGTCTCGATGCCCGTCTCCAGGCATTGGATGGCCTGTTCGCGGGTCATTGCCGGTCCCATGGCGATGTTGTCGGTGCCCCGGCCAATCTTCACTGAGCGCAGCGACGGGTGTTCGGGGAGGTCGGCGGCAACTCCGGCATCCAGCACGATTATCTCGGCCCCGGCGTGATTCGCTAGCACGTTGATCGCCGCGCCGCCGCCTAAGAAGTTCATCACCATGGCCGGGGTAACGTCTTGCGGGTAGGCGCTGACGCCTTCGGCCACCACGCCGTGGTCTCCGGCGGCCAGGATGACGGTCTTGCGGCGGATGCTGGGTGTGGCTTCGCCGAAGATCCCGGCTAGTTGGATGGACAGCTCTTCCAACCGGCCCAGACTGCCCGGGGGTTTGGTCAGTTGGTCCTGCCTGGCCCTGGCGGCGGCCATCGCCGTCTCGTCCAAGGGCATGATCTCTTTGATTGTGCGGTCGACTAGGTCTGAGATGGGCAATTAGTTGCTCCTAGCGGTCGATTGTATTGGTCAAGCAGGATTCGAAGAACCAATGGTTTGTCACTGCGGAGCAATAGGCCTTTCCCCGTCAATGACTTGGGAGGCGTAACCAAGAGCGGCAGAAACATCGGCTGTGGTGAGTTGTGGATAGCTCTTAAGAACTCGTTTAACGGAGTACCCGCCCGCCATCATGCCAAGGATGTTCGCAACCATAATTCTAGTGCCGCGAACACATGGCCTTCCACTGCAGATATTTGAATCGACCGTAATAAGTGATTCTTCCATGACGGTTTCCGGTTCCTTGGAACTTGCCGAAGTTAAAATTCAATGCCCGGCTGGGCTTTTATCCCCTCTTGGTAAGGGTGCTTCACCACGTTCATCTCGGTGACCAGGTCGGCGTACTCCACCAAGGCTTCCGGGGCGTTACGCCCGGTGATGATCACGTGCACCATGTCGGGGCGGGCCTTCAAGGCTTCGATGACCTCTTCAGTGTCGACCCACCCGTAGTGCATCGGGTAGGTGAATTCATCCAGCACGATCACGTCATAGTCGCCAGAGGCGATGATGGTCTTGCAGTCTTCCCAGTGGGCCCGCGCCAGCTCGGCGGACTGGTCCAGGTCTTTGGAGCGCCAGGTAAAGCCGTCGCCCATGGCACGCATCTCGATACCCATCTTCTGGGCGGCGCGCTGTTCTCCGAAGTTGGCGGTGGAGTGCTTGATGAACTGGAGCATGATGACTTTCATACCCCGGCCCCAAGCCCGTACCACCACGCCCATCGCGGCAGTGGTCTTGCCCTTGCCCTTGCCGGTGTTGACGATGACGAGGCCTTTGTTTATACGTGGCCCTGTAACTGACTGGGGGCCTGGCTCTGCCTGGGCGTCCTGTTCCGCGGGCTTATCTGTGCTCATGTTTTATCCTGTCCGGCCAAGCCGGTATCTCTTAGGCTGATGCAGCGGCGCAGGTCTCTACGAACCTCGACGCCAAACCCGGGCGGCTGCCCAGGTGTATGTGTACGTATGAAGCCCAGACGTTCTTCGTGCGAAAGCCGTCGGGCCGGTTGTCTTGGTCGACCACTTTATAGACCGATTCATCGTCCGACGGTGGCTGGGCCAAGGTGGACCAATGAAACTCGTGGCCCCGGACTCGCTGTCCCTTGAGCAGGACCGGGCTATCCGAACATGACTCAACTTCGCGGTATCCCAGGGTCAACCGGGTCTGAGACATCGCCGACTCGGCGGGGATGACGCCGATCATAGGGTGGGTCACACCGTCCAAGTCTGACAGGCTCTTTCCAAGGTACATCAGGCCGCCGCATTCCGCGTAGACCGGCACTCCCCTTACCGCCGCCTGGCGTATAGCTTCGTGCATCGGCGCGTTCTCCGAGAGTTGGGAGGCGAACAGCTCTGGGAACCCGCCGCCCAGGTAGATCCCCTGGGCTCCGGCCGGCAACTTGTCGTCCTCCAGCGGGCTAAACGGGGCTAGCTCAGCGCCCCATGCGGTGAGCAGGTCCAACGAGTCCTGATAGTAGAAGTTGAAGGCCATATCCTGAGCCACCGCGATGGTCGTGCGGGCGGGCGCCGGAGACTCGGGGTAGACACCGGGGGCGGCCTTGGGTGTCTTGGCCGTCTGGGCTAGTTTCAAGATGGCCGGCACGTCCATGGTGGCTTCGACCTGATTGATCACGCTGTCGTACCACTTCTGGGCCACCGTGCCTTCCACCGTGGGAATAAGGCCCAGGTGGCGCTCCGGCTGGATGAACTCTTCTTTCCTCGGCAGATAGCCAAGGACCGGTAGGCCGGTGGTGGCTTCGATCTGGGGCTTGCAGAACTCCAGGTGGCGGTCGCTGCCCACACCGTTCAGGATCACCCCGGCCACGTTCAAGTCCGGGTCGAACTTCTGAAAACCCAGTATCTCGGCCGCCACGCTGCGGGCGACTTTGGCGGCGTCGGCGATGAGAATCACCGGGGCCCCCAGCAGCTTGGCCAACTGGGCGGTCGAGCCCTCTTCAGTCAGGCTGGAATGTCCGTCGAACACCCCCATCACCCCTTCCACCACAGAAACGTCACGTCCGGCGCTGGCCCGTTGGAATAATTCCAGGACCGTGGAATGTTCGCAGAGCCAGGTATCCAGGTTACGGCTGGGCACACCACAGGCCAGTTTATGGTAGGAGGGGTCGATATAGTCCGGGCCGGCCTTGAAGGGTTGCACCTTCAGGCCGCGCCGGGTCAGGGCGCCCATGATGCCGGTGGCGATGGTGGTCTTGCCCACCCCGCTACGCACTCCCGCTATGACGATGGTTGCGGCCATTGGGTATTCGGTGTCTCCACGTGGGATATCTGGGGCTCATTATAACTGCCGTCCGCCGAAAGCGCAGAGAGACGAGCCTGGGCGTCGGCCGGTTCGCTTGACATCGAATGACTCAACGCATATTTTTAGTTGAATCTGAGCCAGCTTTTTTACCTGTAACGGATATATGGAGATGGCATGCCCAAACTATCGGTCCTGAGCGAGATTCAGCGTAAGTCCATGTTGATGTGGCCGTGCGTCGAGCACGACGATACACCTTGGACACCCATGGCCAAACCGCTTTCCGAGAGCAAGGTGGCTCTGGTGACAACCGCCGGGCTGCACGTGCGGGGCGACACGCCCTTCATCGCCGAACACACGAAGGGCGGCGACACCTCCTACCGGACCATACCCCGCAGCGCCAGGGCCGCCGACATCATTCAGAGTCACACCAGTCTTGGGTTCGACCACACCGGCATCTACCGGGACATCAACGTCACCTTTCCCATCGAACGTCTCCAGGAGTTGGTGGACCGGAATAAGATCGGGTCGYTGTCCGACAACTATTWTTCGTTCATGGGCGCTCTCCGGGATGTCACRGGAATCATCGAGGAATCTGGCCCCGAGGTTGCCCGGAGGCTCAAGGACGAGGACGTCGACGTGGTACTGCTGACCCCCACTTGACCCGCCTGCTCCCACGCTGTAAGCGTGATCGCGCGTATCTTCGAAGAGGCCGGCATSACCACCACCGGTATCGTCCTGATCGAAGAACATGCCCAACGAGTGAAGCCGCCCCGGATGCTGGCGGTGCCCTTCTTCTTCGGCAACGCCCTGGGCGAAGCCGACAACCCGGTGTACCAGCACCAGATATTGGAGCAGATGTTCGGTCTGCTGGACCGCACCGAAGGGCCGGTATTGGAGCAACTTGCCGACGATATGGTCCCCGACATCCTGRTGCAGGGTTCCGAGACCTCCAACGAATCGCAAGAGAAGGGCCTGAGCGCCGCCGACGAACTGACTGCGCTCCGGGCTTATTACGAGCAGTGGGCGGACTCCCACGGCGGACGCACGGCGGTGGGCGCGAGTTCCATTCCTCAACGCCGCTTCCGGGGAGTGGTCCGGTTCCTTGAGGGCTACATAGACCGTAAAGAGACCGACATGAAAGAACGGCCTGAGGATTCAACGGTCCCCCAATTCATCCGGAACTGCATGAACGACCTGAAAGCCTTTTACTACGAGGCTAGGATGGCCCAGCGGCCTGACGGCGCCGACAGGGATATCCACGATTGGTTCTGGTCGGAGACCGCCATGGGCTCCCTGGCCATGAGCCTGGCCCAACGGATGCGCGATGACGAGGACCCGGAAACTCAGGCCGTGGCCTACGGCATCGCCCGGTAGCCGAATCTGAGCAGATATCTAACCAGGGAGAAAGTCATGGTTGACTATAGCTACGACCACATCCACCTCCGGAGCCGCGAACCGATGGAAACGGCCCGGTACTTCAACAAGATGTTCGGGGCTGAGATCAAGGAAAGCATCCAGTCCGACGGCCAGTCCAGGGTCGATATCGACATCAACGGTCTGATCATCTTCATCGCCCAGGCCGAGGCCTCCACCCCCGCCGGCCCGGTTGACCCCTATGTGGGTCTCGACCACTTTGGGCTGCAGGTGGATAACCTGGAGGAAGCCGCAGCCGACCTCAGGTCGAAGGGGGCCGAGTTCTCCATGGAGCCCAAGGACCTGCGTCCGGGGCTACGCATCGCCTTCGTCCGGGCGCCGGGGGACGTCAGGATAGAGCTGCTGGAACGCAGCGGCTAGCCCTTCGTAGAACGAGGATAGAAAAAGGCCGGCACGATGTGCGCCGGCCTTTTCTATTGCTGCCTTATTCGATGTAGGGGCGGGTTTCCAACCCGCCCTATTAATCCCCTCCCATGTATMTGCCCGGCAAACCCTCAAGGGACCAGCGCGYTTCTCGACGTTGCTGCCTTGGTATCGGCGACCTCCGTGGCGTAGAAAAGGGCAGGTTGGAAACCTGCCCCTACGCACGAYYAGCATCGCTGGCGGGAGTTCATTTATTTCGGATGTGTTCGTTTGAGATGACTACAGATACCCGTCCCGGCGGGGACYCTTCATCCATTGGTAGATGCCGGTGACGACGACTAGCACTCCGATAACTATGAGGACCCAGCCGATCCCCTTGATCAACCACTYTCCGACGGGTGAAACTAGGATYAGACCCATAACGGCCAGGATACCGCCGCAGCCGATCCCGGCKCTGSBYMYKSYGMWKCSCNNNCTGAAYYGCMTSRRCKKYAKCNNCSTTMG
>NVWX01000012.1:0-11481 GCA_002746355.1 Dehalococcoidia bacterium | reverse complement strand
CGNGNCCGTGTAGGTGGCCGCAGACTCGGTAACCCGTCCTTCTTCGGTCAATTTGGTCAGGTGGGTACGGACGTTGCGGGCGGCGGCGSCGCGGAGGTTGCGTCGCAGGTTCCGGGGATAAACGAAAGAAACGATGTCGTCCACCGACTCTACTCCTGAAGCCAGGGCCGCCAGCACCTGGTCTTCCCGTTCGGTCCGGTGACGGATATATCCATTTACCCTGGCCGTCCCGCCGTGGATAATCTGGCCGTGGCCGGGACAGAGTATGTCGGGCTTCAGCCCGGCCAGAATCTCTAAAGAGTTCATGTACTGCTTCAAGTTACGGACGCTGGAGGAGGAGTTGCCGAGTATGGTGTCTCCGCTGAAAATCACTTTGCCGGCGGCCATATAGTAGGMCACGTGGTCATTTTCATGTCCCGGAGTGAAATAGGCCCGTAGCTTCACCCCGCCGCCGCTGGCAACCGACTCGCGGGAACGAAGTGGCTCTACTGTACCTTGGCCCAGCCGGTGGGTAAGGGCCGGTTCCAGCTTGGGGTGGCAGCGCACGACGCAGCCRAATTCCTCTTGGAGCCGGTCCAGGCCTCCGATGTGGTCGCCGTGGCCGTGGGTGATCAAGATGGCCGAGATGCGGGGCTTCCCGAGTTCAGCGTGGAAGTCCACGATCTGTTTCGTCCAGGCGCGGTAGGGCTCGCCGGAGTCCACCATCACCATGTGGTCTTTGGGGTCGCCCACGAAATAGATGTGGGTGCCGCCGGGGTGCATCGCCCCGAAGCTGCTTGGGTCTTCTTCGATATGGGTGGCRTAGATGTGTTCGGTGATCTGCATCAGCCGGTCGTTGCTCCGTCGATTGACTGCTTCGGATGTTGGGTAGGTGGGATGGTAGCCCCGCCCCTGTACCGCGTCAATCCCCAGGCTGCCCTTATGGTAATATCCGGGGGATTTCGTTAAATCTCCTACCGGTCCCCTTGGGGTTAGAAGGCAGACATGATCTCAGAAAAAATAAGCCGGCAAGACCTAAAATCAGCCATACCCAGCCTGACCGGCTCGGTCCAACTCAAAGGGTTGCAGGGCGCAGTCAAGGTCTTCCGGGACAGATACGGCATCCCTCACATGAAGGCCGAATCCGAGATGGACGCTTTCTTTGCCCAGGGGTTCGTGACGGCCCAAGACCGTTTGTGGCACATGGAATACGACCGCCGCCGCGGGTCTGGCCGCTGGGCCGAGGCCGTGGGCGAGCAGGGCGTAGCCCAGGACCAGATGATGCGCCGTTTCCGGTTGGAAGCCAGCGCCAAAGCGGACTACCAAGTTATGGACCCGCACACCAAAGATGTCTTTGACGCCTACGCCGCCGGCGTGAACGCTTTCATCACCAGCGGCGACGCCCTGCCGGTGGAATACCGCATCACCGGACTTGAGCCGGAGYCCTGGCAGCCCTGGGACGGCCTGACCGTCTACAAGGTGCGMCACATCTCCATGGGGGTGTTCGAGTCCAAGGTCTGGCGGGCGCGAATGGTGCGCGAGATGGGGCCCGAAGCCGCGGGCAAGCTCTTCCCYGGTGTTGAACCCGGTTATCTGATGATCTTGCCTCCCGGCTCGACCTCCCCTGGCCCTTTGGATGAAGGGCTGAAAGAGCTGGCTGAAGGCGCGGCCGGGCTGAACCACCTGAACGAGATGGACTCCGGCAGCAACAGTTGGGTCCTCTGCGGCGCTGAGACGGCCACMGGCAAGCCCATCCTGGCCGGCGATTCTCACAGGGCGTTGGACACGCCCAGCGCCTACTACCAGAATCAGGTGGCCTGCCCCGAGTTCGACGTTGTCGGCCTGTCTTTCCCCGGAGTGCCCGGGTTCCCCCATTTCGGCCACAACGGCCGGGTCTCTTGGAGCGTCACGCACACGGCCGCCGATTATCAGGACCTCTATGTGGAACGGTTCCAAGACGGCAAATACCTATACAAAGACCAGTGGATCGACCCTGAAACACACGACGAGACCATCAAAGTCCGTGATGGCGCCGATGTCCACACCAAGGTGACCGTGACCCAGCATGGCCCGGTGATYGCCGGCGGCCCAGACCAGGGTTCGGGGTTGGCGTTCAAGTACACCGCCACCGAGCAGGCATCCACCTGGCCGGAGATCCTCTGGCGGATGCTACGGGTTGAGAACAGCCAAGAGTTGGTGGACTCGATGCGTGGCTGGGTGGACCCGTGCAACAACTTGCTTTTCGCCGACATCCACGGCGATATGGGCTATCTCTGTCGCGGCCGCATCCCAATACGGTCGCGGGTCAACGGCTGGCTGCCCGTGCCRGGTTGGACGGGTGAACACGAGTGGGAGGGGGATATACCCTTCGATGAACTGCCCGTGTCCATCAACCCGCCCGAGGGCTACATCGCCACAGCCAACAACCGTCCCATCGGCGACGATTATCCCCATTACATCGCGATCGACTTCACCCCAGAGTTCCGGGTAAAGCGGGTCACGGAGGGTCTGAAGTCACTACATCGTCCCACGGCGGAGGACATGGCCCAAGTGCACGCCCAGCGCGTGTCTATCCCGGCTTTGGTCTATATGGGTGTGGTTAAGCAGATCGACCCCAAAGACGCGGTCAGCAAAGCCGCCAAAGAACTGCTCTTGGACTGGAACGGGGAGATGGACGCAGGCGGTGTGCAGCCCACGATCTACAGCGCCATGCGCGATGCCCTGCTGAAAGAGGTGTTGGAGACCAATCTGACGGAAAAGTTGGCCTTTGATGCCTGGCACCCCGCGGACCGGGGCTYGGGTTYGTTCTCCAACCGGCTGAAGGCGCGGTTGGTGGCAATGATCGAACAGGACGACCGGTCTCTGCTGCTGGAGGGCGACACCTGGCCCACGGCGGTTGCTCGGGCGCTGTCCAAGGCGGTCACGACGCTGTCCGAGCGGCTGGGTGACGACATGGGTCAATGGCAGTGGGAGAAGATGCACCAGGTACGTCCCAAGCACAATCTCTCAGCGGCGTTCCCCGAGTTGGCGGAATTACTAGACCCGCCGGCAATCCCGACCAGCGGAGACGGCGATACTCCCCTCCAAGGCGGGTACTCGCCGGCAAACCCCGCGACGGTGACCAGCCTGTCGGTGGCGAGGTACTCCTACGACCCATCAGATTGGGAGAATTCCTTGTGGGTGGTGCCGTTGGGCAGCTCCGGACACCCCGGCAGCCCGCACTACGCTGACCAGTCCGAGACTTGGCGGCAGGTCAAGATGATCCCCATGGGGTACGACTGGGACCGCATCGAGGCMTYMKKCGAGACGAAGCAGACACTGGAGCCCAGCTAGCCGCTCAACTCCTTGCCGAGCAGGTCCAAGGCGGCTTGGGCCGCGCCGCGCTTGCAGGCGTCACGGTCTCCGTCCAGATGGACTTCGATGGCTKTGTCTTCGCCGTCCTTAACTGAGAGGCCGATCCAGAAGGTCCCGATGGGCAGCCCTGCCCGCCCGGCGGCGGGGCCGGTGACRCCGGTGGTGGACACCGCGTAGTCGGTGCCGCACAGTTCCCGCGCCCCCCTAGCCATCCCCTTGGCCATCTCGCTGCTAACCGTGCCGTGGGTGGGAGCCACGTCGTCGGCCACGCCCAAGATCTTCTCTTTCAGTCCGCCGGTGTAGGCGATGACGCCACCAGGGAAATACTTGGAACTGCCGGGTATGGCGCCCAGCATGTAGCCGATCAGGCCGGCCGTGTCGGCCTCGGCCACTGAAACCGTCTTTTCCCGGGCGGTCAGGATCTCAGCGATCTCTTTTGCGTCCATCGAAGTGCTCCTCTTGGTCTTTGGTATTTAATCCTCGGGTTTCTGAAATAGGATGAAGAATTCCCGGTTTCCGGCGTCGCCTTGGATGGGCGAGCGGCACATGTTCCTTACTCGCAGCCCTTGTCCCACGGCCCAATTGACCGTGTTTCCCAGCACGTCGGCATGGACCTTGGGGTCTTTGATCACACCACCCCGGCCCACCTGGCTCTTCTGAGCTTCGAACTGGGGTTTGACCAGCGCGGCGATGTACCGGCCAGGATCCAAGTGACGGACGGCCTCGGGTATCACCATTGTTAGCGAGATGAACGATACGTCGATGACAATCAGATCGACTTGCTCTGGGAGGTCGAAGGGATGCCGGGCGTTGGTCTTCTCCATCACCGTGACCCGCTCGTCTTGGCGCAGTCCGTAGTCCATCTGCCCATGCCCCACATCGACCGCGTAGACGTGCCGCGCGCCACGTTGCAGGAGGCAGTCGGTGAAACCGCCGGTGGACGCGCCCACATCCAGCACCGTCAACCCATCAACGCCGATCTGAAATTCGTCTAAAGCATGGGCAAGTTTGACCCCGCCTCGGCCCACGAAGGGCAGGCGGCCCTTCACTTCTAGCTCCACGTCTCCTAAGAGAGTGGACCCTGCTTTTAATACGCGTCCGCTGGGCGTGTARACCACCCCTTCCATAATCAGCGCCTGGGCCTGTTCCCGGGAATTGGCCAAACCCCGTTCGAACAGCAGGCGGTCCGCCCGAATTTTCGTTGGACGTGCRGTCAAACGKTCACTTCCCGTTGARTACAGTTTTGGTGCAATACGCCTGAACCCGCTGAGCAGTTATTCGCCGATGAAATTCGGACGCCGCTTTTCCARAAAGGCTTKGTAGCCTTCCTGGTAGTCTTTGGTGTCGAACTGGGTCAGGGGCAAATCGGCCTCTTCCTTGGTCAGGTCCTCCAGGGAGGGTGTGTTTTCCACCTGTTGCATGGTGAGYTTGTTCACGGCATGGGACAGGGGAGCGAGGTACGAGATGTCCCTGGCCAGCTTGTAGGTGTAGTCGTGGAGTTCTTCCGGCTTGACCACCTGGTTGACCAGTCCGATGCGCAGAGATTCTTGGGCGTCTAGCAAACGGGCCGACAACAAGATGTAGAGCGCATTGCCCTTGCCGACCAGGTTGACCAGCCCCCGCATCTCCCGGTGGCCGATGCTGATGCCCAATTTGCTCACTGGGATACCCATGCGGCTGTCTTCGCTGGCTATACGCAGGTCTGTGGCCACCGCCAATTCGCAGCCGCCGCCCACGGCGAACCCGCGAATCATCGAGATCGTGGGTGTGGCCATGTCTGATAGGGTTTTTAGCGCCCCGTTCACAGCGTCGTTGTAGCCCCGGCCCTTTGTGGAATCGGAGCGGTGCTCTTCGAAATCCTGAATGTCCGCCCCTGCCGAGAAAGCTTCATCACCCGCACCGGTGATTACCACGGCTCTGATATCCGGGTCGGCATCCAGTTCCTGCAAGATCTCGGAGAACTGATGCCACATGGCGAAGCTGATGGCGTTTCGTTTGCCGGGCCGGTTGAAAGTGACCGTGGCCACAGGGGTGCTGGAGTCGATAAGTATGTGGTCGTTCAAGGTGTCGATATCCCGTTCAAATAGTGACCTGCACGCGCATTTGGCAGGCAAGGCCAGTATAGCCCGAAGCCCGTGGGGTGTCATCACCGRGCWAGCGGGAGCAAAAAATAACGGCGGGCAATATGCCCGCCGTTGGATTTAACTGGAGCTGAGAACTGCGTGTGGCGGTTAGCGGCCTCGCAGCTTGGGGTCCATGACATCCCGRAGTCCGTCTCCCAGGAAGTTGACCGAAAATACGATCAGGGCGATGACCAGCCCAGGGAATACCACCATCCAACCCTGCTTGTCGATGTGCTCCCGGCCTAACTCCAGCATGCTGCCCCAGGTGGCCACATCCGGCGGAATCCCAACACCCAGGAAGCTCAGGGCCGCCTCCACGACGATGGCGAAGCCCAAGGTGAGGGTGACCAACACTATGTAGGTGGCGGCGACATTGGGGAGCATGTGCCTGAATACGATCCGAAATGAGCTTGCGCCAATGGACCTGGCCGCCAGCGTGTARTCCAAYTCTTTGATRCTCAAGGCCTGGGACCGGATAACCCGGGTAGCCCCTGGTACCAGAATCACCACTAGAGCGATGACTACGTTATTAACGGAGGCYCCCAAGGCCGCCATCAGACCCAGGGCTAGAATGATGGGGGGRAAGCCCATCAGAGCATCGACCAGGCGTTGGAGGAGGATGTCAGCCCAGCCGCCKACGTAGGCACTGGTAACCCCGACYAAGGTGCCAAAGGTGATGCCGATCAGCACGCTCACTATGCCCACGTACATGGAGATGCGGGCGCCAAAGATCAGACGGCTGAATATGTCGCGTCCCAACTGGTCAGTGCCAAGGAGGGTACCTTCGGCTCCGGGTCCAAGGAATTTACCCGCAACCCCGATATCCGTAGCGGCATGGGGGGCGATCTGCTCTGCGAAAATCGCCACGAAAATCGCCATCACAAGAACAACTCCGCCCCCGAAAGCTACCGGCTTTCGACGGGCAAAATCCTTCAGCCAAGCAAAAGCGGCGGCAATCCCCGTTGGCTTAGCCCTGACTTGTTCCGCTAAATCAACCGAGAGTCCAGTTGTTCCTTCKGAGTCGGAACGAAATACCTGCATCTTAATTATCCTTGGTCAGTCTGGCTGGTAGTCCCATTAACGATCAATTGGRCYCAGRTTGTGTCCCGCTATCAAAGGCTCAGCCGCTTAGGCATATCTGATCCTGGGRTCCAACAACCCATAGATTAGGTCGACAGCCAGATTGATCGTCACGATAAACGCGGCGATGATAACGATCTCCGCTTGAATCATCGTGTAGTCCCGCTGGAAGATGGCCTCAATAAGAATCCTTCCCATGCCTGGAATCAGGAAAATGGTCTCAATGATCACGGTCCCTCCGAATAGCCGGGCGAAGATCCAGCCGGAGGTGGTCAATACCGGCAGGAGGGCATTTTTGAGTCCGTGGCGGAAGACCACCACACTCTCGCTGAGTCCCTTGGAGCGGGCAGTGCGCATGTAGTCTTCACGTATGATCTCCATCATCGCGGAGCGAGTCACCCGGGCAACAAAGGCCATCTCGTAGAATGCCAATGCTAGCGCCGGGAAGATCATCTGTTGAAGGTTAGTGCSGGGATCCTCCCATATCTGATAGTAACCTAGCGGTGGGAGCCAGTCAAAGATATGTACCAGTCCCAAAACGATCAGGATTGCAACCAGGAAGGTGGGCATGGAGATGCCCGCCAGCGTGAAGACCCTGGCCGCGTAGTCGATCCAAGTTTCCGGTTTGAGGGAGGACAGGATGCCCAACGGTACGGCGAAGACCACAGCGATCAGCATCGACAACACAGTCAGCTCTACAGTGACCGGTATCCGATCGGCCAATTCCTCCATCACTGGAGCCTTGAACCATAGGGAGTCGCCGAAATCACCTTGTACTGCGCCACCGATCCAGTCGAAGTACTGAATGAACAACGGGTCATTCAGGTCGAGTTCGATTCGGCATTCCTCAAGTTCAGCTTGGGTGTAGGTAGCTTCGCCATCGCTGAGGATAGCGAGACAAACGTCACCGGGAATCAGCCGCATCACCACGAAGACGATAATCGTGACCAACACGATTGTCGGGAAGAATAGTGCTATCCGTTTTAACGCGTACTGTTGCATCTGTCCGGTCCTATTGAAAGAAGAATCCGATCGCCTACAGCCGGGATGATTGTACTACGTTGCAACTCCCAAAGACSGATCAACTGCGCCCGCCCAAATTGCTGATGGTCTGCCCCGGTTATACGGAGCAGACCATCTTGTCAACCTGCCATTGAAGCCTTTAGCTGACCATTAACGGTCGAGCCACAGGTCCTCGTGCTTGAAGTGCGTCTGGACCGTCTCRGGGGCGTTGAAGCCGCGGATGTCCGGACCGATAATCCATTGCAGGATGCCCCATCCTAGGGTAATCCAATGGTTGTCCTCCTGGGTGAACAGGAAGGCCTCCATTTCCTTGTTGATCGCTATGCGCTTTGCAGGATCAGGCTCTTGCTTCTGAGCGTCAAACCAGGCGTCTACCTTGTCATTGKRCCAGTCGGTGTAGTTACGGGTCGCGCCCTTCAGATAGACGCCGCCCATGATYCCGTCRACGTCGAGRACCACTTGGCCCTCTCCCTGACAAGCTAGCTCCCAGTCACCGTCCGAGTCTGGTGACCTGGAGGTGCCGAAGAMCGCGTAACCAGCAGCGCTGGGATAGGTAGTCATCTCACCATCAATACCCAACACGCTCTTAAGGTTCTCTTTGACCACTGTGCACTGGTCGGGGTAGGTGCCGACCTGACGGACGTCATACCGAGTCTTGAATCCGTCGGGGTACCCGGCCTCAGCCATCAAAGCCTTGGCTTTGGCGATGTCATCGGCTCCACCAGGGCCGTCCTTGGGACGCAGGCCAGGCCAGGTGTTGCATTCCTCGAAGCTGTGGGCCATTCCCATGAGGGGGCAACCGACGCCGGAAGTGTTATCGAAGACCAGGTCGTTCCACTGTTGGTAGTCAATGGCGAGCTGGATGGCTTCCCGGACCCTGGCGTCGTYGAAAGGAGCTTTCTTGAYGTTCATCATCAAGCCCCAGTCAGCCGAAGGGGACACTGCTTCCGGCCTGTAATCCCCGTTGGTATCCTTTTCGAGTTCAAAAGCCTGGGTCGGGGCTAGGTTGGTAAAACCACCATTGGACATATCGAGCTGACCGGCTTTGAACTGGGCAAGCAATGTGCCGGTGTCAGTGATTATGAAGTGGTCGATGCCGTCGAAGAACGGGCGACCCTCTTTGAAGTAGTTGTCGTTCTTGGAAACCTTGTAGAAGTTGCCCCGCTGGTATTCATCAAGAACGAAGGGGCCTGAGCCGAGCTTGTTGTCGATGATGGTTTCAGCCAAGTTCAGGTCTAGGCCAATCTTAAGGGCTTTCTTCGGCAAGGTCTTGACATAGTCAACCGCGAGGAACCTCATGAAAGCCCCGGAGGCGAACTGCAGATTGAACTCTAGGGTCTTGTTATCAATCAGGTTWACGCCGCCRTTCTTCGCTTCYAAGGTGTARTTACGCCAGAGACCGGACCGGCCGGTTGGGCCGTCRAGGTCGCCGTATCGCAGCATGGAGTAATGGATATCATCGGCGGTTAGGTCGTCGCCGTCGATCCATTTCATTCCGTCGCGAATCGTGAACGTRAACGTTTCTCCGCCGTTGGAAATTTCCCAACTCTCGCAGAGGTCGCACACTATCTGACTGGTGTCAGTAGTGTCCATCTGTACCAGTTGGTTGTACAACTGGGAAACGGCCTGGATGCTGGAAAGGGAGGAAGAACCCCTGGGGTCCCAATCCTTGGTATCAGCGTAGGCCGACATCCGGGCGACACCGCCATGTTGACCCTTGGTCGCTACCACTGGAGCCTGTGTGGCTTGGGCGCTGGTCACCCGCGCTGGCACTGCCGTGGGAACTGCTCCTGATGGAACCGCTGTTGCCTTTGCTGCYGGTGCCTTTGCTGCTGGCACTGCCGTGGCGCCTGGCACTGCCGTGGCGACCGCCGCTGCCTGCGGCTTTGATGTGTCTGTGGTCTCCGATCCGCACGCAACAGCGATAACCAATAAGAGCGCCGTCACTATTGGAAGTAGGGTCCTAAAGTTAAGTAACCTGTGCCTCGACATGTAGCCTCCTCCATTTCCATCCGTAAGACTATGAATTTTCCGAGCGAAAAGTCCGCCGTTCATCCTCCTTTTGGGACTTGGGCGTACTATCAAATAATGCTGGATTTGCACTCAGCWTCCCTAAATYGTAAAACAGAATACTATATATTTCTRCCGAAGATTCGCGCCAGTYTAGCCCACAATAGGTCGCAAGTCAAGCCGATTCGCCAAATTCATCAGGTACAAATCCAAGCTACGGGCACAAGGCATGAAGCCAGTGTTGATCGCTTGGTCCCAGCAAGACAAACAGCTATGGCCCGGAGCCGGCGATTCTCTTACGGCTTTCATCAAAATGGATATAGGGAGTCGCTATGCGGCGGTTTTGCGGTACGGTTCCAGGAGGATGCGTACATCGGTGTCAATGTCGGAGTYTACGAAGAAGGGCTCAAAGTCGGCTGACCTGGTCCAGATCCTTGCTGTTTGAATCATCGCGGCCCTTTCAACCGAGGCCGGCCAGCGCAGAATATCGATATCTGAGTTGTCGGCGTGGGCCGCGGCGGTTGAACCATTCAAGCCCCGAGTCACGGTGAGGTCGTTGCCCGAAATCCCGGTTAYCAGCATCTGTTCCGTGCCGATCAGGGCCGTTTGGCCGATCTCAAACTGCGTACCGTCATCCACCGCCACCGTGTTCTTGGTGGTGTTCATAGAAGCGTCGTTAAGGTCGGTGCCGCTGTCTTCGGAATACTGACTGTACCCCCAGACACCGATCACCTGGAAGTTCTGTTCACCGGTTACGAAACCATCAGCCTTATTTCCTTGGGAACGGGCTTTCAGTGCGGTGTAGGGACCGCCCCAATGCTGGGTGGGGGCGGCGTTGTTGGGCTGAAACCAGTAATCGCTGGCGGCCCATGTCTCGTTGAAAGTRAGGTCGCCGTTGCTGTCTTCTTTCAAGGTGGTTATCGAGATAATGTCAGGCACCAGCAACTGGACCGTGCCCCTGCCGTCAAAGACCAAAGTATCTGCGCGGGGGTAGAAGTGGCGGTTGCAATAGTTGTCCACCCAGTTAGAAACGGACAATAACAATTGGAACAACTCATCATCGTCACCGGCGCCGCCGGCGGGGTCTTTGAGCAGGCTATCGTTCTTCAGTTTAGTCAGGTCGCCGTAGAGTGAGCGGTATGCTTCCCGGCCCATGTTCTGCCTCCCGAATCGATTTCTAAACTAGTCCCTCTTGCTGAGCCGCAGAGGCAACCMGGATCCATAGTCCTTTTTATCGCTCTTCGATGTACTCGATGATTATATTGTGGGGACTGCTTGGAGCGAATCCCCGCCACCGGCCACTCAGGACTTCATTCCGTTGGMMCCRMSGYMCSTSWMSCMKCYSWWMKWCAYSRRTWKMSKYAKCRYCKKMKTCTKSRWCYKCCMMTAWRTYYWYSYCCWWRTYWKSAYCCKTKATYWWAWYYGKTGMRTYYYYKWMGTAAAGTTCCCACAGGAAGCGCCCTTCCGAAGAGTCCTGCAGGAGTTTGTTCCGGATGAAACGTATCCACCGCCCCGGCCGGGGCGTCAAGATGGTTTGCTGTGCCGTGTTGGTGCTTGAATCGACCACCCTGATCGAAAGGCGAATCGGCCGCTGCCGGAGTCTTGAGCGGGTTCAGCGTCTGGCCAAGCGTTAAGACTCCTCGGTGTATTCAACGATGATCTTATGCACCGTTGTCGGCGGTGTCCCCAGCCAACGGCCGCTGAGGGCCTCGTCCCGCTCGCCCCGTGGGCCCTCGTCCCGCAGAAAGGTCCGAGTGGCGGCTTCGCCGTCGTTCGGTATATCCAAGATGTCGATCGCCTTAGCCGGGTCAGTGGTGATATCCGCTCCGGTGCCCAGGTATAGCTCCCACAGGCGCCGGCCATCGGTCTGCTCCTGGATCACCTGGACGCGTAGGACTCGGATCCGCCGCCC
>NVWX01000011.1 GCA_002746355.1 Dehalococcoidia bacterium | reverse complement strand
GGAGTTGGCCAAGACGATCTTGGCCATCGGCTCGGAGAAATGCATCCTGAGCACCGACTTCGGACAAGACTTTCACCCGATGCCCGCGGAAGGCATGCGCATGGGCATCGCCACTATGCTGCGGTCGGGGATGGAAGAGGTAGAAGTGGGTATGCTGGTGAAAGACAACCCCTCCCGCCTCATGGGCACCTAAACTACAGGGACCGCTCCTGGGAAAAACTGATCCAGAGCACTTCTTCACCGTAATCCGGGGGAACCTTTGCCCAGTCGGCGATGCGGTGACCAACCACCCAGGCGATTCCGGTATCTGTTTCCAATAGCGGAACCCTTTCACGCCAGGGCCGGGGTACACGCAGGTCGGTGAACAGGTCTTGCAACTTCTTCCGCCCGCGCATCCCCAAGGGTTGTATCCGGTCGCCGGGCCGCCACCCCCGCACGGTCGCTCCGCCCCCGATTGCATTCCGGTCCAAACAGGCCGTCCACTCATCACGGCCGCCGGAGTTCGCCCAATCCGGCCGTTCCTTGGCCGGCCCAACCTGCATCGTAACGACCCAAGGGCCTGCTGACGCCACGGTCTTCACTCCAGGTTCGGCTGGAAATCGAATNGCTAGTTCTCCCTGTAGCTCCGGATACGGGCAGTCWGGCCCTAGGYCCCGTGTCAGCACCAGATCGGCGTATCCTTGCCGGAGTACCACGCCCGCCGGCAGCTSCAGCGAGCGTCCACCGCGTCCACCGAGCGCCAGGCCCTCCATGGCCACCATATGAGTCTCTCTGAGCCGCGTGGAATCTCCCGTCACCAGGATGTAGCCGCGCCTGAGGGCTAGCCGTTGCAACACCGGATGCAGCTCGTTTAGGGCGTTTTTGGAAAACCGCACCTCGCCGTCCGATTCCACAGYCACAACGGGCCAGACTTTATCCAGTTCCCGCTCCACGAAATCCAGTTCTTCGGCGGCGGTCCGGGCCAGCCGGACCAGTGCATCCCGTACCTGTGGGTTATAGTCCTGGGCTAGGCGCGGCATCAGGTCTTGGCGGATTTTGTTGCGGGTGAACCGCCACATATAGTTGCCGCTGTCCTCGCGGTAGCTACGGCCAATCTCACGGCAGTATGCGGCTGTCTCGTCTTTCGTTACCTTCAGCAGGGGCCGAAATAGCTGCAGTCCGCCCGCATCGGGCGGCCAAGGCCAATCTGAGACCTCGCCCATGCCGCGGAGACCGTAGAGGCCGGAGCCGCGCARGATATGGAGCATCACGGTCTCCGCAAGATCGTCGGCGGTATGACCCACGGTCGCCGCCCTGGCGCCGGCGTCCTGGGCGACCCGGGCCATGAATGCGTAGCGCATCTCCCGCGCGCCCTGTTCAAAGGACGAGATGCCGCGCGCTCTCTGATATTCGTGAGGGTCTTCTTTGACCACGGTCACCGGCAGGCCCAGTTCCTCGGCGACCTCGGCCACGAATACGGCGTCGTCCTCTGCTTCTTGGCCCCTGAAGTTGTGGTTCAAGTGGGCGACGTGGAGAGAAAGGCCATGGGCGTCTTTGAGCCGGTCCAGCGAGTAGAGCAGGGCGCAGGAGTCCGGACCGCCGGATGCTCCGACGACCAAGGTTACGCCGGAGTTGGAGTAGCCGGCCCGCCGGAGGGCGGCCGCCACCTTTCGTTCCAGTTCGGCGGCATTGGCCACGATGATCTCCGGCTACCGGTTTTCGGGTGAGAGGTGGCCGGTTGAGTTATACCCCGTGAGCCGGCGGCCCCGCTCGTCGCTGTCGAATGTGCATACCGACGCAAGGTTCAGCGACATACGATGGAAGTGCTCCAACGGCACCCCGAGTAACTCACCGACGATGGACCGGATGGCGAAATTATGAGAGATGACAACCACTGATTCGTCCCCGGAATGCTTCTGCTCGATATCCAAGATCGCCTGCCAGGCCCGCTTGCGGAGTTGGGCCAGCGATTCTCCGTTGGGCATGGTGATCTTCTCGGGATTCGATCTCCAGACTTCGAACACATCGGGCCATTTATCGCGCATCTCTTCTCCGGTGACGCCTTCCAGATCTCCGAGACTGAGCTCTTCCAGTCCCGGTTGTTTGGTGACCGGCATCGGGGTGGCTTTGGCGATCTCCTCGGCCACCTGGACCGTCCTGACCAGAGGGCTGGAGTAGATGGCRCAGTGGCCCCATTCTTCGGCGGCTTTGGCCGTCTCTTTRGCTTGGGCCAGGCCTCGCTCGTTGAGACTGATGTCCTGGCGCCCCTGGAATCTGCCCAGTTTGTTCCATTCGGTCTCGCCGTGGCGCACCAGAAAGAATTTCACTAGTTGGCCCCATTCCGGCCGGTGCTGGTGCCAGGCCCGAAGTTTAAGCGCTGCAATTCCACTTCCTCGATCCTTACTCTTTCCATGGCGATGATGGTGATGCGCAGGTCGCCGAACTCCATGACATCCCCAACCTCGGGGATGCTGCCGAGCCGGTCGAGGATGAACCCGGCCAGCGTCTGGTAATCTCCCTCAGGGATCCCCAGTTCCAGTTCTTCATTGATGTCGGATATGGCAAGGCCGGCGTCCATGCGGAACGCGCCGCGGCCAAGGTCGGTTACCGGCTCTTCCGGGGCCACGCCCTCATCTCCCAACTGGCCAACGATCACGGCCATCATCTGCTTGATGGTGGCCAACCCGGCGATGCCGCCGAACTCATCCACCAGGAGCACCACGCTGTGCCCGCCCTCCCGCATCACGTTGAAAGTCTCGCTGACGCTCTTGGTCTCCGGAACGAAGAAAGCAGGCTGGAGTTGGCTGGTCACGCCACCGGACTTGAGTCCGTCGATCCCGGCGAGGACGTCCTTCACCGAAAGCACGCCGACCACGTTCTCCATGGAGCCGTCGAACACCGGAAACCGGGTGTGGGTGTGTTCGGTGTAGACGGCCAAGAATTCATCGAGGCTGTCTCCGTGCTCGACCCATACGATCTCCGGCCGGGGCGTCATGATCTCCCGCATCTGACGGTCGCCGAAGCGGAACACCTTCTCCAACAGCGCTGCTTCCGAGGCTTCCACGGCGCCGGTCTGGGCCCCAGCGGCGATCATRGTTCGGATCTCTTCTTCGCTTACCGGAGGCGTGGCGGCGGAGATGCCGAGGGCCTTGTTGGTCATGGTGCTGAAATACTGGAGCAATGTCACCATCGGAGACAGGGTGAACTCCACCATGCGGACAGGACGGGAAACGGCGAATGCGACCTGTTCTGASCGGCGCCACGCGATGTTTTTGGGCACGGTCTCGCCGAATAACARCAGAAAARTAGTTACKCCCGCMGTTGCGGCCAAAACKGAGAGCGWCTCGTTGGTGATCAGGTTCAAGGCTATTACGGTAGCAAGGGCCGCCGCCGCGGTATTAACCAGGTTGTTGCCAAGAAGCACTGTRGCCAAGAAGCGTTCCGGGCGCTGGATGATGTTGGMGACCCGTTCTGCTCCGGGACGGCCGCTCCGGACCAAGTGCATGAGACGCGCCCTTGGGAGCGCGATAAATGCGGTTTCAGACGCGGAGAAGAAYCCGGAAAGGCCTAGGCACAAAACCAATAGAGCTAATCGCCATGAATCACCGGCATCCATCAGCGGAAGCCACCTCCAAAGGCCGCGAAGAGTTGCCCATCGGCAATATCGGGCCTGTTCAGGATGATAGCATCGGGCGYAAATTGGTGTAAAGTTGGACGARGACCGCCCTTTCCGAGGCGGGCCAGGCACCGCTGATTTCCGGGGGCGGCACACGATTCATGACAATAAAGATACTGGGCATCGAAACATCATGCGACGAGACTGCGGTGGGAGTGGTTGAAGACGGCCACACCCTCCTTTCCAACGTCATATCGTCTCAGGTTGACYTGCACTCACCCTACGGCGGCGTTGTGCCCGAAGTTGCTTCAAGACAGCATGTTCGAGACTTGGTGCCGGTATTGGAGCAGGCGGCGGCAGACTCTGGCCTGGGCCTTGAGGACATGGACGCCATCGCCGTGACCTACGGGCCGGGACTGGCCGGGTCGTTGATCACCGGTGTGAATGCCGCCAAGGCCATCGCCTATTCCCTGGGGGTCCCATTGATCGGCGTGAACCACTTGGAAGGGCACATCTACGCGTCTTGGCTGGCCAAGGCTGACCTGGAGAGCGACCCCGGCTTCCCGTTGGCCTGTTTGGTGGCTTCGGGAGGACACACCGACCTCCTCTTGATGGAGGGGCACGGCAGGTACAAATTGGTGGGGCGCACCAGGGACGACGCCGCCGGCGAAGCCTTCGACAAGGCGGCCCGAATCTTGGGCTTGGGCTTTCCGGGCGGACCTGAGATACAGCGTGTCGCTGAGGGGGCTACAGGCGAGGAACTACTGCCCCGAGCGTGGATGAAAGACACCCTCGACTTCAGCTTCAGTGGAGTCAAGACCGCACTGTTGCACATGGCCCAAGACYGCGGGCTCTACCCGGTGGTCGRTGAGGGAGTGGACCAAGAAAGATTGGTGCGGGAGTTGGCCGCGGCGTTCCAGGAATCGGTGGTAGACGTTATCTCGGCAAAACTGGTCGAGATGGCCGCCAGATACCGGGTCAAGGGCTTGGTGCTAGGTGGTGGGGTAACGGCTAACGCACGGCTCCGTGAGGAGATCATAAAGCGCTCGCCCTTGCCAGTRATCATCCCATCGCCGGTCCTTTGCACCGACAACGGCGCCATGATCGCTGCCTGCGGCTACTTCCAATACGCGCGTGGCGAAGAAACACCCATGGACATCGACGTGGAGCCTGGTCTGCCGCTGGGGTAGGGAGGAAGTCCCTTCTCCCGTCGTCCTTCCGCAGAAGGAGAGGAAGGTTAGGATGGGGGCGGTGTCTATTTCGATTTAACGGTGGAGTCATCAACCACGGTTTGGCGGKAGGCGAAGACCGTATTCACCAACTGGTAGATGYCAGCTTCGGCGGTCTCTCCCCGGAACGGAAATGTGAGTTTTACACCGTCTCCTTGGAATGTGACCTCTCCGTCAGGCTTGGCGAAATAGATCTGGGCCAACATGGCAACACCCGTCAGAACGGCCAGGAACACCACGAACGCGACCAGGTCCATACGGATGATGGGCACGGTCGGTCCATCGATCCGGCCGGTCAGCCAATAAGCCAGCAACACATAGAAAAACACGGCGGCCACAACCATYAGCCCACCTTGGAACAACGCGCCTTTGCTGCGGTGCCCCACATTTACCGACACGGCTTTGACCTCTTCCACCGDCATCAATACCGTCTGTCTCATGCCGTCTGATTGACCGAACGCAATGATCCGCCGGTTGGTCAAAAGCAGCATCCGTCCCTCTTCAGGAGGCGTTACGACCAGGCCTTCTTCGGGGCAAAAAGTGTGGCTGACCGACTCTCCCAAGAGCAGGGTAACCCTGCGTATGGTCCTTCCGGACAATATTTCGGCGGATGCGGGAGTTTCAGCGTCGTCTGATAGGCGGAGCTGGACCGGCGCCGAAGGACCGACATTCTCGTGTGCCTGAGCGGTGACGCCCTGAAACAGATCTGAAACCAAGCCTTGTTTCAGGCTTCGGACCAGGCTGCGCGAAAGCCCTGCCGGCGGTCCAGCGGAAGTCCTCGCCTCGCCGGTTGGTCGTTTCGGCCGCCGCCCAACCGACGGCAGTTTGGTGGAATCCTCGTACAAAAGCCRATCCTCCAAAACGCCATAATATCATAGGCCGCGCGGGCCAAAATGGGCTCGATWCCCATGAACACCTAGATCGAGCTCCCCCGTAGCGCCCACGCTCTGCGGTCCGGCGGGCATATTCGCCGCGATCAGGCACGATAGATTGACACTGCCGCCCCGTTCTTGTTAATCTTAAGTATCAAAGGCYGTGATGGAGACGAGTAGGCAGGGGTAGGCGCCTAGCGAGCCTGATACGGTGAAAGCAGGCGCGCCGAAGCTGACCGAAAATCCCTCCGGAGCCGCCAGTTGAAACCCCTCTAAAMATCAAAGAGGGCCAGTAGACCGGGCCGGGGTTCGTTCCCCCGTTAAGAAAGACGGGACATGTTGGTGTCCTGCTAGAGAGGTCCCGAGAAAATCGGGATAATTAGGGTGGTACCGCGGGAATGTAACGTCCCGTCCCTATGTTGGGATGGGGCTTTTTTATTGCCRCGCAGCAACTCTTCCGGCGCCTTTCTCTGCAGGGGAACTCCTACTATTCGTGGAGGCTGCTGAGCGAATATGRAACCTACAAGAATGCTTAAAGGCGCGGAGATCATCTGCGAGAGCCTGCTCAGGGAGGGCGTCGAAGTCATTTTCGGCTACCCCGGAGGAGCGATCCTCCCCTTCTACGACGCGCTCTGGTCCTACCCCCAACTACGCCACATCTTGGTGCGCCACGAACAGGCCGCGGCCCACGCGGCCGACGGCTACTCCAGAGTTACCGGCAAGGTAGGAGTCTGTGTCGCCACTTCCGGCCCAGGCGCGACCAACCTAGTGACCGGCATCATGGGCGCCAARGCGGACTCAGTCCCCATGGTCGCCATCACCGGCCAGGTCGCCCGGGCATCTCTGGGCAGCGARGCATTCCAGGAATGCGATATCTGCTCCATCGCGGCCTCCACCACCAAGGCCGCCTTCATGGTGATGAATCCCGCCGACCTGGCGGAAAAGATCCGTGAGGCGTTCTACGTTGCCCAGGAGGGCCGTCCCGGCCCGGTGCTGATCGATGTGCCCAGAGACGTTCAGTTGGAGCTCACCGACGCGATATTCCCCGATGTGACTGAGCCTCCGGAGTCCGAAGTATCCGAGGAAGCGGCGGAGCGGCTGATAGAAGCGGCGCGTTTGATCAATGAGGCCGAGCGTCCATTGATCATCAGCGGCCATGGTGTGATGACCTCCGGAGCCAACAAGGAACTGCTGTCATTGGCCGAGCGCTCCGGCATCCCGGTAATCACGACGCTGCTCGGATTGGGCAGTTTCCCCGGCGGCCACCCCTTGAGCATGGGCATGCTGGGGATGCACGGGATGTATTGGAACAACATATCGGTGGACCAGGCCGACCTGATCGTCGGCGTGGGGATGCGCTTCGACGACCGGGTCACAGGCAAAGTGGACACCTTCGCTCCCCACGCACGGATCATCCACATGGATATCGACCCCTCGCAGATCGGCCGAAACGTGCCGGTGGAAGTCGCCGTGGTCGGAGACGCAAAAGCGCTCCTCCAGAGATTGGCGCCGATGGTGACAAATACACCGAGGCCCGACTGGATGCAGTACATAGAGAACTTGAAGCAAAACCACCCATCGCTGGCCATCCCGGCCAGCGATACCCTGCAGCCCCAGCAGGTGATCAGCGCCCTGGATACCCTGGTCCAAGAAGACCCGGAGACCATCGTGGTTACGGGCGTGGGCCAACACCAGATGTGGGCCGCCCAATTTCTTTCGTTCAACCACGCAAACACCTTCGTGTCATCCGGTGGGCTTGGAGCGATGGGTTTCGAGCTGCCAGCGGCGCTTGGAGCCCAAGTAGGCAAGCCCGGTGCCCCAGTATGGTCCGTCGCCGGAGACGGCGGCTTCCAGATGACTCTTCAGGAACTGGTAACGCTCTCGGAAGAGAAGCTGCCGGTGAAGATCGCCTTGATCAACAATGGCTACCTGGGAATGGTGCGCCAATGGCAGGAGATGTATTTCGATAACCATCTGAAGGCGGTCCCGGTTAGCGGGCCGGACTTCATCAAACTGGCCGAGGCCTACGGTGTGGGCGCGGTCAGAGTTACGGAATATGAAGACGTTCTGCCCGCCCTGCGCCAGGCCCAGGCCCACGACGGTCCGTTCCTGATCGAGTTCGTGGTAGACTCAACCACAAATGTCTACCCCATGGTCCCCCCGGGCGGCTCTCTGGCCGATACCATCGAGGACCCGGCCATGGTTTCGAATCCGGTGACCTAGGCAGAGTCCAAACGGGTACCCGGGGAGATTCAACGGAGTCCCAGTGGAAAAACTTTCGATACAAGATGCGTCTCGCCGGCTTAACATCTCCCAGCGGGACGTCCGGGAATACATCAGAAGCGGCGAGTTGAAGGCCGAGCGTGACTCCGACTCGGAACATGGCCGTTGGCTCGTGGAGATGCCAGGCGACGACTGGCAGGACAAGTTCAAGACCTACCTGGACGAATTGGACGCCAGCATCACCCGGTGGTGGTGGACCAATAAGCAAAAAACTGGATACGTCCACTACCTGGAGAAAACCGGCATCGAGAACGTCGAGCCCGACTATCTCTGCGGCCACCGATCGGAAAACCTCTGGTCCTCCGCGGGCCACGAATCCAACCAACGTTGCATCGAATGCCTCATGCGGGCCACCGAGCAGGGCCTGCCATTGTTCGAAGAGGAAGTGTCGGGCGGCTAGTAGTAACTACCCTCCGCCGCCAGCCCCTCCGGCCCCGATGCCAGGCTCGGTCATACTCTCCAAGTCCAGCAGTTCGTCCAATTCGGCGTCGGACAAGTCCGTTTTCTCTTTGGCCATCTCTCTGATGGTCGTGCCCCTGGCCGAAGCCTCTTTGGCGATGGCCGCCGCTGCGTCGTAGCCGATGGCCGGCGCTAAGGCCGTGCCCAGCATCAGCCCTTTTTCCACCATGTCCGGTCCCACCGTGGTCGCCGTGATTCCCTTGACGCACTGTTCGGCGAAGTTGTGGGCCGAGGCCGCCAAGAGCGAGATGGACTGCAAGAYGTTGTGGGCCGCCACGGGCATCATAGTGTTCAATTCGAAGTAGCCGCCCTGACCGGCCAGCGTCACCGARGCGTCGTTCCCCACCACCTGGGCCACCACCTGGATCACCGACTCTGAGATCACAGGATTGATCTTGCCCGGCATGATAGAGCTGCCTGGCTGTACCTCAGGCAGGTTGATCTCCCCGAGTCCCGCCCKAGGTCCTGAGGCCATGAACCGGATGTCGTTGGCGATCTTATGCAGGCTGATGGCGATGGTCTTCAACRCGCCGCTGGCCTCCACGAGAGCGTCCAGAGAAGCCTGCGCCTGGAAGTGGTTGGCWGTTTCCTTGATAAACACGCCGGAAGCCTCAGAAACGGTCTTACAAGTCCGCGCTGAGAACTCCTCGTGAGTGTTGACGCCGGTGCCCACTGCAGTGCCGCCAAGGGCCACCTCGGCCAGCGCCTCTTCAGCCCGGTGCAGTCGTTGCACGCTGTATGCGGCCTGCCCGGCAAACCCCTTGAATTCCTGTCCCAAACGCACCGGCGTAGCGTCCTGCAGATGGGTGCGKCCKGTCTTGACCACGGGCCAGAACTCGTCKGMYTTCTTGTTCARTTCSTCGGCCARRAATTSYARKCCRGGWATCAGGTCCTCTTTGATGGAGAGCAGCGCCGCCAGGTGGATCGACGTSGGAATAACGTCGTTTGAAGACTGGCCCATGTTCACATGGTCGTTGGGGTGGACCAGCCGGGAGCCCAAGTCGCCGCCCAGGATCTGGCTGGCGCGGTTGGCGATGACCTCGTTGGCGTTGGTGTTGGTGGACGTGCCTGAACCGGTCTGGAAGATGTCCAGAACGAAATGCTCGTCCAGCGTGCCGTCGATGACTTCTTGCGCGGCGGCCACCACAGCGTTGCCGATCTTTTCATCCAACAGGCCCAAGGACATGTTGGTCTTGGCCGCGGACTGCTTGATCAGGCCCAGGGCCCGGATGAATGGCCGGGGGAARCCAAGGCCACTGATGGGGAAGTTCAACACCGCCCGCATGGTTGACGCGCCGTAGAGGGCGTCGGCTGGGACTTCCATCTCACCCATGGAGTCCCGTTCGATCCGAACGTTGGGCCGCGTGGACATATTGGTACCGTCCTAGATTGTGGGAATTTGCTAAGCACTGATCATTTTATCTGCTGCCAAGCCCGATGGGTAGCGTGGCGTCTTTCGCCGTCATTCCGGCGCGGGTCTGGTACGTAGGGGCAGGTTAGAAACCTGCCCTCTTCCGGGGAGGTCATTTCCGTCGGAGGATCCGAATACCGTCTTACGTTGTAAAGTGGTCTCCMGGTCTGGGAGTTGGTCKATGATARGCCGGGCGGGTTGGAAACCYGCCCCTACGACCACGATTATGTTGCGCCGCAAGGGTTTTCTGGATTTCGGTTTTCATTGGAATTCCGCATGGATACAGCGTAGGGGCACGGCATGCCGTGCCCCTACGCTGGTTTGTTTCGCGAATGGAAATGTCAGACCTGGGGCCTATCTACCCTCTTTGATCCAATCGGCCACCCGCTCGGCGAYCATTATGGTGGTGGCGTTGGTGTTGGCGCGGATGACGTCGGGCATCACCGATGCGTCTACTACCCGCAGCCCCTCAAGGCCATGGACGTRGCCGTATTGGTCGACAACGGCCATCGGGTCGGAACTTGGACCCATCTTGCAGGTGCCAGAGATATGGTGCTGGGTGTAGCAGTTGGTCATGATCCACCGGTYCAGCTTCGCGTCGTCGGCCAGGACCTCCTTGGTGGGGTTGAGTTGCTCAACGACATGGGCCGCGAAGGCCGGGTGTTCGGCGACTGTTGCCGCCATGCGTAGCGCCCCACGCATCCGCTTCCGGTCGTAATCGGCCGAGAAGAAGTCGTAGTTCAGGAAGGGTTGGTCATGGGGGTCGGTGGTGTTGAGGGTAAGCTCGCCGGCCGACGTGGCGTTCTGCAAGCCAACGCTCAGTCCAAAGTGGAACGTGTCGCCCTCATAGGTCACGCTGGCTGGGCGGTGCTCGCTGCTCATCAAAGTGGGCGTCATCTGGAAATCGCCTCGGGTGGGCGACCCGGGCAGGCTGAAACGCAGGCCCACTTGAAGGCTGGGGGTGTCGATGTCGGGCGGGTCGCCCTCGCCCTTGAACAGCACGTAGGCCGCAGGATGGTCGCGCAGGTTCTTACCCACCCCGGGCAGGTCACGAAGCACGTCSWYAMYTRGMCGTTYNNCARGKMNTYGSCMSSACCCACGCCGGACAGCAGCAGGGCCTGGGGCGAGCCGATT
Source organism: Dehalococcoidia bacterium (assembly GCA_002746355.1). Lineage (GTDB taxonomy): Bacteria > Chloroflexota > Dehalococcoidia > Lucifugimonadales > UBA3495 > UBA9611. Next base: position 72,545 of record NVWX01000011.1, on the reverse strand, counting down.
GCCCCGCCGGATAGGATTATGTCACTCCCTTCGACATTGAATATCTCGCCTCCGCTCTCGGCCTCCACGCCGATAGCACGGTTGCCTTGGAACAGCACCCGCCGGATGGCGACGCCACCGCGAATGGTGATGTTCAGCCGGTGCCGAGCCAGGTTCAGGTAGGTCAGAGCCGTACTCATGCGGACGCCGTCGATGTTGTTCAGGGGACGGGCCGCCACGCCGGTGGAGTCGGGATTGTTCTGGTCTGGGTCTTCCGGGAAGCCGACCCCGATACAGGCCTGATAGAACCCCTCAGCGACGGGGATCCATTCCTCGCGCTTGAAGCGACGCACCGGCAATGGACCTTCATTGCCATGAAAATCGTCGCCGGGGAAGTCCCAGTCGTTCTCCATCTTCCGGAAGTAGGGCAGGATCTTGGTGTAGGCCCATTCATCGTTGCCCCACTCTGCCCACTGGTCGTAGTCCTCAGGCAGGCCGCGGAAGACTACCTGGCCATTGATGGCGCTGGAGCCGCCGGTAGCCTTGCCTCTGGGGATGATGATCTCTTCCGGCTGCAGTGGAGTGGCCGTGGCGCGGTAGTCCCAACTGTGGGGCCCATAGGCCGAACGCCAGACGTTGTATCCCTTCTTCAGGTCATCGGGCAGGTGTTCGAAGTCGGGATAATCGGGGCCCGCCTCCAAAAGCAGAATAGTCTTGTCTGGGTCTTCGGACAGCCTGGTGGCAAGAACGCTGCCCGCCGAGCCGGCCCCAACGATGATGTAGTCGTACTTCATAGGACTCCTCTAGCGATCTGTGTTTGAAATTCGGGTTGTGGCGAAATCCAAAACCCAATTGTYACACCGGCGCATCTATCGGCCGGAATATCCCATTATTTGACGCTGGCCAATATCCCCTTCAGCTCGTCCACATTCTCGATCTTGCGCACGTTGCGGTGGAGACCGAAATCGGTCATGGCGTCTTCGGCGATAACGTCGATGCCGCCTCCGGGAACACCTACTTCGCTCAGCCTCACCGGCAGGCCCAACCCTTTAAAGAGGTGCTCGATGGCGTCGGCTGCGGCCGCTGCTGCTTGGCGGTCGTCCATCCCGTCTTTCTTGACCCTCATGGCCTTGGCAAAGCTGGCCTGTCCGGCGGGGTTGGCCTCTGCGTTGAACCGCATGCCAGGGGCGGTCAGGATGGAGTAGGCGTCTCCGTGCCCGCATTCCGGGTAGCGGGTGTCCAGCGAGTGGGCCAAGGCGGTCACCACCCCCAACGCACTGCCCCCGGCCCCGGCATCGGTGGCGCGGTTGTAGAGAAACGCCGCCGCGCAAAGGTTGATGCGCACCGCCGGATCATCGGGATGGGAGTTGACCGATGGCAGGTTGTCCAACAACAACCGCAGGGCCTCCAAAAGGTCGCTTTCCGCAAGTGGGTTAAGGCCCGTCTGCTGCAAGGCCGATGCCACTCCGGCGAAACACCCGGCAGTTGCATTCAGRCAGAGCCAAGAAGAAGCCGTAAGAAGGGCTTGGTCGTCCCAGATGATTGCCGCCGGGCGAGTTTTGGGGTCAAACAACTCCAGCCGGTGGCCGGATTCCGGGTCTATGAGGGCGGTGCCGGCCCGTGTCATGGCGGTGGTGGCGGTTGTCAGAACGTTGAAGATTGGTATCTTGGACGCCATCAACCGGGGGCTGACCGGGGGTTTGCCCTCGGGATATTGTGTGCACAATTCCTGGGCCGTCCCCTTCTCGGCCAGCAGGATGGTGATTCCCCGGGCGGTGACCACGGCGCTGCCGCCCCCGACGGCCACGATGCCGTCCGCGTCAATCTCACGCGCCGCCGCGACGCCTTCCAGCACAGATGTCACCGGCGAGCCGGTCTTTCCACCCGAAAACACTCCGGCCACACGGTCGCCCAACGCCTGCTTCACCCGGTCCACCAGATCGGTCTTGTCGGCAACTGACTGCCCGCAGACGACTAAGACACGTTGGGCCTTGAGCCGGTCAGCCTCACCGGCCAAGCTGCTGATGGCGTCCAACCCGGCGTRAACCCGGACGGGATAGCCAACGAAGCGAAAGRAATCTGTGGTCACAGTATGTTCTCTCCTGACGGGACGGGGCTGCGGCAGGCACTATGTTGCCATCGGAGTCGTGATTTGGCAACCGGGCCCGCAGGCTTAAATTCCTTGAGCAGACTCCGGTGGTAAAATCGTAGACGAAGTCATGCCAGAACTGAGCAAGAAAGATGAAGACCGCCTGTTGCGCTACCGGGGCCAGAGCCTGCGGTTGCTGCAAGACGCCATGGACGAGATACGCCAAGGCCGCTGGGACCGCTGCGAAGAACTGCTGTGGGGCAGCCTGACCCTGGCGGTGAAGGGTGTGGCGCTGGGCCACGGACGAGAGTTGGACGGACTGAAGGCCGTGGAAGAATTTGCCCTGGAATTGGGCGAAGAGAACCGGGACCGGCGGATCCGGGAGGCCTTCACCAAGCTTGCGTCTTTCGGCGAGACCGCTGAGAAGGTCCGCGAGTCRCGAATCCGGGCCGATCATCTGGTGGCGACCTTAGAGGACGTCACCGGGGCCGTCGAAAAACTCTGGGATATGGCCCCCGGCGGCGACCTGCTAAGCGCGTTGTTGCGAGGCGAGATGGACGAGATTGACGATATGGACGAACTGGAAGAGATGGACGGCGGCGCCCCGAGATGAACTCTGACGGTCTGATCAAAAGCCCGAAAGTCTCCATCCACACCCACGGCTGCAAGCTGAACCAGGCCGACAGCCAGGTGCTGGCCCGCCAGTTCCAAGAGGCCGGTTTCACGATGGTCAGGTCCGCCGCCCAGGCCGACGTGGTGGTGTTGAATTCCTGCACGGTGACCGCCAACTCCGATTCCAAAGCCCGCCAATACCTGCGCCGGGCCCGACGCGCCAATCCAGACGCCCTAGTTGTGGCCACAGGTTGCTACGCCCAGCGAGCGAAAGACGAACTCTCGGCCATGGARGAGATCTCCTTGGTGCTGGACAACCGCCAGAAAGAAGACCTGGTTTCCGCCGTCGCTGCCGAACTCAATATTGTGTTGAATTCCCTGGTAGAAGTCGCCCCAGTAAACGCGGCTGCGCCGCTTGGTAGAAGCCGGGCTATGGTGAAGATCCAGGARGGTTGCGACCAGGTCTGCGCCTACTGCATCGTGCCCAARGTGCGGGGMMGGGARCGGAGCATYYCGCCKGAAGAGATCATCGSMGAGATCAACGGMCGGKCCGWKAACGGTTGTAGAGAGGCSGTRYTRACCGGCACYCAACTGGGGACYTACGGGTTCGAYCTKSCMGGGAYWGACCTRCGGGAWCTCATMARRCGRGTCYTRGCYGAAACGTCCATCGACCGGCTGMGRGTGTCGTCGCTCCAAGCCCARGAGATYACYCMTGAGYTGYTGGARCTGTGGGAMRACCCTCGTCTCTGCCCMCACTTCCACATCCCGCTRCAGAGCGGCAGCGACACCATCTTGCGGTCCATGCGSCGGCGSTAYGACACCGCCCGGTTCGCGGAGACGGTGGAGTTGGTGCGAAAGAAGATTCCGGAMGCRGGGATAAMCACWGATAYCATCGTGGGCTTTCCCGGCGAGGGAGCCAGGGAGTTCGCCGAGAGTTACAGCTTCGCCGCGTCAGTGGGCTTCAGCGACATGCACGTCTTCCCCTATTCCATCAGGCCTGGTACTTCGGCGGCCCATCTGGGCGGTCAGGTAGAGGCCGTCAAGAAAAGAGAGCGCACCGGGGAGATGCTGGAGTTAGCGGCCACGGCAGTGCGGGAGTTTCGCCTTGGAGCGCTTGGCCAGACCAGGCCGGTGCTTTGGGAGCCGGGCAAAGGGAAGGATGCCGGCGAATGGAGCGGTCTGACCGACAACTACTTAAGGGTTAAGACGCAGAGCGGCCGGGACCTGGGCAACGAGATAACTGACGTTCGGTTGGTCGCCCTAGATGAGGATTGGATCACGGGCGAAGTGGTCTGACCAAATCTCCGACGGGCACTCATTAGACGTAAGTCAACCACGCTATTGTTATGTCACCCCGAGTGAAGCGAGAGGTCTCATTCCCTGGGTCGCACGAGGCTTCACCCCGCAACGAGATTCCTCGTCGGCCTTCGGCACTCCTCGGAATGACAAATCGCACAGTCCGGTTTTCGGAAACGAACTACCGGTTTGGCCTAGAGATCTACGGGCCGGAGATAGCCCATCTCGCCGCGACGCTCCAGATATCCGGCTTTGACATCGTGGCCATGGGAGAAGACCAACAGCCAGCCTTTCCGTTCGGCCTCGCTCAATAGGTCCCGCTTTTGCTCCAGCGTTTTCTCGGGAGAGCTGTCGAACGCGGAGATGGCGACCAGGTTCAGATGATGGGGCGTGGGGACGATGTCCCCCAGGAACACTATCCGCTCGCCGCCATGGTTGAACATGACCATCTGGTGCCCTTGGGCGTGGCCGTCGGTGACAATCACATTTAGGCCGGGCATGATCTCAGTATCGCCGTCCAGCAATTCCAGTTGGCCCCGTTCCTCGATGGGCAAGAAATTCTCCGCCCTGTGCGAGCCGTGGCAACGCTCGTTGGGATTACAAGCCTCTTCCCAGCATTTTTCTTGCACGTAATACTTGGCCTTGGGGAAAGTGGGCACCAAGTTGCCGGCCCGGTCCAGCCGGGTGCAACCGCCCGAATGGTCAAAATGCAGGTGGGAAAGGACCACTGCACTGATGTCCTTGGGGGTGAGACCCACGCCCTTCAAGCCCTTCAGCAGGCGGCTGGGCACCAACCCAAGGTTCTCTTTGTCTTGATCGATCTCTTTGGAGCCTATCCCGGTATCCACCAGGACGTTCTGTCCGCTGACTTGCAACAACAGGCAATTCAAGCCCAGCGTCATCCGGTTCTTGCGGTCAGTGACCACACTGCTCTCCCAGGCAACCTTGGGCACCTGGCCGAACATGGACCCGCCGTCCATCTTGATAACCCCATCACTGATGATCTTCACSGCTGTCGACATCATCGTTACACCCAACCCCTCATTCAATTATTATTGAACGTTCCGCCCAACTTGGTACCGTCACCGCCTGACGCCGTCATTATGTGGATATTCCGGGGGTCTCGCCAGAGACTCAATTAATGAAGAGATAATAGTGCTCTTGGTCCAAACTAGGTCTGATCCGGCGCAACCGATTCCGGCGGGCACGTTCTGGATATGTTTCTCTGGGTCCGGCCGTTAGCGGGCCGGCTGTTTCTCGTTTTCCTGCCTCCCTTGTCCTGAATCGATACTTCCTTAGATAAAAGAAAAGCCGATGATCCGAAAACTTCGGCCACCGGCGTAGAGAACGCATCGGGCAACGTCACAACCCCGCCCCACTCTCATCCCGTTGACCCACTAGCACATTAATGTAAAGAAACCGCGCCCTGTCAAGGGAAATTTAATGAATCCGATATGAGTATTTTGTGGAATATTAAACTTTTTTTAAGAATCGGTCAAGTTTACGCCTGATTCGCCATAATTTTGCCTTGTAASCCTCAAGAAGGTGGCCTTTATCTCGGCCGATTTTGGAAATGCTATACTACCTCAAAGCCGATACTGCACATCATGAATCGTCCGGCCACGCAATGTTTTATCACCCGGTTGGCGGKCGTTTTAGGGAGGCCATCACATGGCGGACAAWGAACTTGGACTCCTGGCCCATCTGATGCGGAGGGCTGGCTTCGGCGCCACCCATCTGGAGTTGGAAGAGTACCAGGCACAGGGCTACGAGGCCACCGTCGATGCCCTGGTCCACCCCGAAGACGCCCCCGAATGGGACGATGACCTGTTCCGGCGGTACCAGCCAGACCTGAACAGCGTGATGTACTTCGAGAGCGCCCAGAACTATTGGATGTACAAGATGATCAACTCCAAGCGGCCCTTGGAGGAAAAGATCGCCCTGTTCTGGCACGGACTCTTCGCCACCGCCTACGGCAAGCTGAACCACGCCAAGGGTGTGGTCAACCAGACCGACACCTTCCGGCGTCACGGCCTGGGGTCGTTCCACAACATATTGATGGAACTCTCCCGCGACCCGGCCATGATCTTCTGGCTGGACAACAAGGACAACCATAAAGACGCCCCCAACGAGAACTACGGCCGGGAGCTGCTGGAATTGTTCTCCATGGGCATCGGCAACTATACCGAAGACGACGTTAAGAACTGCGCCAGAGCTTTCACCGGCTGGACCATCGCCAACGATGAATATATGAGCGTCCGGGCTTCCCGGGACTCAATCTGGCCGTCGGGCCGCATYGATTGGCAGTTCGAATACCGGCCCGAGGACCACGACGACACCGAGAAGCACTTCCTGGGCCGCACCGGCAACTTCAACGGCGAAGACATCATCGACATCATCGCCATGCGCCCGGCCACCAGTTGGTTCATCTCCGGAAAGCTGTACAACTACTTCGTATCCGACACCCCCAACGAGGAGGCCATCGCCTTTCTGGCCGAGGAGTACCGCAAGTCCAACGGCGATATCCGCTCGATGCTGCGCGCCCTGTTCATGTCGGACTTCTTCAAGTCGGAAGACGTTTGGTACGCCAAGGTGAAGAGTCCGACCGAGCTRGTGGTGGGCACCGCCCGGCTGGCCGGAAGCTTCACTACTCCCCAATGGGACATCACCAACCTGGCCAGCGACGCCAACTTCATGGGCCAGGAGATCTTGAACCCACCGACCGTCGAGGGCTGGCATACCGGCACCGAATGGGTGGACACCGGCACTCTGGTGGAGCGGGTCAATTCCTCTGCGTTGGTCATCGGCGACGTCCTGCAGCCGGGGGTCCAGGCCATGATCCGGCGGCTGAAAAACCGTCAAGACAGCTACCAGCCAGATGAGTTGGTGGATGAATGTCTGCTGTTGGTCGGCGGCCTTCAGGTCTCGGACGGCACCCATGAGCGGCTGGTGGAGTTCGCCGCCAATTTTGGCGAAGTGAGTTTCACTCCTGAGGACGCCGTGTCCTGCTCGGAACAGCAGGTRGTSGAAYTRCTRCARGTKATCCTAGCCACYMGKGAATAYCAGATGGCYTARRSCCCTKCGGTCGGCGRGAGCCCTTCCGGTGGCGGCGGTTTTTGTTCTGGCCACCGTACTTCGCTGTTGTCAGCACGAGTGGAACGAGGGGTCTCATTGCTTGGATCAAACGAGGCTTCACCGCACAACAAGATTCCTCTCCTTCCCCGGAAGGATCGGAATGACAGATGGGAAAAGCAGTTTTTAATTGCAGACCAAGGGTTAACGGACTCATAAAATGACCACCACCAAGACATTCACATACAGCCACACAATCGGCTTCCTGACTGCCGTTGGGCGGGGGTTCACCAACCCGGTGGACCTGGCTTTCAACTCTCAGGGCGTGATCTATGTTCTAAACAGGGCTGGGCCTGAGACGACGGTCCGGCTGCCCTCTAAACGGGTGTCCATGTGCACGATCGACGAGGAGTTCCTAGGGGAATGGGGCACCGGCGGACAGGGGGACGGCGAGTTCTGGTGGCCCAGTTCCATCGCCATCGACAGCCAGGACCGAGTCTACATCGCCGACGAGAGTCTGAAACGGGTGTCCATCTTCGACAAAGACGGCAAGTTCCTGAGCCAATGGGGTGTGAAGGGCTCGGCCGACGGGCAGCTCGAGTATCCGTCCAGTATCGCCTTTGACRCCGATGACAACCTTTGGCTGACCGACAGCGGCAACCACCGGGTGCTGAAGTTCACCCAGGACGGCCAGTTGTTGTCGGCCTGGGGCCAGCAGGGTTCCGGTCCCGGCCAGTTCCAGGGACCATGGGGCTTGGCTTTGACCRATGGTGGGGACGTTTATATCTCTGACTGGGGCAATGACCGCATACAGCRCTACAGCGCAGACGGCGCGTTGATCGAAGAATTCGCCGGGCTTTCCGAAGGTGACGCCATCCACCGGCCGGCCGGTCTGGCCGTGGACGGCGAAGGCAACATCTACGTCGCCGACTGGGGCAACGAACGGGTGAAGGTCTTGGGCCCGGACGGGCGCCTGCTGGCGTCCCTCAGAGGTGAGTCGGTTGACTCCAAATGGGCGGCCGACTATTTCGCGGTGAACCCTGAGGAAGGGCAGTTACGTTCCGAAGCGGACATGTTCCCGGACCTGGACCCGCCGGTCCGGCGCGACCGGGAGATATCCGCCGGCGTTGAAGGTTATTTCTGGGGCCCATCGGCGGTGAAGCTGGATGGGCAAGGCCACCTTTATGTGGCCGACAGCCTCCGTCACCGACTGCAGGTTTACCAGGTTAATTAACGGGTTTAGGGTTTAGGGCTGGCGAGATACGCCCTCATCCTAACCTTCTCCCGTGCGCGGGAGAAGGGACAGATTGTCTGCCCTTAATATGGAAAGTTTAAATGAGGTCCGGGCCGCGATAGGCRATCTCATCTAGTCGCGGCGGCTAGCCCTTTTTGCGGGCTTGATCCATCCGAGACCAAGTGTCCCGCAGCGCCACTGTCCGGTTGAAGACCGGAGCTTCCGGCGTGGAGTCGGGGTCGACGCAGAAGTATCCCTGCCGCAAGAACTGGAACCGCTCCCCAGGCTTAGCTTGGTCCAAACCCTGCTCCAGCTTGCACGACTTCAAGACCACCAATGACTCGGGGTTCAAGTTGTCGATGAAGGTCCCGCCGTCCGGAACGTCGTCGGGGTCTTCGGTGGAGAAGAGGTGGTCGTAGATGCGCACCTCGGCGTCCACCGCGTGATCGGCCGACACCCAATGAGAAGTGCCACGGACCTTGCGGCCGTCGGACGATGTCCCCCCGTAGGTCTCGGGGTCGTAGGTGCAGCGCAACTCGATAACCTCGCCGGTGGTCTCGTCTTTGAYCACGCCGGTGCAGGTGATGTAGTAAGCGTCTTTGAGGCGGACCTCCCGGCCCGGCGACAGCCGGTAGAACTTGGGCGGCGGCTCTTCGCGGAAGTCGTCTTTCTCGATATACACGGTCCGGGAGAAGGGGATGTTCCTCTCGCCCATGCTCATATCTTCAGGGTTGTTCACCGAGACGATGGTTTCTGACTTACCCTCGGGGTAGTTCTCAATCACGACTTTGAGGGGGTCCAAAACRCCCATKACCCTTGGCGACCTCTTGTTAAGGTCGTCCCTGAGGGCGTGCTCCAGCAGGGCGATGCTCAACGTATTATCCCGCTTGGCCACGCCGATGAGGTCGCAGAAATCCCTGATCGCCTCCGGGGTGTAACCTCGGCGGCGCAGTCCCGATATCGTGGGCAGGCGCGGATCGTCCCAGCCGTTCACGTATCCTTCATCAACCAGTTGGATCAAGCGGCGTTTGCTGAGCACGGTGTGGGTGAGATTCAGCCGGGCGAACTCGATCTGTTGGGAGTGGTAGATATCCAGTTCGTTCAGGAACCAGTCGTAGAGGGGACGATGGTCCTCGAACTCCAGCGTGCACACCGAATGGGTGATGTGCTCGATCGAATCGGACTGCCCGTGGGCGAAGTCGTACATCGGGTAGATCGGCCATTCGTCGCCGGTGCGGTGGTGCGTTTCTTTTAGTATCCGGTAAAGAACCGGGTCGCGGAGGTTCAGATTGGGCGAAGCCATGTCAATCTTGGCGCGAAGGGTATGGGCGCCTTCTTCGAACTCGCCGRCCCGCATCCGCCGGAAAAGGTCCAGGTTCTCCTCGATGGACCGGCCGCGGTAGGGGCTGTCTTTGCCAGGCTTTGTCAGGTTCCCACGGTATTCCCTCACCTCGTCGGACGTGAGGTCGCAGACATACGCCTTGCCCTTCTCGATCAGCCGGATAGCGTAGTCGTATAGCTGGCCGAAGTAGTCCGAGGCGTAGAAAAGATTCTCGCCCCAGTCGAAGCCCAACCAGCGGACGTCTTCCTGGATGGACCGGACGAATTCGACCTCTTCTTTTGAAGGGTTGGTGTCGTCGAACCTCAGGTTGCAGGCGCCGCCGAATTCCGCGGCCAGACCGAAGTTCAGGCAGATCGACTTGGCGTGGCCGATGTGCAGGTAGCCATTGGGTTCCGGGGGAAAGCGGGTTATCACCCGGCCGTCGAATTTGCCCGACCTGTTGTCGTCGGCGATTATGCCGCGTACGAAGTCAACCGAGGTTTCTGCCTGTGTCATTCTTGAATCATCCTGTGTTTATGGACCGTCAGTTGGCGGCGCTAAACCGCTTTATTAAAAGCTTGGTTGCGCTCGAATTGCCTAGCTGAACCRATCAATCGCGTTCTTGACCCGGCTCACGGTGCGGTCCTTACCCATGACCTCCATCATCTCGAACAGCGGCGGGGAAAYGGCTCGGCCGGTGGCGGCCACGCGGAGTACCCCAAAGAACTGGCGGCGGGACAGTTCGAGCTTCTCACCCGTGGACGTCAGCATCTCTTCCAGCTTTTCGTGCTGGAAATCATCGGCGCCGCTCAGGTCGTCAAGGGCTGCTTTCAGGGCGGATAGGGTCGAGTCCSGGTCCATCCCCTTCTGAACCAATGTCGAAGTGTCAAACTGCTCATCGGCCTTGAAAAAGTAGGAAGTAATGTCAGCGGACTCGTCCAGACGCTTGATACGCTCCTGAAGCAATGGAGCGATCTGGCGCAGATAATCGGCGTCCACCGGCAGCAGGTCCTTGGGCAGGTCGCGCTCCAGGAAAGGTGTCATCCGGCCGGCCAGTTGTTCGGGAGTCAACTCCCGGATGTACATACCGTTCATCCAGAGCAGCTTGTCYTGGTCGAATATGGCCGACGACTTGGTGACCCGGTCCAATGTGAAATTATCGATGACCGTTTGGGTCGACACAACATCGGTCTTGTCGTCCAGCGACCAACCCAGCAGCACCATGAAATTGACCAGCGCGTCCGGAAGGAAGCCGTTGTCCYTATACTCGCCGATRGCTGTCGCKCCGTGGCGTTTAGAGAGTTTTGCCCGGTCCGGCCCCATGATCATTGGCAGGTGAGCGAACTGGGGCGGCTCGAATCCAAGCGCCTCAAATAGCTGCAGATGGCGGGGCGTGCTTGGTARCCATTCCTCGGCACGCATCACGTGGCTGATCTCCATCAGGTGGTCGTCGGCGACCACGGCCAGGTGATAGGTGGGGAAGCCGTCTGACTTCATGATGATGAAGTCGTTCAATGTCTCATTGCGCCACTCGACCTCGCCGCGAATCAGGTCATTGACCCTGGTGACSCCGTCTTTGGGCATGGCAAACCGGATGACCTTGGACTCCTGGCCGTCGCTCAGYTTGCTGATCTCTTCTTGGCTCAGRTCTCGGCAGGTGCAGTCGGCGCTGGCCGAAACGCGGCGGTCCCGCTGACGTTGGTCATCGTCGGCCGGAGGTTTCTGACTGCAATAACAGTGGTAGGCGTTGCCTTGGGAAACCAGCCGGTCAGCCATTTCGTGGTAGATATCCAGCCGCTCCGACTGGAAGTAGGGGCCGTAGGGGCCGCCCACTTCGGGGCCTTCATCCCAATCGATGTTCAGCCAGCGAAGGCCGTCCAGCATGGCCTCGATGGAGCCTGGTACAAGACGCGCCTGGTCGGTGTCTTCAACCCGGACGATGAACTTGCCGCCGTGGTGGCGCGCGAAAAGCCAGTTGAAGAGGGCCGTCCGGATATTGCCGATATGGGGCAATCCCGTGGGGCTAGGCGCGAACCGAACGCGGACATCTCCGGGCAACGTTGCACTCCAATCGAATAATTATGGGCAAGGATTATTGTAGCATGGCCACGCCCAATCTTAGCCTGCCAGGCGTGGGGGTTAACTGGGGAAAAGTCTCCAGCCAAGTGGCTTCCCAAACCTCTCGTCGATTCAGCGGAGGCTGGAATCCAGGAAATTTATCTTGATTGACGGTTAACTAAAGTCGTAGGTGCCGGTTTTTAACCGGCTTCGCTACGGGGAGGCCCGACCGGTCAGAGGAAAGCGGGACGGTTTTGCACGGTGACCGGGTCTTGAGATTCGAGATTCGGCTGCCCGAAAACTGACGGGTTAAAAACCCGCGCCTACGGGTTTCGGAGCACGTCTAAAGCCGGCGCCAAATCAGACGGCAGGCCAGTCCGGAACTCCAGCGGTTCGCCGGTGACTGGGTGCTTGAATGCCAGRTGGAAGGCGTGGAGGAAATGACGGTCAACCAGAGGGYTGGCGTGGCCATATGTGGTATCGCCGACCAGCGGATGCCCRATGTGGGCCATGTGGACCCTGATCTGGTGGGTGCGGCCAGTCTCCAAGTAAAGCTCCAGCAAGCTGTGGGCTTGAAACTGGTCTCTAACTTTGTAGCTGGTGCGTGCTTCTTTCCCGCCGACAACAACGGCCATGCGGGTGCGCCGGCGGGGGTGGCGGCCAACCGGCGCGTCGATCTTCCCCTGCGTGGGCGTGGGCGTTCCTTCCACCAGAGCTAGATACCCTTTGGTGGTCTGCCGCTCCTTGATCTGAGCGGAAAGATCGATGTGGGCCTGGTGGGTCTTGGCCACCATCATCAGCCCTGAGGTATCTTTATCCAGGCGGTGGACGATGCCAGGACGAATCTCCCCGCCGATTCCTTGGATGTCGGGGCACATGGCCAGCAGGGCGTTGACCAGCGTCTGGTCGGGGTGGCCGGGGCCGGGATGAACGGCCAATCCGGCGGGCTTGTCGATGACCACCAGGCTTTCGTCTTGGTAGACCACGGTGACCGGGATATCTTGCGGCTCCAGGCTGGACGGCCTAGGCGGTGGCACGGACAGCGTAACCAGATCGCCGGATCTCACCTTGTTTGAGGGTTTGGCAGTCGCCCCGTTGACCAACACCTGTCCTTCAACGATCAACCGCTGTAGACGGCTGCGGGTCAGGCCCGTGTCCTGGCCGGCCAGAAACTGGTCTAAACGGGACCCATCGACCGCAACCCGGAACTTATGGTCCTGCGTCTCCAGCGTCAAAGTTTCTGGTCTCCGGTCAGTTCTTCCACCAAGCGGTCTCCCGTCAGGCGTTCGCCAATTATCCGTTCGCGCACGCCGCAGATAGAACAACGCCAACCGCCGGTCACCGTCAGCATCTCGCCGTCGCACACTGGACACCAGCCGTAGCCGCCCTTAAGACTGGCATCTTTGTTATCGACCGGCTCTGCGACCAAGAAGATATACCCCAAGATGACCAGTCCCGTAATTATGGATGCGTCGGCCACATTGAATACCGGCCAGGTGCCAATGTCCACGAAATCGGTCACGTGCTGGATCAACAGCCGGTCCAGCAGGTTGCCCGAGGCGCCGCCGATCTGCAGACCAAGGCTGAGACGCAGGAGGCGAGTGGGCACAACCTGGCTGCGGTAGATCAGAACCAAGATCGCGATGCCGACGATAGAGACGAAGATCAGGGCGGTGTTCTGGTCCTGAAAGATGCCGAATGCGCTGCCGGTGTTGTGGGTGTGGGTGAAGCGGAAGAAGCCTTCTCGGGGGAACGATTCCCGGAACTGCAATTGGTCCCGCACCACGAATTTGGAGAACTGGTCGATGAGAAAGATCAGGAACGCCAGTTGGAGCAGGACAAAGTCCTTGTAGATGGGCATGCGGGCGGTAACGGCGCTCACGTATGGGTCTCCGGGTGTGCCTCGGGACTCTGAGAAGGCCGGGCTATTTCAATTTCTCGGAAAAGAACCGGTCGACTTCCGGCACCAAACGCGACTCCTGGCCGTACCAGAAATGGTCTACGCCGTCGAWYWWTTYGWMYKCAAGGGCATCGGTGAAACCGGCCAACTCCGCGTCTAACTGAGTCGAGTCCACCAACTTGTCTCTATCACCTGTAACGATCAATGCCGGGACTTTGGATTCTTTCAGCGGCGTCCCCTCGACGGCCTTGAAGGGCGGAGACACCAGCGCGATGGCATCGGCCTCGGAGTACAGTTCACTGTGGCCCAGGATCACCGAGGTGCCGAAGGAATAGCCGGCCAAACCGGTCTTGTCGTTGGTGTCGGGCCAGGCTTTGATCAGCTCAAGCGCGGCCAGGATCTCTTGGTACTCTTTTTCGCCCTTGGTGTGTACCCCTTGACTGCCGCCCACGCCCCGGAAGTTGAACCTTAGGGTGACGAAACCATTCTCAACCAGACCCAAAGCCAGGGCCAGGACCACGTTGTTGTCCATGTTGCCGCCGTGGAGCGGGTGGGGATGGCAGATGACCACGCCTGGCCAAGGGCCGGACCCGTCGTCGGGCTGGGCCACGATACCCTCGAATTCCAGTCCATCTGCTTCGAACGAAATGGCGCTTTGACGCACGATAGTTGCTCCTAGTTCATGTGCATCCATCTTAGGTAAACGGCTGGGCTTTAGCAAGAATGGGGGTTGGCGGGACCTTACACGTCCTCCGTCTCACCCTAGGCGCATGTGTGGGTCTTGTTGTTCTCTCTAGGTCTATCCCGRATGCAACGAGATTCCCCGGCTTGCGCCTCGGAATGAAGTAGGGGCACGGTATGCCGTGCCCCTACGTTCCCAATTGTTCGTTTTGCAGGCGCAACCCTGCTAGAATACCGGRTAGTTTTTCTGGCCCGATTCACGGGTAGATATTTGGGAGGGACTTTCAGATGGCAATCATCGACCTGCGCAGCGACACAGTCACRAAACCCACCGACGAGATGCGCCGGGCAATGGCGGACGCCGAGGTGGGCGACGACGTGTTCGGCGAGGACCCAACCATCAATGAACTCCAAGAGCGGGCCGCCTCTATGTTGGGGCATGAAGCAGGGCTGTTGACCACCAGCGGGACCATGAGCAACCTCTTGGCCACGCTGACCTACTGCAACCACGGCGATGAGATCGTCATGGGCGACCAGGCCCACATGTTTTGGAACGAAGGCGGAGGGCAGGCCGCGCTGGCCGGAGTCCAAACCAGGCTGRTCCCCCAGAACGCCCGCGGTGGGATCAATGCCGAAGACGTGGCCCGAAACATCCGCCCGACRGGCAACCCACACGTTGCCGCGACCAAGATCGTCTGCCTGGAGAACACCCAGAACCGGTGCAGCGGGATGGTCATGACCCCCGCCGAGACCAAGGCCGTCTGCGACGTGGCCCACGAGGCGGGCGTGGCGGTGCATCTGGACGGCGCCCGCATCTTCAACGCCGCCGTGGCCCTGGAAGTCCCGGTGGCGGAATTGACCCGTGACGTGGACGATGCCAGCTTCTGCCTCTCCAAGTCCTTGAGCTGCCCCGTGGGCTCGGTCCTGGTGGGCTCCAAAGACTTCATCTCAGAGGCCCGCAGGTGGCGCAAGATGGTTGGTGGCGGCATGCGGCAAGCCGGGATCCTGGCCGCCGCCGGRTTGGTCGCCCTGGACACCATGGTGGACCGCCTGGCCGAAGACCATCAGAATGCCCGCCGCCTGGCTGCCGGACTGGCCAACATCGACGGCCTCTCCGTGGACGCCGACAGCATCCAGACCAACATYGTAATCTTCGATGTGGATGAGAAAGTGGCCAAGGTTCCCGACTTCATGAAGACCTTGGCCGAAGCCGAAGTTCTGGTCTCTTACCCCGGCGAGCACTCGGTCCGCATGGTGACTCACCGGCATATCTCCGGCGACGACGTGGAAGAAGCGCTGTCCCGCACCTCAAAGGTCGTCCGGGAATTGCAGGGATAACGGCTGGCCATGCCCGACATCACTCTGGAACGGGGCCATACGGCGGTGCTGATCGCCGACTTCTACGCCGAGATTATGAACACCCTGCCGCACGCCACCGAGCGCGGTGTGGTTGAGAAAGCTGTAGCGGTGCAGGCCGCCGCCCGGAAGGCCCGGGTGATGGTCTGCTACTGCGCCACAGTATTCCGTCCGGGGTATCCTGAGATCGGGCAACGGAACAAGACCTTCAGCCAGCGGAAAGCCTCGGGCCAGACAGCTATTACTGACCCCATGGCCCTTATCCACCCATCGGTCCGTCCCATAGAAGGTGAGGTAGTGGTCGGCAAGCACCGGGTGAACGCCCTCTACGGCACCGGACTGGACGTGGCCCTAAGGGCAAACGACATTCACGACCTGGTCATATTCGGCTACGCCACCAGCGGAGTAATTTTATCTACCGCCCGCTACGGGGCCGACTTGGACTACAATCTGATCGTCGTTGAGGACTGCTGCGCGGACTCCGACGTCGAGGTCCATGATTTCCTGACTCAACGCATCTTCCCCCGCCAAGCGGAATTGGTTGGTTCTGACGAAGTCATTCGCGCACTGGAGGCTATCTAGTTGGCTGACCAGCCCCCTGATGACCGGTCCCGCAAGCTACAGATGCGGACTCTCTACATAGCCGGCGCCGCCCTGGCGATCTCAGTGGGTCATGTCGTTTATGCTTTTCTCCGGGACCATGTCTTTGACTAGCGGAYCCGGACGCAATCTAGTTYSTTTCGCGGGAAATCACCCGAACCGGCAGACCGGGCGGGTTGCCTACTCYGTCATTCGCCATTAACATGCTCTCAGATGCACGGCCATCAAAGGCCGGAGCATCGAYATCACGCGTGGAGGTGCCCAGGTTCTAGAACGTATTCTTTCTTGGTTTCGCCGCCCCACGGCGGAGATCGAAATCGAAACAACCGGCGGGTCGTTGCGGCCCGGCGGCACAATAGATGTCCARATAACGATAAGGCCGAAAAAGGGACTCAAGATCAAGACCGGCCAGGTGGAATTGGACTGCACCGAGCAGTGGTGGCAGAAAATATCGCCGAACAGCCAGAGCCCCGGAAGAATGGAAACCCGCTCTGCCCTGTCACAACCGATAGTCCAATCGTTCATAGCCGACACAGARTTGACCGATTCCGAGCCCGTCGTCCGGTATGCAAGGTTCCAGATACCCAAAGACGCCCCGCCCACGGTTCACGGTTCAGTCGCACAGGTCTCGTGGGAAGTAACGGGCCGTTTGGAGATGGAGTCTGGCAGCCCGGTCACCAAATCTGAGGAGATAACGGTGYTCACGCCCCAGGTGGTAAACCCGGGGCGCAGTGCGGCTGACCTGTCTAATGAGGCGGTCTTTACAGGCTGTATCCTGGCCATGGTATTGGTCAATGACGTGGTMGGCGCAGGTGGGTACCTAGAAGGCGAGCTTCGGGCAAGGATGAACATCACAGACCAGGCCAAAAGCATCCGGGTTGAACTGCACAGCTCCGARACGGCTGGCGACCGCGAGGACGAGTCGGTCAGGGAGCGAGTCACTCTGGACACCGATGTTCAACTCACCGTGGACCAGCCCTATGTCTGGGCCTTCAGCATCCCGGTGCCGGAGCGGACCTTGCCCTCGGTGCAGAACGGGCACACGAAGGTCTCATGGACGCTGCGAGCTGTGGTGGACACAGAACAGACCCAGGCAGCCTACCACCTGGAGCGGGAAGTCCAGATCTTCACCTCGACCTAGCCGGTAGAACCGTCCGGGGTTTGGCCCTTGTCTCCGTCCGGTTCGCGGTCCCACCAACGCCTGAGGCGTTGGCCGATCTCTTGCTCCGCCCCTTCTTCGCTGGGCTGATAGTAACGCCTTCCCTTGAGCGACGGCGGCAGATACTCTTGTTCCTCGAAATGGCCTTCGAAGTCGTGGGAATATTTGTAGTCCTTGCCGTACCCCATGTCCTTCATCATCCCCGTGACGGCGTTGCGCAAATGGATCGGCMCCGGCTCGTTGGCCTGCTCTCGAACGTCCCGCATGGCCTGGTTCAGCGCCGCGTAGGCCGAGTTGCTCTTGGGCGCCGTGGCCAGATAAACCGTCGCCTCCGCCAGGGGTATGCGTCCCTCGGGCATGCCCAAGAAATGCACCGCCTGCTGGGCCGCCATGGCTACCGATAACGCCTGCGGCTCGGCCAGACCGATGTCCTCCGAGGCCAAGATAACCAGTCGGCGGGCGATGAATAGCGGGTCTTCACCAGATTCGATCATGCGGGCCAGCCAATAGATCGCGCCGTCGGGAGACGACCCCCGCACAGATTTTATGAAGGCCGAGATTGTGTCGTAGTGGCTTTCTCCCGCCTTGTCGTACATCGGAGTGCGGCGTTGCAAGGCGTCGGAGATGGTGTCCAGGTCGATCGCCCGCTTGCCGTCGGCATCGGGTGTGAATGCGTAGGCCGCCGTCTCCAAGGCGTTCAGTGCGATACGGGCGTCGCCGTTGGCGATGTTCACCAGGTGGGCCATGGCATCTTCGGCCAAGGTTGCGTTCAACGGACCAAGACCCCTCATCTGGTCGGCCAGAGCCCGGTTGACGATGGACGCCATCTGGTCCGGGTCCAGGCTCTGCAGTGCGAACACCCGGCACCGGGACAGCAAGGGGGCGATGACCTCGAAGGACGGGTTCTCGGTGGTGGCGCCGATGAAGGTGACGGTGCCGTCTTCCACATGAGGYAATATCACATCCTGCTGGGCCTTGTTGAACCGGTGTATCTCGTCCACGAACAGGATCGTCGACTGCTGGTGCATCCCTTTGCGGTCTCTGGCTTCGGCCACGATGCGCCGCAGGTCGGCCACGCCCGATGTGACGGCGCTAACGGACTGGAAATCAGACTGGGTAGACGAYGCCACCAGCCGCGCCAGAGTCGTCTTGCCGGTGCCCGGCGGCCCCCAGAGGATGATAGACGGCAATCGCCCGGCGGCGATGGACCTTAATAGAACACGGTCCGGGTCGACGATCTGGTTTTGGCCCACGAACTCATCGAAGGTGCTGGGGCGCATGCGTTCCGCCAAAGGGGCGTCGCGCTCCGCCTGGACCTTCCTGCCGTGCTCGAATAACGACTCMGATGAGCTCATGACGTTCACCTCACGGCCTGGCTGGAGACACGCGGCTATTCTAATACWAAYRYMWRSSTYTGGSKTTGGGCTGCGGTCAGGGGTGGTTTGGTCGGGCGTCTTTGTGGCGACCTTCCCACCCTCATCCTAACCTTCTCCCTCAAGGGAGAATGAAGATCTACCCTCGATTGGCTGTCCAACCAATTCCGTAGCAATCAATCTGTCCCCTCTCCCTTCGCAACGGRGGAGGGCTAGGGTGGGGGAGCCCCTGCGCAAGCACTACAGCGGAATATTCCCGTGCTTCTTGGCCGGCAGGCTGTCGCGTTTGTTCTGCAGCATCTCCAGCGCTTTGATGATCCGCACCCTGGTGTCGGCCGGGTCGATCACATCGTCAAGGTACCCGCGGCCCGCGGCGATGTAGGGCGTGGTGAACTTCTCTTGATAGTCCCTRATCAGCTCTTGGCGTTTTTTGTCCTGGTTCTTGGCCTTGGATATCTCTTCCCGGTAGATTATGTTAACGGCGCCCTCGGCGCCCATGACCGCGATCTCCGCCGACGGCCAGGCCAGGTTGATGTCGGACCGCAGGTGCTTGCTGCTCATCACGATGTAGGCCCCGCCGTAGGCTTTGCGCGTGATGACGGCGATCTTGGGCACCGTGGCCTCGGCATAGGCGAAGATCAGCTTGGCCCCGTGCCGGATGATTCCGCCGTATTCCTGGTCCACACCCGGCATGAACCCGGGGACATCGACCAGGGTGATTATCGGTATGTTGAAGCAATCGCAGAACCGGATGAAGCGGGCCGCCTTGGTCGATGCGTCGATGTCCAAGACTCCTGCCAAATACTCTGGCTGATTGCCCACCATGCCGACAGAGCGTCCGTTCATCCGGGCGAACCCCACCACCACGTTGGGGGCGAAGTTCTGGTGGACCTCCATAAACTCTTCATCGTCTACGATCTTGTAGATGACCTCCCGCATGTCGTAGGGGCGGTTGGCGTCGTCGGGCACGAGATAGCGCAGGTCGGGTTCCCTGCGGTCCGGCGGGTCGTCGGTGGGTTCCAGGGGACAGTCCTCCAGGTTATTGCTGGGCAGGAAGCTCAGCAGGTGCCGTACTTCATTGAAGCATTCCTCTTCGGTCTCGTAGACGAATTGCGCCACTCCACTGCGGGTGGCGTGGGTTGCCGCGCCGCCCAGCTCCTCGTGGGTCACATCTTCGCCGGTGACGGCCTTGATCACATCGGGGCCGGTGATGTACATCTGGCSGKTGSCCSWRRCCRYGMWRMCSRRSKMRGWGMWSSMYSRGRMGTWYRYGKYRSCACCGGCCGCRGGGCCGACGATCACCGATATCTGAGGGATGACGCCCGAGTACATGGTGTTGCGCAGGAATATGTCGCCGTAGGCGGCTAGGCTGTCGACGCCTTCTTGGATGCGCGCTCCGCCCGAGTCGTTAAGGCCAACCACAGGGCAGCCGGACTTTACGGCCAAGTCCAGCACCTTGCAGATCTTCTGGCTGACGGCCTCGGAAAGCGAGCCGCCCATCACAGTGAAATCTTGGGCGAAAGCGAAGACTTGGCGGCCCTCGACCTGTCCGTAGCCGGTGACCACGGCGTCGCCTAGGACTTTGCGGTCGGCCAGGCCGAAGTCGATGGCCCGGTGGGTGACGAATGGGTCGAGTTCCTCGAAGGTCCCCTCGTCCATGAGCAGGGCCAGACGCTCGCGGGCGGTCAGCTTTCCCCTGCTGTGTTGCTGGTCTATCCGGTCCTGGCCGCCGCCCTTCTGGGACTCTTGGCGCATGGCGTCCAGGGCATCGATCTTCTCGTCGATCKGGCGTTTYTYCSCAGTCACAGACCCTCCCACCGGATCGAATTCCGRGCCTTACAGCCCGATTTCAGGCACACTTAAGCCTGGTTAATCGTAGCAGACCCGCCGAACGAGGAGCAAGGAGTCTGGGCACGCCCCACAGTGATAAAATGAGGGCGTCCCATGACGTTTCTTCCCTTTCATTACTAACGGAGATTCCTGACCATGCCCCAAGTCCGAACCCCATTCACTCGCCTGGCCGTGGCCAACGGCGAAACCCTGGCCTGGGGTGTGCGTACTTACGTGATGGGCATCATCAACGTGACGCCCGACTCTTTCTCCGGAGACGGGCTTGGCGGCGATGTTTCAGCGGTGGTGGACCAGGCCTTGCGGTTTCAGGAAGAAGGCGCAGACATATTGGACATCGGCGCCGAGTCCACTCGCCCCGGCCACGAAAAAATCTCCGTGGAAGAAGAGCTCGCCAGGCTGATGCCGACGCTGGAGGCGGTAGTCAGGCAGGTGGAGTTGCCCATCAGCGTCGATACCTACAAAGCAGAGGTGGCCAAGCGCGCCGTGGATGCCGGAGCGGTGATCATCAACGACATCTGGGGCCTGAAACCGGGAGCTGAACTGGCACAGGTCGCCGCTGAGACCGGGGCTGGCTTGGTCTTGATGCACAACAAGAAGGGCACGATTTACCAAAACCTGCTTCCAGACGTGGTATCCAGCCTGCAAACGAGCGTCGGGACCGCCCTCGATGCTGGCGTCCCGAAGGAAAATATCGTCGTTGACCCGGGAATCGGGTTCGGAAAAACTCCGGACCAGAACCTGGAAATTCTGGCTGGGTTGGACGCACTCAAGGCAGCCGACTGCCCCATCATGGTGGGCACATCCCGGAAGTCCACTTTGGGACTTCTTCTGGACCTGCCCGCAGACCAGCGGGTGGAAGCCACTGCGGCTACGGTGTCCCTGGCCATCGCGGGCGGCGCAGACCTAATTCGGGTGCACGACGTCAAGGAGATGGTGCGCGTCTGCCGGGTCACCGACGCCGTGGTGCGTGGTTGGCGGCCGGAAGGCTGGAAGAGTTCTTGAGCCGCATGRCCGGCTACCTGGGGTTCGGCACAAACCTGGGAGACCGCAAAAAGAACCTAGGCCAAGCAATCAACGCTCTGAACGACCGGCCGGACCTTACGATCCTTCGGACCTCCGGCATCTATGAGACGGCGCCCTGGGGCCTGACCGACCAACCCGATTTCCTTAATATTGTGGCGGAGTTCGAAACCTCCATACYTCCGGATGAACTGCTGGAGCGCGTAAAAAGGCTGGAACAARGCATGGGCAGGGAAGCCGGCCCCCGCTTCGGCCCACGGCTGATCGACATCGACATCCTCCTTCTTGGCGACTTGGTGGTCGAAGAACCCGGCCTGAAGGTCCCACATGCCAGCCTGCATGAGAGGGCTTTCGTGCTTGTGCCGCTGGCCGAATTGGCCCCGGACGCCGTACATCCGGTCCTGGGTAAAACCATCGCGGACCTGGCCGGCCAAGTGGACGGTCTGGACGGCGTGAAACCATTGGTCTGACCCTTAAAAGGTAGGAACGTGCCTGGCCAAGCCCGGACCGAATTAGCAGTCTCCCTGTCCGGTTGACAATCTCGCCCTTCTGACGCATGATTTTCAATTGGGAGACTCTTACTTCCACATTCTTAGACGTCGAATAATACCTGCGCCGCCGGAACATCGCGGCGACGCCTGTTAGTAGAACGAGGAGACGGTCATGGCGGACAAGCAACTGACATTTGATGAGGACGCCCGCGCCAGTTTGATGCGGGGCGTGGATGAACTTAAACGGGTCGTCGGGCTGACCCTGGGCCCCAGCGGACGCAACGTGCTGCTCAGCCGCATGTTTGGCCTGCCCGTCGTCTGCAGTGACGGCGTCACCGTAGCCAAAGAGGTCGAACTCCCTGATCCCTATCAAAACTTGGGCGCCCAACTAGTCAAAGAAGCCGCCTCCAAGACCAACGACGCGGTCGGTGACGGCACCACCACCTCTGTGGTACTGGCCCAGTCCATCGTCCGCAACGGCTTCATGAACGTGGCTTCCGGCGCCAACGGGATCGGCGTCCGGGACGGCGTGGACCTGGCCGTAGCCGCCGTGGTGGCCGAACTGAAAAACATGGCGATMCCCGTGGAAGACCGGGAACGCATCGCCCGGGTGGCCGCTCTTTCCGCCCACGAAGAGCCCATCGCCGAACTGTTGGCCGACGCCCTGGACAAGGTGGGCCGCGACGGTGTGGTGACCATTGAAGAGTCCAAATCCCTGGACGACGAACTGGAGTTTGTAGAGGGAGTCCGCGTTGACCGCGGCTATCTCTCCCCTCATTTCGTCAGCGACACCCAGCGCATGGAAGTGGCCATCGACAACCCCATGTTCCTGATCACCGACCAGAAGGTCAGCGCCCCCAACGACGTCGTTGGAATCATGGAGAAGCTGCTCCAAGCCAATAGCCGCTCCCTGGTGATCATCGCCGAAGACGTCGACGGCGAAGCCCTCTCCACCCTGGTGGTCAACAAACTGCGCGGCACCATCGATTGCGTGGCCATCAAGGCCCCTGGCTTCGGCGAACGCCGCAAGGCATTGTTGGAAGATATCGCCATCGTCACCGGCGGCACTGTGATCAGCGCCGACCGTGGACTGAAGGTCGRAGACGCTGAGATCGAGATGCTGGGAACGGCCCGCCGTATCGTGGTTAGCAAGGACGAGTCTACGATCATCGAGGGCAAAGGCGACGACAAGGCCATCAAGGAACGGCTGGAACAACTGCGGGTACAGATAGAAGAGACCAGCTCCGACTACGACCGCGAAAAGCTGCAGGAACGCATGGCCGCCTTGGTTGGCGGTGTAGCGGTGCTCAAGATCGGCGGCGCCACCGAGCCGGAGATCAACGAGCGCAAGTCCAGGGCGGAAGACGCCCTCTCGGCCACCAGGGCCGCCATCGAAGAGGGCATCGTGCCCGGCGGCGGCGTGGCATTGGTCCGGGCCGGCCACGTGTTGAACGACCTGGAAAAGACCCTGGAAGGCGACCAAGCTTTGGGAGTAAGACTGGTCCGTGACGCTCTGAGCGCGCCGTTGGTCCTCATCTGCGACAACGCCGGCCACGAGGGCCAGGTGGTCTTGGAAGCCGTGCGCAACGGTGAAGGCGACTATGGCTTCGATGCTGACCGCGGAGAGTACACCAACCTGATCGAAGCGGGAATCATCGACCCGGTGAAAGTCACCAGGTCGGCCCTAGAGAACGCGGGAAGCATCGCCGGCATGATGATTACTACCCAGGCGTGCATCACCGAGATTCCTGAGTTCATCCCCCTGCCCCAAGACATTCAGGACTTCATGCACGACTAGTCCCGAAGACGACTCAGACCAGGCGCATATTGGCCCGGACCAGCCACCCATCGAAAATGTGGCCGGCCGGGCCAAWATATTGACCCAGCMCGCTCTCCAGYCCGATTTTTGGATGTAACCATGCCGGGTACACCTCTGGACCGCGATTCCATCGGACATCTGATCGAAGGTACTCCGCCTTTGTTGGAGCACTATCTGTCGCTTGAGAAACAGCTTCAGCCCAATGGGTTCGACATGACCGTTCGCGAAGTTGCCCGGCTCACCACCCCGGGGGCCATTGGAGCAGAAGACGCCGGCAGGGTGCTGTCGGATACCGAGCTGATGGAGTTTGGAGACGACGGCTGGCTGCACTTGAGTCCCGGTCCCTTTCTCGTGACATTCAACGAGGTAGTAAACCTGCCCTTGGACGTCATGGCCCTGGGAAGGCCCCGCTCCAGCCTGCTTAGAAGCGGCGCCGGAGTGCACACCGCCGTCTGGGACGCCGGATATAGCGGGCGCTCCCAGGCCCTGCTGGTGGTCTACCACCCCGACGGCTACCGAGTGCAGCGCGGCGCCCGGCTGATGCAGTTGGTCTTCTTCCGCATGGAGACGGCCGCCAGCCAAGGATACCAAGGCCGTTTCCAGTCGGAGAACATCTAGATCCCCCTGCTCCGGCGCCGACTCCACCTCTAGGCAAGCGGCCCTCTATTTTGTCATTCCGAGGAGGCCGCAGCCGACGAAGAATCCCGTTGCCTCAGGCCCAGCATTTACGTCCGGCAAGAACCCATCACAGGCCAGCGTACCCCCGACAACCACACGGTGGTAGACTTCACCACAACCTATGCAAGACCTAAAGGCCCACATAAGCAGCTACGCCATCCAGTGCGGATTCGACCTGGTGCGCATCACCAGCGCCGACGTGTTCGCCCAAGACCGGGACGCCGCCCTCAGTAGGATCAAAGCCGGGCAGATGGACGGGCTGCCCTGGTTCACCGAATCCCGAGTCCGACGCGGTTCTGACCCTCAGGAACTGCTCCCCGGCGCACGTTCCATCATCTGCCTGGGCCAGAGCTACCTGGACCCGGAAGACGAAGAAAAAGCCATTTCAGGCACCGGCAAGGTCGCCCGCTACGCCCGGGTCAAGGACTATCACCGAGCCATGAAACGGCGGATGAAGGCCTTTGTCCGAGGTCTGGAAGAGAAGCTGGATTCGCCGGTAGCCGCCAAGTGGTACGTGGACGACGGCCCCATGTTGGACCGCGCCGCCGCTGCCCGGTCTGGGCTGGGCTGGTTCGGCAAGAACACCAACATCCTCACCCCGTCCCACGGGTCCTGGATATTGCTGGGCCAGGTGATAACCGACCTGGAATTGGAGCCGGATCCGCCGCTAAAAAAGACCTGCGGGTCGTGCGTCCGCTGCATCGACGACTGCCCAACCGGCGCCATCGTGGCGCCTTACGTGGTGGACAATGCCCGTTGCATCTCCTACCAGACCATCGAGAACCGGGGCATCATCCCCTTGGAGATGCGGCCACTCATCGGCGATCTGGTCTTCGGCTGCGACATCTGCCAGGACGTGTGTCCGGTGAACCGCAGAGCCGAATCTCCGCTTCTACCCATCCAGAAGGCGGCAGCAGTTGGTCCCTCGGGCCAACTCGATCTGGTGGAACTGCTGGACCTGACTGAAGAGGAGTTCCGGGACCGGTTCCAGGGGACTTCGATCATGCGGGCTAAGCGGGTTGGAATGCAGAAGAACGCCTGTGTGGCATTGGGCAACAACCGGGACGAGTCGGGTGTACCGGCGTTGGTTGCGACGCTAAAGGAATCCGAGGCGTTGGTGCGCGGTCACGCTGCCTGGGCCCTGGGTCAGATATCGTCGCCGGATGCGATCGGAGCTTTGGAGCAGGCAACCACGTCTGAGGTAGACCCCTACGTCTTGGAAGAGATCGGGATGGCGCTCGCAGAAGCCCTCCAAAGATTAACGGTCAGCAAGGCGTAAGCCAGCTTATCTAATTCCGCTGGCTCGGCTGCCCCTGCCCTGATTGGGGAGGCCGGAACTGGGGCGGGTCTGTCTGATTCTGCCCGCTGGGATTCTGCACCGCCTGCGGTTGGTCCGTTTGTGGCTGCCCGTCCTGGTTCTGCCGGTTCCTGCGGCCCCCGGAACGACGGCGGCGCTGACTATTCACCGGCGGAGTGAAGTCTGTAGGAACGTAGCTCTTGCCGAAGTGTAGCTTCTTCATCTCTTCTTCAATCAAAGTGAAGTCGTTCTTCGGCAGCAGATGCAGATTGCCTTGGAAGGCCATGTACCAGTCCTCTGGGTTCCACCGCTTGATGTATTCCAGACGCGGGGCCAGAAGGTTGGCGTCAATGAACTGCTCGTCCTTCAGGATCACGCCGGGCTTGAGCTTGATGTGATAGGAAAAACCGGTGCTGCCTTCGTTGACCCAGATCGGCTCCTCGGCTTCATAGAAAGAAGACATGGCGGTTGCCGTGGCGGCGAAGCGGCGCAGGTGAGAGATATAGAGCAGAATGCGGTCGCCTTCAGTTATCCGTTGCACCTTGCGGCGGTGTTGGGCCTTCAGACCCAAGAGAGTGAACCCCCGCGCTTGGGTGATGCGRAAGTTCTCTTCGTTATTTATCATCATCCAGAAATTACTGGGCATATACACCTCAAAACGCCAGGCGGCCCTTAAGCCGAAGCCGTCTGAGCGTCGAATGCAATTCTATCATGATAATGACTATCATTACCCCGACATGGAGACTTGATATTAAGTCGGCCAAATAATCGGTGTGGCACTCTCGGCCTCGGACCGTTCAATAGTGTTGTGATGTACCCATGGGTGTTGTACTATCAKTCGGGCCAGCTTTCGTGTCTAAAATGAGCAGCCCACCACACCCAGCTACAAAGGAATAATCTATGACCACAGGGACCACAGGACAGCGGGATATCGCCATCGTCGGAGTGGCGGAATCAGATGTCATGGGCACCGTCCCGAACAAGTCTTCTCTGCAACACCATGCGGAAGCGGCCCACAACGCGCTGGAAGACGCTGGCCTCGCCAAAAGCGATGTCGACGGCCTTCTGACCGCCGGAGGCTCGACTCTGGTGACGGCGGAATACATGGGAATCAACCCCWCTTTCACCGACAGCACCACGGTCGGTGGGTCATCTTTCGTGATCCATGTTGCCCACGCGATGGCCGCCATCCGCGCCGGATATTGCGAAGTTGCACTGATYACCCACGGCCAGGCAGGACGTTCGGCTAGAGCACGCTTTCCGGCCGACGGCAACCTGCCCTTCCAACAATACGAAGCTCCCTATGGGATCATCGGCGCGCCCATCAACTACTCGCTGGCCTGCGCGCGGTATATGCACCAGTTTGGGGAAGACCGCACCCGCCAGGGCATGGCCGAGATCGCCGTGGCCACCCGCAAATGGGCCAACCTGAACCCCAAGGCCATGATGCACGATACGAMCATGAGCTTCGACGAGTACCACGATTCCCGTTGGGTTGCCTGGCCCTTCCACCTGTTCGACTGCTGTCTGGTCACCGACTCCGGGGCGGCCATCATCGTGACCACGGCCGAGCGGGCCAGAAGTCTTAAGAAGGAGCCTGTGTGGGTCTTGGGCGCCGGCGAAGGCCACGACCATAACATCGTGAGCCAGATGCCCGACTATACATCCACCTGGGCTAGAAGGTCCGCACCCCTGTCCATGCAGCGGGCCGGCATCACCCACGATGACCTTGACCTGACGATGATCTACGACTCGTTCACCTACACGGTGATGGTTACTCTTGAAAGCATGGGGTTCTGCGCGCCGGGCGAGGCCGCGGACTTCGTAGCCAACCAGCGGACCGCTCCCGGCGGGGACTTCGCCCTGAACACCAGCGGTGGCGGTCTGTCTTACACCCACCCCGGCATGTACGGCAGCTTCCTGTTGGTGGAAGCGGTCAGGCAACTGCGGGGCGAGGCCGGAGACCGGCAGGTGAAGAGCAAGAAGGACGCCAGCCAGAACCCCAAGATCTCCATCGTGAACGGTACCGGAGGTTCCCTTTCATCCACCGGCACGGTGGTGCTGGCTACCGGCTAGCACCGATACCGGGTCACCCGGAACCCTATGTCACTAAAGAGGCGGCCTGTTAGAAAGGGCCGCCTTTATTTTTACTAATTTTAAATTAATACAAAAAAATTGCATTTCCCGGTTTATGTTTACTGAATTACTTTCGCGGCTGCTGTGCTAGGGTGACTACATATTTATGGGCTGGTGTCTTTGACGCTTTCTCATCATCTGTCACGCCGATGGCGAAAGGATTTTTACTTCATGGACCGTACTATTTCCTCTTTTCTCCAGCACCTCATTGTCGAGAAGGGCTTCTCCCGCAACACTTCGGACGCCTACCGCAACGACTTGGGCCAGTTCTGGGAATTCCTCCAAGACAACGGCAACGGTCAATCCAACGGGCACTCGAACGGCAACGGMTCATCTAACGGGAACTACGCTTGGACCGCCGTGGACATAAATGTCCTCAACAAGTACGTCGAGGACCTGAGGGTCCGCAAGGGTTACCGCGACACCACCACCGCCCGGAAAGTAGCCTCCATCAAATCGTTCTTCGGCTTCTTATCTGAGAACAGCATCATCACCGAGGACCCCACCGAATCCCTGGGCTCTCCCCGGGTAGGCCGAACCCTGCCCAAGTTCCTCCCCGAGGAGGACGTGACCAAATTGCTGGACATGGCCTACAGATCGGGAAGCAACGAAGGGCAACGCGACGCCGTCATAATGGAACTCCTTTACGCCACCGGCCTACGCGTGGGCGAACTGGTGTCCCTGAATATGCAAGACATAGACCTTTCCGAGGCCTATATCCGGTGCATGGGCAAAGGCTCCAAAGAACGCATCGTCCACSTGTACCCCAAAGCCCTGGAAGAACTGAGGCGCTACCTGAAAACCTCCCGCGTTGCGCTGCTGGGACACCGCCGCACGGAGCCGTCATTGTTCGTCAACCACCGGGGCGAACGGCTGACGCGCCAGTGGGTCTGGACCATCCTTAAGACCTACGGCCAGAAGGCCGGCATCACCCAGAACATCACGCCCCATACCCTGCGGCACAGCTTCGCCACCCATCTGCTGCAGAACGGGGCCTCGCTCCGCCACGTACAAGAACTGCTGGGCCACTCCAGCATCTCCACGACCCAGGTGTACACGCACCTGACAAACGGGTACGTTCAGAAGGAGTACGCCAAGAGCCACCCTAGGGCCTRATCTCTCGCATCCGGCCTCCAATACCGGACACAGAAAGGGCAGTTCAGCACGGCAGCGGCGGCACATTAGCCGGTAATTCCGTGTCTGYGGRCTGCCCTTTTTTGCGAATAACTGCTATAGTTGATWGGCCGGTTCGAGGCTAAACGTACAGTGTAACCGGCCCGATTTCAGAGAAATATTTTCCTCCTCAGGAGGTACCTGCCGATGGCTGGTAAATCTCGGCGTACCGCATCCCGGCAGTCACAACTTAAGCGTAAAAAGACCGCCARGGGAYCCARCRGGATACCTACCGGRCGAAGGGTGGCAGTCCCCGAGRCGCCTGAGGCCGACGATACWGCCGTAGTGCCGGCCGGCGTAGAAGAAGCCGATTACGACGCCTCCCCGGAAGAGATAGCGGCTGCCGAAGCCGCTGTGGCCGGCAGGGCGCCGCGTCCTTCCCCGGTGGCACGGACTCCTCGCGGCGAATTCGCTGGCCAGGGCCAAGGCCGGCTCAGGGGTGAACGGCCGGCGGCGTATCTCTATGTTGGATCGGAATTCCGGCGGATCCTCGTCCTTACCRCCGCCATGATCGCGGCGCTSRTCATCTTGGGCATAGTCCTCTAACCCATATGCCTCTACCGCTGGTCGAACAGCGCTTGCTGGCGACCCCTGAAAGTCCCGGCGTCTACTTGATGAAGGACCCGAGGGGCACCGTCCTGTATGTGGGCAAGGCCAGCGTCCTCCGTAACCGTCTCAGGTCTTACTTCGGTTCGCGCACCAACCTGCCCAACAAGATCCGGCGCATGCTAGGGCATCTCCACGACTTCGAGTACATCGTCACCGACTCGCCGGCCGAGGCGTTGATCCTGGAGAATACCCTCATCAAGCGGTACAAACCCCGCTACAACGCCCGCCTGAAAGACGACAARACCTACCCGTATCTCAAGATTGATCTGAGCGAGGAATTCCCCCGGGTGTACATCACYCGGAAGGTGAACAACAAGGACGGGGCCCGSTATTTTGGGCCTTTCGCCACCGCCAACACCGTGCGGAAGACCATGGACCTGGTCAAGCGTCTGTTCCCTTACCGGTCTTGCACCAAGAACATCACGGGCAAAGACGCCCGCCCCTGCCTGGAGTACTACATCAATCGCTGCGTGGCGCCCTGCACGGGCTATGCCAGCAAGGAAGACTATGCCAAGGTCATCGGCCAGGTTGTCATGTTCATGGACGGCGACACCGCCGCGGTTACCGATGACCTTAAAACTAACATGGACCAGGCGTCGGAAAAGCTGGAGTTCGAGCGGGCGGCCGTGCTGCGGGACCGCATCAAGGCCGTAGAGAAGGTGGCCGAGGAACAGCGAATCAAGGTCGATTCCAATCCCATCAGCGACATGGACGTCATTGCCCTAGCCCAGGGCAGCAACGAGACCTGGGTTGAGGTGTTCTTCATCCGGAAGGGCAAGCTRATCGGCCGCGACCACTTCTTCATGGAGGGCACCCAGGACGATTCCGAAGAGTTGGTGCTGGGGCAGTTCATCAAGCAGTTCTACCAGACTGCGGCCTTGGTGGTGCCTCCCAGGATAGTCGTCCAGCAAATGCCCGAGGACGAAGAAACCATCACCGTGTGGCTGCGCCAGGTCCGCGGCGGCGCCGTGCACATAGTTTGCCCCAAGCGCGGTATCCACAAGCAGTTGGTCCAGTCAGTGGCCGACAACGCCCGACAGGGTTTGGCCCAACACCGCATCACCTGGATGGGCAATACCGACATCATCCAGCAGGCAATCTCCGACCTTGAAGAGGAATTGAGCCTGCCGCTGCCGCTGCGGCGCATGGAATGTTACGACATATCCCACATCCAAGGCAGCAACACCGTGGCCAGCATGGTGGTCTTTGAGGACGGCAAACCCAAGCCGGCCCACTACCGCCGGTTCAAGATGAAGACCGTTGACGGCGTAGATGATTTCGAGAGCATTCGCGAAGTGCTCCGCCGCCGGTTCAAGCGCTTGGCCTCGGCAAGAGCCGCAGAGCAACGGGGCGAAGGCGAGGGAACCGGGGTCGACAGCTTTGGCGTGATTCCGGACCTGGTGCTCATCGACGGTGGTAAAGGCCAGCTTTCGGCGGCGCTGGAAGTGTTCTTGGAATTGGGGTTGGACGACGTTCCTTTGGCGTCTTTGGCCAAGGAGAACGAGGAGATCTTCGTCCCCCACTCCCCGGAGCCCATCGTCCTGCCCCGGGACTCCCAGGCGCTTTACCTGGTGCAGCGGATCCGGGACGAGGCCCACCGGTTCGCCATYACTTATCACCGGAACCTTCGCAGCAAGAGCAGTCTGAAATCTCCCCTCGACAACGTCACCGGCATCGGTCCCAAACGCAAGCGGATGCTCATGMGGCGGTTCGGTACCCTGRAGGGTATCAAAGAGGCGGCGGTGGACGATCTGGCGTCCGTTCCCGGCATGACCCGGTCGCTGGCGATCCGGCTGAAGCAGTCYATCTAGACACCCTGCCCCACGCGCCTGGGCCGTGCTTGGCCAATTCCCCGTCGTACRCTTATACCAAGTACTTCGTTTGCCTTTGTACCGGCCTTGCGATACGATGTGTACCTATTGTATCTAATGGGTATCCTCTTACATTCGATCTAAGTGTAAACATGGTTAAAGTATCCATATCGCTGCCCAACAATACGCAGATCACCTTTGAGTCCGAAGAGTCTGAAGTGCTGCATGAGGTTGTCGGCATGGTACTGAGGGACCTGCCCCGCGATCTGATGCGATCGCCTTCCGATAGCGGTRGAAACACAGCCGGCGCCACGGCGGATAAAAGTACCACCGCCGTTGCATCAGCTCTGTCCACGGCCACCACGACTCCGGAACCAGCTCCGCCTGTGGAACCRAGTACCCCKGCCGCGATCGCTTCCAGCAAACCAAGCACCAACCCCGCTAAGGGCAACGGGACGRCGATGCCACCTGAATTTCTTTCCGAAAGCGGCCGCGCCGCCTTCACCGATTTCTGCCAGAACGCCAGCCCGATGGGCGACATGCGCCGGGTGGTGGTGGCCGCCGAGGGCGCCAGCCGTCATTTCGGTATCGACGGTGTGAACGCCGAAGAACTGGKATGGCTCTTTGATGTGGCCGGGTGGCGCAARCCGGGCAATTTCACCCAGACGCTCCGCAATGCCGCGCGCTCAAAGTTCGGTTGGCTGGAACGCATCCCGGGCCGCTCCGGGCGCTACGCCGCAACTACCCTCGGCCTTACAAAGACCCTCCTCAGCAGCTAGGCCGCGCGGGTGGCGAAGCCACGTTTCCATCGATAGGAATTCCCTTTAGGATTTCTCTAAGAGAATCCTGCCATTTTCTGACATTCTCTGTGGTTATTTCCGTATAATCGCTGACGGCGATTCCCTGCGAGGAGTACACCTAAGACTGGATGGAAGTATTAACAACTGCGCCCAAGAGGGCCATGGCGATTACGCCCCACCCCGACGACTGCGAAGGTGGATGCGGCGGGACCCTGGCCAAGTGGATCAGAGAGTTTGGGACCGTCGCCTCAGTGGTGATGTGCACCAACGGCAACAAGGGCACCGGAGACCGGGAGATGACGTCCGAGCGGCTGGCCGCCACCAGAGTAGTGGAACAACACAATGCCTCGGCCCTGGTGGGAGTCACTGACGTGGTTTTTCTGGAGCACCCCGACGGCGGCCTAGAAGACACTGAACTGTTCCGCAGCCAGGTAACCCGGGAGATTCGCCGCTTCAAGCCGGACCTGATCCTCGCTGTTGACCCGTACCGCACCACGTCCCACACACACCGCGACCACCGCAAGAGCGGGACCGTCGCCATCGACGCGGCGTTCACGTATGCCTGGAGTTACCTGCACTTTCCGGAGCAGATAACGGAAGAAGGACTGGAACCGCACCGTGTTGAACAGGCCCTACTCTGGGGAGGAGAAGACCCAGACGTTTTCGTCGATATAAAGCCCTACCTGGACGTTAAAGTCGACTCCCTGGGCGCCCACGCCAGCCAGATGAGGTCAACCAGGGAAGAACGGCTGGAACGGGTTAAGAACAACTCCGGCCGCCACAAAGAAACCACCGGCCTGGAATACGCCGAGAGTTTCCGGCGCATCACGTTCAACCTGGGATCTTTGGAGTGGCAACTGGCGCACACTTAGTAGCGAAGCAGTTTTTCGGTGCCGCGTGACGACGTCAAGACGCGCTAGTCTGCCAGAGCACTTCGAATATCTGCTCTTCCTCGTTGAAACCTTTCAGCGTTCTCCGCCCAAAATCTAAGTACTCATGCTCGGAATTGGATGGTCCATCTGCTACCTGCCGCAATAGGTCGGAAACCAGAATCTGGCCGCCAGCGGACTCGTCCATTATTCTGGCCGCTATGACCACGGCGGAGCTGAAGTAGTCTTCTTCTTCNNNGATCACTTCGCCCAAGTTCAGGCCGATGCGGACCTTGAGTTGCCGGTCGGGGTTCTCGAGGTTGAAACCTTGTAGTTCTCTCTGAATATTCACCGCGGAAGAAACATCACCATAACTGCGGTCCAAGCCCCCGTACAGCCCCCTGGTGATGTTGACGATGACCTGGACNTCTCCAACCGTCATCCCAGCCCTTGCAGCCTACAACAAGAGGGAGCTACAGGYCTCTAAAACCGTGTCGGACCCAATTCCCACCGGCGGTGATTCGGTCACCTATACGATCAAGATTACCAATCATGACGACAAGAAAAACAGCCTCAAAAAAATCACAGATACCCTGCACGCCGGCCTATCTTACGACTGTAACGGTCCAGCCGATCAATTGACCCTACCGGGGGCGGAGCCTGTGGACATCGTCCCTGACGATGATGATGAGCTCTGCGGCGACTATGGCGGGGTAGATATTGAATGGGGCATTCCAGGGGACCCCGATCTTCTGGCCGGTGAGGTCGTCACTTTGACTTTCRCYGCCGTCACCAGCACGAACTTCGGAACATACTGCAATGGGGTCGAGGCCACGCCCGATGGGTTCGATAACCGAAGCGGCGCCACCGCGCTCGTGCAGATCGGTCCTATCGATGGCCTCTGCCCGGATGAAGCAGCGGTGGTGACCAAGACTTGGACATCCGTAACCTTGACTGCAACTGATACCAGCGTCTCTCCTCGCGCCTACACATTCGACATAGATTTCGAGATTAAATTGGACAATATCGGAACTGAAGACCTTGATCTCAAGGAATTGATCGACCTGCTGCCGACTGGGTTTACTTTTGGCACCATGGACTTCTCCGGTGACATCACCGACGCTCCATGGAAGGTGCAGACTCAGAATTCGGTAAGCCGTGATGAAGTAACCTGGCGGTTCCAAAGCCCAAACATCGTGATCCCGTCGGGGACCTCACAAACCATTAGATTCTCGACCACTGCGAACCTTACCAGGGGAGATTACCGGAGCGACGTTCTAGCAGACTTTGCCGGCGGTGTTYTCCCTCGGAACAAATATACCTGGCCCACGGCATTGATCGAGGTTCGTGACATCTTCAACGTCTCAGCCTCCGATGACGGCGGCGACCAGTTGAGTGGGCTGCAGTTGGTGGTCTCGGACGACRCTGGGGAAATCAAYACCTGGACTCTGGATTAGCTCGGACCGCCATCCGTGAACATCTAGAACCCGCCGTCGCTAACTCTTCAGCCCCGGTTCCCCTCCGCCAAATTCCATGCCCTGGGAGCGCATCATCGACGTGGTGTTGCTGCGGGCGATCGCCCTGATGAAGTTGGAGACGATGCCCGTGTTCTTCCGGACCTCTTTGCGAGTGGCTGGAAGGGAGATAGCTGATGTCTCGTCCAACAGTCCCCACTGGGGCGGTACGCTGCCGCGGSTGACCACGCCTTTGGGTGCTATCAAGTAGTGAAAATCGGCGATGCCCATGAATCTTGGGTCGTGGAATTTGGTGCTGAAGGTCGCGACCCGGTTACGGTAGGCCTCTTCCTTGCCGGACACCCGGCGGTAGTCGGCCAACGCCTGCTTAAAGGCCGGCACCTCGCGCCAGGCATCGGGGTTGGTCTCTTTGGCGTAGTCCATGGCCTGCCGCAGGGTCTCCTTGGCTAAGTCGGTGCGGCCCATCACTGTGGACTCCCGGTCCTGCAGTTCCGTAAAGTCGCCGGAGGTGTGGTCGTCCCGGGAGAAGTCTGACCTGCTGGACTTCACTTCGATTATATAGAGGGTGTTCTGGGGTCCCACCGCGGCTAGGTCCACGATGCGACCGCCCGGTCCCTCCAGTTTGACCTCCAGCCCGATGACCCGGCAGMCGGCCTCGCGGTAAAGCCACTCCCAGGCGGCCATCTTCAGATCATAGGTCAGTCCGGTCTCGTTGCCTCGTTTGAAGGGGCCGGGGGCCTCCACCAAGTCCACCATCCACACACCAAGTCGTAAATCGGTGCCCAAGCAAGCCCTTGGGGCACAGCAATGATGAAGGCGTAGTTGGTGATTTACAACGGGCTGGTGTCTCCGAATTATCCTTGTGAGCCGGGGGAGCCGGCCGCTCGGGCGTGGCTCTCCAGCAGGCCGGTGAGCCGGTTGGGGTCGGTCCGGCCCCAGCCGCATTCCGTGGCCACACCGAAGGACGCCAGGTAGTTGCTTGCGGTGGTGATCCTCGCAGYATCGCCCTGGGCGTCGTCGTAGTGGATCAGGCCTAGCATTACTTCGGTGSTCTCAGGCACGCTCAGAGACCTCAGGGGCTCGAAATATTCGGCGTCCGTGCGGTCTTTGGGCACGGGCAGGTGCAGGAAATCCAGGCGCCGGGACAACCGGGACGTTATCCCGTTGGAGATCTCCACCAAGATCGCCATGTCCTTGGGCATGATGAGGTGCTCGTCTGCAGGGCTGCCGTAGCACAGGTGGTAGCCCAACTCTACTTCTTCCGGGACCAGGCTTCCGATGCGCGCCAATTCATCGAATATCAGCTGCTTGTAGTCGGCGGGCCGGCCTTCGAAGTAGTCCTCGAACAACAGCACCTCCTGGCAGACATCCCACTGGATGGCCAGCCGGTCATGGGGGATGGCTTCCAATATCCCGGACACCGCCTCCGCCAACGMTCTTTCGTACGCCGGCAKGTATGCTTCCCGGGCGCTTGGGCTGATGTACATATAAGCCGTGGCCATGGGCGTGGGGATGCTGACCTGARACCGGACTTCCGGCCCGATCACASCTTCGCCCTGAAGCCGGGCAAAGACTTGGTACGACTCCACGGCGGCATCACGGTATCCGGTGGGAAAGGTGGAAGCCGATGGGTCCGCGCTGTCCTTGAACTTRATCCACGGCGTCTCCCTAATCATTTTGCCGTCCCACTGATGAAGGCGAAATGGCTCGACCGAGGTGTCGATCTCCATGTCCGGATGGTTCTCCAGCATGTTCCGTTGGAACCATATCCAGCGGCTCCGGTCTCCGGTCTCGCCGTCCGGGATGCGCTTGATCGATGCCCCCAGGGCCTGGCAGACGGTGCGGAAAACAGTCTCCGAATCGGGCAACGGGATGCTGCCCACCAAGTGCGCGGTTCGGTTATTTGGCATGATCCACCACCTACAAAACCAACTGCGGCTGTGCCGCTTTAGTCCAACTCCTGGAGCCTGCGGACCATTTTCCGCATCTGTGCCTCTTCGGGTTGCTTTTCGCTGACTAGGGTGAAACTTACCTCGTCCAGCAAGCCGCTGTAGCGCTCGACGAACTTGTCGGCGATCTCGTCGTACTCGCCGGAAACGGAAAAGGCGCCCAGCATCTCGTCRCTGACCAGTTCGCCCATCTCGGCCCACTGGCCCTTCAGCGACATCTCGTGGAGCTGCTGGCCGATCTCTTGGAAGCCRTGTGCCTCCAGGACTGGGAAATAGCTTCTGGTCGAGGCGTAGAACGCGATGCGGCGGCGCACTTCGGCCTGCATCGTCCGGATGCTGGAACGGTCCGGACCGGTGATGATGAAGCCGCCGCCGGTAATCTTCAGCGCGCGGCTGTCCCTGCCGGCCTTCTGCGCGCCCTTGTCCAAGGCGGGGCGCACCACCTGACGCACGTATTCGGGCGAAGTCAGGCTGTGGAGCATCAGACCGTCCGATACCTCGCCGGCCACCTGACAGTTGTAGGCGTTCACCGCGGCGGTGAAGACCTCCGGCGCCGGGTATTCGCTGGGGCCCGGATCGAAGAATGGGGTCATCAGCGAGAAATTGTAGCTCTCGCCGTGATACGCCAGCTTCTCGCCCGTTTGCCAGCTATTCCAGATGGCCTTCAGTGCCTGGACGTACTCCCTGAGCCGGGGGCCGGGCGCCTCCCATTCKGTGGAGAATCGGCGCTGGATGTGCCCCTTGACCTGGGTGCCCAGTCCCAGCCTGAACCGGCCCTCGGACAGGTCTTGCAGGTCCCGGGCCAAGTAGGCGGTGACCATGGGCGAACGGGGGAAGGCGATCGCCACCCTGGTCTCCAAGGTGGTCCGGGTGGTTGAAGTCGCCGCCAGGGCCAGTGGCAGGAACGAATCGTGCGCGGTCTCATTGCTGGACATGGCGTCGTAGCCCATGTTCTCCGCCCAGGCAGCCTCGGCGGCCACGGAAGCCAGGTTATCGGTGGCAAGCCGGTAGGTTACTCGCACGGCTACTCCTGTGGGATATTCTCGAAGATTTGGTCCGACTTGGCGGCCATGACAAAGTCGTTGCGGTGCAAGTTCCTTATCTTGTGGGTCCACCAGGTTACCTGGACGCGGCCCCACTCAGTTATCAGACGCGGATGGTGCCCTTGTTCCTCGGCCAGCTCTCCCAGCCGGTTGGTGAAGTCCATGGCCAACTGGAAATCCTTGAACTTGAAGACCCGGTYCAGCTTGGGGATGCCGTTCTCATCGGTCAATYCCCAGTCGGGAATCTGCGGCTTCAGCTCGGCCACCTCTGCTTCAGTTACGCTGGGCGAGTCCCGGCGGCAAGCTTCGCATTTTTCGTTATTCAAACCGGTCATTTCGATACCTCGGAAAAGGATTGTCGTAACGGAGTTGTGCCCACGCCAGGAAATTTTAGCATAGGGCTGTGGCGGTTATTCCTTGAGCCCCGCCTCGTGCGGGTTTATAGTCTTAATATCATGTTTGATTTCAGTAGATACACCGTTTCCATCGATTATGACCGGCGCCTGTACAAGCAGGACATCGCCGGGTCGATGGCCCACGCCAAGATGCTGGCCAAGCAGGGCATCATCTCCGGCGAAGACGCCGCCCAGATCAGCCAGGGTCTGCAGACGATAGAGCAGGAGATCAGGGAAGAGAAATTCCCCTGGGACCCGGCCCTGGAAGACCTGCATATGAACATCGAGAGCCGCCTCCACCAGCTCATCGGCGCGGCGGCGGGAAGGCTGCACACGGCCCGGTCGMGGAACGACCAGGTGGCATTGGACCTGCGGCTCTACACCAAAGAGACGATCGTTTCTATAGCCAAAGGACTGCGGGGAGTGCAAGGCGCGCTCGTTGAACTAGCTGGACGCTATCAGAGTGTGGTCATGCCCGGCTACACCCACCTGCAGCGGGCCCAGCCGGTGCTCTTCGCCCACCATATGCTGGCCTACTTCGAGATGTTCCAGCGGGACATCGGCCGGTTCCAGGACTGCCACGGGCGCACCGACGTCATGCCCCTTGGCAGCGGCGCCCTGGCCGGAGTGGCCTACCAGACCGACCGGGAGTTYCTGGCCGCCGAACTGGGCTTCAGCCGGATCAGCGCCAACAGCATGGACGCCGTGTCCGACCGGGACTTCGTGGTCGAGTTCCTGGCCGCAGCCTCGCTCTGCATGATGCACTTCTCCCGTATGTCCGAGGAACTGGTCCTCTGGTCCAGCGGCGAGTTCGGGTTCATTCGGCTGGCCGACGAGTTCACCACCGGCAGCAGCATCATGCCCCAAAAACGTAACCCCGACTTCGCCGAACTGGCCCGGGGCAAAACGGGCCGGGTCTACGGCGATCTGATCGGGCTGCTGACCACGCTGAAAGGCCTGCCTCTGACCTACAACCGGGACCTGCAAGAGGACAAGGAGGGCTTCTTTGACGCCGCCGACACCCTCACGACGACCCTGGACGTCTTCCAGGCCATGCTCCCTGGCATGAAACTGGACGAAGAACGAGTGTCGGGACTGGCCGGCGAGAGTCAGATGCTGGCCACCGACTTGGCCGACTACCTGGTGGGAAAGGGCATGCCATTCCGAGAGGCCCACGGCATCATGCGCGAGCTTTCTCGGCAGTGCGATGATTCGGGCGTCATTCTGCGGGACCTGCCCTTGGATGAGTACCAAAAGCTCTCGGACCTGTTCCAAAAAGACGTATTCGAGATCACGGCAGAGTCGTCCGCCGCCGCCCGTGACAACCCCGGTGGCACCGCGCCGGTCCGGGTGGCTGCGGCACTAACTGAAGCAAAGAAGATACTGGAGGCTGCCGGAGATGGTTTCTGAGGTCAGGGTACTCATCGCTCCGTCAGTGTTGTCCGCCGATTTCGCCGACCTGGGYCGCCAGGTTAGGGCGGTCACCGACGCCGGGGCYGACCTGATTCACGTGGACGTGATGGACGGCGTGTTTGTGCCCGCCATCTCCTTTGGGGAGGTGGTGGTGGACGCCATCCGCGCCAACACCGACGTGCCCCTGAACATCCACCTGATGATCCAGGAGCCRGAGAACCTGCTGTCGACCTTTGCCAAGATTGAGTCGGACCAGATACTGGTCCACGCCGAGGCCTGCGGGCACCTGCACCGCACCGTGTCCCGCATCAAGGACAATGGCAACCAGGTCGGTGTGGCCATCAACCCCGGCACCGCCATCAGCGCCGTGGAAGACGTCCTGCCCCTGCTGGACATGGTCATGGTGATGTCGGTGAACCCCGGCGCGTCCGGCCAGTCATTCATCCCTCAGAGCTTGGACAAGATTCGGCGGCTAAAGACAATGATCGATGAGGGCAAGTACTCCRCCCARATCGAGGTTGACGGCGGCATCAAGGCCGACTGGACCGCCCAAGATTCGATAAAGGCCGGCGCGACCATCCTAGTGGCCGGCTCAGCCATCTTTAATGACCGCGAAAGCATCCCGGATGCCATGAAGGGGATGCGCGGGTGTATTTTGGGGTGAACGTAGGTGACAGCTATCAGCCGTCAGCTTTCAGCTTTTGGGAATATGAAGAGGCCCCTCCCCGATGAATCGGGGAGGGGCCTYTTGCTTCYCTTGATTATTCCTCGCCTAGAGAGCGGCGAAGACTTTTTGGACTTTCTTGGATTTATGGAGGGAACGCAGGCAGCGGGTGCAGATCTTGACTTTGACCGTCTTGCCTTCACGCACCAAGGTCTGCTTGTGGACGTTGGCCACGAACCGGGTCTTGGTGTGGCGGTTTGAGTGGCTCACGTTGTTGCCGGTCATCCCGGCTTTTAGACAGATCTCACAGCGCATTTCTTCGTCTCATTCATCGCCGTCCACGCTCATTGCGGGACAGCATAGTATCTCAATTTTGACTCGTTGAACGAACCTCAGGTTAACACAATCCCCACGCTCGAACAACCGGATGCGCCTCCCCGTACGGTCGGCCTGCCGCCCATTGAGCGGGAACAAAATCGCCATCCCCTCCGTCATACTCAGCAATACTGGTCCAGAACCCTGAGAGTTCGGTCTAAGAGCGCAACATCATGAAACAGACCTGGAGATTTATGAGAATATTTTTCGCTTCGATGGTCTTGGGGGTTGCCTGCGGCGGCGCAGCGTCAACTTCTGTACCGGTCTCGATAGATACTTCGCCCATCGTCTTTGTGATGCAGGGCAATTACGCCCTGGGGCAGGATATCTCGATAAATATCAAAAMCAATGGCACTATTAAATACGCCTATAGCACCTACTACCCGGCATGCAACAACCTAACTTTTCATGACGCATCACTGAAAGTCCGTGTGATTGAATCTTTCGGAGAGATCAAAGAGCTGCCGGCAGGCGAATTTATCATTCCTCGAGGAACGCACTGCGACTTGGCAGGCGACACCGAACTACTGCCGGGAGAGGAGGCAGAGTTAATCATCTG
Organism: Dehalococcoidia bacterium; assembly: GCA_002746355.1. GTDB lineage: Bacteria > Chloroflexota > Dehalococcoidia > Lucifugimonadales > UBA3495 > UBA9611. The sequence continues at coordinate 31,388 of NVWX01000011.1, read as the reverse complement.
GGAYCAGCAGGAATGTATCAAGGACAATTGGGGNTGCGCTGAKAGTATTCCTCTTCAGGCAKGCAGCTACAGCATTATCGGGTCGTTTGAAGAGCGGCCGSACTCGTATGATCCGAATGCGCACCCGTACACACCGGGAGATAGGACCACCATTGAATGGAGCTTCACGATAGAGCCGTAGAAAGATTCATTGACTAGCTTTCCGGCTGGGCGATTCCTGACTCACCRCCGCAGTGCTGGTCCTAAGCTACAGCCCTGAAACTGATCTTCGAAAGGACTCTCAGTTTCTTGTGCCCYGATACGGGTGTATTATCCTRTCTGGATTTTCAGTCTGAATCTCATGCAAATCCAGGAGGAACATATGAGGGTAATCCGAATCGCCGAGGTTGATATCGAACCCATCGACACCGCCACGCCCATCCCAGGCTGGACCGGCGGAGAGGTCAAGCGCACCAGACAGCCTTTGCTTCCTGAGGGCGCCAGCAAGACTTTCAACAGCAGTATCGTCAATTTTGAGAAGGGCTGCGGCACAGGCTGGCACACCCACAAGAGCGACCAGATGCTGGTGGTCACCGCCGGCATCGGCATCGTGGCCGACGAAAGCCACCAGCAGGAGATCACCGTGGGCGACGTGGTCCACGTCCTACAGGGAGAGAACCACTGGCACGGCGCCACCGCCGACTCCTACATGTCCCACATCACCATCACCGCCGCCGAATAGTTCATCTACGACCGACTGGACCAGGTGAATAATTGAGCCCCGGAGCGATTCTCCGGGGCTTTTTCCGTTTCATAACCTCAGTCCGCTCGACCTGGGATTCGCAATAGCCACCGACATACGTTTTGGCTTCTGGAATCGTTGTTATATCGGTCGGTGATTGGGTTATCCGAACATCAAGAGCGGCAGGATGGCTTTTGATGCTTGAGTTCGACCCTCCAGCGTCGGGGCTTAGATGGCGCTATTTGCCGTGGTAAACCGGTACAAATGCGTCCCACCGAGTACCGTCTGCTCACCTATATGGCGCTCAATCGTGACCGGGTCTTGAGYCATCAAGAACTCCTGGACAAAGTCTGGGGAAATGACGGGGGCTCGTTGGACTCGTTGAAGTGGCACGTGTCCGCTCTGCGGGACAAACTTGAGATCGATCCTAAGAAACCCGATATCATCGTTACCTTCCCCAGAGTGGGGTACCGCTACATCCGCAGCTAGGCCACAGCCGTGCTCATCCCAACACCTCCCGCCCAACATCGTTCTTAGGGCTAACGCCGCCCCCAAAGTCAACATGCCGCATTTTGCCTGTTCCACCAGCGGATTGGGTGTGGGAATAGTGTGCGTTTGCAGACCGCCAGCGTCGAAGATGTGTCAGTGGGGTGAGTTGTTGAAGAGATTAGGCTTCGCGATGGAAAGCTTGTTGCCGTAAAACCACGGCCCCAGTACGCACCTCTCAATGCCTACAGCCTTCGGCAAGAAAACCGGCATATAGGTGACAATCGTTCTACCTGGACCTGTCGAAGGATGAATGGTGGTAGTTGGTTGACGGGGAAATCTTTGTTCCAGGGGCTCACCACGAACGGGCGGCAGGCGCGCCGATAATGATTCTGTTAGAAAAATCCTTATCTGGGTTCCAGCTTCCGCTGAGATGACGAGGGTCGCTATGGGCTTTGCAAGTTCCTATTTTTGAAGTTCCGGATCGCTCTTCCACCCTGGTTGGGGCGTCTCGCGGCCTAGCTGGGGCACGTACTCCGATGTCTCAACCATCTTCATCTTGTGGATATAGCGTGGGCAGTTCCGGTAGGACTCGGTCACCCGCACGCGAACGATGAACTGCGCCTCATGGTACTCGGGCAACAACGGGTCATTGTCTTCTATGGACGCCACTCCTTGGAGCCGTAGCCGCACCTGGCCTTCGAAGTCGATGAACAGGATCCCAACGTTGGGGTTCTGCAGCAAGTTTCCCATGGACTGGTATTTCCCATTGCCGTCGTAGTTCGGGAAGGCGATCGTCCGATCATCCACCACCCGGACGAACCCCGGCTCTCCGCCCTTATAAGAACAGGTCGGCAGRCYCCGGTCGTCGCAGGTCGCGAGAAAAAACATGCTGGCGGCTTCGATAATCTTGCGCTCGTCTGCGCCCAGCGTCTCGGTGGCCCGTTTGGCTAACGCTTCGGCCAGTTTTCGGGTGCCGAACTTTTCCTGGAGCTGCCGGTTGCCTTCGTGATAATCATGGAYTTTCATATCATTACTCCAGCCATCTAATCTTGACGGCGGCGAAATATCTCAACGGTTGCGTTCTCGATCACCGACCCACGGATGGGCGGGTGGGGCTTCTTCACGCGGATGGCCACAGAGTTCACTGGGAATTCTGCCAGTATCCGGTCTGCTACGGACTGGGCGGCCGCCTCCAACAGGTTTCGCGGTTCRCCCTCCATGACGTCCCGGACGGCGCGGTAGATATGGGCGTAGCTGATGGTGTCTTCAAGGCGGTCCGATGCGCCGGCCTTGGCCAGGTCCATCTCCACGGCCAGGTCAACCAGGTACTCCTGCCCCAGCACCCGTTCCTCGGGGTTCACACCGTGGAAACCGTAGAACCGCATGCCTTCCAAGACGATACGGTCGGTCTTWGGAAATTCGTCTTTCACGATAGAACGCGCCTAGCGCCTGCCGGCCTTGATGGCGTCGGCGAAATCGAGCAGGTTCTGGGCTCGTTTCACCACCGGCACGTCGACCATKCGGCCGTCCATGGCCAGAGACCCACGTCCCGCGGATTCGGCCTCGTCCCAGGCCTCCATGATCTTCTGGGCGTAGGMGACTTCTTCGTCTGACGGGCTGAAAACTTCGTTGATTATGTCAAGTTGGGCGGGGTGGATGGCGTGCTTTCCGGTGTAGCCCATCTGGCGAGCCCGTTTAGCGTCGGCGCGCAAGGCGTCCRGGTCTTGGAATAGTACAAAGGGCGAGTCCAGCGAAGCCACGTTCGCGGCCCTAGCCGCTACCGGCACCAGTGAACGGGGCACCTCRACCTCTTCGCCSGTGTCCGAGCGTTCGATACCCATATCGTTGGTGAAGTCTTCGGCGCCGAAAGACAATGCGATCACCCGAGGCGAGGCGTTGGCGATGTCACGGGCATCCACCAGCGCGCTGGCCGTCTCGATCCAGGCAGAGATCTTGGTCGAGCCAGGCGCCACTCCGGCCACTGGCTCGATGGCGCTCAACATCCGGTCGACGTCCCGGATATTCCAGGTGGWCTCGACCTTGCCCAGACTGATGCCGTAGAGGTCAGGCGAAACGATATCCTCCAACTCGGAGCGTGTCAGGCCTGTGTCCAGTGAGTTCACCCGCACCATGACCGTTTGGCCTTCGCGCCGCAGGATGGGCACCCATCTCTTGGCCAGATCCCTGGCGGCGGACTTCTCGCCCGGAGGCACCGAGTCCTCAAGGTCAACCATCACTACATCGGCGGTGAARCTACGYGCCCGCTCCAGCATGTTCTCCCGGTTGCCGGGCACAAATATAAAGCTGCGGTAGAGTTCCAATGGTTACCTCTTGTTCAATGACCGGTCGTGCGTTTCTTCACCGAATCAACCGCACTTCGRCGTTTAAATCCAAAGTAKCCCAACGACAATCCCCAGTGAGAGCAGGTAAACCCAGCCTCTGTGCCAAGCTTAGACAAGCTCGGTCCGCGAGCGACAATCCGATGGAGCGGCCCATTGACCAAAGTCCCGCCGTCATCTCGGCATCGTCCCTGGAAAATGGGACAACTGTCAGTCCAACGTATAGCAATKCACCGACGATGTCCTGCGGCTCTCTACCCCCATGGGCGATAATCTTCTGGATAACTTCGGCCCAATTTACGCTGGATATGAATGACACTGCTATCGAAGCCTGGACAACTTCTAGTCCTGGCTCTCGGTGAAGCAAGGCTAACACCGCCGACGCATCTAATACGTAAGACGAAGGCCCATCGGGGACGGTCCGCTGACTCACACCTCAGATTCCCGTTTTGCTTCTTCCCGTCGCTCGGCAATCAACTCGTCAACCAAGCTCACATCTGAGGGGACATTGTCAAACGTGGTTTTCAGCCGCTCCAACACTTGGTCCCGTTTTTCTAGCACCAACTGCCCGTCTTTCTCCCTCGCCAGCAGTATCTCTCCGGGGACGATGCCCATGGACCGACGGATGCTCGCCGGAATAACCAGCCTACCTTGGGGCCCGACTCGAACTACGTTATGTGATTTATCTGCCATAATTAACTACATYGTGGCACAATATTTATMYGCGTGCCACATATATTGATTTTACTCCATATCTCCCCAAGTTGGGCCCCATTTGGCGTCTACTTTTAGGGTTACGTCCAGGTCCATTGCGGCGGGCATCTCGTCGAAGACCAGTTCTTTGAGGGCGTCYATCTCTTCCTTGGGCATCTCGAAGACCAGTTCGTCGTGGACTTGCAATAGCATCTTGGTGCGGAGGCYCTCTTTGTCCAGCCGGTTCTGCACCCGGATCATGGCCAGTTTCATTATGTCGGCCGCCGTGCCCTGAATTGGCATGTTGATCGCCATCCGCTCCGCGCCGCCCCGRACGTTGAAATTGGAGCTATTGATGTCGGGCAGGTAGCGGCGGCGGCCCAACAGGGTCTCTACGTACTGTTCCGCCCTGGCCTTGACCTTCACCTGCTCCAGATATTCGTTGATGCCGGGGTATTTGTTGAAGTAGGCCTCGATGAATGACGCCCCTTCCTCCCTGCTGAAGCCCGTCTGCATGGATATGCCGTGGGCCGACAGACCGTAGATCACGCCGAAGTTCAACACCTTGGCGATACGGCGTTGTTCGGCGTCTACATCGTTCAACGGAACATCGAACATCATTGAAGCCGTGGACGAGTGGATATCCTCGCCCCGCTGGAAAGCCTCCAGCAAGCCGAGGTCCTGGGATATGTGGGCCAGCACCCGAAGTTCGATCTGAGAGTAATCCGCGGAGAACAGCAGCCAGTCCGGCGCGCCGTCGGCGACAAACGCCCTTCTCACCTGGCGGCCCATCTCAGTGCGGATGGGAATGTTCTGCAGGTTGGGGTCGCTGCTGGACATACGCCCCGTGGCCGAGCCCGTTTGGTTGTAGCTGGTATGCACCCGTCCGGTGGCGGGGTTCACCATGTCCGGTAGGGCGTCGAGATAAGTCGACTTGAGCTTGGAAACCTGCCGGTAGTCCAGGATCTGGTCGACCACCGGGTGCAGGCCCTTCAACCCCTCCAGGGAATTGGCGTCGGTGGAGTAACCGGTCTTGGTGCGTTTGGTCTTGGGCAGCCCAATCTCATTGAACAGCAGGTCGCTCAGTTGCTGCGGCGAGTTGATATTCACCGTATGGCCGATGGACTTGTAGAGGTCCTCCTCAGTCTGGAACATCTGCTCCTTCAGRTCCTCGGACATTTCCCGTAGGGCGGCGGAGTCCAGCTTGATGCCGTGGCGCTGCATCGTCACCAGCACTGGGACCAGTGGCATCTCCATGTCGGTCATCAGCGCACTCAAGCCCTCCCGGACAACGGGCTCCTCGAAGGCCAGGCGGAGCCGGCCGGTCATATCCGCGTCGGCCGCAGCGTAGGGCGCTGCCTGAGCGATGTCCACCTGATCGAAGGTAACCTGTTTGCGGCCGGTGCCGATCAGGTTGGTGATGGGAGTCRTCTCATGGCCAAGCACGTCCAGCGCCAGGTTCTTGAGTCCAAGTTGCCCCCGGCTCAGGAGATGCGCGGCAACCATGGTGTCGAAATCTACGCCCTTGCATTCGATTCCGTGGCTGGCCAGTATCGTCATGTCGTAGTTGGCGTTGTGGGCGCACTTACTGATGTCCGGCGATTCGAACAGGGGACGCACGGCCGCCAGTACCTCTTCCATGGGCAGTTGCTCACCCTGTTGGTGGCCCACCGGCACGTACCAGGCGACGGATGGAGCGGTCGAGAAGCTTAGTCCCACCAACCCTGCCTGCACCGCGTCCAGACCCGTGGTCTCAGTGTCGAAGGAGAAGCTGCCAGCCTCATGCAGCGCCGCCAGCATCTGCTCCAGCTGGTCTTTCGTTTGCACCACGGTGTAATCAGCCCCTTCGCCGGGAGCTTGTATGGGTGACGCCACGGTTTCAGTGGTTTCTTGAGGACCGCCGGTCTCCGGGATTCGGGGGATAACGGTGAAGAACTCCAGTTCGGTCATCAACTTGACCACCGCGTTCCGGTCGAATTCCCCGAACTTGGCTTTCTCCAGGTCAAGTTCCACGGGRCTGTTGCGGTCGATGGTCATCAGTTCCCGGTTGGAGAAGGCCCGGTCCTTGAACTCTTCCAGGGACTGTTTCACGCTGGGGCGTTTCACCTCCTCGATGTGCTCGTAGATCCCCTCCAGGTTCTGGTAGTCATTGAGCAGGGCGATGGCCGTTTTCTCTCCCACTTTGGGGACGCCCGGGATGTTGTCTGAAGTATCGCCGAGCAGCGCCTTGAAATCAGTCTGCTGGGCGGCGGTGAGGCCCGAATAGCGTTCCTGCAAAGCATCTTCGYCGTAGACCTTGCGGTCTTGGATGCTGGAAGCCAGRTCCACCCTGACCCTGGGRGAGATCAACTGGAATGTGTCACGGTCGCCGGTGAGGATCACCGAGTCCAGACCCATCCTCTCCGCCTGGGCCGATATCGTCCCAATGACGTCGTCCGCTTCCCAGCCTTCCAGTTCGAATACCGCCACGCCGAAGGCTTCCATAAGCTGCTTAACCCGGCCGAATTGGGGCCGGAGTTCTTCGGGCGTAGACTCCCGCTGGGCCTTGTATTCGGGAAACTTCTTGTGGCGGAAGGTGGGCGCTGGCATATCAAAGGCGATGGCGCAGTAGGCCGGGTTCCACTCGTTAAGCGCCCGCAAGAACACATTCGTAAAACCGTAGACACCCGTGACGTCCTCTCCGGTGGCATTCACAGTCAAGTTTCCTTGTCTGGAAATGGCCCGGAACGACCGGTGGACCATGGCGTGCCCGTCCATGATCATCAACAGGGGTTCACGCTCTTTGGCGGCAGCCGCCGGCACAGCCGGTTCGACCGGAGTTACGGTTGTATCCGCATCGTCTCCAAACATCGGAATCGTGTGGGCTTGTTCATCCGCCATTGTGGCACCTCGGAATTTCCCCCGATATATCAGGGGGGCTCGCGACCACCGGTCAGAGGTTGCTGCTAGCCTTGAAAACCATCCCCTCGGGTGGCCGCATTATACATTAGCCAATCCTGGCCCGCGCGCCTGATGGCAGTCGGCAGCCGTCCTTTGCCCAGCCACCAGCCATCTCCGGAATGCCCATGCTAAAATGTATGCCTCGAATGATGAACAAGCCAACACGGGCTGTTTTGGACTGAACTCTTGCCTCTCTACGAATACCGCTGCGGCGACTGCCAAGAAATAACCTCGGTGCTGGTTCGGACTGCGTCCGACGACAAGCAGCCATCCTGCGAGCATTGCGAAAGCGCGAATGTGCAGCGGTTGATCTCCAAGTTTTCCTTCCGTGCTTCGTGGGGAAACAGCCTCAACTGGGTGCCCAGCCATGAGACCACCAGCGACTTGGACGAGAACAGCGGCGCCAGCATCGACAAATACATGGGCCGGATCAAGAAGGAAATGGGCGGCCAAACAACTCCCGATTTCAACCGTGAGCGCCGGGATATCAAGAACTCGTAGCTGACAGTTTTTCCAAGGAACTTCATGCCCATATATGAATACCGCTGCCAGAMCTACACCGGRGAAACCCCGAAAGGCCTGGATCTATGACCAGCCCAGGCCAAAGCCATTATCAGGTAATCTTCCACTGTATCGAAGCTGCGTCCCGGTTCGTCCCCCCGGTCAACTCGCCTGCCCCAGCTTTACAGACCTTACGGGAAATTATCCCCTCCATGCCTGCCGCAAGCGCGATGGCCGAGACCGATGACGGCCCGCCCACCTCAGCTCAGCAAACCTTGGAGCTGGTCAGCGTTGCTGCAGAACTGTTGGCCCATCTGGATGAATCATCCCCCGCCAATCCCYTGGGCTGGGAAACGTTGTCGGGAGTGACCCGCATCCTGGATGACCTCACGTCGCAACTGGGAGCGATCGTGCGCCGGGAAAAGGCGGATATGGTGCGGGGTCTATACGTGATAATCGATCCTCAGGTCACCGGCGGCCGGGACCCCTTCGCCATCGCCCAGGCGGCCATCCAAGGCGGGGCGCGGATGCTGCAACTCAGAGACAAGCTCCGGGACAAGGGCGAATCTCTGCCCCTGGCCCGCGATCTACAGAAACTGTGCGCCGAAGCCGGAGCGTCGCTGATCCTGAACGACCACGCCGATGTCGCCGCCATAGTGGGCGCGGCAGGGTTGCATGTCGGCCAGACCGACCTGCCAGTGGATCAGGCCCGGCGGGTACTGGCTCCCCACCAGGTACTGGGCCGGTCCAACCATGAGATCGAAGAATTGGTGGAGTCCGAGCGCATGGGCGCCGACCACGTGGCATTCGGGGCCATCTACCATACCGACACCAAAGGCGTGGGCCGCCCTCCCCAGGGCATCGAACGGTTGCTGCTGGCCCGGGACGCCGCCCAGACTCCGTTGGTTGCCATCGGCGGCATCACCGCCGAGAATGCCGCGCCGGTCATCGAGGCTGGGGCTGACGCCGTCTGCGTCACCGCCGCCGTGGGGTCCGCACCGGAGCCCGAAGCCGCCGCCGCCGAGTTGGTCAAGGTTATCGAAGAAGCTGGGGGGCGAATCTGATGCCTTCSCGWYAKMRCGMTNGASCTNYSSCTGATCGGGACTTCTGTGATYGATGAGCTAACCGAACGGAACCGCGACCGGGAGCAGGCCTTGTCGGTCTCCAGGGAAGTGATCCGGTTCTCCGCCAACGCCATYCGGGCCGTACACCGGGGCGCCTTCGACGACGCACGGGAGTTGATCGGCAAGGGCGACGCCCGGCTTCGAGAGGCGGACCATATCCGCGAGAGCAGCCCTTCCATATTCAATGCGGGGTTCATGAACGACGCCCGCAAAGAGTTCACCGAAGCCAACGTCACTCTGGCCATCATTTCCGGCGCGGATATTCCCACCATCAGCGACTTGAAAGTTGACGCCGCGGCCTACATCAACGGCATGGCGGAGGTCATCGGGGAGCTGCGCCGGTACATCCTGGACGCCCTGCGCCGCGACGCCGTGGACGGCTGCCAGGAGTTCATGGACATCATGGACGAGATGTACGGGGTGCTAGTCACCATMGATTTCCCAGAGGGCGTCACCAGCGGTCTAAGACACAACACCGACGCCATGCGCGGCGTGCTGGAGCGCACCCGTGGAGACCTGACCATGGCCCTGCGCCAGCACTCGCTGGAAGCCCGCCTGGCCGAGTGGGAGAACAACCGCACCGGCKCCTGATCGCTGCCGGACTCCAAAAAATGACATTGACATAGCTCTGGGTCGAATCTACGATTCTTCAGACCCAATTGGACTCACTGCCYCGGCATCCAGGCTAATCACCCCAGGGAGCAGAAAAATGCTTTCAAATTCTAGTGCCGAAGCGACCCCAGAAGTCCTAGAAGAATATTACCGCGAGTTGGAGGCCTTTAGTCTGGCCCCATTGTGGCAGGTGCAGGAAACTGCCTTAATCCCTGAACCGGTCAGCAAAGCATCGCCCTACATCTGGCATTGGCGAGACCTCGAACCCAAGGCGCTGCGCGCCGGGGAGCTAATCGGGACGGCGGACGCCGAGCGGCGGGTCTTGATGCTTCTTAACCCCAGCATCAAGGACCGCATCGCCACCACCAACAGCCTTTTCTCGGGCCTGCAGATCGTCATGCCGGGCGAGGCCGCCAAGGCCCACCGGCACACGCCTTCGGCCTTGCGTTTCATCATCAACAGCGACGGCGGGTACACCACGGTCAACGGCGACCGCATCCCCATGGAGCCCGGCGACCTTATCCTTACTCCCAACTGGACYTGGCACGATCACGGCAACGAGTCGGGCAAACCGATCATCTGGCTGGACGGCTTGGATATTCCCTTGGTCCACCTGCTGGAGGCGGTCTTCTTCGAGCCATATCCAGAAGATGTGCAACCGGTGACCGAGCCCATCGATTYATCCACCGCCAAATATGGCGTCGGCACCCTGCGCCCCGCCTGGGAAGATGCCTCCAAGGAAAGCTATTCGCCCCTGATGCGCTACCCCTGGGAGCAGACCTGGGCCGCGCTGCAACGCCTGGCGCCCAAMGTAGACGGCAGCCCCTTCGACGGCGTGATGATGGAATACACCAACCCCAATACCGGCGGACCGGTGATGCCGACCATCGCCTGCCACATCCAGATGCTGCGGCCCGGCGAGAGCACAAAAGCCCACCGGCACACCAACGGRACCATCTACCACGTCGTGCAGGGGCAGGGCCATTCCGTGGTCCAGGACCAGAGGATGGACTGGGAGCCCAAGGACGTGTTTTGCGTGCCCGGCTGGACTTACCACGAGCACGTGAATGCGTCGTCCACTGAGCCGGCGATCCTGTTCAGCTTCACCGACACACCGGTKTTGAAGTCCCTCAGCCTGCTGAGAGAACAGGCCCACCCGCAGGACCACCAGTAAGCGAACCGATACTCAGCCCGCTTTTTAGATACCCGGAGACTAACAGATGCCCGAGATGAAGATCAGTTYCCTAGGCACGGGGTCCGCCACTTCGACCAACCGTGCCCATACCGCGATGGTGTACGACTGCGATGACGGCACACGGCTGCTGATCGACACCAGTTCCGGAAACTCGGTTGCTCGCGGCGGCGTGGCTTTGGGGATCCCCGTGGAGGGTTTTGACAAGGTGTTGCTCTCCCACCATCACCCAGACCACCTGTCCGGTCTGATGTTCGTCCAGTTCTCGCRGGCCCGGGCCAGGCTGGACGCCCCGCCGTTGGRTATCTACCTCACCCGGCAATCGCTCGAATGGGYAGTAAAGATGTGCAACTCCACCTATCTGARCGTGGCGGAGGTGGACGAGAAAGGGGCCAAGAACTCTGACGGCCGGCAGGTGATGCGGTGGACCGTCGTAGAACCGGGTGAGCAGATAGATCTGGGACCAACCACCACCGCGTCATGTTTCGACGCGGACCACATCTCCGGCGCGGTGGGCTGGCGAGTGGACTCCGGCGGCATGTCGGTGGTCTTCTCGGGAGACACGCGATTCAACCCGGAGTTAGTCAAAGCGGCAGAGGGCGCACGTCTGCTGATACATGAGGCGTACCGAACGGATGAGGAGCGCGAATTCGCCAACGACCAAGGCCATTCCACCGGCGGAGACGCGGGCCGGGCCGCCGCTCAAGCAGGCGTTGCCCAACTGGTGCTGACCCACCTGGACTCCGAGTTTGACGCTGACCCTCAACCCCTCCTAGACGACGCCAARAAACACTACCAAGGCCCAATTTCCGCCGCCGCCGACTTGGACCAGATAACTGTCAGCAGTTGATAGCCGCGGGCGGCCGAGGCGGTCTTTTAAGAAACCACACCCAACCATCCCAATATTCGGAGACTTCTAGATGCCCAAGATGACGATCAGCTTTCTTGGCACCGGTTCCGGSACGTCGACCAACAGTGCTCATACCGCCATCGTCTATGACTGTGATGACGGCACCCGGCTCCTCATCGACACCAGTTCCGGAAACTCGGTCGCCCGTAGCTGCTCGGCTTTGGGGATCCCGCCTGAGAGTTTCGACACGGTTCTGTTGACCCATCACCACTATGACCACTTGTCGGGGCTGGCATCGGTGATTCTGGTTAGAGGACTAGCACGGCAGGATGCGCCGCCTCTCAACGTATACCTCACCGAAGAATCTTTGGAATGGGTCAAGCGGCTGTACGCCGGCATCCCGGCCAGAATCGAGACTGACGAGCAAGGGGCCAGAAACTCCGATGGACATCAGGTGATGCGCTGGAACGTGGTCCAACCAGGCCAGGAGGTCAGTCTCGGGCCCACGACCACCGCATCCTGCTTCCCCGCTGACCACCTTTACGGGTCGGTCGGCTGGCGGGTGGACACCGGCGGGATGGCGGTGGTCTTCTCGGGAGACACACGGTTCAATCCGGAGCTGATCAAAGCCTCCCAGGGAGCAAGGCTGCTGATACACGAGGCATACCGGACCGACGATCAGAAGGAATATGCCGCAGGCCGAGGCCACTCCACGGCGGGTGACGCYGGACGCTCCGCCGAGCAAGCTGGCGTCGCGGAGTTGGTCCTGACCCACCTAGACACACCCTTCAGCGTAGACCCACAGCCGCTCTTGGACGACGCCAAGGAACATTTCAGCGGCCCCATCAGCGCCGCCAGCGACCTCGACCAGATTACGGTCACCGCCCCGTAGATAGGCCATCGGTTCTTTCTGGGCGTTTCAGCACACCATCTCCGACAATGGTTAACTTAGCGCTGGGCGGCAGGCGCCCGGCGACGTCGTTGGGGTGAATCTGAACGGCGGCCGGCAATCGGCTCAGATCTAAGATTGACAGCCACATTGGGCCAAGGTGTATATTGCTNCCATTCTGATATTGGCTCAATYTCTGTGAAGTCTGGCCTTGAAACCCAGATGATAACCAGACAAGGAGGCGTTACGATGTCTGATAACTACAGCATCCTGGTGGGAACCACGGGCGCAGGGCTATTTCGAAGTGCCGACGGCGGTGAGAATTGGGGCCGTATACGGGACCCCTTCCCTGGAGAATCCCAGGTCAGGGCTTTAGCGGTCGATCCGCAGAGCCCAAACGTTGTCTACGCAGGCTCCAACAATGGAATCTACCGTAGCGAAGACAGCGGCGGCAATTGGGCGAAGCTGGATTCTCCCATGGAGGGATTGAATATCTGGTCCATCGCGATYGATCCMTYGGATTCSRACACTATTTTCGTTGGTACCAGTCCTCCTTTCGTGTTCCGCACCAAAGACGCAGGTCAGAGCTGGCAAAAGCTGTCGGCGGACATCGCCCAGGAATGTGCCATAGGCTCACCTAGGGTCACGGCGATGCTGGTGGACCCAGTGGACCAAGATACGGTGTACGCCGGTGTGGAGATTGATGGAGTGTACCGAAGCCGGGACGGCGGGGATACCTGGGCCCACATCGACAACGGCATCACCAACCCGGACATCCACGGTATGGCCGTGAGTCTCGGCGAGCACAAAACCCTACTGGTTAGCACTCCCCATGAAATCTACGCTAGCCAGGACGAGGGGGAGACCTTCCAGTCCCTGGCGGACACGTCGTCGTTCCCCATGCCTTACTGCCGGTGGGTAGCGGTCAAGGCCGATGATTCACAAGTTTTGTTCGCCGCCAACGGAGATGCGGCCATCGGGAATACTGGCACGATCCAGCGGTCCACAGACGGCGGTAAGTCATGGGAGACGCCGCCATTACCCGTGGAACCCAACTCACCCATATGGAATTTCGCGACCCACGCWGCCGACCCCAATCTGATACTGGCCAACAGCATCTATGGCGAGCTATACCGTAGCGCCGATGGCGGTGAAAGTTGGGAGAAGCTGAAGAAAGAGTTCACCGAAGTGAGGGCGCTTGCCTGGACTCCCAACTGATTCTCTAGGTGCATCGGTTGGCGACTCCAACACGCTCACGTTGACCATCAACTTCAAGGGAGGAATCGAAGCGAAAGGGATGGCTGCTGACTGGGAAAAACCACCTTGCGGGCAAACCGATAAAACTTGGATGGACCGCGGTGGAATCAGCCGGAGCTAAACTCTGATCAAAGAAGGAATTCTCGGTTTATCCCCTAAAGATTAAAAAAATGGAGGTCCGTCGTGGCTACCGTCACCGAGATAGCAAGCGGTGTGTACCGGATCAACGTGGTGCTGCCGGACCGGCCCGTTTCCTATAGTCTGTTCGTGGTGGACGATGACAGTCCGACCCTCATCGAAACCAGCTTCTCCGCTGTTTTCGACGAGGTGAAAAAGGCGGTGGAATCGGTCGTAGAGTTGAAGAAGATCGAGCGGATYGTCGTGCCTCATTTCGAGGGAGATGAATGCGGAGGACTGAATAATTTCTTGGCGGCTGCTCCCAACGCTGTCGCCGTTTGCAGCCCCATCGGGTCCAGCTCAATTCGCGACTTCACCGGAAAGGACCCGGTTGTAATCGCCGACGGAGAGGAGATAACCACCGGTTTGAAGACGCTGCGTTTCTTCCTGACACCCTATGTCCACGCCTGGGACAGCCTTTTGGCCGTGGAGGAGACAGATGGCACTCTATTTAGCTCGGACCTTTTTATYCAGCCGGGCCACGGAAAAGCATTTACTGACRRAGACCTTTCCGAGCAAATGGTGGACCTCTACAAACGAATCGGTCTAATGCCTTCCATGGGCCATATTCGCTCCGCCCTGACAAAGATGCAAGACCTGGAAATCAAGACCATCGCCTGCCACCACGGATCGGTGCTGACGGGCAACCTGCAGCCGTACTACCGCGCTATATGGGAGCAGGATTTCACAGGCTTACCGGAGCCTGGGGCCTATACTGGGCCGAATCTCATGGATGAGTGACTCACCAACTCCATCGGCGGCTGCTATAACGAGCTTACGACAAATTCAGAAGGCTCGGCCGCCGGGGAATTTACTAGCTACGGTGCTTGGAGATCGCGGATTTTCCTCCGGTGAGCGCTTCAGGCCCCGGGCATTACTACGAAAAGGAGCGCAGAATAGCATCAGAAGAAACGCCTAGAATCGTCGTTGAACGCAACGGCCCGTATATCGTCCGAGGAAACGTGCCGTTGGTTGAAAAATCCGAGGAGATGTCCGAGTTTGGARAGCCGCTGACCTGGATCAGGGGAGAGGTCCTCCGGGAAACAGGGAATTACGCGCTTTGCCGGTGCGGAAAATCTAATAAGAAACCCTTCTGCGACGACACCCATGAAGAGATCGGCTTCGAAGGGACTGAGGCGGCGGATACCGGGCAGATCGCGGACCGCCGGCAGACCTYCCGTAGCCCGAAGATCTTTATCAAAGATGACCACTCGCTTTGCRTGCACTCCGGGTTTTGCGGCACCCGGCTAACCAATATCTGGGAGATGCGGTCCAAAAGTAACGACAGCGAGGTTTTAGCCGAAATAATCGCCATGATTGACCGTTGCCCATCGGGGRCACTCACCTACACACTGGAACGAGACGGAGAAATCATCGAGCCTGATCTTCCCAAAGAAGTAGGCGTCATTCCCAACGGTCCCATCTRGATCACCGGAGGCATACCGGTACAACGGAGTGATGGGCCGCCCCTGGAGACGCGAAACAGAGTTACCCTGTGCCGGTGCGGGGCTTCATCGAAGACGCCTTTGTGCGACGGCACCCACAAAGATATCGGATTCTCCGCGCCGTAATCATTCGAAAGGCCGATTCTGCGATGAATTTCCTGAAAAAGGTCRAGATTGAATCACCGAGGGCCCAGCACGCCTGCGTCGATGGCGTGGAGGTCCTGATCATGGTCTGCCCTGAATGTGAAACGATACTGGGAATCATCAACCACACCCATTCCGGGTATTTCGACCGGTCCCAAGCGATGCAGGACCGRACTCGGTAGCAGACGAGCCCGTTTCCTTAACATCCGGTGCCGGGCGCTAGGCAACCGTGGGTGACCCAATCCAGCCACACCGCCAGACCGTAATCAAAGACGAGCCCGGCTCTGCCCTTCACAAARTTCCCTGGCGCCCGGGATTGCGGACGTCGGTTTGACCTGAGAAATCCACGTTTTGCGGGTGTTTCCATGGGAGATGCTCTTGAAAGGGAYCATATTCAAATTTGCGGTCGTGGTTGGTGCGGTAGCCATTCTGATAACCGCGGTCTGCTGGCCCACCGGCAGCCTAAGCGGCGGCTCCAAAGCCCCTGAATTCCAGGCCATCGCAAACTGGATCAACTCCCGGCCTCTGACCATGGAACAGCTGCGGGGCCGGGTGGTCCTGATCGATTTCTGGACCTACACCTGCGTCAACTGCATCCGCACCATGCCTTACCTGAAGGACTGGCACGCCAAGTACGCTGCCCACGGGTTGGTGATCGTAGGGGTGCACTCTCCCGAGTTCGAATTTGAAAAACTGACTGRAAATGTGGCGGATAACGCCCGGGACCTCGGTCTGGAATACGCCATCGCGCAGGACAACGACTTTGAGACGTKGCGGGCCTACCGCAACCGSTTCTGGCCGGCCAAATACTTGGTGGACCAAGAGGGCATCATCCGCTACAACCACTTCGGCGAAGGCGCTTACGACGAGACCGAAAAGCAGATACGCCGGCTGCTRGAAAGTGGAGGCGCCGACCTATCCGCCGTGCCCAAAGGGCTCCAGACCGCAGAGGCCCAGATCGTTGCGTTGGCCAGCTATAGCCGGGTCACCAGAGAGCTATACGGCGGTACGAAACGAAACATGCAGGCGTCCGGAGGCTACGCGGGCCAGGTCCAGTATTACCAGGGAGGGTCAAGGGTCATCGAATACCGGGATATTGGTACCCACGAGGACGGTCGTTTCTACCTCCAAGGTTTGTGGTACAACGACGAGGAAGCGGTCCGSCWSGCSWGSCGGACCGAGAATTTCGAGGACTACATCGCGCTGAAATTCTCGGGTACCAGTGTCAATGCGGTAATCAGCCCGGAGGATCAGGCGCCATTCGAAGTGCGGGTCACTTTGGATGGCCGTCCGCTGGGTCCGTCCGAGACKGGYGCCGATATGATCTTAGCCGATGGGCGGAGCTACTTCACAGTGAACGGCGGCCGGATGTATCAGGTGGTTGCCATGCCCGAGTTCGGAGAGCACGAACTGAAACTCAGCTCCAACTCCGATGATTTCGCCCTCTTCGCGTTCACCTTCGGCGCGAATTCCCAAGGGCCGTAGACGATTGCCGACCTCGCTTCATGTGCCATAATGCGCTCACGAAAGAAAACGGTACAACCATCGATCACTGGTGGAGGGTAGGACGCCGTGGAACACAACTCTGACACGCCAGAAGCCTGGGTGGCCATACCCGATGAAGYCGAGCGGCGGGCTCAGATGCCGCCGGGAGCACGCGCCGGCGGTTACGATTATGGGTTCCTGCCTGCCATGGGCCGACTTCTTTCGGTCCACGAAGAGATCGGCCCGGCGTTCAGCAATCTATTCCGGGCCGTGATGTTCGGCCCCGGACTTCTGAGCCGGCAAGAAAGGGAGATGGTGGCCGCGGTGGCTGCCAGCGCTCAGGACTGCCGCTATTGAACCGAGTCCCACGCAGAGTTTCTGCGTGCCGAAGCCGGCGATCCTGAACTTATTGAAGCGATCAAACAGAAACGTTGGCGAGAGGTCCAAACTTTATCAGAGAGGGAGCGCACACTGTGCACCATCGCCGAAAAGTTAAGCGCCACGCCTACCGAGATGGTGGAAAGCGACTGGAAGCCGGTCCGCGACCTGGGCTTCGACGACTCCGCCTGTCTGGAGGTTGGCCACATCGTGGGACTCTTCAATTACCTGACCCGGTTGGCCGACGGGTTCGGACTTAAGCTCGACCGCCAGACCGAAGAGGCTGGCAAGAGCCGTAGCGCACTGACTCGTCCCGAATGATACACACTTGAATCTATGTGCCCTACCCGGCTGCGGCTGCGGGGTGGCACGGGTCTCCCAGTCTAGTCAAMCCCYGTTTTTCGACCGGCTTGCGGTTACAACCAAAGAGTTGGTAAAMTCTGCYAAACCGATCAAAACTCTGTTCGTGGCGGTGACGTAATGGTAACCATGATCCCAGACGACATGTTCACTCCAGAGGTCATGAATGACCCGTACTCCTATTACGGGATGCTTCGCGAAGAGGACCCCATTCATTGGAACGAGCTCTACGAACTGTGGGTTATCACCCGGCACGCCGACCTGGTTTGGCTGACCCGGAACCACGAGCTTTTCTCCAGCGCGACTTTCCTCAATGACCCTCGGCCAGCCTACCCGGCGATCATTGAAGCTGACGAAGAGATCTACCGGGCGGCCTGCAATTACCAGGGCAATATGTTCATCCAGAAAGACCGCCCGGACCACCTGGAGATGAGGAAGGTCGTTCACCGGTATTTCACACCCAAATCCATGGAAGAATGGCGGCCATTGGTGATCTCCGCGACCAACCAGTTGCTGGATGAAGCCGAGTCCAAGACTGATGTGGACCTGATGCTCGACTTGGCCGTCCCGTTGCCTCTGCTGGTGATTGCCGAGATGATGGGCGTCCCCGAGGAGGACCGCCGGTATATACGGACGTTGGCGGAAAAACTGTTGTTCAACAACCGCGGGGAGCCGGACCGGTACCGCACTTACGTCGAAGGCATGACTGGCATGTTCGACTACGTGTCCCCCTTGATCGACGAAAGGAAAGAGAACCCGGGAGACGATTTCATATCGGTCCTGGCCGGCGGGGAGAAGGACGGCATATTCACGCGGGAGCAGTCGCTGGCCAACACAGCGTTGTTGCTGATCGCCGGCCATGAGACGACCATCAATCTCATCTGTAACGGCACCAAGTCATTCATGGAAAACCGTGACCAGTGGGACCTGTTTAAGACCGACACCGAAGGCATGATGGTCCGGGCCGCCGAAGAGGCYCTGCGCTACGATTCGCCGGTAAAATCCCTGCCCCGCATCGCACTCGAAGACGTGGAGTTGGGCGGGAAGACCATCAAGAAGGACGACCGGGTCCGGTGGATYATCCCATCGGCCAACCGCGACCCTGAGAAGTTCGATARCCCGGACACCATGGACATCACCCGCTGGCCCAATCCTCACGTAGCCTTCGGCGCGGGCGTCCATCACTGCCTCGGGGCGACCATCGCCCGGGTGGAAGGCCAAGAGGTCTTCCGGGCCCTGGCGGAACGCTTCCCCAACATGGAAGTCAGACCCCACGAGCCGGAATACCGCCCGACCATGGCCCTAAGGTCGATGACCAGCCTGCCGGTTAGTTTGAATTAACCGGGCGGGAAGATTCTCTGAGCAGAAAAAGCAGCCGCGCTAGCGCGGCTGCTTTTTGGTTGGTTGGCCAATTTTGTTKGCTTCCCCGTCATACCCTTTCGAACGCTCGGCGAGTATTACGGTACCTCGGTGGCGGAGAACTACCGGCCTCCACGTGCTCCATATCAAATTCCATAATCGTGTAGAGTTCTCGCATCTGCGATTAARGGGTACCGGGGGATGAAACTACTCACGAGCAGTCCTATGGGCCCGAGCGCTCTAGCCTTTCGCCTGGGCCTGCCGATTGCCGTCTTCGCCTCCGTAATCCTAGCGCCCAACCCCGAGGGGCTCACCGATCAGGGCCAGCGCGCCTTAGCCGTGATGGGCGTGGCCGTTGTGCTCTGGGCCACCGAGACGCTGCACATCGCCGTGACCGGCATGGTGGGCRTCGTCTTGTTGGTGTTGGTGGACGCTGTGGACGATGTGGAGGTGGMGCTGTATGGCTTTTCCCARCCCGTCACCTATTTTCTGTTGGGCATCCTTACACTCGGACTGGCAGTCCATCGTTCTGGACTGGCCGAACGGATGGCGGTGTACCTCATCCGGCTGGCCGGGGGAAGCCCCAAGTTGTTGTATTTCCAGATGTTGGCCGCCTTCGTCGGTTTGACCTTCGCCCTTCCTTCGTCCGGCACTCGCGGGGCCATCATGGTCCACGTGTATGAGCAGGTTCTAGAACATTGGAAGATAGAGAAGTCTGATCCTCTCAACAAAGCGGTCATGTTAGCCATGGGCTCGTTGAATCGGCTGGCGTCCACGGCACTGCTGGCGGGTGGGATTACCCCGGTGGTGGCGGCGGCTTTGATCGCTGACTTCGGGCTGATCGATGACTTCTCCTGGACCAGGTGGTTTATTCTGATGGCCGTGCCGTTCTATCTCATCTTGATCTTAGGCGGATTGGCCGTATTCCTCATTTATCGGTCGGGATTCACCCTGCCCCAAGGGGTCGGCACAGTGGAATTGAAAGCGGGGCCGGTCCAGGGCAGGGAGATTAGAGCGGGGCTGATTGCCTTGGGCACCGCCCTTCTTTGGTTCACCGACTTCGCCCATGGTCTACCGCCTGTAGTTCCAGCTCTAATCGCCATGACGGTCGTTTTGTTGCCAGGTGTCGGACTTTTGTCGTGGCGCGAATTCGAGCAGAACATCGGCTGGACCAGCATCTTTGTAGTCGCCTCGTCCCTGTCCCTGGCCAATGCCCTGATCATCAGCGGGGCTGCCGCCCCTGGTTCGCCGAGACCCTTGTAGGACGTGTGACTGGGCTGCAGGATCATCCCATGCTGATACTRCTGGYAATGTCGGGTGCGGCCGCGGCCGTGAGAGCAGTGATGACCAATATCACGGGTTATTTGGCATTCATCATACCCGTGGCGATGTCCACCGGTGCGGCCTTGGGTCTGAACCCGGTGGTATGTGGCCTAGTGGTSGTAGTCGTAGGAGACTCGGTGGTCTACTACCCAGCGGGGTCTGCGTCCGGCGTTTTTATCTTCCAGCGTGCGGAACTCCGGGCCCCAGGGGTACTCCGCTTGGGCCTGATCATGACCGCGATCACCATCGGCCTGTTGTTCACTGTCGTCCTGCCTTATTGGAGCATAGTCGGCGAAAGCCTGACGACTTGACGCCACTGCCTATGCCAAGACTAAGAAGCTAAAATGGTTCGCTACTGGGGTTCCGCCTACTGACCGGAGCGACTGCGGCAATGGTTTCTCCCACCGCAATAGCGGTGGTGGCCGATATCTTTCCACCGGAAGGCCGAGGCAAGGCCATCGGCTGGATACTCACCGGCAGAGGTATCGGAGCCACAATAGGGGTGGCCGTGGTAGCTTTCTTGCTCGACGTGGGTGGCCGGCGGCTACCCTTCTACGTCATCGGGGGCATGACGCTGGTTCTATGGCGCTATTGTGGGTCTGGTTCCCCCAAAGCCGGAAGCAACCGGGCCAGTCGCTGTCGTTCTTTTCCCATTACCGGGAAGTCGGGGCCAACGCGCTGTTGCAAATGGCGTTTCTCGGCGTGTTTAGTTACTTGGCCGCCAACCTCATGCAGACCTACGGTATGACCGCGGGTGAAACCGTGCTACCGCTAGCCCTGGCCGGACTTGGTGTGATCGCCGGTGGATTTGTTGGTGGCCGGATGGCTGACTCCCGCCGCCGGGGCGACACCCCCCGGMCACGCTGATCGTCCCGCTGGCCGACCCCAGCTAACCGGCCCAGCCAGATCAGGTCTTTGGCCATTTTCTCAGAACTACCGACGTAGGCGTTCGCACAATCCCCCTTATGTTCCGGGCACCTCACTCCGACTAGCCTCCACGGGGGTCCTGGGTTCACGGCCAGGCCCTTGCCATTCCCGTTGGTCCCCCTAGCTAATTTCCGTGAACCTGCGGCGCCCAGTTAGAAGCWAAATCTATGTTTGTTTTTGTGTCCGTAAGGCCTCGGTTTTGCTAACAGAAAACAGTGAGCACATCAGGCGCGTTTCAATGGTCGACGCTATTTGAGTGATGAAACATTAAAGGTAAATCGGTGTGTCGTTGGTGCTCCCGGCGCTTTGATAGCGGAGGCCGTTCTTTTAACTTATTAGAATTACCGCTGCGTCCGATGTAGACACGGCTGTCCGCGCGGCTTAGAATCCAAAAGTTCGAGCGAATCCCGATCATATGGTCAAATTTCGCTCTATCTGAATGGACTCGGCCTCCGATGAAAGTAGCCGCACGATCGAATCGATCGGTAGATACCAGCAAGTCACGTCACTGAAACAGAACAGAAATCCTTCAGACAAGAGGTTGMAACATGACTATTCCCGGAAAGCCACCAGCTCCAACCAACTTGGTGCATCACATCGGGATCGCCGTTAGCGACCTGGATGCGAGCATCGATTTCTATCAAAGTATCTTCGGTCTGGAGCCAGGCCCAATCATCGTCCGGGAAGAYATYGGYGTMCGTGGKTGCTTYGTGCCSGTSGGCGACACYAACYTGGARCTKCTGSARGGRAYCGGKCCYAMSAGCRSKATCTCGATGCACGTCAAGGAAAAAGGTGGAGGACTCCACCACGTTTGCTTCGAGGTGGATGGAATCGAGGAGAAGCTGAAGACTCTTGATGCCCTTGGCATCGACCTGCGTGACCGGGTCCCAAGGAAAGGACTGATGGGCGGGGACATCGGGTTCCTGAGCCCTACTGCGGCGGGAGGCGTCCTCATCGAATTAGCTCAGCACGAAAATTGATAGGTTCCGCGATGCGGCGAACACAGTCTCCTGAAAAACAAATTTGGAGTGAACGACATGTCTGTTGGTGTAATAGTCCCTCTACCGGCGTACACATTAAATCCCGCATTCATCGCCAAGAAAGCCGAAGACTTGGGGTTCGAGTCGATCTGGTACCACGAACACCCGGTCCTGCCGGTAAAGAGTGAAAGTGCCTTCCCAGCGACCGGGGGTGAGATCCCTTGGACCTATGCCCATTTCTCAGAGCCGTATATCTCGCTGGCGATGGCCGCGGCAGTAACGAGCAAGATCAAGCTGGCCACCGGCATCACCCTAGTGCCGGAACGCAACCCTCTGATCCTCGCAAAAGAGATCTCGGTCCTCGACCTGCATAGTGGTGGCCGATTCATCTTCGGTATCGGGGCCGGATGGAACCGGGAAGAGACGACGATGATGGGCGGGGACTTCGACCACCGGTGGGCCCAGACTCGGGAGGCGGTGGAGGCGTTAAAAGAACTGTGGACGAAAGATGAGGCGGAATACCACGGCCGTTACTATGATTTTCCGCCGGTCTACAGCTACCCTAAGCCGGTCCAAAAACCTCATCCGCCGATCTTGTTGGGTGGAAACGCCAAAAACGTGCTGCAGCGGGTCGCTAGGTGGGGGGACGGTTGGCTGCCGAACCGGGCGACCGCCGGCCAGGTCGAAGAGAGTCGGAAGATCTTGGATACATTGGCCTCAGAGCGTGACCGGGACCCTGCTTCGTTGACCATATCGGTTTTCGGTCAGCCCACCGACACT
Organism: Dehalococcoidia bacterium; assembly: GCA_002746355.1. Lineage (GTDB taxonomy): Bacteria > Chloroflexota > Dehalococcoidia > Lucifugimonadales > UBA3495 > UBA9611. The sequence continues at coordinate 8,423 of NVWX01000011.1, read as the reverse complement.
ACCAGGCAGCAGGTGGAAGACTTCATGAACGCCGGCGCGCTCCGAGTCTCGGCCTGGGCCCCGCACTGCGAAACCGAAAAAGAGATGGGCGACGAGCTAGAGCGGATGGCAGAGACGATGATTCGGTAGTGCTGCGGGCGCGCCATGCTAATGATCGATCGAGCGAGAATTCTGGGGGCGTGATGATTAAGACAGAAATACCCTTTCTATCAGTGGCTGAGCTTTCGGAGCTGATACGCCAGAAGAAAGTTTCTCCGGTGGAGGCGACCGAAGCATACCTTGATCGTATCGACGCCCTGAACTTCAAGTTCAACTCGTACCTCACCGTCTGCCGCAACGAGGCACTTGAAGCGGCGCGAGATGCTGAGCAGGCCATCGCACGGGGCGGGTACCTGGGTCCGATGCACGGGATACCAGTGGCGGTAAAGGACCAACTGTGGAGTAAGGGCATACGGACCACCGTTGGCTCGAGGTTCATGGCGGACTTCATCCCAGAGGAGGACGCCACCGCGTTGGCAAACCTGAAGAAAGCCGGCGCCATTCTGTTGGGCAAAACCAATCTTACTGAATTCGCTATCGGCGGCTCGCAACGCTACGGTCCTAATCGCAATCCTTGGGACCTCGACAGATTCACGGGAGGTTCCAGCGGCGGCTCGGGGTCGGCCACCGCCGCCTTTCTGTGCGCGACGTCTTTGGGTGAAGACACAGGCGGGTCGATTCGCAGGCCGGCAGCCTGGTGTGGCCTCGCAGGCCTCCGGCCAAGCTGGGGCCGGGTTAGCCGATACGGAGTCGCTGCCGGCTCTTGGTCCATGGACCAAGTTGGGCCCATATCCCGCACGGTTGAAGACGCGGCCATCACCTTGGGAGCGATCGCCGGGTACGACCCCAAAGACCCGTACAGCAGTAACGTTCCGGTGCCGGACTACCGTCGCGCCCTCGACGGAGACATAAAGGGACTACGGATAGGGATGATCAAAGAGTTGGTCCACGGTGAAATCGTGGACCCTGAGGTCGCTGACGCGGTTATGAAAGCCGGCTCTGTGCTAGGTGAGCTGGGGGCAACGGTTGAAGAAGTTTCGCTGCCATTGACGGTTCACGGCGGCGTTATTTCAGCGGTCCTGATCGGCGTTGAGGCGGCGATGACCTACCGGGATTGGATAAGAGACGATCTACACGGCTTTGGACACGGGAATCAGATCGGGCTGCTCACCGGCTCTCTCATGCCCGCGCAGGCGTATTACAAAGTCCAAAAACTTAGAGAGCTGGTCCGCCGGCAGGTACTCGGGGCATTGGAGAACTACGACGTGCTGGTCCTCCCTACGTCTAGGAGTTGCGCGCCGTTGTCGCAGGACGACCCAACAATCACTTCGAAAGATATGGCAGCAAGGATGCCGCCGGTGATGACTCGGCCTTTTAATCTGGCCGGCGCCCCTGCGCTCTCCGTGAACTGTGGCTTCAACTCCCAGGGATTGCCAATAGGCCTCCAGATCGGAGGGCGACCCTTCCATGAGGAGACAGTATTAAAAGTGGGCCACGCTTACGAGCAAAACRGTCCGTGGCATGGCGCAAGACCCCCGCATGCCTGATCGGGCCTCTAGGCAGAAGTTATCAGTCTTGTTCGCCGACCCCGTTGGCCCGCCTGGCAAGCGCTCAATTGTTAATGTCCCAATCATTTGAGTGCTCAGGCGGCGGGCGCACTAACGTGGCGAGCGTAGCAGCTGACCAAATGTCTAAACGCTCGACGTCGGCTGGTTACAATTGACAGGCACCTGGACCTGGACGGCATAGGGGTCCAGTTCTGGCGGTGTTGCTGTTTAAGAGCGTTCACTGTTTTGAAAATTCCAGGAGGACATATGACTAGAGTGATTCGCGTTGGCCTGATTCAAACCTCTCTGGGCGACGATGTTCCGACCGAACTAGAAAGCCTGAAGGCCCATATGATCGAGAAGCACCTGGCTCTCATAGAAGATGCCGCCAGCCGTGGTGTCGAAGCACTCTGCTTGCAGGAGCTGTTCTACGGCCCCTACTTCTGCGCCGAGCAAGACCGGCGTTGGTACGCCATGGCCGAAAAAATTCCAGAAGGCCCAACGATTCGGCTGATGCAGGACGTGGCAAAGAAACATGGGATGGCTTTGGTCGTTCCGATCTATGAAGAGGAAATGGCGGGTGTGTATTACAACACGGCAGCGGTGTTGGACTCGGATGGGTCTTACCTGGGCAAATACCGAAAAAGTCATATACCGCATCTACCACCCGGTTTTTGGGAGAAGTTCTACTTCAAACCGGGAAACTGTGGCTACCCTGTGTTCCAAACTAAGGTAGCCAAGATCGGCGTGTATATCTGCTACGACCGCCATTTTCCTGAGGCACCGAGGGACCTCGGTCTTAACGGAGCGGAAATCGTGTTCAATCCTTCCGCCACTATCTCCGGTTTGTCCGACCACCTTTGGGAATTGGAGCAACCTGCCCACGCGGCGGCTAACGGTTACTTCGTAGGCGCGATCAACCGRGTAGGGTATGAGAAACCTTGGAACATTGGTGAGTTCTTCGGGCAGAGCTATTTTTGTAACCCGAGGGGCCAGATCATTGCCCAGGGTTCCCGTAACAAAGACGAATTGATCGTAGCTGATCTGGACCTGGACGAGATTGAAGATGTCCGTCAGACTTGGCAGTTTTTCAGAGATCGTCGCCCAGAGACTTACGGGGGGCTRGTCCTGCCTTAATGTGGAACGGCATGCGCCCGTTTACGAATTCTCTTTGTTCTACGATTACCGCCGCAATCTCTGCTGAACTAATAATAGCCAACAACGCTACCGCCGAGTCTCAGCCTGGGCCCCGCACTGCGAAACCGAAAAAGAGGCGAGCGATAAGCTTGAGCGGAACGCTTCCCCAACATGGAAGTCAGACCCCACSAGCCGGAGTACCGCCCAACCATGGCCTTAAGGTCAATGACCAGCCTGCCGGTTAGCTTGAATCAGCCAACGGCCGGGCAACCGCTTGCACATCAGTAGAATTCCAAGCGACGTTGCCGGCCATTGCCGGATACAACGGTACCTCGGCCTTGTTATAGGCGCCGTTTCACGGTTCTCGTTCCAAATTCTGTAAGCAAACAAACGAGCATGCTCACGCCGTGGATTGAAGGCGCARAGGTTGTCTTCACCAAGCCCAATCTCATCGAAGACTCCCCTTGCCAAATCTCGCCGTTGATCTCCTTCGATGTCACGWCKMGNGCRRYGAMMTNCTWGNNCGYAWWWMGMNCCNCAMSGTCNNYYKTCMACTGMWKMSMSGNMRTGSCRSYKRSRYRKGKSMWYGYCCGNNTWGCSGCNRKCYGAYGRMGGGACATCCAAGGCTGGGTTCCGGTCGAAAAAGCCCACCGGCAAGAGGCTGAATCCGGTGGACATGACGGGCATCACCGGCCAGTCCTCGGGACGAGGAACGTGGTGATGGCCGAAGGTATACCAAACCACGATGTCAGTATTTTCAACTTCTCGGTCCGCTATCGTCCATTCCGGTAGACCCGCGCCTCCGGGATGCTGGTTGGGATACGGTCCGGCGGCCGCCATTTCATCAGGCCTGTAGGGAGTGACCCATAGGTGCTTTCTCATGAATCCCGCACGTTTCGACACGGTGGACTCCGGGTGAGCGAAGGGGAGGATATTCTCGCCTGGAGCCAACTTATAGCTTACCGGCTGGCCCAACTCGTTATGCACCGACGGGTTGGAGATGAGCCAGTACCGGCCGGACATGGGATTAACCGTGCGCTGGGCTTCAAGCTCGGTTGCTAAGAGGGTCTTTTCTGCGTAGAAGGCATTTCCTTGGGGATTATCTGGCCCCTTGGCTTCGGCCTTAGTGTTGACCTCGTACACGGAGTTCTGCAAACCGTCGACGGTCATATCCAAGCGGATGCTGAAGAAATGCTGATGAATATGGGCCGCTAATTGGGGAGCTATCAAGGTGCCGTACTTCGGAAGCTCTCCGGAGTCTACGGCTGCGTTATTCAAAATGCCGGTCAACTTTACTTGAAACTCGATTTTTCCGTCTTGGTAGAAGTACCAGAAAAAACCGTATTCATAGTTGGCGACTGTGGCTATGAAAGACACAACGAGGCGGCGGGAACGCCGTACTTCAACTTGTCCAGTGCGCCAATCCACGTGCTTCCACAAGATACCGAAGTCTTCTTCGTGCAAGCAGACCGCATTCTGGATTTGCACCGGCGCGCCCCGGCTATCATTCAAGGCGGCGTCGAAATAATAGATCTGGCCGAGGCAATCACACCCCAGTGTCAGGGAGTTGGCCAACATGCCTATGCCATACTCCCCAACGTCGAATGCGTTCTTACGAAAATTCCGCGGACTGGGATCACCGTAAGGCACCACCATATCGCCGAGCGAGGCACGATAGATGATCGGACGCTTTCGCCCCTGGTCTTCGTAGCTGATGGTGTACAAAACTAGACCCTCGCGAGGAGTGAAGCCGACCCGAAAGTTCCACTTTTGCCAGGACACCTCATTTCCTTCTACGTTGAAACTGGGGCCTTCTGGCTGAACAATTTCCAGCGGCTTCAGGTCCGTCCGAAACCCCTCCAAAAATTCTGGGGCGTAGTTGCCGTCGTTGGGCGGCAATGCGACAACGCCATGATCCTCTACCCGGATGACCTCCATTTTGTTGAGATCGACCACCGGGATGACTCCCTCGATGGGACGGGCATAGCCATTGTCAGTGGGGCTGGAGCGAAGCCAGCATCGGGCGAAGGACAGACGCGCTCCTTGCTCATCTTCAACGCCGAAGTTGCCGGCCGGCCAAGGATCGACCATGACCAGATTTACATCTGTGATCCCGCGTTTTTGCAATGCAGCTCTAAACTCCTGGCTCTCTTTCACGGCGATTTCACACTCGTAGAACTCGTCGAGCGTTATTCTGGGCTGGACGCCGGGAATATGGGCCCAGGACTTTACGGTCCGTTCCTTTAAGGAAACTATCGCCTCGTACGTAGCACTGGTATCGTTGTCGAACAGAATGATGAAGGCCTCCCTGTTGATCGCGTCCCCGTCCTCAAAGCCGAGGACGAAGTCTTTGGGGGGCTCGTTCAGGACGATGGACTCGAAGCGGACCCGTTGCCCGAGGCTGCGCTGGACCCGGAGAATGGCCACCGCACTCCCGATCTCGGCTGCGGTCAATGGATCAAGGGGATGGCCGCTAGTGGTAGAGGGATTTTGAACTGGTACGGGCTCCAATTTGGCCATTTTTTTACCTCTTCCTTGCCATTTCAGAATTGCGTAACGTGGTAGCTACAACTATCGCCGTTGGGTCAAATCTATCACCGATCCCCCAAGGCCACAGCATAGAACATTATTAGGCTTCCTCAGCCTCATTGACAAGTTCCATGGTTGGCATGAGACAGAATCTCATGCGCCGCGACCAATAAACTGGTGTACTCAGATGCAGGCGGTCGAACATCTTAATCATCGCCAATTGGTTTGAGGATGATCTTCGAGGCGATTGTAAGCGGGAGTTGATCCCTCTAACCAGGTACATGACTTGTTGGAAATTAGGACCACTGACACTATCGGCGAATAGTATTCACCCACCGGAGATGCACTAGGTGGGTTCGATAGGAGCCGGGATTCGATCCCAAAGAACACCTGATCGAACAACGCATACGGATCGCACAATCGGGCCAATCACAGATTGGCCGCACTACACTTACCGTAGGGATCGGACCACTTGTCGTTTCTTTACTCGGCGTTATAGCTATCACAATTTAACGCTCACCACTACTACTATTCATTCCCGCAAGCGATGACAACTCCAATTCGAGTCAAGCCTTGACGTTGAAATTAATTCGGTGTGTCGTTTGTGTTCCCGGTACCTCGGTGGCGTAGTATCGGCGGTCGAGGCAGGTACGGATGCGTCCATAAAGGTCACAACAGGAAATTCAGCCAATCTCTCCCATTTGGTCTAGGAACCGCGCGATGGTTTGTGAGATGAGCCGGTTGCTGATTGCGCGTAATCCGGGCTGATGCAGAAATTCGGCGATGTCCGATCAGCGGACGACCACCAGCCGGTCTGCCGCGGATTCCGGCAACCAAACTTCCCCGGGTCTGCCAAGTATCTGTCTGACATTTCCGGGGTTATCCGGCAGCCCAAACACCCTAAATTCCTCACTGCTCGGGTCGAACCGGACCACCGCGTTGCCGCCGAAGTCGCTGAGCCACACGATGTCATTCTCGTCCACATAGACCGCGTAAGCACGAGGCGCCGGTCCCGGTAGTTTCCACTCCTGCCAAWGGTCGGAKKYAGGGTCATAGACYGCCRCYTGGCCGGCATTCCATTCGCTGGTCCAAATCCTCCCTTGGGAATCCGACCAGACCCTTCTCGCCCCTTGGTCCGGGGTTGGCGGTTCTAGGACGGTTACCTCGCCAGAGTTCGGGTCGATACGCCCGACATAGCTTCCGGCTAGCGACGCAAAATAAATGTCTCCATTGGCACTGGTAGCAATCCCGTATGGCCCACGACCGCGTGGAGCATCAAAGACGTCCATCTGAAGTGTGCGTGGGTAAAATCGGCCGTAGACGCCATTTTGTCCGGTGAACCAAAGCACGCCAACATCGTCGAAGGTTGCCGTATTCAGATTTGCATTGGAGCGATGTTGAGGCAAGGGGAAGATATCCACTATCTGGCTGGCTGGGTCGACCCGCACGATAGCGTTCAACCCTCCGTCTGTGATCCACGGCGCACCGTCCGGGCCCACGATTACCCCGTGAGGTCGAGATCCTACACCCAATGACGTATGTCGGGTCTCACCAGTTTCGGGGTCTAGCCAGCCAAGTGCCCCGGAGCCCTGTGCCGTGTACCAGATCCCGCCGTCATCGGCAGGGGCGACATCGTGGGGTCGAGACCCTGGTGGAAGTGAGAACGCTTGTAGAGAAGTCTCCGAAGATGACTCAGTTGGAGAAGTTTTCTGCGAAGTTGGTTCCGAGGTAGATATTCTGGGCAGTCTGGCAATTGAGGGTGGAGTTGCTGATGGAGGCGAAACCGGCGCGTTTGGGGTGATTGAAGCGCTGCATCCAATCAACACGAGAACGGTTGAGATACCGAGGAACGACGAAGATAATCCACTTCTCATTTTAGGTCAAGTTGGACTGGTGTTAAATAAAGTTGCTGATATTCTTGGCCAGGAGCACGTTCTGGTCTGGGACGATTTTCCGGTAGGCGACCTTCCACCCACCGTCCACTTGACGAAGAATGTCCTCTCGGCTGCCTACGTAACGACATCACCGTGAATGCTATTGCTCCAGGTTTGACGATCAGTATTGCAGATGTAATAGGCTGGCACCGCAGATGAGCGGATTAGGGTAGTAATCGGCCTGGCGGAAAAAGGGGAGCATATCGGTTCATCTACGCCCAGCGTCGAGGATAAAGCCTTCATACCCGTTGTCGGCAACCTCATTACACTTTCTTCGGTAGTTCCCGAGACCGCCGACGTAGGGCATGAACACGCGCGGCTTGCCGGGGATGTTCGCTCCGAGGTACCAGGAGTCCGCCAGCATATACATCGTAGGCTCGGCGACTTCATTAACRTGGGCTACCCATGCCGTCTCCGCATTCTCATCCGCCTCAACACTATTGATCTCGCCTCTGCGCATGTACTGGAGGAAATCCGCAATCCAGTCGATGTGCTGCTCGATAGACATCGGCATATTGCTAAGGACSGACGGGCTGCCCGGCCCTGTGATCATGAACATATTGGGGAATCCAACCGTTTGCAGTCCAAGGTAAGTCTTTGGGCCTTCGGWCCACTTTTCCTTTAGCGACAGACCGTTTCTACCGCGGATATCCATCTTGAAGTAAGTGCCCGTCATGGCATCGAAACCAGTGGCGAAGACGATCATATCGAACTCGAACTCCTGGTCTTYAGTCCGAATCCCCTTGGGAGTTATCTCTTGGATCGGTGAGTGGCGAATGTCGATCAGCTCAACGTTCTCGCGGTTGTAGGTATCGAAGTAATTGGTGTCGATMAGAGSACGYTTMGARSYAAASGGATGGTCCGTAGGCARAAGCTTYTCGACGGTCTCKGGGTCCTTCACCATCTCACGGATCTTGTTCCGAATGAACTCGGACATCGTGTCGTTTGCCCTTCTGTCCATGCTGATGTCCTTGAATGACGTACCCAGGAATCGTATTCCGCCTTCAGCCCAGCCGGCTTCGAACGACTCCAGCCGTTCTGCCTCAGTGACCTCCAGCGCGGAACGCTCATCACGGTCGATCGGAAACCCGCCGGCGGACCACCTTGCCTTGTTCAGTACCGCTTCGTAGTTGGGTTTTATCTGTTCTTCGATGAACTTTCGGTCAACCGTGCCGTGGCGGGCGGGGACAGTGTATTGCGGAGTCCGTTGGAACACCGAAAGGTGCGCCGCTTGCTC
>NVWX01000047.1 GCA_002746355.1 Dehalococcoidia bacterium | reverse complement strand
TTTCTAAAATGGTGTCCCAAATCTTCTCGGTCCGGCAGTCACACCGCAACGAGCCCCCGTTTCGGACCGGGGAGCCGGACAACAAACGCATCTTCGTGAGGAGAAAACCTAAGTCGTGAACGGAGCGTCGGACCCTTTCGTCGAATTCTTCGGAGAGGCCGGCCATCACAGGCGATCAGCTCCTGGGATAGCCGGCCTTCCGAGGTATACGACTCTGATATTCGATTGCGTCATCGAAATCAGCGAGCCCTAAGCGCTGGCTCCGTGTAGCAAAGCCACGGACTAGAAAAAGCACACGTCCTCAGCGTTATATGCTGAGGGCGTATTTCATGCTTCTGGTGTAGGCCGGGGACGGCGGACGTCCCTGTTTGTTGGCCTAGTAGCGACCGCCACCACCACCGCCGCCACCCTGACGACTGAAGCAATCGCTGCAGTAGACGGGCCGGTCGCCGCGGGGCAGGAACGGTACTGTGGCCTGATTGCCGCATTCCGCGCAAACCACTGAGTGCATCTCGCGGGGACCACGGTCGGAACCGAAACCGCCTTCGGTTGACCGGTTTGCGCGCCTTGCCTCACGGCAGGAGGTGCACCGCTTGGGTTCGTTCGTGTATCCCTTTTCGGCATGGTACGACTGATCGTCCGCCGAGAATGTGAACGATTGCCCACACTCCACGCAAGATAGGGTCCTGTCTTGGTAACTCATAATTGACTTCCCTGTATGAAAAAAGTTGGCAAGAGACTGCTCACGGAGACGATAAGAAGCGGAATGCTGTAATGAGACCCGGAGGGGCGTTTAGCCCATGGATACCCGTAGACCGATCTAGGATGCCTGTAGAGAGACTGAAGAATACTGCCACTACCGTAGAGCTTAACATATATAAGGGACGCCCGCAGGCCAATTTTGCCACCAATCGACCCAACGTACCTTCGATTCGCTACTATAGCCGAATTCGGGTTGCACGGTGGACCTCGAAATCACCAATACGACCCCAACCACGCCGAGTGTCGTGCTGGCGCCAGTAAGTAATCAATCGATCCTTGTTGTTTCAATGGTCTATCTCGCCGACCGATTTTTAACAAAGCGGCTAGTTTTTGATAATTTACGGCAAAGGCAAGCTGGGCTCTTTATTAGTATCCAGGGTTATTCTCGTGTTTATTCACTGCTCGCATGTCTGCGCGCCGGCTAGGTAAGCGTAGAACGAACGGCTTTTAACACCCGACCCTCCCCCACAAATCTGATCAGGCCGCGTTTGAAACCCGATTAAGCCAATTGCCCACCCCTAGAAGGACAACCCCTGAAGCCAAAACGAATGTAGGTGACGATCGCTCAACCCAGGATGAGCGATTCCCCACCGTCGTTCCTGCGAAGGCGGGAATCCAGGAAATCTTGGGTTTTACCAGTCCGTTCGTGGTGAATCAATCGAACCACTAGCTGGCAATCAACCACGTCTTGTCGAGCATCCCTCAGGTAGCCTCAGGATGAGCGGCTATTGGAGAGTTCTTCCAGATCGACTATCCGGCCCGTAGCCGTTTCCCCATCCACTTCCAGTAGACCGATGGTGCCTAGGGCGCCCTGTTTGTGGCGTTTACCGGGGTAGGTTGGGCTGCCGGGGTTCATGATCAGGACCCCATCCCAGTCCATTACCAGTTCTTCGTGGGTGTCGCCGAACAGGACCACGTCCACCGGCTGTTTGAACTTGCGGGCCATGAACTCCCGTCCGTTGCCTTCGGGCAGCACCAATTCAGAGCCATCGGAGGAAGTAGGAATCTTAGGACCCGGCCATTGGATGTCATGGATCATTCCGATGGACACGCCTTCGATCTTGACCACCCGGGTGGTCATGGCCAGCCGGTCGCCATCTTCCAAGGGGTCCTCGTAGCCCCGAACCGCCAGCAGCGGGGCCACCTCTTCCAGGTAATCCAGAACTCCCAGGCATTCAAGGTCTCCGCAATGGAGGATCATGTCCACCCCGCGCAGGGCGTCCAATATCTTCACCGGCAGGTCTCGTCCGCTGCCCGCCGAGTGCGTGTCGGAGATCACGCCGATCTTGACCGCCACTAAGCGCCTGCCTGAGGTGCGAGGGCTTTGATGGTGCGCTGAATGGCTTCCAGGTCAGTCCCATGGGGGAATGTCGCGATGGGGATGTCTATACCGGCCTGCCGGAATTTGGCCATCTGGTCGCGGCATTGTTGGGCGTCTCCTAGCACCGCAACGCTCTCGACCATCCGGTCGGAGACAGCGGCCGCGGCTTGCTCCCGGTCTCTGGAGTTCCAGGCGTCACGGACCTTCTCGGCTTCCTTGGCGAAGCCGGCGCGGCTGAAACTCTCGAAATAGAAAGTGCCCATGCCGCCGATGTAATACGCCATGTGGGCCTTCAGCAAATGCTCGCCAAGGGCCACGCCTTCCGGTGTGTCACCGGTGTAGCACATCAGGTACGGCGCGACGGTCACATCGGAGATGCTCCGTCCGGACTTGGCCGCTCCCTGGTTGACCTGTTCCAACAGTTCGGGCAGCCGTTCCCGGTTGGCCCAGACGGGCAGCCACCCGTCGGCCACTTCGCCGGTCAGAGCCAGGTTCTTGGGCCCCAAGCTGGCGATGTAGATGGGCAGCCGTTCCTGCACCGGTGGAGAGATCATCCGGAACCTTTCCATCTGGTAGAACTTCCCCTGGTGGTCCACGGGTGCGCCGCTCAGGGCCTTGCGGATGATCTCGATGTACTCACGGGTACGGCCCAGGGGAGAATCGAATGGCACGCCGTGCCAGCCCTCAACCACGACTTTCCCGCTGGTGCCCAACCCCAAGATTGCTCGGCCCTTGGACATGATGTCCAAAGAGGCGATACTCTGGGCGATGAGCGCCGGGGTCCGGCTGAACACATTGACGATGCCAGTGGCCAGTCCGATGTTCTGGGTGTTGCAGGCGATCATGGCCAACACGGTGAAAGCGTCACGTCCCCACGACTCGGCGGCCCAGAAAGAGTGATAGCCTTGCTCATCGGCGAGTTTGGCTATCGTGACTAGTTCTTCGTCGGAGGTTTCGCTCCGGGTGTTGATGGATAGTCCGATCCGGTCCATGGATGGCTCCCTAGGCAAAACTTAACTCAAGCCGCGTGGGGATTATAGGGGAGATGGCGAGTGGCGTGCCAGGAAAGGAGTTTCCAGCCTGGAAGATGCAGGTAAATGAAACGCCCGTCGGGCCCTAGTTGCGGCTTTCCCAGAGGGTGAAATAATCGGGGGAGTCACTCTTGAGGGCGTCCGCCATCTGCTGTTCATTGACCTTCCGCATGATGACGGTTTCTCGTTCGACCAGATCGGCGATGGTCTCCCCCCACCGGTCTAACTCAGGGCCTCTGAAACTGGTGTGGATCAGTTCTTTCAGGCCATCCAGGATCTTTTGGGCGTGGGAGGTCAGAGCGCCTCCGCTAACCACGTAGACAACGACTGACGGAATCTCGTCTTCATTCTCAACCTGCACTCCCAGCCGGTCCAGGATAAATGTCATCGCGATGTCCCGCACCGATTCCTCGACGCTGATAGGCAGGTTCATGAAGTGGGAAAAGAGGAAATCGCTGGACGAACGCAACGTTTCTGAGAACTCGGCTTCGACGGTCCGGTAGAACTCCTCGTCAAATACGTCGTCGGTGTTAAGGAGCAGCACCTGAGGCTCGTCTTCCCGGGAGTCGATGACCAAGAATTCAGGCAGGTGCGGGAAGATACAGAGCTGTATGTCGGGCCGCCCGCCGCCCGGCAGATGTGGGTTGAACAATTCTTCCATCTGGTCTGCTTTCTCCGCGTCCGAAACGTTAAGGAGGGGTGAAGAATATCTAAGTGAGACGGACTGCCGCCGCTCCATTACTTTAACCCCAGCCAGGGCATTAATCCAACCTCGTGCCGCTCCCGGATTCCCGGTGGCGGGCGGGCTAAGAGATGTTCGAGATATCGTACATTTGCTGGTAGAGCCAGTGATTGATGTCTTCCCGGCAGACCGACTCAAGCATCAGGGCCGCCCGGTCTTTCCGGTCTTTGGCCGACATGGTGATCGCCTGGTGCAACGCCTCCATGGTGCCCTCGATGTCGGTGGGCGAAACGCTGAGGGCGCCGTCGGCGAGCTGTTTGTACACGCCGCTGCTGTGGGACAAGACCAATACGCCGTCGCGGTTGTTGACCACTGGGCCTTCTTTGGCCACCAGGTTCATGCCCTCGATGATCGTGTTCACTAGGAGCACGTCGTACAGTTTCATGCCGGCGATGGCCTGAGTGTAGTTGTTCTCAATGAAGGGCACGATGGGCTGCCAGTCATCTGTCCCGTGGTTATTATTGATCTGCTGTATCACTTGCTGTATCTCGTCCATGTACCTCTGGTACTGGCGTATGTGGGTGCGGGATGGCACCAAGAAGGCTAAGAACTTGACCTTGCCCTTCAACTCAGGGTAGCGCGTCAGCAGTAGTTCATAGGCCCGGAAGCCGCGGACGATGTTCTTGTTGGGCTCGGCGCGGTCGATACGGACGATGGTGACCTCGCCGGTGTCCTCCGCCAGCTTAGTCTCATAGTCCAGGGCCCGCGGGGTGTTGGCGATGCGCTGCACTTCCTCCACGTTGATGGAGATGGGGTAGACCTTGACCGAAGTCGTGTGGCCCTTCAGATCGACGGTATGATCATTTCGGTCCACAGCCGCGCCGGGAACGAACTCAYCAACTGTGTCCAGGAAGCACCGGACATCGCCGATGGTCTGGAATCCCAGGAGGTCGGTGGCGCATAGAGACTCGCAGATGCGGCGGGTGATGTAGTCCGGGACCATGTGCCAGTACTGGGGCGTGGGCCAGGGGATGTGGATGAAGTGCTGAATCACAGCGTCGGGCACTCCCTGGCGGACGAATTCGGGCATAAGGTACAGATGGTAGTCGTGGCCGATGACTATGGGCGCTTGCTCCAGGGCCCGGGCCTCTTCAATCACGGCATTGGCGAAAGCTTGGTTCACCGGGATGTAGCCCGTTTCCCAAGCGTCGTGCACGGCGGCATCGACGTTGGGATTGTAGGGCGGGTTCCACATGTAATGCTGCAGGAACCAAAGGAGCGGGTTGCACAGGATGTTGTAATACTTGTGGTAGACGCGCCGGGGCGTTACGACGTAACGCAGATTAATCTTGTGCCCTGGGAGCGGAGACCTCAGGTGAGGGGCCTGACCGTTGTCAGAGACAACCCGGTCGCCTTCACCCATGGCGCTGGCCACCCAGGTGAACTCGAATTTCTGGGCCATGGAGCTGAAGGCCGTGACCACGCTACCGCTGCCGCGGCGGGCCTCGGGGCGGCCGTCGCCAGACATCTGGTGTTCCACCGGGCCGCGGTTGCTCACCAAGATCATGGGCCGTTTCGAAAAGACGGCTTCGCAAAGCTCGTTGAGTTCCGCTATATCAGCCATGCCGCGTACCTGTCAGGATCCTTTTTAGCATCCCGCCACCTAAGTCGGAGTCAAATCTAGCTGGCGCTGTTTGTTCCGTATTTYATCTGATTTGTAAAGGATTCCAYCGAATCGATGCCGAATATGAATTTTTCGGTAACATGTTTTCCATGTATCGTAAGCTAGTCGACACTATCACCARCAGAAACCCGTGTCAACATAACTGGTACTGCCGGGTATTCAGCCTAACACGTTCCGCCCCGCCAGCTTGGCGATGGCCGGGACCACTTCACCCAGCCCGGACACCGTGATGTCCGGTTCGGTTTCCGGGTCGTTGGGGTCCTCCCTTTCGTAGAACCCTGAGATCCAGACTGTCTTCATGCCGCAGCGTTTGGCGCCCACCACGTCGTTCATCACATGGTCGCCCACGTGTATGGTCTGACCCGGTGYTGCGCCCAATGCCCGCAGGGTCATCATGAATATCTCACTGGCAGGCTTGGCGATCTTGACTTCGTCAGAGAACGTCAGCGTATGGAAGTAACTCAACATTCCCCGCTCCTCCATGTAAGAGCGGAAAGTGTACCCAGGGGTCATCGCCGTGTTGGAGATCAGCCCGATCTTGAGGCCCATGTCTTTGACGCCTTGAAGAACCTGGACAGCGTCGGAATGGGCCGGCGGAGGATGGACCAAGAACGAGTCGGCGTAATATCCGGCGATCTCGTCCATGACACCACTGCCCACACGTACGGCCAGACCGGACTCGATGTGGTCGATGAATATGGAGACCTGCTCCCGGAAGTCCACGTCCAGACCCCCGTCCCGTACACCCCGGCAATGCTGGAAGCAAGACATGTAGGCTGTCCTGATGTGCTCAAGGTCAAAGTCTCTGCCGAATTTGGCCAGGGCTGATCGRGCGCCTTCAAGACGGACCAGCGCGCGTGCCTCTCCCAGCTCCCGTTCGTCCAGCAGAAGGGTCTGCCAAAGGTCGAATGTCACGGTGGTGATTTCCGCCAATGCCGCCGGCTCCCCACACTTACCGGCCCCGTAGATTCGATATAGACATAACATCTAGGGCCGTAGAAGGATTCTACACGAATTACGAATCTGGCCAGCCTCATGGTTCTACCGGTGTGGCGATGGACCGAATCGAGTTGTCTGCGCGACAGACGATGCGCTAGATCGGCGGGCGGCGGGTATGCCAGTCCGTGGCCTGTTCGTAGGCGTGGGCGGCACGGAGCACAGTCAACTCGTCAAAGGGTTTTCCCGCTAGTTGCAGGCCGATTGGCAGCCCTGCATCCGAGAAGCCGCAGGGGACCGAGATGGCTGGGAAGCCATTGATGTTATATGGCCTGGTGTAYTGCGTGAGCGCGCCGACTACTCCGATCTCTTGTTCCCCGGCCATCACCTTGGAAGCCAGAAGTTCTGGAGCGGTCACAGGCTCGGTGGGACCGGCCAGCAGGTCTACATCGTCCAGTAGTCTTCGTCCTTCCTGGTCCAGAAGGGCCCGGGCTTGCTGTGCCCTGAGATAGTCGGCGGCGCTGATGAACAACCCCGCTTCCAATCGTTGCCGCACCGGCTCATAGAGTTGGTGGCCGTCTTTCTCCAACAGGTCCCGGTGATATGCGCTGGCTTCGGCCATGAGCACCGTGCTGGAGATGGCTTGAGACTGATTGAACATGGGGAAGGAGACTTCTTTCACCACGGCTCCCATGCTCTCGAGCATGCTGACTGCGTCGAGCACGGCCTTTCTGACCTGGGGGTCCAACGGCGCCTCGAAGTATTCTTTGGGCATGCCGATGCGTAAACCTCGTACGTCGCCGGTTAGCGCCGTGGTGTAGTCGGGGATATCCACCTTCGCTGAGGCCACGTCTTTAGGGTCATACCCGGCGATGACGTTCATCGTGATGGCGGCGTCTTCCACCGTGCGCGTCATGGGGCCTGGATGGTCCAGAGACCAGGACAGTGCGGTCAGTCCCCAGCGGCTGACGAGACCGTAGGTGGGCTTGAGGCCGACGATGCCGCAAAGGGCGGCCGGGATCCGGATGGAACCGCCGGTGTCGCTGCCGGTGGTGATCGTGCAYTGGCCCGCCGCGGCGGCGGATCCGGAGCCTCCACTGGAGCCGCCGGTGACCATCTCGGGGTTCCAGGGGTTGTGCATGTGGCCGTAATCAGGGTTCTCGCCGGTCGGTCCGTAGGCGAATTGGTGCATGTTCAGCTTGCCCAGGAGTATGGCCCCGGCCTGCTGGAACTTGGCGGCCACGGTGCAGTCTTCCTCGGGGACGAAGGTGTCGAATATCTTGGAGCCTGAGGTGGTGCGGACCCCGGCGGTGTTGTAGAGGTCTTTCAGTCCCACGGGTATGCCGTGCAGCGGGCCCTTGTACCTGCCGGCTTGGATGTCTTTCTCGGCCTGGCGGGCGGCGGTCCGGGACTCCTCGGCCAACAGCGTGATGAACGAGTTCAACACCGGCTCGGTGGCCTCAATCCTGGTCAGGTGGGCGTCGATTATCTCAACGGGGGAGACCTCTTTGTTCTTGACCAACTTCGAGAGGTCGCCGGCGCTCATGTAGCAGATTTCAAGTGTGTCCATCGGGGCATTGCCTCCAAGCGGTGTAGGGCTCGCTGGGCTTTATTCGCGAATCAGGCCGTTGGCGGTATGAAGGCCATGTCGGGTTCGGCGCCGGTGACGTCGATCTCCCTGATGTTCTGTGCGCTGATGTAGACACCGCGCACCTGGGAGTAGAGCTCATCGAGGTAAGCAGGTTCGCCGTCAACGCCGAGCAGTTTCGCCAGGAGGTCGAACTCTTCCCGGGACAGTTGTTTTTCTGAAGCCATTTCGTCATCTCCGGTGGGCCTATCTGGGCCGCAGCCATTATGACCGGCCTGGAATATTCTGGCAATCACGCTCCAGAGTCGCGGCAATGAGACGCCGGAACTCGGCCTTGGCCCGCAACTTGGAAATAAGGGGCGAGTTGCTATACTTTATTCCAGTGATCTTTGAGGCGTACATGCAGGCCCTAATTGCAGCCCGATAATAACTTGCCGCGGCGGTCCGGAGAGACCGRCGATACCCCGCCGGAGCAGGCTGTGGGCGAAATCTCCCACCCCGGCGAAGGACCGTCTTTTTGCTCCCAGTGCGGCCGGCATTTGGGAATAGGACAGAATTTCTGCCCTACATGCGGGTACTTCTCTGTACGATCAGCTGCTCGGACCGTTGACAGTCCCGCTGATCAGGCCGGCCACCGAATGGGGGCAGTGACCTGGGGCGGATGGCAGATCGCCGCCGGAATAATCGTCGTAATGATCTCGCTGTTCGCGGCGGCGGCCGCCGCTTTTGCCATCGGATCGCTTTATCCGGCGCAAGAAGACGCCGTAGCCACATGGATCAGCGTTCATCTGATGGGCTTGGCCATCGTTGCAACGGTCTGGTATCTCGGGCTCCGGCATAGCCAGGACCCACTGGCCGTGCTGCGCCTCAGCGGGGTCCATTGCCCCCGAAAACGGACCGTTCTCTTAATGTTTGGGGTGATGGCTGCCAGTTTGATCGCAACCTCCATCTACTCAATTATCGTGGAGTCGTTGGGTCTGGACAGATTCACCACTCCGGATGTTGAGTCCGATATCTTCTTCGACGGCCCGGCGGTGTTGCTGACCTTCCAAGCCCTGGCGTTCATCACCCCGATGAGCGAAGAGATATTCTTCCGCGGGTTCATCTTCCGGGGCCTCCTGCCCAAGATGGGTCCATGGGGAGCCATTACGTTCAGCGCCCTGGTTTTCAGCGCCTTCCACCTTTCCCTCGGTGTGGTGGTCCCAATATTCATCACCGGGTTCCTGTTGGCGTGGTTGTACTGGCGGACAGGGTCATTGTGGGCGGCCATCGGGGCCCACGCCGGACAGAACGCATTGGCCCTTGGGGTGCAGGCCTTAGCTGGGTGATTTTTGGACGTAGACGCGGGCGGCCAGAGCKYTAGGGGTAGACACCGATGGGGTTGTACGTTAAATTTGCCTAAACCGTAGGCTGCGTTTCTTGTGAGATGCAGGCCGGGAGGAATCCAGGTTCCAGGTATGGGCGAAACTCGAATCAGGCGTATGTTTGATGCAGTCCGGGAGCAGAAGSGTCCCGGACTGATTGTATTTGTGACCGCCGGTTTCCCAGATATGGAGGCCACTTTAGAGTTGGTCCCAGCCCTGGTCGCCGCCGGCGCCGACGCCGTGGAACTGGGAGTGCCCTTCAGCGACCCATTGGCCGAGGGCCCAGTGATCCAAGAGTCCAGTTTTAAGGCATTGCAGAACGGCACCAGCTTGGAAGACTGCCTGACCGCCGCCGAAACCCTTCGCGATAAGATTCCGGAGACCCCGCTGATCTTGATGGGTTATTACAATCCCATCCACACCTATGGACTGGTACCTTTCACCCAGCGGTGCCGACAGGCCGGTGTTGACGGGCTGATCGCCGTGGACCTGCCGGGATTCGAGGCTGCTCCCCTGATCACGGAATGCCGGGAGCGCGACATCTCGATGATTCCGTTGTTGGCGCCAACCAGCACCGAYAAGAGCATCAAAGACGCCTGTTCCGGRGCCAGCGGGTTCATCTATTGCATCAGTGTCACTGGGGTTACCGGCGCCCGCGAAATGGTCTCAGGCCGAAGCTTTGAGCTGCTGGATCGGGTGAGGTCCCAAACGAGCCTTCCCCTGGCGGTAGGGTTCGGGATATCCAATCGGACCCACGTGGAAGAGGTGGGCAAAACGGCCGAGGCCGCCGTGGTGGGCAGCGCCCTCATCAGAGTGATGCTTGATTCGCCCAGAGAAGAATTGGTCGAGCGGGCCAGCCGGTTCGTTGCCGAATTAGCGGGGGCACGCTCCAAACCTAGAATGCCCGAGAATGACTGAGGGAGCCCATTGATCGAATGACAGCATGCCGGGGAATAAGGGGCGCGACGACCGCCGACGCCAACACCCAAGAGGCTATTCACGAGGCTACCGCCGAGTTGGTCCAGGCGTTGATCGACGCCAACGGTCTGGAAGAGGACTCGCTGGCCGCCGTATTTTTCACACTGACCCCGGACCTGGATACCGCCTTTGCGGCCACTGCCGCCCGGAGATTGGCCTGGCCGGACGCGCCTCTGATGGACATAACTCAGGTGGTTGTGAAGGGCAGCTTGCCGCACTGTATCAGGATACTTATACTGGTTAATACTGATAAGGAACCAAAGGATCTGGTCTACATATACCTGAAAGGGGCCGAGAGCCTACGCGGTTAGCGCAAGGCAGGCCCCAGATGATGATAGTGAAGGAGCCTCGATGCTGTTGCAGCGGCAGGCTCCGTTAGTGGTGTGGTATCTCGTTATAAGGTCTGTCCCAGTTCCTSCTTAAAGACCAAACGGGATATGAATCAGTCCACGGATCAAAAGGTGGGTTCAGAAATGATTGTAGTAATGGCGCCAGGCACCGCTAAAATCGACCTGGACAATATCAAAGAGCGGATCGAGTCTCGCGGGTTGAGGGCCCAGATCAATACCGGGGCCGAGAGGACCGTCATCGGCGTTATGGGGTCCATACCCSCGGACTTCAAAGATGAGATGGAGTTGATGAACGGGGTTGACGAGGTCGTCATGATCTCGAAGCCCTATAAATTGGCCAGCAGGGAATTCCATCCTGATGACACGATCATAAAGGTTGGCGACGCCGTGATCGGCGGACCCGACCCCGTAATAATGGCCGGACCTTGCTCCGTTGAAGACGAAGAGCAGATGGTCTCAACGGCCAAAGCGGTGAAAGCCGCCGGCGCCACGATCTTGCGGGGCGGTGCATTCAAGCCCAGGACTTCTCCCTACAGCTTCCGCGGTATGGGCGAAGACGGCCTGAAACTTCTCCAACTGGCCAAGCAGGAAACCGGCCTGCCTATCATTACCGAGGTCATGGCCACGTCCGATGTGGAGACCGTCGCAAAGTACGCCGACATACTGCAGATCGGCGCCCGGAACATGCAGAACTACAATCTGCTGGACGAGGTAGGACTGATCGGGAAGCCGGTCATGGTGAAGCGCGGCCTGTCCGCATCATACGAAGAATGGCTGCTGGCCGCCGAATACGTTATGGCCGGTGGCAATGAACAAGTGATTCTCTGTGAAAGAGGCGTCCGCGGGTTCGAGACCTTCACTCGGTTCACGCTGGACGTGGCCGCCGTGCCGGTGATCAAGCGGCTCAGCCACCTGCCCATAGTGGCCGACCCCAGTCACAGCACCGGAAAATGGTACCTGGTTACCCCCGTCGCCCTGGCTTCGGTTGCCGCCGGAGCTCACGGACTGCTGATCGAGGTCCATCCCAATCCGGACCAGGCGAAATGCGACGGACCCCAGTCCCTCACCTTTGAGAACTTCGACATCTTGATGGATCAGGTCCATGCCATTGCTTCAGTGAGGAAACAACCGGTTTCCACCAGCTAACGCGGGCCGGGAACAAGGTTCGAATCGTAGGGGAGGGCTAATGCCCTCCCTTTTTTATTGCCCGGAATACTGGAGTTTGACTGAGTGGTACCCGGCGGGCGTAGGCGCCGGTTTTCAACCGGCTCATCTACGGGGAGGCCAAATCGGTCGAGAGAAACCATAACGGCCTTACATGGTTGCCAGGGCTCGGGACCTGAAATTGTTTTACCAGCAGCCTGGCGGGTTAAAAACCCGCGCCTACGGTAGTTGGTTTGTTGATAATGGCGTCTTCTCAATCATAGTTCGATGGYTATTTGTGACCAATGGCACTGAAGATCAAGGCCAAGGCGCACTGGGTCGTGAGGCGGGCCCGCTAGTATCATTGCCAAWCKNAATAGTAATRATAGAGATAGCACAGTATWGATAATCACGATACTTGTGCGTAATCTCTATTACGAGACAAGGATGTTAAGCGATAGACCCGGCCTATCAGCACCAAAGGAAATTGCCGACTTGGTATAGGGCTAGACCTAACTATACTTCGAACCAGACCCGCTGACCGACCCATTTAATCACCGCCTGCAACAGGGTCCAGCGAAGCGAATACATTGGGAGGAAATGCATGACCGTGGAGATCACCACCCTCGAGCAGCCCATAGAYGCGATGTATCTGATTCATAAAGCCCTGAGAGGCGAGGCCGGCCGGACGGTCGAGCTCGCCAAGCATCTGGAAACCGGATGTAGTTTGCAGGCATTCAAGTTGGCATTCACCGCTTGGGCCACCGCCATCATGTATCACGGCGAGAAAGAAGTGGGTACAGCGATGACCAAGTCGGTCGACGCGACCCGCTGCTCCGCCGCCCATGACCCAGTCGAACGGGTCAAATGGGCCCTCCTGGAGAAAGAAGACGAAGAGTATGCCCGGCTCCTCGACGGCGTTCTGGTAGTGATGACCGTGCTGGAGGAAGACATCGGGGCCACCAGCGTCATCTCCCGCACCCAGCAACACCTCTACGGCCAAGTGGTCGCCCTTCGCGTTGCCCAGGAAGACCACCTGGAAACCGAAGAAGCCATGATTATCTCCCTGCTTCGAGAAAACCTCTCCCCGGAATGCCAGCTTAAGGTCGTAGGCGCTCTGCTTATCGACCAAGAAGCCGACGACCGGCATTGGGTCATCGAATGGATCTCCCAAGACCTTACCCTCAAAGAGAACGAATTACTTTTCGGAATGGAGTCCCGGATCGAACAACTGCAACCCGTGGCTTAACCGGTCCCAAAGTCCAGAATCTTCGGAGGGTGAGGAAATGRCAGCAGAAAATATCCACAGACTAGAAGACCCCATCGACGTCATKCCGTTGATGCACAAGGCATTTCGGTCGGTATCGGACCGGACCGAAGCTATGGCCGCCAATGCAGCGACATTTGAAGACATCGCCGATTTGAACGAGGCGTTCGGCTACTGGGTGAAGCAGCTTCTGTACCATGCCGCCGTCGAAGATGAGGTGATGACCGGTCCACTCAAGGACATCCAGCCGGCTCGGGACAACGAGACCGAGCATACCGAATTGGCGRGCAAGGCCGGCGATCTGGTCAGTTTCATCGCCATGGGAAATGCCGCCGGACTCGAAGAAAGCGTCCGAGAAGCGGCTTTCTCTCTGGAAGAAGAACAGCATCTGGCGCTTGAAGCAAAATTCCATGAGGTGGAGACGGCCTTGAAAGATGTCCTGGGCGAGAAGAAAGTGATCGCCCGGACCATCCGCCACATCCACAGCCGGCTCATCGGAGTGCGCATCTTGGAGTTGGACCACTTTGAGAATGAAGAAGCCTTTGTGATCTCCCTGGTGCGAGATGAGATGGACGAAGCTCAGCAGCTCGGTATCGTCCGCTGGTTGCTGATCGACGAGTTTGCCGAAGACCCCCGCTGGATCATCGACTGGATCTACTCGGAACTGGACCGGGAGGACCAAGCCCTACTGAAAGACCTGGAGAACCGGTTCCAGGGAGCGGTGGCCCAGCCCGCATAACCCACCCGGCGCCTCATAGATATGAAAAAGGCCGCGAGTTAGAACGCGGCCTTTTTCTTTGCCCAAAACATTGGTGTTTTAAAAACGTAGGGGCGGGATTCTAACCCGCTCTGCCACGCGTAAACCACACTCCAACCGGAGAAGACTTTCGTCGGTCGATTTATCCTCTCCAGCGATCGATTCGACCACCGCGGTGGCAAAGGAACAGGGCAGGTTGGAAACCTGCCCCTACGTGCTTGCCTGCGATGAACCCCGCCAGCTAAACCAATACCGGTTCCGTGTTCTTGCGGTAGATCTGGAAGCGGTGGCGGGTGGTGTCTGCGATGATTACCCGGTTATTCCGGGCGATCCTCACGGCGCAGGGCGCCCATAAGACCCGCTCCGGGGTGAAGTTCTGGATGCCGTTGCGCTGCTTGATCATGTCGGGGTTGGACCTGAGTTTGGCGATGCCCATGTTGGAKMGAYGWCMRKMYCSCSTGRNNTMSGWGAWSANCCGRCSSNCCKNCGKMASCWYCKGSMCGSRGYWGKTNARYCAMTCKRMNATGYMRAYKWCGCCGTCTTCGTCTACGCAGACGCCCGTTGGACGGTTGAACTGGCCGACAGGGGCGTCGGAGTAGGTGATCCCGCCCTTGACCCGAGCGTTGGTGGTGTCGCCACCAGTGCCCGGAGTGCCGAAACTAGCCAGCCACTTGCCGTCTGACGTGAACGACTGGACGCGGTCGTTGCGCCAGTCAGCGACGAATACGTTGTCATCGCCGTCCAGGCACATCCCCCAGGGCAGATTGAACTGTCCATCGCCCGACCCGGCGGAACCGAATCTGCCTAGGAACTTGCCATCCAGATCGAACTTTTGCACCCGGTTGTTACGGCTGTCCACAATGTATAGCGTATTGTCTTGGCCGACGGCGATGCCGGCTGGCCGGTCTGTCTCCCCGTCTCCGGAGCCGTGGGTCCCCCAGTGGGAGATGTACTCGCCGTCTTTGTCGTACTTGGTGATGCGGTTCAGCCACTCATCGGTAACGTACACGTTGRTGTCTTTGTCCAGGGCGATGCCCATGGGCCAGATGAATTGSCCCGGGCCTTCGCCGTGGGAACCGAAGGTCGAGATGTATTCCTCGCCCTCTTCGCCCAATTTGAAAACGGTCAGACGGGTGCCGTCAGGACGGTCTTCCCGCCCCCGGTTCACGATGTAGGCGGTGTCGTCCTGAGTGATCGCAAAGTCGATGGGATAACGGACTCCGGCGCCCACATGCTCGGCGCGGGCGGCGGTGGATTCGTAGGTGAAAGTCCGGTCGTTTATGCCCAGGAATACGCTGGCCATGGGTCCACCTTTTGTCGTTTTCTTCGGTTTGAGGCGATAGCTAAATCGTGCGGGASGGGACCGCGTAGTCTTGCAGCTTGTTGTAGATCTGGACCCGCTGGCGCTGAGTGTCGGCGATTATCAGGCGCTGATGGAGCGTATCGAAGACCAGATCGTTGGGCATGGACAGCCGCCACTCGACCTCAGGGTTGGGCACCTCGCGGCGTCGTCTGACCGCGTCGGGGTTGGCCTCGACGGTCATCTTGGCCCAATGCGATAGTTCGCGGGCATCTCCTTGCAGCGTAGTGATGAACCGGCCGTCTGACGCAAACACCTGCACCCGGTTGTTGGACCAATCGCAGACATATACGTCGCCATCGCCGTCGACCGCCACGCCGGACGGGCGGCCCAACTGGCCTCGGCCAGTGCCTTCGCTGCCGAAGGACGCCACGAATTCGCCTTCGGATGTGAATTTCTGGGCCCGGTGGTTCATGTGGTCGGATACATAAATGAAGCCATCGGAATCGGCTGCGATGCCCCACGGGGAGTCCAGCTGGCCTTCTCCGCTGCCGTGCTTACCCCAGGTGGCCAGATGGCCGCCGTCCTTGGTGAGTTTCTGGATGCGGTGGTTGCGGGTGTCGACGATGTAGATGTTGTCTTGGGGGTCGATCAGGATGCCCGAAGGGCYGTCGAATTGACCGTCTGCTTTCCCGGTTTCTCCCCAGAGCTTCAAGAATTTGCCGTCGGCGTCGTAAACGGATACTCGGTTCAGCCATTCGTCGGTCACGTAGACCAGGCCCTGGCTATCGACGGCCACTCCGGCGGGCCAGATGAACTGCCCCGGAGCATCGCCGTATTTGCCGAATTCGGTTATGAGCTCTTCTTCTCCGGACACCCCGCCCAGGACAACTTTGGTGACGCGCACGCCCAAAGCGGTCCGGCTCCAGTGTACGTTGGGAATCATCTCGAAGCCGCGGCTGATCACATAAGAAGCGTTGGCGTCGGCCCCGGTGCCCATGGTCACGGCGCACGGATGCCTGAAYCCCGTACCCGAGGCTGCGGACCGGCCAACCGCATGGCTGAAGTCGTATACCCTGCCTGCTGCTATCAGTGTCTGCATTATCTATCCTTGCGCTGTTCCAGTGAGAGAGAACGGACCCTTCTCCCGCGCCGGGAGAAGGRTAGGATGAGGGCGCTATCAGTGATGAACAATTACTGCCCTAAAGAAAGCGGGGCGCCTSGAATTCGCCTTTGACTATGGGCTTGGCGTCCAGGCCTAGCCAGTCCTCTATTACCGTGGTGTAAAGGCCCCGGAAGTCCATATTGGGCACCAAGTCTCCCTGCTGCAGGTCTCCGGGCTTTATGGACGGGAACTCGCCGTACTGCCCACCCTTGACGGCGTCGCCGATGACGAACGCAGCGCCGGCAGCGCCGTGATCGGTGCCGGAGCCGTTGTCACGGACCCGCCTGCCGAATTCGGAGAACATCAAAACGATGACGTTGTCCGCCGCGTCGTGCTCCCGGAGGTCTGCGTAGAAGTCGTCCAACGCCTGTGATACATCGGTCCATAGCGTGGCGTGCATGTCCGGCTGCTTGGCGTGGCTATCGAAGCTGCCGTGGTCGCAGTAGAAGATGCGRGTGCCGAGCCCAGCTTGATGGATCTGGGAG
This sequence comes from Dehalococcoidia bacterium, assembly GCA_002746355.1. Lineage (GTDB taxonomy): Bacteria > Chloroflexota > Dehalococcoidia > Lucifugimonadales > UBA3495 > UBA9611. Next base: position 9,869 of record NVWX01000047.1, on the reverse strand, counting down.
ATTCCTTTAAGTTTCCGGGCGATGGTGGTATCCGCGTATTCGATGCTTGATGARTAGYTTTCCGGGGCGACCTTCAAGATGTCGGCGCCCTTCATGGCCTCAAGCCCGGTCTGGCCGAGGTATTCGGTCACGACATCGTTTCCCATCTCCGGGGCGTACATCCGGGAGAAGCGGTCCAGTATCTGTTCCCGCTGCTTCTCTCCGGTGATGCCGGTCAGCAGCCCGTATGACTCCAAGTCGTCCACGCAGGCCACCGGAACGCCCGGCAGRRCCAGCGCYCGGRAAAGGCTGGGRCCGAAACTGACGGTGGTGACGAYGTTTTCCTTATTGGGGTCGATGTCTCTGGTGGCCAGTCCGAGCCAGCCTTCGGTGCCCAGGGTCTCTGGCTCRCAGGTGTGCCAGATGTCCATGGAGCGGAAGTGGGACCGCGGCGAGTCGGGGTATCCGATGCCGTGGATGATGGCCATATTGCYCTCGTCGTACATGTCCTTCAACAGGCCCATGGCCGGGTTCAGGCCGAGACCACCGTCGATGGGCAATACCTGGTCTTCGGCAAAGGCGACCGCCTTGCGGTTGTCATGGTAGAGCCCGTCGGTATAGGGAACGACCGTGTTCATGTAGTCGTTGCCCYCGGAGAGCTGCAGCACAACCAGGACCGGGTCTTTCTTGTTGGTAGCCATTACTTTCTCCTAACAGTCGGACTTAGCAGTATTGGAATTCTTTGACCGAAGCGATCAGTTGGAGCAATTCGCCCACTTTCGCGGTCGACGCGGCGGCGTCTTTCTCGGTGTCCCAGGTCAGTTCGCCGTTCTGGGAGGCGTGCTCCACCAGTTGTTGGAGAGTGGCGGCGCCCGCCTTGACCGGCCCGACCAATTCCAGGCACTGGTCCACCAGTTCCTCAGGCCCCAGATTCCCCTGGGCTTGCAGCCGCTCGACGATCCGCTTTACGCCGGGCTTGCTGGTGTCGCCCAGCATATCTGCGACGAAATTGATTCTTTTCATGAGCGAACCGCTGTTGATCCACTCAACGCCGGTGTGCCAACCCTCCACGCTGGGCGGGTTTAACAACTCTTGGCCCATGTATCCGGCCTGCTTGGWCATGTCGCCRATGCCSGGAGGGGGCAACTTGTCCTGGCCCACCAGGCGCAGGGTGCCCACCACCACTTCGGCGGGACTCTTGATCTTGGTGTAGCGCGCTTCTTTAAAGAAGTCGGAGAGGAACAGCACCCGCAGGACCGAGCGGATGTCGTAATTGGACTCGGTGAAGGTTTTCGCCAGTAATTCGATGGCTTCGGGGTCTTTGGGCGGCGTCACCGACCAAGCGGGGACCTGAGGCTCATCGGCAACGAAGAAATTGTAGAGATGCCGGGCGATGAACTCGGCCGTGGCCGGCTGCCGGCAGATGATGTCAATGATGTCTTCGCCGTTGAAGTTCCCGGTCTCGCCTAAGAACGTCTTCTCGCCCTGGTCGTGGTCTTCATCCTGGTACTCGAAAGACCAGTCGAACCGGCTGTAGTAGTTCCGGGGTGGGACCGTGGCGATGGTCCAACCGGTGAAGGCCCTGGAGCACTCGTAAACGTCTTCTTCAGAGTAGTTGCCTACGCCCATGCTGAAGAGTTCCAGCAGTTCCCGGCCCCAATTCTCATTCACGCCGGTCTCGTGGTTGTCGCAGTTGTCCAGCCAATAAATCATGGCGGGGTTCTGCGCAAGGGCCACCAGCATATCCCGGTAGTTGCCCATTCCMTTCTCTCGGAACATGTCTACCTGGGCGATCAACTCGTGCCAATGGTCAACCTTGGATTGGCCGGTGGCGAAGATCTGATGCCAGAAGAGCACCATCTTCTCTTCCAGAGGCAACTCGGTGTGCATCATGTCGTAGAGCCAGGCTGACCCACCCATGCCGGGAGAAGTAACCGGGCGGCGGAAGCCTGGGTGATAGCGGAGGAATAATTCCCGGTCGGCTCGCGCTCCGTCAGGGTTCAGAAGCTCCTCGACCGTCGCCTCATACCCCTTGGCGGCCCGGCGTTCCAACTCGTCCCGGTCAGCGCCGAACCCGGCGCGCCGCATGAGGTGGGCCATTAGGTCAATGCTTTCCTTCGTCGCTGTGCTCATTGCGCTTATGGTGGTCATCGCATCAACTCCGGAACGTCTATTTTTTGGAAAGAGCGGTCGAATCCAGGTGTGCTACACCGGGTTCGACGTAATAGTTATTATTGGTGCCCATTTTCCTAGCCGATGGGCGGCATGTCAACCTTAATCACGAGCAATGTGGGCATGCGTTACGTTTCCTAGAGTCCCGCTTTCCCCGCCGCTTTGCGCATCGAGTCCAGATAGGCGTCGCTGGAGTTCTGGATCAAGGCTTGAACCGTGCCGTGGAAGTATTGGACGCCTAGGTCCAGGAACTTGGGCACCAGATTCTCGGGGCAGCTGACCCCGGCAACGCGGCCGGCCTGGCGGATGATCTCCACTCCTCGCTCCATCACTTCTTGGACCTCGGGGTGGGTCTGCTGCCCGACGAAGCCCATGGACTGGGACAGGTCGCCCGAGCCGATGAAAAACACATCCACACCCTCCACTTGGACCATGGATTCCAGGTTCTCGATGGCTTCGACCTCTTCCAGCATCAAGCAGACCAGGGTGTTTTTGTTGGCCTCCTCCGCGTAGTCTCCCGTGGAGCCCGAAAAGCCGTACCCGGCGGGGCGGCTGCGGCTGAAGATGCCCCGCGTGCCCAGGGGATAGTACTTGACCGCCTCGACGGCGTTCTGGGCCTCTTCGGCCGTATTTACATGAGGGACCTGGACGCCCCAGGCGCCGCGGTCCAAGAAGGGGCAGATGAACTCCAACTCGTTGCCGATGGGGCGTACTATCGGGGCCATTCCCGTCAGTTCCGCGGCCCGGATCATGTCTTCCGAATTGTCGACTGTGATGGAGCCGTGCTCGTTGTCGATCAATATCCAGTCGTAGCCCAGGCACCCCAGCATCTCAACCACGGTGGCCGATGGAAAGGTGATCATGGTGCCAAAGACCGCTTTTCCGTCATTCAATTTCTGTTTGAGGGTATTCTCCCGCATCTAAACTCTCCGATCATGCCGCGCCTGATTTTGACCGGAGTATACTACGCCCGGCTTGATGGAGCGCCCGAAATTTTCGATGCCAGGTAGGAAATTCGCGCGATTATCATTCTTCCGGCCAATGAGTTATYCTGGGAGTCTTGCTTTCCGGGACTCGGATAATTCTCGGATCCGTTATTTCCGCCAATGGAGAGAATGAATGCCAAAGCCGATCAACAATTTTATGCCCGAAGACTTGGAGTTCCAGATGTTCGTTCTAGACGAGCATGCTGACGAACTACTAGCCAAAGGCAAAGACGTATTAAAGCTCACGATCGGAGTTYCCGAACTTCCGACACCCCAACCCGTTTTAGACCGCATCTTTGATGTGTTGGGCGATCCTGATTTTGTCCGCCGTGTCTATCCCGAAGGATTGCCGGAACTTCGTGAGGCGATCGCAGCCCATTACAACAAAAAATACGGGGCGGACGTCACCAAGGACAATCTGATCGTCAGCACCGGGACCTCCCCCATATTTCGGAATCTCTTTCAGCTAGTGGCCGGCGAGGGACGAGAGATACTATTGCCGCGTCCCTACTACGCCCTCTATGTGTATTGCGCCACATTGGCCGGCGCCACTATCAAGTTCTACGACATCGACCCCGTGTCCATGCGGGTAGACATGGATTCTTTCCGCAAGAACTTCTCGCCAGAACGAACCGCCCTGGTAGTGGTGAATTCGCCGGGCAATCCGCTTGGCAACATAGTGAACCCTGATGAGCTCCGCGAGATGTATGACATCGTCGACCGCCAAGCCTACGTTTTGAACGACGAGATATATAACAATTGCATGTTCTATGAAGATTTCCGGTCCCCGTTGGACCTGCTCCCCGAATACAACGAAATAACGATCGTGACCAACAGTTTCTCAAAGGGATTCCGGATGTACACGAAGCGGGTTGGCTTCGCGATCCTGCCCCTGGAACTCCAGGCCAACCTGAGGGTGATGCAACAACACACGCTACTTTGCACTGACCCGTGCTATCAGTACGGCATGATCGCCGCCCTTGATGACGATGAAAGCCCGRTGGAGTTGGCAGGAATCTACAAGGGAAGGGCCGAGTACACGACCCAGCAGCTATTGAAAACCGGGTGCGAGCCCGTAGCCGCCGAAGGTGGTTTTTATGCCGTGTTGCGGTGTAAAGGCTGGAATCATGACCACGGATTCGACTCTTCCAAAGAGTTGGCTCACGATATTCTCAAGAAAGCGCATGTGGCAGTAGTCCCAGGGACCGACTTTGGCATACCACACGACCTAAGGTTGGCTTTCTGCAATGCCCGTTATGACGAGGGCATCGACCGGCTGAGGAGCTATTTCTCCTCTGAGGTGTAGCCGGACTCCGCACGGTTTACACACCAGCGATGCCGGRGGCGCGATAGCGAAATTGCATCCGCGAAGCACAAGAGTATACTATGCTGCACATTGGGAAGGGCCGGGCTGATTYAATGGGTGTCAAGCTAAGTGTTTTTMATGGCGGAAAATCGCAAATTGCGTCTACACCCACCCATTGTTATAAYGAAGATTATCCCGAAAGGCGATAGTTTGGGATATACTAGGCGGCACGTWATCAAGCTCGATCTGGCCTATTAAATTTGGGGGTGCGATATGTTCCCAGAGGTCACACTGGTAACGSCCACTCGCGAAGATATTCAGCGGATGGCTGATTGGCTGAATGATCCTGAGGTTAACGCGGTCTGGTACGGTGTTGGAGAGGACGGCAAACCCCTGCACACCAGCTACACCCCGGAAGCGGTCCTAGCCGGTGGCGAATCGGAATGGGACCACGTCTTTAGTGATGAGAACCGCACGATCTACTCCGTTTACAGCGAAGCCGGGGAGCACATCGGCGAAGGGCAGCTGGTGGTCGAATGGCCGCTGCTGGAAGCCAGGGCCGACCTTCTGATAGGCCGTAAAGACCTTTGGCATCATCATTACGGCACCAGCGCGCTAATCGGACTGTTGGACCACGCATTCGGTCCTCTGGGGCTCCACCGTGTGTGGGTGGATATCCCCGAATACAACGAGCCCGGACTGCAGATGGTCCAGCACATTGGGTTCGTGATGGAAGGGCATATGCGTAAGACCCACCCCAAGAATAACGAATGGTTCGACTCATCCGTCCTCGGCCTTCTATCCGATGAATATCCAAGGCGCCGCGCCAAGCTGATGGAGACAGCGGTCACCTAGGCTTCGAGAAAGCGTCAGGCCCCTTCATTGATCTCYGGGATTACAGGGATCACCGGCAAGGCAAACCGGAAGRCGAAACTGAATATTCGGAGGGACCAGTAATGCCAGTAATCACCATTAACGGACCCATTGGATGCGGGGCGGTAACCATTGGCCAGATGGTGGCCGAACAGTTGCAACTTAACTTTGTCGACCGCTTGTTCTTCACCGAAGCGGCGCGGATCGTCGGCACCCCCGTAGGCACACTCATCGCCAAGGAACAGCGCGTAGACCGGTTCCGTGACCGGCTGGGCCGGTTCGTCCAGACCATGTTGGAGCGCTCTGCCATGTCGGGCGTGAGCGGCGAACCGTACTTTGGCCGAGGGATAGAGAACCTGCCGCCAGAGACCTATATGGACCTCACCGGCAAAGGGGGCGGAGTGGCCCAGAAGCTGGATGACAAGACCTTCATCGAAGCCATGACCAAAGTGGCGCATGACCTTCACGCCCAGGGGGATGCCGTRATCATCGGCCGCGGCGCCAACCACATCCTGGCCAACGCAGAACATACCCTGCATGTCGGTCTACTTGCCCCAATGGATGTACGGGTAAACACGCTTATGGACCGGGAGCACTTCGAAAAGGAAGAAGCCCAGGTCCACGTTGAAGAACTGGAACGGGCCAGAGAAGATTTCATGCTGAAATTCTGGAAGGTGCATCCCAACGAGGCTTCGCATTACCACATGATGCTAAACATGGGCAAGATGAACCCCAAGACCGCTGCGGAGGTAATCGCTCACGCGGCAGGCGACCTGACTTCTTGACCTTAGGCGGGGCAATCTGGATACTTAAAGATAGGGGAACGGGTGTCACCCGTTCCCCTATCTTTATATCGGCTGAATCGGTGGCCCCCGGATGGGAATCATTCAAGTGGTAGGCCATTAATTGTTCCCCTTTTCCGACGCTAGCGTCCATCACCGGACATTTCCCTACGTAAACGCAGGCTTGATTGCCGTCAGTGTGCTGGTGTTCCTCTACGAGATGACCGTGGGCGGCTTGGGAGTCCTCACCGGCGGCGGGGGGGTGGACTTGGACGTATTCTTTTTCAAATGGGGCTTCATCGCCGATGAGTTGACCTCCGGGACCGCCTTTGAAGGGCTGAACACCAGGTTCGGTACGCAGAACATCGAAACGCCGGTGCATACCGTGTTCACCATCTTCACCTCGATGTTCATCCACGGCGGATTCATGCATCTGGCCGGCAATATGATGTTCCTGTGGGTGTTTGGCGACAACATCGAAGACCGGCTGGGGCACCTGAAATATTTGGTGTTCTATCTGGTGGCCGGGGTCGCGGCCACCCTGAGCCAGTGGGTGATCAACACCGATTCTCAGGTCCCATTGATCGGCGCCAGCGGAGCGATATCCGGCGTGTTGGGCGCCTACCTGGTGATCTACCCCAACAATAGGGTCAAAACCCTGATCATCTTCTACCTGATCACGGTGGTGGAGATGCGGGCCATGTGGATCTTGGGGGCCTGGTTCGTCTGGCAGTTGATCCAAGGGAGCCTGTCATTGGGCATGTCAGACTCGGTTAGCGTTGCGTTCTTCGCCCATATCGGCGGATTCGTGGCTGGCATGTTGTTGGCAGTGGCGTATAAATTGGTCTTAAGGGAACCCCTGTTGCCAAGAAGTTCGCGCACTCAGCCGTGGGACCATTGGTATCAAGCAGGGCGGCCCAGGGACTGACCGACGGGGCGGGCCGGGGTGCTCAGGCCGGTGCTACTCGATGCTGAAGGCTACTTTCATGGCCGATATCTGTGCCAGTTGGGTATAGAACGGCGGCAGGCCCATTATCACCGAGCGAAACTCCTCTACCGTTCCTTCAAGAGGCGGATTGTAGTACTGGAAATTGGCTGGGAATATCTGCGGAACAGGTCCCTCCATGGTGGAGCCGTAGGCCCCAAGAGTCATGATCGTAGTCGAGTCCTTTGGATTGGGGGCGTAGAGGAAAACAAATGTCCCGTACTTGGGATGGGTTAGATATTCCGTTGCCGATTGCCGTGTATCTTTGTCGTCCATCAACCCGTGCCTGGTGATGGCGTAAGACTGGGTCACATTCATGAATGCCGTGTGGACCGGACTGAGATCAAATCTATCCGCGAGACACAATATTACATTGCCGAAGGGGTCCAAGAGCGCGACGGCGTTTTTCGCTTCTGGCGCGGAGTCTTTGACCAAAGTCAGAAGCTCATAAAGCTGGGCGCCCGGCAGGCGTGATTTCGGTGTCTTTGATCGGAAAGCACCGTCGTAGACCGATCGAAACCGAGTTTTGACCGGTGAGTTGTCGGGCAATTTCGCCGGGTCGCTTAACCCGCTGGGCGGCAATCCGGATTCAGAACTGGTGGTCCGGACCTTATCCAAACTTGCCTGGAAAATGTCGCTACACCCCACAAGCCTCTGGGCGCTAACGGCGGTCTCGCGAAAGACAACGTCAGGCCCTCCGACGTATTTCCGGACGTAGGTCCCGGGGTCTTGGCCTTTCTCCCCGCAGGCGTAATAGCCGAATTTCAATTCGGCCAGACCACGCAGAGCTGGCGGCACATCGTTGAAGTTGATTCCGGCAAAATCATCGATGGCCACCACGCCGACATTGAATCCAGCGGTCAACAATGTCCCGGTACACATGGCGCATGGGTCCAGGGAAGTTACGACGGTTAATTCACTAGGTCCCGGCAGTCCCAGTTTGTCTTTGTTGGCGTAATACCAATAGACAAGCTGACGCTCGCCGTGAGCGGTCGGGTCGTAGGTGAACGTCTTATCAGAATCGGCCAGCGGCTTCAGAACATTGTTGTGCATCGCCTGGACCACGCGTCCCGTCGCGTTTTCAATGATACAGCCGCCCACGGGGAATGTACCCTGTTCTGCCGCCCACATCGCCTGGTCCAACACGATCGATGCCGCATCATCTGCATTTGAGACAACAGGCTCACTCGTGTTCGCGACATTCATGGAAGGCTCCTTTTTGGGTTGATTTCCGTAGGCGGGGAAAGCTACAGCCTAGAGGCGACGGCCGTTATGCTTTGCTGTCAGGCCCATCACCGGGCGCGAGCCCGTGTCGAACCGCGTACGCCGCGGCTTCGGTGCGGTTGGCGGCGTCGGTCTTGTTGAGGATGCTCCGCACGTGGTTGCCCACGGTGTTGACGCTGATGAATAACTCCTCGGCGATCTCCGGGTCCATCTTCCCTGCCGTCACCAAGCCGAGCACCTCGATCTCCCGCTGGGTCAGGCCGTCCGGAAATGCAGGTGCCCGAACCGGCTGGGCAGCGGTTATCTCCTGAAGGGCGGTCACCCGCTGTATCAGAGGGCGCATCCCCAGTTCGTTCGAGATAGCTAGGGACTCCTCCAGCAGCGTCATTGCTTTGGCACGGCCGGCCCCAGTGCTCCGCTGGATCAGCATGTCGGCGTAGTCGTAGGACGTCCACGCGACCTCGGGTCTGAAGCCGGCCTCACGGCAGAACTCCAACGCGTCTTCAAAGTGAACCATGGCCTGGTCTGGCTTTCCCATGGTGCGAGCAGTAAGGCCAAGCAGATGGTCGACGGCGATTGAAAAAGTGGACAAGAAAGTCCCTCGCTGAGACTCAAAGGCGTCGTATTGCTCCCGAGCGAGGGCTTCATTTCCCGTGTCTACGGCCGTGAAGGCAAGGCCGACCCTGGCCCACCCTGAGACCAAGGGCAAGGCGATCTTACTGGCAAGAACAGCTTCAGCGGCTGATCTTGCCGAGTCTGGGTGGTCATGCCCGCCCGCGATCCGCTCGATCAATGGAATCAATCCCGCGACGGAGCCATATTCGAAAGTCGGACCTGGCTCGGCATTGAGCATAGCTTCTATAGGGCGCTCCAAATACGATGCACCGCGCTCGAACTCCCCAAGTTCATACTCCACCAACGTACTGCTGGCCAGAAGGCGAGGGTCTAGGGGAAGCAACTCCAACCCCTGATCGCCCAAATCTCGGGCAGTTTGCCAATCGCCTTCTGACCGGGCCACGTTTGCGGCTCGATACAACGTGCCGCACACAAGCTGCCGGTCGCGAAGTCTTTCCGCCAGAACCATTCCCTCTGACGTATGCCGTCTGGCGGCATCTAGGTGGCCCGTGGAAACCTCGGCCGAAAAGGCGGCCCAATGGGCGAGCAACTCGCCTACAGGGTCATCAACGGTCCTGGCGAGCTCTATCGCTCTCGGAGTCTTGTCCAAGATCTCCCGCCATCTGCAATGCCACATGCTCACGTAAGATTCCCCGGCTATGGTTTTCAATTCCAAAGCTGGGTCATCTTCCCGCCGAGCGATCTCCAAAGCCCTGCTGAACGCAGATGTCGAAGCCTCATAGTCCCCGTTCTGATAGCCCGGGATCCTTCCCAACATCGATAGGAGCCGCCCGGCAGTTCCGGAATCCTGAGGGACCATTTCCAGGGCTCGCGATATACGTTTGCCGGCCCCGGTGTTGAGTGCCGCGATGTTGGGGAGGGGATGTTCGGCCACCGCTACGGCCCTCTCCACATCTCCGGACGCAGTGAAATAGTCAAAGGCCCGG
>NVWX01000046.1 GCA_002746355.1 Dehalococcoidia bacterium | reverse complement strand
CCATCCGGGCCCAGATTATGAACCTACTGAAAGACCTGCAGTCGGAGTACAACGTAGCCTACATGCTCATCGCCCATGACCTGGCCACTGTGCGCTATATGTGCACCTGGGTCGCCGTCATGTACCTGGGCGAGGTGGTTGAGCTCTCTCCGGTGAAGGACCTGTATGCCAACCCGTCGCATCCTTACACCAAGGCACTGATGTCGGCGGCGTTGCCTTCCCATCCCGACATGGAACAAGAGGAGATAATCCTCACAGGCGAGGTCCCATCGCCGCTCAACCCACCGTCGGGTTGCTACTTCCACCCTCGCTGCCCCGCAGTGATGGACCGTTGCTCCGTGGACAAGCCCGAGACCAAAGAGATCTCACCCGGGCACTCACTGAGTTGCCACCTGTTCTAACGTTTCCAATCTCAAGATAGGACATCAAAAACCGGGAGGCTGAGCCTCCCGGTTTTTTGTTATCAGCCCTCCAGATGGTAAAATCTCCACCTATGCCAGACCCAAGATCGACACCCGGCTAGCCAGACGAAAATAATGCCTAAGACCAGCGGAAAAAAGAGGACACCCAAGACCAAGAATAAGGCCGATATCGCCCGGACCATCGAGATGATGACCAAGCAATACGGCCCATTCTCCCAGGAGCCACGCCTGCCTCCCATCGATGAGATGGTCTTCACCATCCTTTCCCAGCACACGTCTGACATCAACTCCAGCCGCGCCTACCGCCGCTTGATGGAACGCTTCGTCACGCTGGACGCGGTGGCCTCAGCTGAGATATCGGAGATCGAGACGGCCATCGCGCCCGGAGGTTTGGCCAAGATCAAGGCTCCGCGCATCAAAGCGGTGCTGAACAAGGTCCTGGAACTGAACGGTTCGCTGGACCTGTCGTTCTTGCGGGAGATGCCGCTAAACGATGCAAAGGCGTGGCTCCGGCAGTTGCCGGGCATCGGCCCAAAGTCGGCCGGAATCGTGCTAAGCTTTTCCTTGGGCATGCCGGCCATGGCCATCGATACCCACATCTTCCGGGTGTCCCAACGCTTGGGAGTGATCGGCCCCAAAGTGAGCGTCGATAAGGCCCACGATATCCTGGAGGACAAGGTCGATCCCGAGGAAGTTTTCAACTTCCACGTTTCGTACATCAATCACGGCCGTCAGGTGTGCCGGGCCCAACGGCCGCTCTGCCCGGAGTGCGTGGTCGGCGCACTCTGTCCGTCTCGAAAGAAGTTCATGAGCAAGGCAGACCTAGCCGAATTGGCCGCCCAAGAAGAAAATACGCTGGCTGGGAGCAGCGGGGCTCCGATGCCGCACTTTCCCCAATCCGAAACTTCATAAACGAAGAGTAAGCGACATGAAAGTAGGGATCATCAACATCACCGGTTACGCAGGCAGTGAATTGGCGCGAATCCTGTACCGCCATCCTGAAGTGGAAGTAACGTCGGTCACTGGCAGAAGCGCCGCCGGCCAGCAGTTGAATGAGGTGTTTCCCCACCTGAGCGCCATGGACCTGACCATCGACCCGGAATTGAGCGGGAGCCTGGACTTAGTTTTCTCGGCCCTGCCGCACAAGGCCAGCGCCGAGGCCTGCATCCCGGTGTTGGAGCAGGGAGTGAAGGTCGTCGACATCAGCGCCGATTTTCGCTTGAAGAAGGCCGACGAGTACCGAGAATGGTATGGAGTTGACCATCCAGACCCAACGTACCTCGAAGAGGCCGTATACGGGCTTACAGAGCTTCACCGGGACGATGTTAGAACTTCCCGCCTGGTCGCCAACCCCGGCTGCTACCCCACCAGCGCCATCTTGGGCCTTGCCCCGGCGGTGGCCGCGGGAATCATCACGCAAGACATCATCGTCGACAGTAAGTCCGGAGTCTCGGGCGGCGGCCGCAGCCTAAACATGACCAACCACTTCTCCGAGGTGAACGAGAACGTCTTCGCCTATGCACTGGACGGGCACCGGCACCTTCCGGAGATCACCCAGGAGCTGGCGCCACTGGGCGATAAACCCCTGAACCTGACTTTCCTGACCCACCTGATCCCCATGACCCGGGGAATACTGAGCTCCTGCTACGCCACTCTGACCGAGCCTGGCAACTGGTCGGGAGACGACGGCAAGGAAAAGATCTTGAAGCTGTACCGCGACTATTACGCCGACGACCCGTTCGTGCGGGTGGTGGCCACGCCTCCCCAGACCAAGCAGACTCTGGGCAACAATCTGTGCCTGGTCCACCCGTCCATCGACCAACGCACGGGGCGGCTGATCATCATCAGTTGCTTGGACAACCTGGTGAAGGGCGCCGCCGGCCAAGCCGTGCAGAACATGAACGTGATGTGCGGGTTCCCAGAGGAAACGTCTCTGGAGGCGTTGGCGGTGTATCCGTAGCCGTCAGCTATCAACCAAGCGCAAATCATTTCGGCGACTCAAACTTCTACCAATAGCGCCTTCGCTATAGTAGAATAGGCACGTGCCCCGGTCGTCTAGCCTGGTCCAGGACGCCACCCTTTCAAGGTGGAGATCATGGGATCGAAGCCCATCCGGGGTACCAGTTTTTTAGGCGTAAAATGAAAGAGCCCAGGCGGCCATATCGCCCTGACCTCTTTCATTTTATTCCCAAACTTCGAAGGTACAACTACCCCACGCGCCCCTCAAACATCTTTAACTGGCGGGTAGAGACTCCGGGTTTGAAGTGTTTACTCAGGATTCGGCCCGCCTCTTGGTAGGAAGAGCCTACCTTGGGGCCGTACCACTCTTCAGGGGCTTCTAGCATCTTCTCAAAGGCAAGCGTGCACACTTTCTGGCCTGGCCCAATCATGAACGGGACGTCGTGTGCCCTTACTTCCAATACCGGCTGGATACCCCCCAAGCGGCCATCCTCGCCGTGCCCGAATCCCGGGTCGAAAAATCCGGCATAGTGAGTCCGCAGCTCACCGCTTGAAGTGTCATAAGCGGTCATTTCCGCCGCGAATTCCGGAGGGATGCCAACACTCTCGGYCGACGACAAAAGATAGAACTCTTCAGGCTCCAAGATYAGCCGCTCATCGTCGTCGGCATACACGGGCTCCCAAAAATCCGCTGGATGATAGTGATTGATCCGCGAAAGGTCCAACAGGGCGCTATTYTTCTTCGCCCTGAAGCCGATCCCTTCAGATGTTCCCTTTAGGTCCACGCTAAGCCCGATGGTGTTGTCGAAATTCGGCGAGGTCAACTGCCCTTGCTGGCCGGTCGCGGCGAACAGGATCGGCTTGGACTGATGGGCTTCTTGAAGCTCACCGGGGCTGCAAGCCTGGTCCCCTTTGAACAACCGAATCTGGTTCAGGGACAGTCCGGTCTGGACTTTGACGGTGAATGACCTGGAAAACACCTCCAGGTACATGCGGCCTTCGTAGCCGTCAGCTATGATATCGAACTGGTCGCTAAAATCCGTGATCACTCTGGTGAAGATATCGAGCCTGCCGGTGGAACTCTTGGGGTTGGTCTTAGCTCGAATGCCTTGGGGCAGGCGAAGTTCTTCGAGTAGAGGAATCAGATAGGCCCGGCCCTTCTCGAGGATGGCGCCGTCCCGTATGTCGATCTCGCTGATCTGTAGCTCGGGGAGTTTGCTCTCTACGCTGCCGGTGAGGGGCAGGAAACTGCAGACCAGGCTGTATGCTTTCTCGCCGAGGCTGAGGTCAAGACTTGCCGGCTGAAAATTGGCCTCTTGAATCTTATATTTGCCGCTGGAGATGATGTCATCGTGGACGGCTTTTCTCAGCCATGCGCTAGGCACGATTCCGCCGTTTGATATCTCGTTAATGCTATCGAACATACATCACTCGATCGTGGCCGGGTCGACCGTACAATTTAATCATTTTCAGCTTGAATTTGTAATACTGTTGACGGCTGGCGACGGGGCTTTATCAGCCAGCCGGAATCGGGAACAAAAAAGCTCGCTGCCCCAGGGCAAACGAGCAAATCTCAATCAACAACACCGCCCTCCCGAATGTGCCGCGATGTTATATGGTGACCGGGCAGGTGTCAAGGCAAAATAGTCGTGAACGATCGGCCCGCGTATTCAGTTTGACCATGATCGTTGAACCCCAGGAGTTATCTGACTTATGACCTGGCAAGAGTTCGCCCAACAAGACCCGGAATTAGCCGCCTTGGGCCAGGAGCGGCTGGACCGCCACGGTCTGGTCATGGTCGCCACGCTCCGGAAGAACGGGTGGCCCCRAATATCGCCCGTGGAGCCGCTGTTTCACAACGGCCARCTCTACCTGGGCATGATGTGGCGCTCTCAAAAAGCCCTGGACTTGCTGCGAGACCCTCGCTGCTCGATCCACAACGCCGTCTCAGACCGTATGGCATCGRAAGGCGAGTTCAAGGTGTACGGGCGGGCCATGGACATYACGAACCCAGATGAGCGGCAGGACTRCCTAAAGGCTTTATTCCAAAAGATCGGCAACCAGCCGACCGGGCACGAATTCCACTGCTTCGCCATCGACATCGAAAGCGCCGCGGCTAACACACTGGTCGGCGAAGAGTTCCAACACCAGGTGTGGAAAGCCCWYTAGCCTRATCTTCAGCCGCCGCGGTCCGCTCCAATCKCCGCCTCGGCTGCCAACAACTCCCGGGAAGCCCGCGCCAGGAAGTTGGCGTCGATGGCGCCCACACTCTTCTCAATGATCGTGCCGTCAGAACTGATGAAAACGGTTGTCGGCATGGCTGTCACGCCGTACTTGCGGGGGACGCTGCCGTCGTCGGTCCAACCTGCCGGATAGGTCACGCCCAACTCCCGCAACAGCTCTTCGGCATTGCTGCGGGAGCCCAGACCGGTGAATATCCCGATGTCGATGCCCACCAGTTGGATATCTTCCTTGAATTCCTCGTAGAACAACTGGAACTGAGGCATCTCAGCCCGGCATGGCGGGCACAGTCCGGCCCAGAAATTCAGGACTAAGGGCTTGCCTTCGAGGCGGGCCAGGTTGCCATTACGAAAGCCCACTTCTTCGATCCCTTGGAACATGCTGAACTCGAAGTCAGGCGCCTTCGCGCCCTCGCCGCTGCTCCCACTGCTGGARGCCAMCGCGMMYASSMMSKMWKYCRYKAWGKYYWTSKRMKSYWRCKSGSCMMSCYSSYRYKYSMYGRMKKWSWYYYGMKNGTTGCTKSKYMSYCTTCTACGATTGGCCAATGCCGGACCTCCTTGAACGTGAACGGACAACGATGTGATGCGGTCRATCGCTCCGGGGTTCGTCCGGCGCGGTCAAACTAGCATACGTTATGTCTGCTGGCGCTTCGGTTCYTGTCCCTATTCCGGCCACCGTGCTATGATTGTTTCAGCCTCRGAYCACCGTCTGATTCACCATCTCATTCAATCGAAAACGGCCCTTTTCAGGCTCGGGATTCGTATTTGAACAGCCAGCAAGACCGTCAGGTCTATCTATCCGTGGACGAGCCCTTTTCCGGCAGGATTCTCAGCGATATCCTAGGGGATGATCAGGGCACATCGCCCGAAGATTGGCTCCTCGGAATAGTGCAAGCAGCCCTGGATGTGGCGCTGGAGGGTACGGAGGCGGTGCAGATGAGCCTGGTCATCACCGACGACGAGACCGTCCACAGCCTGAACGCCCAGTTTCGTGGACTGGACGAGGTAACAGATGTGCTGTCATTCTCAGCGGAACATCCCGGCCACTGGGAAGGCGAAGCGGGACCGCTCAGTGATTCAGTCGAGACGGGGGATTTTGATTTTGTCATGCCACCCGGCGAACATTCTCCCCTGGGAGAGGTGATTGTGTCCTACCCGCAGGCGCAACGTCAGGCGGAAGAGCGTGGCGAACCCCTTGAACATGAGTTGGCCCTTCTGGTAGTACATGGAGTGCTGCATCTTGTGGGACATGACCATCTGGAACCTGACGAGACCGAACTGATGCAGGCCAAAGAACGCACAGCCCTGACGAAACTTAACATCAAGACTTAACGTGAAGACGTAAATGGCAAGACTAATCATGATGGAGACCGAMCTGCAATGACCGGCCAGGCCATAACCGATCCTGCCTCCACCGCCCAGGTTTTCTACCGCAAGTGGCGGCCTTCCAGCTTCAGTCAGCTGGTCGGACAGGAACATGTCTCCAGCACACTACGCCAGTCCCTCAAGCAGGGGCGGGTTGCCCACTCCTACCTGTTCTGCGGCCCCAGGGGCAGCGGCAAGACCACAACCGCCCGGATCATCGCCAAAGCGGTGAACTGCCTAGACCYYCAGGACGGCGACCCCTGTAACGCCTGCGAGCCCTGCCAGACGATCAACAGCGGCCAGTACATGGACATCATCGAACTGGACGCCGCCAGCAACCGGGGGATYGACGAGATACGCGACATTCGGGAGAAGGTTAACTTCGCCCCCGCCCAGGGTCAGCGCAAGGTCTACATCATCGATGAAGCCCACATGCTGACCGAAGCGGCCTCCAATGCATTTCTGAAGACACTGGAAGAGCCGCCTCCCCACGTCATCTTCATTCTGTGCACTACCGATGCCCACAAGATCCTGCCGACGATCATATCCAGGTGCCAGCGCTTCGACTTCCGCCGCATACCCTCAGAACAGATCTACGGGCGGCTGGCTGATATCACCGAAGCCGAGGGTGTGAGCGTTGATCCAGAAGCCATGCGGCTGGTGGCCCGCCACGCCGCGGGAAGCCTGCGCGACGCGGAGAACCTGTTGGAGCAGTTGGTGGTCTCCTCCACCAGCGGGACCGACGGCGTGACTCTGAAGCAGGTGGAAGAACTATTAGGTCTGGACAACGGCGAAAGCTCCCTGGAACTGGTCAAATATCTGCTCATGGGCAATACCTCGGCCGGGCTGTCGGCGGTGAACCGCGCCGCCTGGAGCGGCACTGACCTACGCCAATTGCACCGGCAGACCATCGAGTTGCTCAGGGCCGTTATGCACCTGCAATGGGGCTCAGAGGACGCCGTGGAYCTTTCTGAGGATGTCACCAACCAGCTAAAGGAGTTGGTGGTCAACCTCCCGTCATGGCGAATCATCAGGAGTCTCAAGATCTGGGGCGATGTGAATATGCGCTACGACTCGCCATCGACGCTCCCATTGGAGTTGGCTGTCGTGGAGATCTGCGAAGACACCGCCCAACCGGTGGCCCAAGCGGCTCCTGCAACTCCGCCCACACGGGCCGCGGCCTCGCCACAACCGGGCAGTGCCCCCAGCGGCCCACCGCCCACACAGCGGCGCGCTCCGGAACCTGCCGCCGCAAGRCCCGCGGCCAGTACACAGGGCCAGCCTACTGGGCAACGGAGGGCGGCCCCGGACGCCGCGCCGATATCCGAACTGGGCGTACAATGGCTTGCGGCGATCAAAGTGCTCAACCGGCACAAAGGTAAGAAATACAACCTGGGGGCCCTGCTCCGAGACTGCAAAGCCAACGCTGTCATCTTGGAAGGAAACACCCTGGTGTTGGGCTTCTCCAACAAGGCCAACCTGGAACGGATGCAAGAAGAGATGGAAGACCCCGGTTCCCGCCGTCAGGTGAGCGAGGCGGTTGCCGAGTCGTTCGGAGCCGCTTACGAGTTCCGCCTAACYATGGCCAACGGGGTGGGGGCCACCGCCAATACAGCCAAGACCGCCCAACAGAGTTCCCTGGTCCGCACGGCCCTGGGSATGGGCGCCAGAGTCCTAGAGGAGATCGAATAATGAACCGCAACATGATGCGTCAGGCGCAGAAGCAACTGGCCCAACTCCAGAAGATTCAGGAAGAGCTGGAGACCATGACGGTCGAAGGCAGCGCCGGCGGCGGTGCGGTGAAAGTCGTCATGACCGGCAAGCAGATCGTGGAGTCCGTGACCATCGAGCCTGAGGCCGCGGAAGAGGTGGACCTGCTCCAAGACATGGTCCTAGCCGCGGTCAACGACGCATCAACCAAAGCCCAGGAACTGGCCGCCCAGAAGATGAGCGTGGTAACCGCCGGCATGAATATCCCGGGRCTTTAGGRACCGTATCACACCGGCCGCCTACTCAACATGACTCAAGAGAACATCTCCGGAGCTGCCCCTTCCCTGGCCCGGCTGGTGCAGGAATTGAACCGGCTGCCGGGCATTGGCCCCAAGAGCGCCCAGCGTCTGGCGTACTACATCATTCGGCTGCCCGATGACGAAGCCTACGCCCTGGCTGACGCCGTGACCTCAGTGAAGCAGAACATCGTCTTCTGCGAGGAATGCCAGAACCTGACCGACGCCTCGCCATGCCAGGTCTGCTCAGACCCACGCCGCGACCAGACCATAATCTGTGTGGTCGAAGAACCGCTGGACGTGCTGGCCATGGAACGCACAAGGAGCTTTAGGGGCCTCTACCATGTACTACATGGGGTAATATCGCCGATCAATGGGATCGGGCCCGACCAGTTGAAACTGAAAGAACTTTTCTCACGGCTGGCCCGGCCGGATTTGGTTGAGATGGTCGTGGCCACCAACCCSACTCTGGAGGGCGAGGCGACSGCGATGTACATCCGCCGCCATCAGGGCCGGGACGACCTGAAGATCACCCACCTCGCMCGCGGCCTGCCCGTGGGCGGCTCATTGGAATATTCCGACGAGACCACCTTGAGCCGGGCGTTCCTTGGTCGGCAAGAAATCTAAGTCAAGAGAACTAAGCCGGAGCTGGACCCATGGCCCCTCCCAGGACCTACCGCTGCGAAGCCATCATCCTCGGCTATACCCCGCTGGGTGAAGCCGACCTGCTGGTCACCATGTTCACCAGAGACCAGGGGAAGGTACGGGCTGTGGGTAAGGGCGCCCGGCGGTCGACCAGCAGGCTGGTCGGTCACCTGGAGCCGCTSACCGCGGTGAAGATGTCCATGGCCCACGGCCGCAGCATGGACATCATCACACAGGCGGAGGTGATCGAGGGCTTCTCCAAACTGAAAGAAAACCTAACCGCCATCGCCAAGGGCCAATACCTGGCGGAGATAGTTGACGGGTTCGGAGCCGAGGCGAGCCCCAACCCCAGTCTTTACCAGCTGATGATCGACACCCTACAGGCCGTAGAAGCCGACCCGGCGTCGGACATGCCGTTGCGGTTCTTTGAGTTCCATCTGTTGCAGGTGTCTGGGCTCATGCCGGAGTTGTATCACTGTGTGGAATGCCGAGTGGAACTGGAACCCAACGCCCACCGGTTCAGCCCCAACGTGGGAGGCACCCTATGCCTGGACTGCCACCCAGACGACGCCCATCTGCGCCCGCTCTCCCTCCGTGCACTAAAAGTGCTTCGCCTCTTGGAACGAAGCGAGATCGCCGAATCCTGTAAACTGTCACTGGACGACAGCCTGGCTGCCGAGCTAAAGAGCCTGCTTTCCACCACCGTCAGCTACTGGTTGGGTAAGGAAATTCGCTCTAACTCGTTCTTGGAACGCCTTAACAGTGAGACCCTTCCTGAGGTATACATCTAGGGCTTATGGCTCATTTTTGAGCGGGGCCCGTGGTTTCACTCCCAAATTTAGGGCTACCGTTCCTTGATACGAAGGGTAAATAGTGTTTACCAAGATATTGATTGCCAACCGGGGCGAGATCGCCTGCCGAATCATTCGCACCTGTCAGAAGTTGGGGATAAAAACCGTCGCCATCTACTCGACGGTTGACCAGGAAGCTCTCCACGTCAAGATGGCCGACGAGGCCTACTTAGTCGGCGAAGCTCCCCCTCATGACAGCTATCTAAACATGGGCAAGATACTCGACGCCGCCAAGGCGTCGGGCGCCCAGGCCGTCCATCCCGGATACGGTTTCCTCTCTGAAAACGCTGGTTTCGCCCGTCTCTGCCAGGAGGCGGGCATCTGTTTYGTCGGGCCGGACCCGGACGTCATGGAAAAGATGGGCGACAAGATCCGCTCCCGCAAGCTGGCCCGGGAAGCCGGACTCCCCATCCTCTCAGGAACGGACGAAGCCGTGGCCAACGAACACGCCGCGACCACGGCTTGGGAGTTGGGTTTCCCGCTGATGGTCAAAGCGGCCGAAGGCGGCGGCGGTATCGGCATCCATATCATCGAGTCCCAAGARGAACTGATGCCRCTGATCGAGCGYACCCGGCAGGTCGCGGAGAGCGCCTTCGGCAGTTCCCGGTTGTTCTTCGAGCGCTACCTGAAAGACGCCTCCCATATCGAAGTCCAACTCATCGGTGACCAGCACGGCAATCTGGTCCACCTGTACGAGCGAGACTGCTCAGTACAGCGGCGCAACCAGAAATTGGTGGAAGAGACTCCCTCATCGGCCAAATTGACGCCCCGGCTACGCCGGCGGGTYTGCAGCCTGGCGACCAAGCTGGGGAATTTCATCGGTTACACCAGCACCGGCACCGTTGAGTTCCTGGTGTCGGCCGACGGCAGCGTCTTCTTCTTGGAGATGAACACCCGGCTCCAGGTGGAGCACGGCGTGACCGAGCTSGTAACCGGCCTGGACTTGGTGGAATTGCAATTGCTGGTTGCCGCCGGAGAAAAGCTGCCCATCACCCAGGACGATGTCTCGGTCAACGGCCACGCAATCGAGGTGAGGGTCTACCCTGAAGACCCGGAAACTTTCATGCCTGACGCCGGCGATATCACAGACCTTCATGAGCCTGTGGGTGACAATATCCGAATCGACTCCGCGCTATGCAATGGATATTCCGTTGGTTTAGACTATGAGCCCCTCATGGCCAAGATAATGGCCTGGGGAGAGGACCGGAATCAGGCGATTAAAACCCTGCAACGGGCCCTATTGGAATTCCGAGTGGAGGGCGTTAAGTGCAACGTCCCACTGCTGCGAGATGTATTGGCCACCAAGGAATTTATGGCGGCCAACCACCACACCGGCTCCATGCCCATCTGGATCGAAGAATTTCAGATTCGCGCTCAAAATAAATGCGCCAACGGAAAGATGCATAAGAACGGCAACGGGCACAAGAACGGCCAGGCCAACGGCCATCCGAACGGTCAAGAGAACGGCGAACGCGAGATCGCAGCCGCCATCGGCGTCTCGCTGGCTATGGCCATGAAGTCGGTTCAGCCCGTGGCGCCGGCCGCGTTCAGTCCGTGGCGTCTGTACGGGCGCCGGGAGCAACTCCTCTCCCGCACACTGGGGAACCGGGGTTGGCAGTAACCACACTCCGGATCAAGGTTGGCGAGAACTGGTATAACGTCGAAGTCGGTGAACTGACCCATTCACCGGTCGAGGTCACGGTCGAAGGTGAGACCTTCTTGGTTGAGGTCGAAGGCCTGCYCAGCACACCCCCGGCTCGTCCCCGCCGCGGCCACACCCAGACCCCTGGCATCGTTGTCCCTCCCCCTCCCWCCCGTGGCTCAGGAACCAGCGGACCGGAAAACATCATTTCCTCCCCTCTATCCGGACGCGTGATCTCCATCATGGTCCGGCCCGGAGACCAGGTCACTGCCGGCCAGGAAGTGTGCGTGGTGGAAGCGATGAARATGGAGCAGAGCATCCGCGCCCACCGCGACGGCGTCGTTAAAGAGATCATGGTCCAGCCCATGGATACCGTCCGCACCAACGACCCGCTGATCGAGTTGGAATAGGGCTTCTTTTACAAGAAATCATCGGCCACCATCTCCGCATCTACCTCGCGTGCGTTCCCTATCCTCTTGTATTATCATGGCCTCAATAAATCCAGGAGCGTTCGTTCTCGGRTAACATTCAGGAGGCTAGAGACATGAAATACGACTACATCGTGGTTGGTGGCGGTTCCGCTGGGTGCACCATCGCCACGCGTCTATCCGAAGATTCGTCCAAGTCGGTGCTGCTGCTGGAAGCAGGCCCCGACTATCCCGTCTTTGAGCAGCTACCCGACGACATCAAGTTCGGCAACAACGTGTGGCTGTCGGCCTACGGCCCGCACAGTTGGGACTACAAGGCCCAGGTGACCCCGGAGCAACCCAACCTGACCATCCCCAGAGGCAAGGCCACCGGCGGTTCCAGCGCCATCAACGGACAGGTGCTCTTCCGGGGCATACCCGAGGACTATGACGGCTGGGCCGCGATGGGCAATGACGAGTGGGCCTTCACCAAGGTCCTGCCCTACTTCAACAAACTGGAAACCGACCTGGATTTCAGTGGAGACTTCCACGGCTCCGATGGCCCGGTGCCCGTGCGGCGTTACCCCCGCGGCGAGTGGCTGCCCTACGCCACGGCCTTCGAGCAAGCCTGCGTTGACGTGGGGTACGAGATCGACGAAGACATGAACCACCCCGAGTCCACCGGCGTCTCTCCCAGRGCCAGGAACACRATCGACGGCGTGCGCATGAGCAACGCTCTGAACTATCTGGACATGGCCCGGCACCGGTTGAATTTCAACATCCGTGGCAGCGTCACCGCCCGGCGCATCTTATTCGAAGGCAAGCGCGCCGTGGGCATCGAAGCCGAAAGCGGAGGCGAGGTATTCACAGTGGAGGGAGAAGAAATCATCGTCTGTAGCGGAGCGGTGGCATCCCCTCAGTTGCTGATGCTTTCAGGAATCGGACCCGCCGAACACCTCAGGTCCTTGGGTATAGAAGTGGTCCACGACTCTCCGGGGGTCGGCCAGAACCTGCGCGACCATCCTTCCGCCGCCGTGCTTTACCGGGCCGTGGGAGAAAAGCCCGATGTCCAGGCGCCGGTGATCCAGGTCGGCCTGCGCTATACCGTGGAGGATTCCRACGTACGCAACGACATGCAGATCAGCCCCATGCTCATGACCAGCGAGCACCGTCCCGCTCAGGTAGAGATCGACGACGACGGGAACTACATCGGGATGAGCGCCAGCCTGCAGCTAGCCCTGGGCAAGGGTGAGTTGAAGCTGACTTCCACCGATCCCCACGTCCAGCCTTTCTTGAATTACAACTACTTCCAAGAGGAGGAAGACCTGCGGCGCATGCGGGAGGCTGTGCGGCTGTGCATCCAGATCTGCGAGCAGTCCAGCTTCAGCGATCTGCTCCTAGACATGGTGAACCCCACCGAGGCTGACATGGAATCAGACGAGACTTTGAACGCCTGGCTGATGCGGAATATYGGGACCTCTCACCATATCTCCGGCACCTGCAAGATGGGTCCGGATTCCGATCCCATGGCCGTGTTGGACCAGTTCTGCCACGTGCGCGGCGTCGAGAACCTGCGGGTGGCCGACGCATCGTCGATGCCCGACTGCATCCGAGCCAACACCAACGCGACCACCATCATGATCGGCGAGAAGGTTGCCGACTTCATCAAGGAGGGCCGCTAGCGAGTCTACCTGTCCTGCCAGTCCGGGGTCTCTTCATTGACGCAGTGGAGGAAGACGAAAGCGGAGGTCCTGCCCAGGCCCWTGAACGGCCGGGTTAGGACCTTGACGCGGGTGTAGTAGTCCAAGTGGTCCAGAGACCGCAAATAGGCGTGAAAAGAACCGTGCTCCGCGATGAAATCGAGCATCGTCCGGGCGTTCTCCACAGTAGCCACGATCTTCCTTCGGTTGCGGACGATGCTCCGGTCCTCGAAGAGACGCTCTAGGTCGTCGGGCCCGTAAGACGCCACACGGCCTAGGTTGAACTTGTCGAAGCTCTCCACAAAGCCGTCCCACTTCTCCCGAATCACCGGCCAGCTRAACCCGGCGCGGAATACCGCCTTGGTCATCTCCTCAAAATAKCCGTCGTCTCCATCCGGCGTRATCTTCGCGGGTCTTTCCAGCGTCCTGCGCACTTGAACGCACTCCCTTTTTCGTTTTAGGTTTTATGTGATCTGGCCGCCGCCCAGTATAGCTTTCTACCGGCCCAGTTCCAATATTGGAAAACCGCTGCAGAAATTAGAATTTCTAGGTATCTCAGTMCTACTACCCTTGCGCTGAATGATATGTTATATTGGCGACCGTGATGCCAAAGGGGGAGGCAATGCCACATGGAACTGCGGCAACTTGTCAGTTTTTACCACGTTGCGCAGCTTAGGAGCGTCTCTAAAGCGGCCCGCACACTGTCATTGGGCCAGCCAACGGTGACCACCCACCTCCGAAAGCTGGAAGACGAGTTTGAGATAATTTTATTCGACCGTATAAAGCGGCCGATTCAGCTTACATCCGAGGGCTCGATCCTATTGGAGTTGGTTACGCCCGTGGTCCAGGCGGTGGACGCGCTTAAGACGCAGATGAACTACAGCGAGCGGCGTGGGTCCTTCGTGGTCGGCGCCTACCCAGACCTGGTGATGCACCACCTTCCTCCGGGGATCCAGGTTTTCAGGAAGAGCTACCCCGATGTTCGCATCCAACTTCTCGCCAGGCCTTATACCCCGCTATTGCGCCTGGTGCGGTCGGGCGAAGTAGATCTGGCTTTCTGCGCCACGCCGCCGTTGGATGACCAGGCCCTTGATTTTCAGGCGTTGTTCRATTTCGACGTTGTCCTGATGACCCCATTGGGCCACCCGTTGTTGGAGCAGACCAACGTCACCTTGSAGGACCTTTCTCCTTGGCCGATGATCCTCTCTGGACCCGAGAGCTTGACCCGCCAAAAGGTGGAGCAAGAGCTTAGGAACCAGGGCGTAGCCTGGGACGTGGTGCTGGCCTTGGACGACACCGAGTCCATCAAACGTTATGTTGAGACCGGCATGGGTGTTGCGGTATGCGCCGACTTTACTCTCCACTCGCAAGACCACGACCGGCTAGGCGTGGTGCGCTTGGACCACATCTTCGAGCCTTCCGTGATTGGCGTTTGCACCCTCAAAGGCAAGTTCCTGGGGCAGGCGGTGCGGAACTTCATCGACGTGCTTTCTGACGAGATGCGCGGATACCACGCTGACTTGGCTGGCTRGGAGCACGCCAAAGCCGAGGATYGGTCCAAGGCCAAAGCTCGGTAGCGGTCACTTCAAACCGCTCGCCCCAGTCTAGGACCTGATCAGACCGTCGCCCGAGCCGTTAACTCGTAGTCATCTTGGACCGCGAACGGCAGCCGAATCGTGAAAGAAGTTCCTGTCCCAAGCTCGCTCTCGACCGATATCGAGCCGTAGTGCTTGCTGATTATTTCATGGCAGATCGCGAGACCCAGCCCCGTCCCGCTTAATTTTCCCGAATATAGCGGGTCAAAGATCTTCTCGATATTCTCCGGGGCGATGCCTGACCCCGTGTCAGAGATGACGATCTCAACCGCATCTTTCATTCCCTTGGTGGATATACAGAGCCTGCCCCCCNGTCTCCATGGCTTCTTGCGCGTTCGAAACCAGATTTTGCAGCGCTCGAATCAAATAAGAAGAATCRCCTAATATCGGGGGCAAATCAGGCTCGGYGGCCATAGAAAAATCAATATCGTCGCGTAGCACGAAACTGGACATCAAGTCATTGAAGATATCACCGATCTGGACCYGCGAAAGGAAAATTTCCCGGCCTGAACCGTATGACAAAAGGTTCGAAATGACATTATTCGCCCGGACAACCTGGCTGTCGATCAGCTCTAAGATTTCAGTTATTTTCTGATTGTTTTCACTGGACCATCCCGCGGCGAACTTGCGTCTGGCCAGGTAAGCCGCGTTACTGATCGTCCCCAGAGGATTTCGAASGTCATGGGCGATACCGCCTGATAACTGCCCGATTATCGCCAACTTCTCCGATCTCATCGCCCGTTCCGTTGCGGCCTCAAGTTCTTGAGTCCGGACCTGGACACGTTCTTCCAGTCGCTGATTTGCCTCAACGACCCGTTCGTTGGAAGCGGCCAGTTCCTCTGCTAATAGTTGCATCTCCAGGTGCGATTTTTCGGACTCGTCATGGAGCAAGGAGTTTTCCACGACCACGCCAAGCCTCTCCACAACGAAAGTTAAGAGGTCTATCATTTCCTCATTGAAAGCACTCTTTTTCTTGGAGATCACGGTAACCAGGCCGACCGTACGGTCCCCAACTCTGACCGGCAAGAAAATCAAAGACTCCATTCCCATCCTGAGCAAAAATTTGGAGGCGGTCGGCACGGCAGCGTAATAGTCGGTTACGATCACCCGGCTCTCAGTGAAGGCCGCCGTGCTGATGGCGTGGTCGACTGTGAGGACCGGTATCGGTGGGTATTGCTCCACGGCCGGACCGGCRGCTGCGGCCAGATGGAGCCCCGGTCCTGTCGGTTTCGTCAGCCTGAAAGTTGCCCAATCAGCGCCGGTAAGCGCTACCAATTTTTCGAGCGCCGCCGTGGYTTTGTCGCTAAATGTTCCGCCTTCGCTGAAAACCTGGGACACGGCGTAATGACTCTCTAAGGCTCGGTTCGATCGTGTTAGTTCCCGGCCCAAGGCTTCTGATTCCTCTTTTGACTCCTGGAGTTTTGCATCCTGTTCAACCGAGTCGAGAAGGGTCCCGATCTCATTGGAGAACGCCTTGATCAACTCGATATGGCCTTCGTCAAAATGATTAGCGGTTCTAGACGCAACGCTCAGTGACCCTAGCCGGCGAGTTCCCGATGTAATAGGTAGGAAAAATATCGATTCCACCCCTTGGGCCAAAAGGGTTGGCTGTGCATCGGGGAACAATTGGTACTCGTTGGTTAACACTGGCTTTCCCGTCCGATAGGATTCAAGGGTGGCGGAATTGGCGTTTGTGATCTTCAGTGACGGCTGAAATCCAATCGCTCCGGGGCCCGACGCAGCCACCAATATCAAGTTTTCAAGGCTTTGATCGGTCCTCCTTAAAACGACGCGGTCCGCATCTGCAATCACCACTAACTCTTCAACGATTTTCTGGGCTTTCACTTCGAAACTTARTGGTTGAGCAATGATGGCCGCAACTTCATAAAGGGATTTCAACTGGCTGGCGCGGTCCCGCTCTGCTTGGAGCAGGATCCCACTGGCGATCGCGCCCGCTATCTGGTTACCAACGATCTCCAATCTYGCTAGGTCTGCATCGCCGTAGACGTATGGAACGCTTGAAGACAGATGGAGAGTGCCAACGACCTTGTCATTCGCGATCAATGGCGTGGCTATTCGGGACAGGAGGCCGGCTGCAACCAACGATTGGGCGATCGRYCCTCCTTCCGGGTGATGGTCTGTTCGCAKCGCTCSTTGGGAAGCCTTGACCTCAGACACCACGATAGAGTCCTTTAGGGATACCGTTTCTCCTTCYCCCAGACCTGTCACTTTCATCCCAAGGGTGTACAGAACGGTAAACGTGTCTCGTTCCTCGTCTAGTTGGGTGATGGCGATCAGGTCGAACGGGATGATTTTAGCGACCTGCTTAGCGAACCTCTCAYAAACATTGGCCACGCTGAACGGAATGCCGGAGATACGGCCAATCTCGGCATATGCCGCTCGTTCCGCGGCCAAATCTTGATTTCTTCTGTTTACGCCMCTGATCGCATTGATCGTGGCGTTAATCTTGTTGATCAACATCAGAAAATAGCGGACCCGYTTCCTCAGATTTCAGTCTGAATATTTCGAGTAAAATTTGGTACCCGGACAATTGGGGAGGTTAGACCTTATTTCCGCYTCTATATTTTCGACGYCCGTTTAGGTGAAAAGCTAGCCGCAATTGGTATTCTCAGCATTACCATTAACTTTAGATATAGATGCGAAAGGCGCAAACCCTTGAGTCTTCCTAACCTTAGACCGGATAATAGGGCCGGTAGGCCCATCTGGCCTGAGGATTGTTTATGTCGATCGGTTCTTCCCGAAAAACACCCAGCGTRACTGTGGTCGGCGCCGGCATAGTGGGCGCCGCCATCGCCTACTCCCTGGCGCGGCGCGGCGCGGCGGTAACCGTCATCGACAAAGGMCGGCCYGGYGGCGSCRCMACCAGCCACTCYTTCGCYTGGATCAAYGCCACSKCCAAGCAYCCRGTCYCYTACCACRACTTCAACCGCCGGTCGCTGGGCATGTGGGAGCGGTTCGCAAAAGGCCTTGACGTCGACGTCGGACTTCGCTGGGGCGGCCAGATGGAATGGGCCGCCACGGCTGAGGGCGCCGCCGAACTGGAGTCTCGCGCCGCCCAGCTCCAAGCCTGGGGCTACCCTTGCCAGATGCTAGACGGCGCCCAAGCGGCCCAACTGGAGCCCKCCTTGTCTCTTGGCGACGTCACCGCGGCCATCTACTGCGATTTGGACGGCATGGTGGAACCGACTCTGGCGGCCGAAGCCTGCATCCGGGCGGCGGCCAAGCACGGCGCCACCGTCAAGCTGGAAACCRAAGTTACTAGCCTGCAAGCCGATTCCGGTTCCRCCTCTGTCGTAGCGGGCGGGGAAAGCATCGAATCAGACGTTGTGGTGCTGGCCGGCGGTTTGGACAACACCCCATTGGCGGCCATGGCCGGGATATTCATCCCACAGCAAGACAGTCCGGGCGTGGTGATTCGGACCAACCCCATCCCGCAGCCGTTGCTTGCCAACGTCTCAGTGATCTACGCCCCTCCTCTGGAGCCAGGCCGGCCAGAGATTCACCTGCGCCAATGCCTGGACGGCTCAGCAATGATCGGCGAGGGGTCCCAGGAGAGCCTGGCCAGAGATGACTCTCAAGGCCACGCCGATGAACTCCTAGCACGGGCGGCCGAGTATGTACCCGCCCTGAAAGGTTCCTCTGCCGTCCCCGTTCCCGTGGGCTACCGGCCCATGCCGTTGGACGGGTTTCCGGTGCTTGGCTTCTCGCCCAAAGCCCCTAACATCTATCTCGCCTTGACCCACAGCGGTGTTACGCTGGCCCCACTGATGGCCCAATTGGCCACCATGGAGATCGCCGACGGAGCAGAGGTAGACCTACTATCCGGCTACCGGCCCAGCCGCTTCGAATAGCCTCACTCGAGGAAGACAATTGTCCCTTCTCCCTCCGGGGAGAAGGATANGNNGANNNTGACATATTCGGCCAAGCCAAACTAATACCCGCRAACCAACCCCAGAASGAAAACCATGAAACAAAGCCAAGGCCGTATCTTCACCACTCACACCGGCAGCCTCCCAAGGCCAGACGAGTTGGTCCAGCTTCTCGCCGCCGTCGCCCGGGGAGAGTCGGTGGACCAATCTGCCCTGGAACGGCTGGCTGATGAATCAACTTTGGATGTGATTCGAAAGCAGGGCGCGGCCGGAATCGACGTGGTCAACAGCGGCGAGCAGTCGCGGGTTAGCTTCTCTACCTACGTTACCCAGCGCATGTCGGGGTTCGGTGGCTCCTGGACCAGGCGTGGTCTCAAGGACCAGAACGAATTCCCCGGCATCGCCCGTCCCCGGGCGGTGCAACTGATGCGGGACATGCCCCAATGCACCGGACCCCTGGAATACCAGCGCCCCGACCTGGCGGAGCGTGAGTTGGACGGTCTGGTCAACGGMGTGAACGAGACTGGCTCCGCCCACAAGGACCTTTTCATGAGCGCGGCGTCKCCGGGGATCATCGCCCTCACTCTGGGCAACGCCCACTACGCCAGCCACGAAGAATACGTGATGGCGCTGGCGGAGGAGATGCGCAAGGAATACGAGATCATCACCAACCAAGAGGTCGTCCTGCAATTAGACTGCCCGGACCTGGCCATGGAACGGCACGTGGCCTACCAAGATGAGCCATTACAAGCGTTTCAAGAGGTGGTCGCGCTGCACATCGCGGCTATCAATCACGCCATCCGCAACATCCCACGGGAGCAGGTGCGGCTCCACGTTTGCTGGGGCAACACCGAAGGCCCCCACCATTACGACGTGCCTTTAGAGGACATTCTTCCGCTGGTCTACGAGGCCAACGTCGGAGCGCTGGTGATGGAGATGGCCAACCCSCGGCAYGCCCACGAGYAYAAGGTRTACCARMRWTWTCCCYTGCCSRAGSACATGCTGCTGGTGGCCGGGGTYATCGACASCAAGACCAAYTAYGTKGAGCACCCYGARGTCGTKGCYGACCGSYTGSRRCWGGCGGTGRASGCKGTSGGSRRCGAYCCRASCMGGGTMATSGCCKGSACCGACTGCGGRTTYGRCACYTCRGCMGGSWCSRKMCGGGTGSAMMMGRWSRTMGTYTGGRWGAAACTMRMMWCSATGCGGGARGGCGCSGASCTGGYCAGCCRGTCGTATTCCTGGTGATCAACGGCTTTGACTGGAACCCYTGGCAGGCGGTTTGCTCGCCCGAAACGACGCCGGACCAGGGTTCCCAGGCACGGCCATATGCTAAGATAATTGCTGCGGCAGCCGCATATTTGCCGCGGCCGGGCCGGTGTAGCTCAGTGGCAGAGCAGCTGTTTCGTAAACAGCAACGCCACGCCTGGAATTCCTAAATCACAACCAACCACTCTCCGTGGACGTTTGCCCAAGCCCGTGGGTGAACGTAGGGAAGTGGGGCAAATAATGGGGCAAATCAAATGGCCTCCACCATGTGTGGGGGCCATTTCTATTTCAAGGAGGTTCAATATGCCAATCGACAAGACAATCAATCAACCCGATGACTCCGATAGCCTAGGGCCGAAACCGCCAACCAATCCAGTGGAATTCGCCAGATGGCGGCAACGGCCCAGTTGACGGCGAAGCCCCGTCTCTCTAGAATCGCTTCGGCTACTTCAGGCCATCAAACGTTGGATAGCAAAGGAATACCGACTCTTTGGAATGGATCATATTGGCCGTGTTCAGCGCCKCGCTGTTCGGCCTAATCACCGCCATAGAAAAACGAATAATCGACCACCATTTGCCCAATCTGGGCGTGTATTACGCTTCGATATCCTTTTCGCTGCTCATCCCCGCAGTGATCGTGTTCCTAGCCACCGGCGTTCCCGATGAGACTTCCACATACAGCTTGGTGATGGCGACCTTGTCGGGCTCAACCTGGGGAGTCGGCCTAGCCCTGGTTTTCTGGGGTTACAAATTGGAGGAGGCGTCACGGGCGTCGGCCATAGTCCACACCTTCCCCGTGTTCGTCGCCATCGTGGCTGTGKTMTKSKTRSANNMSMCCMTANTCNSYRGAMAGKSKKCKKCYWKSANNGKCANTSGTGMYMRKGSYRYTSSTSMTYKYCNWTSYRRCGCNSGKAWKGMSRRGCMWTAATCAGGTTCTCCCGCGCATTTCCCATCTTGATCTGCGCCAGCATGCTCACGGCCTTGTCCCATCTGTTCGCCAAGGCCGCCTTGGACGACGGTCTGACCGTGTGGATGACCTACTCGATCAGGGCCGCAGCCATGGCGGTGGCGTTCGCCTTTCTGGCCAAGCCTGCAGCATTTCTGGAATTGCTGCAGGTGCTGCGCAAATGGCGGACCTTGGCCCTGATGCTCATCGCCGACTTCTTACTGGCGCCGGTGGCGTCCATCTCCCTAACCAGGGCCACTGGTCTGGGAGCGATATCCCTGGTTGCGGCGTTCGCGGCAACCCGCCCATTCTTCGTGTTCATGGTGAGCAGCCTATTCAGCATCGATCGAATCAAATTGCTGAATGAACCGCTGGAGCGGGATACTTTGTCGCTCAAGGTGATCGCGCTGGTTATGATCGTGGGAGGAATAGCCGCGCTGTCGCTGCTGTAGACGGCTACGGGCTTGGGGTTGAACTGTCGGCGGGGACGGGTCTTTGGCGGCTGGATGAAGCTATAAACGGGCAGCCTTCCCCCACGGTAAATATCTCAAAAACCATATGCCACTAGCCATCTTCCCGGACGATGGGGTACGGTCTGGCCGCAACAAAGACATCGATCTCGCC
This sequence comes from Dehalococcoidia bacterium, assembly GCA_002746355.1. GTDB lineage: Bacteria > Chloroflexota > Dehalococcoidia > Lucifugimonadales > UBA3495 > UBA9611. The sequence continues at coordinate 5,146 of NVWX01000046.1, read as the reverse complement.
CCGTCTGCCTGGCCGTGGTTCGCCTGCGAGCTCCATGGTCATGAAAGCCTTGTCCGAATTCCCCTCAGCTACGAACACCTCTTCCACACCCATATTGGGATAGGTCAGAGCATAGTCGTCCCTCTCGAAGAACTGCTCGAACTCCTCGACGGTACAGCGGTCCGTGATATTCGACGACAATAGCCCATGCACCGCCGCTGCGTCATGTTTTTGGGTGGCTTCGAGCCAATCGTCGAGTAACTCCACGGCCGCTTTCCTTATCCCAGGCTCGGATTGGGGACCAGCGGCAGGCGTTGGGCCATCTGAACCGCAGGCGACGGCGAGGGTGAGGATGGTTACTAAAAAGGGTACGAGCGTTAGGGATTTCAGAAGAAGTTGATCTTTGCTCAGAATGGGCGATCGACGCCCAGCATTATAAAGGCAAAGACCCGGTAGATTTAGTCTACCGGGCCTTTGGTTCCCTTAGTTATCTGGAGCGGAAGACGAGATTCGAACTCGCGACTTCCTCCTTGGCAAGGAGGTACAGCGAGCGCAGCACCCTTAATCTGTAGCTCACCCATCCCCGTGCTTGTTCGTAGATGACCGTACCCGTTCATAGGGAAGTGGGGCAATAAGTGGGGCAAATCAAATGGCCTCCACCATGTGTGGGGGCCATTTCTATTTCAAGGAGGTTCAATATGCCAATCGACAAGACAATCAATCAGCCTGACGGCGCCGATAGCCTAGGGCCGAAACCGCCAACCAATCCAGTGGAATTCGCCAGGTGGGTGCAACGGCCCAGGGTGAATCCTAAGAAACCCAGGGTACAGCCAGATGACTCGGCATTACTGCCAAAACCACTGGAGAAGCCAGAGGTGAATCGCTCCATCGGGACTGATAAACCCAAACGCTCAAAGCTGAAGAATCCCAATAATACCCGACTACCAGAGTATCTTCGGCCAGTAAACGGCCCTAAATCGRCTCCTGTGGYCAAGGGAAGTGGCCTCRTCACGTTCCTTCAGTGGTTCCATGACAATGACTCRGCAATCGAGYTRAAYAAGATGAGTCCAGCAACTCTGGCCGCTTTCGGACTTGGCTGGTACGTCTCCGATACCCTGACCAGGGACGAGAAGCAGAAGTGGCAACGACAGATGGAMGAGGAATTTAACCGTTCCATTAAGAACCAGGGAGATGCCAAGGAGACCAGGGAGCTGGAACGCTCTGGGCGTAGGCTCAAGAAGTCGCCCTTCGATGACTTGCAGGAGTATTACCAGGAGAGAATGAAATAGACCCCCTGGGTTGTACTAATTCGGTATGGGACTCCCAGCTAGTAAAAGTTCCATGCCATTGTCTTAAGGTTTAAGTCCTATCGGGAAACAGGCCATTCTAAGGAAACACCTAAGTTCCATCCTGCAAACCATTCCTTCCGCAGGTTTACAAGCCCGATAGTACCTGCGGTATCAGCGTCCAAATGAACAGCATTATTCATAAGGTACCAAATTCCAAACCAACAAGTATCCGTAAATCCCCAATAATTACACATGTCTGGTGGAAGGTTGTGCGCTAGTTCCCATGCTGGGTCTGGACTATAAAACCACCACTTTCGGCCCTCTCCGGGGGTACCATCTTCCCCTCACCTCCGGTCGTATCGAACGTCGATACGGCCGAGTCTCCTCAACCCGGCCGTGAAGTCCTCCCCTCTGCATCCCGCCCTTCCCCATCGGCTAAATCTCCGTTCATCTTTGACCCTTAAACCCCACCGAAACGCGATGGGTGATTTGCGGGCCCATCCGTCCGTATCTCCGTTAATCGAATAAAATACGTGTTTTACTACAAATCGAAGGATTCGTGCATATCGATACTGAAATTCGTCATTCTTTTGTGAAATCTTGCACAATATTGACATATTATGCCGTAAGAAGTACAGTGGATTAGAATTGGGATAGATGGAGGTCAGCTATGTACCAAAAGGTTCTTGTACCCTTGGACGACTCAGAGGCTTCCAGGAGCGTGCTCAAGGCCTTGTCTGGTCTGGTCGCCGACGGCGGGGAGGCGATATTGCTCCACGTCATTCCACCTGGGAAGACCAGAGGCACGGGCAATTTCGCCGTTATGGGCTACCAGGTAGAGGAAGATCATCGTAACAAGGCCCTGGTCCACCTGAACCGGGTCTCAAACGAATTGAACGAGGCATCCGTCAAGGCAACCGTCACCGTGATAGTCTCCAATTCAGTGGTCGGTTGCATCGTGAATTTCGCTGAGAAAGAGGGCGTGGACCTCATTGCCATGTACACCCACGGGCGCAAGGGCATCGCCAAGTTGCTCAAGGGCAGCGTGACACAGGACGTGAGGGCTCACACCTCCGTCGAGGTCCAGGGTTTCGCAGACCTCGAGTTGGCGCAGATCGGCGCCCCATAAAGCCCCGCCTGCCCAGGCCGATATGAGAAAAGTATGGCGATTATCGGTCAGCTTGGCACCACGGGATTCTCTTCCACTTGGAAACGTGGCTGGAGTTGGCTGAGGTGTCCACTGTCGTCAGGACTCACACCCCTGAGATGGCCACTGCCATCGGTGAGTTTATCGAACGTATGCTGGACTGATGGAATTTGTCCGATTCCTTGGCAAAATGTGGGGCAAACCGATTCAGCATCAGCTGTGGCTAGGCTCGCTATCCCTTGGAAATGGGCTGTTTTAGGCTCAAACATAGGCTACAATAGGCCCGAAGGGCCGGTGTAGCTCAGTGGTAGAGCAGCTGTTTCGTAAACAGCAGGTCGCGGGTTCGATTCCCATCACCGGCTCCATTTTTCAGGCATAGAAAGGACCTTAATCGTTATGAAGTTGGTCTTATTTTTAGGCTGTGGACATCCTTTTGGACATCCCTTGCTCAAGAAAGAGGTCTCGCTGGGCCTATGATCACGCCTTCAAGTGCTGCGTTCACCTTTGCCGCCGTCGCTTCTTCCATTCCCAGCATTAGATGGCCGTAAACATCGTTAGTAAACGCCGTGCTGGAATGACCGAGTCGCTCTGATATGGATTTGGTATTCTCCCCTTGTTGAATTAACATTGAAGCTAATGTGTGTCTGAGAGTGTGAAGGTGGACCCCGCCCAATCCTGCTTGTTTGGCCAGCCTGACGCAAGCCTTGCTGAGACTATCGGGGTGAATAACCGACCCATCAGGTCTTGCGAATATCCGATCTCCCATCCCCATGGATTTCCCTAGTTCGTCCCAAATTGCCTCTTGCGTGTAGGCGTTCAGCGATATCGTGGAAACAGCGGTTTCAGGCATTCAATCTCTGGCGATTCAAAAATCCCTGGACATTAGCGTGGACCTAGAGTCTGATCTCTCCGATGTGTGGTGCGACCAGGACAAGATCAACCGGGTCCTGACCAATCTTCTCAGTAATGCCATCAAGTTCACGCCTGAGCACGGCAAGATTGGGATATTAATTAGCGAGGCCTCCAACTCTGGTGGCAAGAAGAGCGAGCGCAAAGGGACCGGACTAGGTCTGCCAATCTGCAAAGAGATCGTAAGCCACTACGGCGGCAAGATCTGGGCCGAAAGCAAACTGGGTGGAGGAAGCGTGTTCACAGTCACCATTCCCATCGAAAAGAGTGCTGTGGCGGTTGATTCCCCGCCAGCCCAGGAATCGGGCTCCTCATCGGCTTCGTCTGTTTAAACAAAACCGATGCTAGTGTGCCCGGTGATGCCAATATCCGCTACCCCAGATATTCTCGGCTATATGAGGTTATAATTGGCCTGGAATCAGCGGGTCGCACCGACTTCAATCTTGGGCGGGCCGCCTGGTATCAATATTATCGATTGAGGTGACAGGCCAATCATGGCGAAAATTTTGGCCGTTGAAGACGAACCTTCCCTGCAGGAGTTGCTCGAATACCAACTGAAGAGAATCGGTCACGAGATACGAGTGGCGACGGACGGCCAGCAGGCATTGGAAATGGTCAAATCGGACCGTCCTGTCCTCGTTATGTTGCGGGTAATGGGCGGGTTTCAGGTACTGAGGTCCCTGCAAGATGACAAAACCACCAACGACATTCCGGTGATCATGCTTTCGGCCAAAGGCCAGCAGCACGACATAGCCGCAGGGATCGAAAAAGGGGTTTTCGATTACATCACCAAGCCGTTCAACATCCCCAACCTCGCCGAACGGATCGAAAAGGCCCTCACCTCGACGAAAATAGACGGCAAATAACGGTTCTCCAGCGCGGAGCATAGCCGTGTGAAAGATCGAAAGAAGAAATTCCATCTCGCCCAGTTTCTGGTGCACGGACCTACCTACCATAGCCTGGCCATGTGGCGTCATCCCCGCACCGATTGGGCCGAAGATAGTTGGCGCAAGCCGGAACTCTACCAGCATATAGCCCAGGTCTGTGAGCGCGGCCTGTTCGACACGGTGTTCTTCGCCGACCTGAATTTCATCTCCGACTCCTACAAGGGTTCCCTAGAACCGGCGCTGCGCTACGCCACCCAGGCCCCCGAGCACGACCCCATCCCACTGCTCACCATGATGTCCGCAGTGACTAAACACGTGGGCCTGGGAGCCACATTCTCAGTCAGCTACCAGCACCCGTACTACGTAGCCCGCCTCTGGGCTACTCTTGACCACCTTACCGGCGGAAGGGCGGCCTGGAACGTGGTTACGTCCCTCAACCAGAACCAAGCCGCAAATTACGGTCAGACGAGCCTGGAGCCATCCGAATTGCGCTACGAGAAGGCCCACGAGTTCATCGAGGTATGTCAGCAGCTTTGGAATAGTTGGGACGAAGATGCCGTGGTGATGGACCGAAAAAACGCGGTCTTCGCCGATGCCTCGAAGGTCCACCGCATCGAATTCGAAGGCCCGCACTACAGGTCCCGCGGGCCGTTGAACGTAGTCCGCTCCCCGCAGAACGGCCCGGCGCTGATTCAAGCAGGGACCTCGCCCAGGGGAATCGACCTCGCGGCAAAATACGCCGACGCCGTGTTCGCCATCAACCCCCGGGTTGAAGAGGCCGCTGGTTACTACACCAAGCTCAAGGACAGGGTGTCTGACCTGGGGCGCGACCCGGAGCATTGCGCCGTCCTTTTTGGAGTCCAGCCGATAATCGGGTCCAGCGAGGCCGAAGCGCTGGAGACATCGGACCTTGTCGGCAAGCCCCTGAAAGAGGT
>NVWX01000088.1 GCA_002746355.1 Dehalococcoidia bacterium | reverse complement strand
CAGATGACGGTAATACTGTGACCTTCATGGCAGAAAACGGCACCCATTTGCACATGAAACTGGCCTGGTGAAGGAACTACGCTTCCAATATACCGAACGGAACGAACGGGGAGAGCCAAGTTACTCGGTATGGTTCTTGGAGGAAAACCAGGAATCGGTTTTGAGAATTTACCTACGCAAATCGGAAGCGGAAGCTACCAATCAACCACGCCATGAGCTTTTTATGGAGCTTCTGGAGACGTACGGCGAATCTTTACAATTGACGAGTTGAACAAAAGATGCCTGTGACGATATAACCGCCACAGGGTCACCTATGTTGGAGGTTGGGTAATAACCGCATCATTTCAATAAATATCGGCGTCATAAGCCTTGCCAATATCTTCTGCCTTCTTGTAATACAATCCGCCCGAACCCAGTACTATGGCATATGGCCATGATAGCGTTTTCAGCCTCTGCACGGTCCAACATTCTATTCCGGGATTGAACTGCTGTATCTGGATCTGCATCGAAAGCAAAAACCCAACTTGGTTCGCTAACTTGGGGTGGGCCGTGAAAAACATCTCCCATCACGAGAGCTTTTTCACCGCCTGAATCAATAGCCAAGCTCATCGATCCAGGTGTATGCCCTGGCGTCAGAATAGCAGTTATTTCGGAGGTAATAGATTGTTCACCAGATAGAGGCTCTGTCACCCCAGCCGTTTCCAAGGGCGCAAGCGTCTCTTCCCAGAAAGTCAATCCAAATACCTCGCTATCTCGTGGTGGACGAAACGCCTCCCAGTCATCTTGATGAAAAACATACCTGGCGTTTGGGAAAGTGGGGACGGGAGAAGGCCCGTCGTTGTTAACGTTCCAACCCACGTGGTCCGGGTGTAAATGGGTTAAGAATACGGTATCAATATCCTCTTTGTTTACGCCAGCAGATTGCAAGTCCGACAAAAGCCTGCCATCGGCCCCGCCGGCGAAAGCAGTAACAGCCCCAGGATTAGTGGCCATACTTCCCACACCGGTGTCTACCAATATAATGCGCCCTTCAGAGCGAATCACGTAACAATCGAAATGTGCGGCAAAATTTTCATTGTTATCTCCGTTAAAGCACTCAGGGTATTTTTGTTGATAAGGAACCCATAATTCCGCGTCAACTCCAGGGAACACCATACTTAGGGGTAAAGCGCCTTCGTTGTCGTGTACCGCTGTGATTTCCACGTTACCGACGGTTATAGTCGCACCAGGCATGAAACTTCTCCTTACTCACTCGATGTTCATAACAGATTATATCCAGGAATTAGCGCTATTACTTTCCAACTCGTACCAATATGTTTTCTAGGCCCGTTATCTTGGTCATCCTAGTATAGGATGGCTGATACGTCTATTGTCTTGCAATAAGCCTTGAAATTTCAGGCCACTTTTTAAAGCAGCAATTTACATGCTCAGAGTTTAGAACCAAGTTTTGTTGAGAGAGGACAGCATGTCGGACAATAACTCCACCATAGAGGAAACCCTTCACCAGGTGCTTCGATCTTTTCGCACAGGAACCTTGTGCAGTCCATTTCTGAATCATGAGTTAACTGAGGCAGATGCATATGCAATCCAATATAGACTTGTCGAACATCTAAAGGACTCAGGTGAGGTTATTCGGGGACACAAGGTAGCATTAACCACCAAGGCCGCAAGAGCTCATCTAGGAGTGGATGAACCGTGCTTTGGCCACATTTTGGATACAAGGGTATACGCTAACGGATCAGCGGTTCCATTATCGGAGCTGGCTGATCCTCATTGTGAGGCAGAAATCGCCTTCATACTCAAGGATGATCTTAGAGGACCTGGCGCGACACCTGTCCAGGTCATGGCCGCGACGCAAGCCGTATTGCCAGCCATAGAGCTAGTCGATATTAAGGTCCAAGGTGAAGGAATTCGTTCAACCGACGTTATTGCTCACCAAGCTTTACATGGGGGAGTAATCATTGGGTCGAGGATGATTGATCTAGCGGCCATTGACCTTCAATATGAAGGGGCTACAGTCGAACATAATGGCCTACTCGTCGGATCAGGAACCGGATTCGAGGTAATGGGCAACCCTATTAATCCGATCGCCTGGCTGGCTAATAAAATGGCCGAGTTCGATGATTACCTAAGAGCCGGGGAAATAATTATTTCTGGATCGGTAGTTACCCCGATTCGAGTATCACCTGGCGACAATATCAATATCACATTCACTCGATTGGGCAGCGTGAACGCATCTTTTATCTAGCCGTGAACACTACCAACTGAGAGCCAGTTGACTAATCGTCGAATCCTGATATTCCAGAAATCACCGTCCACAGTTCCAAGCTGAGTCCCACGTTGCCGAAGAAGAACCCGACGGCCCATTCCAGCGTCACCATCACCCTTGGCCTATATTCCCACGTCCTGCCCAACATGCAGGATGAGTTGGCCGGGGGCTGTGGCCAACCTTCTGAAGCGGTGGTTAAAATTTCTACAATTGTAGAAACTGGGTACTGGGTACTGTTGTACATATCGTTGCCCGTGGGCAACAATGGCACCGCTGGGCCGTTCTAAATAAGGACTGAGGGAGTGGGATTGATGTTAGTGATATTCTCGGAAGACCCAAAACCGGAATCGGACGAAGAATGGGATTGCCAACCATAAGAGGATAAAGTGCCAAACATGTCGACGTAACCCAGACCATTTGATCGACGTTCGGTGATTTCCGGAAAAAGAAGGCCCGCAGATTTCGGTCTGTGGGGCCTCTTTTACGCCTACAACTGGCGGAGGGAGTGGGATTCGAACCCACGATAAAGTTGCCCCTATAACGGTTTTCAAGTGCGTCGCCGTGCGTACCAATCAGTACGAATAGGAACGGACTTCAAATCCGTTGTGCCTCGTGACGAGCGGGGTAGGTGGGTTCGACTCCCTCGCACTCCCGCCAGACAGTTTCTAGGCACGAAATCGACTGATTTCAGCCAATAAGAAAACCCCCGCACCGTAACGGTCGGGGGCTTTGTTTTGGATCAAATGGTCACGAATTGGTCACGAACTTTTCCGTACTCAATTTTCTGAGGACCCTCCTCGGGGTCGAACCGAGAACCTACTGATTAAGAGTAAGCCGTTTTTGTTCATAGGCGTGCATAGCAGTCATTCCCAGGCACGATTTTGAGGCTAACGGCCAAAACGTGCCTACARGACAAAAATAAATTGGGGCTAAATTGGGGCTAAAAACTAGCACCTAACTAAACCGCAAGATTTAAGTTTGTTTGGGGCCTCCGGTGACAGATCTACGACTCCCAATGCCCCCGTGCCTTTCTCATAGCTATATTGTCGTTTACTGGCATAACTTCTGTTTTGCCGATTAGCATCTGCGAACGCAGTAGGGTCGCCACTGCTTGGAAATCACTGGCCTCAATGATTGCCCATGATTTATGAGACGGCTGATGACCCCATACACCCAGTACTTTCACATCATCATTTCCCTCCAGCCATTTCTGCGCTTCTCTAACCGCATCCGCACCCATTCCACCTTCCCTTCCTGGGCACGTCAGATGATCGTGTTCGGCTGTAACGTGAAAAAGCATAATATCCTCCTCGTGTTCCTYTTAGAGTGAAATCAGATTAAGGTCKGTRACCATACTAGTTACAAGCGCTCCAGTTGTCTAATCCGTCTTTATAGGCTGATGAAAACCCTGAGGAAGAGGGCCTAACCTTGCGGTTGTTTCAATCAATTCCTCGCTGGAAACTTCTCCCTGGTTGGCTTTTCTACACCTCTCAAGGAACTGGCTGCGGGTAGAGGTTATCTGTTTGTCCGAATACTTTAAGTGCTCGCAGAGGTTCTTAGAGAACGGAACCGCAAGGTCCTCTAGTGGAATGAAGTCGCTGCCTGTTGAAGATAGTTCTATCAGTGATGCCGCCAGGGCGAACTTGTAGGTGGCCACGTTGCGGCCCATCATCACGATGGCACGCCAGCRCGATTCYCTGGTAGGCGTTGGTTCTATGAAGGGTTCYTGCATCGGKTARATATTAACGCGTCSACAGGGGCTAGACCAAGAGAAACCATTWACTCAAAGCGACACCCCACATCGGGAAGCTTAGGGGGGTGGGGTCTGGGAACATGGTGGCAGCTGCACTTGCTGAGTCCCTGGGGAAGCCCTACCCTTGGGCTGTCGGATTCTTTTTCGGTAACATCGAACTCAGCATGGAACTGTGGACTACGATAGCGGGGATTTCTGGATTCGACGATTAGGGGGCGAACATGAAGGTGGCAGGGTTACTGGCGGTATTCATTGGGATTATTCTAGTGGGTTGTTCTAATGGCGCGCCGACTGCAGTGGAACAACCTTCCGATATTGATGCAACCGTAGCAGCTACTGTGGCGGCGACTAGTACGGCGAGTGACGTGCAGGAAAAGGTAGCGGCAACTCTGAGCTCACCCACCCCG